>NZ_JBBCXG010000001.1:0-654578 GCF_037145535.1 Oerskovia sp. USHLN155
CCTTCGGGCCTCTACCCCCCCCCCCCCCCCGCTGCCCGCCCCCCGCCCCCCCCCCGCCGGCGCCCCGCCCGCCGACCCCACCGCCGGGGGGCCCCCCACCCCCGGGCGCCCGCCCCCCAGGTCGTTCTCGTCAGCTGTCAGCCGTCAGCTGTCAGCCGAGCCCGGCCGCCCGCCACGCCGGGCTCACCCGCACCACGTCGCCGATCACGGTCACGGCCGGAGCGCGGACACCGGCCGCGGTCGCGACGTCGGCGATGGTCGCGAGCGTCCCGACGGTCGACCGCTGTCGAGGGCCGTACCCGTCCTCGACGACCGCGACGGGGGTCTCGGGTGAGCGGCCCGAGGCCACGAGCGCGGCCGCGGAGTCGCGGAGCCGTGAGACGCCCATGAGCAGGACGACGGTGTGGTCGGAGGCTGCCGGCACCTTGCCGATGTCCTCGTGCCCGGTCAGGACCGTGAAGCCGCGCGACCAGCCGCGGTGCGTCACGGGGATGCCCACGGCGGCGGGCACGGAGACCGCGCTCGTCACGCCGGGCACGACCTCGACGGGGATGCCGTGCTCCTCGCACGCGATGAGCTCCTCGCCTCCGCGCCCGAACACGTAGGGGTCGCCGCCCTTGAGACGGACGACGCGGCGTCCGGCGAGCGCGTGCTCGACCAGCAGCGCGTTGATCTCCTCCTGCGGGACCGGGTGGAAGCCCGGGGTCTTGCCGACGTCGACCACGAGGACGTCGTCCGCGAGCTCGTCGAGCAGGGCGCGCGGGCCCAGCCGGTCGGTCACCACGACCTCGGCCTGCGCGAGCAGACGGCGCCCGCGCGCGGTGACGAGACCGGGGTCGCCGGGGCCACCGCCCACGAGGGCGACGCTCCCGCGGCCGCCCGCACCGGGCCGGACCGGCCGCAGCGGGAGCTCGCCGGTCGCCAGGAGGGCGTCGATCGCGTCCCGGACGCGCTGGGCGCGGCGGGGGTCGCGGCCCGCGTTCACGGCCACGACGACCTCGGTCGAGGTCGCCGGGGCGGCGGAGGGGGTGTCGTCCGCCACGGTCACCCGGGCCACGGCCGGGACCCAGGCGGTCCCGGCCTCGGCGTCACCGGCGCTCACGCAGAAGACGCGCAGCGCCTCGGCCTCGGCCGCGACGTCCGCGTCGACCTCGGGAGAGCCCGTCGCGGTGTGCACGAGCCATGCTCCCTCGAGGTCTCCGGGCCGGTACGAGCGCGCCTCCCGGACCACGGTCCCGGCCGTGCCGGGCCCGTCGTGGTGAGCGGCGCCGTCGGGCAGGGGGGCGATCAGCGCCGCCAGGTCCTCGCAGACCTCCGGGGCCACGACACGCACGTGCGCGCCCGCGAGGACGAGAGACCGGGCGCGCCGTGCGGCGACCGGACCACCGCCCACGACGACCACGAGACGGCCCGCGATCCGCAGACCGAGGGGGTAGAGCTCAGGGTTCATGCGCCCATCATCGCCCGAAAGCGGCGGCGGCCAGCTCACGCCGGCGCAGCAGCCACCCCGAGCCCTTGCTGGTCGAGGTCTCCGGGGCCAGGCCCCGACGACGCAACATCGACTTCTCGACCGGAGCGAAGAACAGCAGCTCGATGACCATGCCGACCACGAGGATCAGCAGGATCGCGGTGAAGACGAGCGCCATGTCGGACAGCTCGCGCCCCTGCTGGAGGAACGCGCCCAGCCCGAACCCGATCCCGCCGCCGACCGCGATGATCTCCGCGGCCATGAGCGAGCGCCACGAGAACGCCCAGCCCTGCTTGAGGCCCGCGAGGTAGCCGGGGAAGGCCGCGGGCAGGATGACGTCCTTGATCATCTGGAACCGGCCCGCGCCCAGGACCTGACCCACGCGCCGGTACAGCGGCGGCACCTGGTCCACGCCCGACACGATCCCGTTGATGATCGAGGGCACCGCGCCCATGAGGATCACGAAGTACACCGTGGCGTCGGACAGCCCGAACCAGATGATGCCCGCAGGCACCCAGGCGACCGACGGCAGCACCTGCAGACCCGTGATGATGGGCCCGAACGACACGCGCACCCAGCGCACGCGTGCCACGAGGATGCCGAGCGGCGTGCCGATCGCGACGGCTGCGAGGAAGCCCAGGACACCGCGCTCGAGGCTCGTCCCGAGGGCATGCCACAGCGTGCCGCTCGCCGCGGCGCGCGTGACGGCCTCCCAGACCTGCTCGGGGCCGGGCAGGTTGTAGATGGGCTGGACCTCGAGCCACACGAGGGTCTGCCAGACGGCGAGCAGGATCGCGATCGCCAGGACCGGCGGGTAGACGGCGTGGAACGCCTTGGACCACCGGCTCGCGGTGGGCGCGACGGTCGTCTGGAGGGCGTCGAGGCCCGCCTCGATGTCGCTCACGTCCTTGGCGTGCCCGACGACGGCCCCCGCCACGCGCGGACCCGTCGCGACGGCGTCGGGCGTCTCGGGCGAGAGCCCGGAGGGGTCCGGACCGGGCAGGGCCTCGTCACGCGGGGCCAGGGTCTCGGTGCTCTTCGACGTCTCAGACGGCATGGCGGCGGATCTCCTCACGGAGGTCGTTGGTGATCTCGGTCGCGAGGCGGGACGCGGCGGCCGCCTCGATGCTGCGCTGCTCGTCGGCCCCGTACACGTCGACGTCCCACTCGCGCACGATGCGTCCGGGGCGCGACGACATGAGCAGCACGCGCTGCCCGAGCCGCACGGCCTCACGGACGTTGTGCGTGATGAACACGATCGTGCGGCCGGTCTGCTCCCAGACGCGCTCGAGCTCGTCGTGGAGCAGGTCACGCGTGATGGCGTCGAGCGCCGCGAACGGCTCGTCCATGAGCAGGACGTCCCGCTCCTGGGCGAGGGAGCGGGCCAGCGCGACGCGCTGGCGCATGCCGCCCGAGAGCTCGTGGACGCGCTTGTCGCCCGAGCCGTCGAGCCGCACGAGCGAGAGCAGCTCGGCGGCCCGCTCGCGGCGCTCGGAGCGGGGCACGCCCCGGAACTTCAGGGCGAGCTCGATGTTGCGGCTCGCGGTGAGCCAGGGGAACAGCGCGGACTCCTGGAACATCAGGGCCGCGCCGTCCCCGGCGACCTCCACGTCCCCCGTGGTCGGGCGCTCGAGGCCCGCGACGATGTTGAGCAGCGTCGACTTGCCGCAGCCGGAGGCTCCGAGCAGGCAGACGAACTCCCCCTGCGCGATGTCCAGGTCGATCCCGTCGAGCACCGGGGCGCCCGTCGGGGAGAACCGCTTGGACACGCCGCGCAGGCGGACACCGGTCGTGGGGCCGGTGTCCTCGTCCGAGGTCGTGGCGACCGGTGTGCCCGTACGGGCGGGGGACGTGGTGGTCATCGTGCTACTCCTTGCCGAGACCTGCGGCGGAGACGGTCGGCTGACCGGCCTCCTTCAGCACCTTGTTGAGGAGGCTCAGGTCGTAGATGCCGTTCAGGTCCGCCTCGGTGGTGGTCCCGGCCGTCACGCCGTCCTCGAGCAGGGTGTCGAGCGTGCCCGCGAGCGGGTCCGTCGTGAAGGTGATGTTGGTGAAGGCACGGTCGAGGACCGCGTCGGACAGGGGCTTGCCGGCGATCTTCTCGATCTCGCCGTTGACGAGCGTCTTGGCCTCGTCGGGGTTGGCGTCGAGCCAGTCGATCGCCGCGACCTCGCCGCGCAGGAGCGCCTCGACCGTCTCGGGGTGCTCCTCGAGGAAGTCGGTGCGGACGATCAGGTGCGTGGTGAGGAACTGGCCGTCGTCCCACAGGTCCTTCTCGTCGACCAGGACGTGCGCACCGGCGTCGAGCACGAGGCGCGAGGCCCAGGGCTCGGGCAGCCAGCCGCCGTCGAGCTCGCCGTTCTGGAACAGCGTGAGGGTCTGGGCGTTCTCGGTCGGGGTGACCGCGACGTCCCCGCCGCCCTGGATGTCGTTCTTCAGGCCGTTCTCGGTGAGCCAGGCGCGCAGCGCGACGTCCTGGGTCCCGCCGAGCTGGGGCGAGGCGATCTTGGTGCCCTTGAGGTCGGCGGCCGTGTCGATCCCGTCGCGCACGACGAGCTGGGCCCCGCCCGACGTCGAGCCCGCGATGATGCGCACGGCCTCTCCGTTCGACTTCACGAAGTTGTTGATCGCGGGGTTGGGGCCGATGAACGTGGCGTCGATGGCGCCCGCGTTGAGGGCCTCGATCGCGGCGGGGCCGGCGTTGAACACCTGGGTCGAGAGCTTGGTCTCGCCCAGGGCCTCCTCGAACTGCCCGCCCGCGACCCCGACGAGGGCCGGGGCGTGCGTGACGTTCGCGAAGTACCCGAGGCGCAGCTCGTCGGCCGGGCCGGTCGAGGCGTCGGGGCCGCCGGCGGCGTCGGACGTGCCCGTGGAGCAGGCGGAGAGCAGGAGCAGCGGCGCGACGGCGAGCGCGGCGACCGCGGAGCGGGTCCGGGCGAAGCGGTGTCGTGACGTGCCGGCTCGGGTCGTGCGGGTCGGGCGGGACGACGTGTTCATGGTGGGTCCTTCTGGATGGTCGGTGGTTGCCTGGCGGTGGACGTGTCGAGTCCCGGCAGCGCCGATCCGTGCAGTACGCGATCCGAGGGCCCGGTGGTCCGGGCCCGACCTGCGGTGGTCGGGTGGCCTCAGATCGCGTACTGCACGGGACGCTGCGAAGGACATCGCACGGCCGCCAGGGCGTCTCCGACCATTCCTGCTGCGAGGGTGCCGCCGTCCTGACCGTCGATCAGGAGGAAGGCACCGGTGCGACGCGAGGTGACGTACTCCTCGGCCGCGACGGGTGAGGCGAGGCGCAGGGTGATGCGCCCGATGTCGTTGAGCTCGAGCGCCTCCGCGGGCTCGAGCTCGGCGGTGTCGAGGTCCAGGCGCCCGACGACGTCGCGCACCACGGCCTGCACGGTGCGGGTCGTGTGCTTGAGCAGCACGCGGGTGCCGGGGCGCAGGGTCTTGTCGCTCAGCCACGCGACGGTGCCCTCGACGTCCTGCGTGACGTCGGGGGCGTCGGCCGCGGCCGCGATGAGGTCGCCGCGGGCGATGTCGATCTCGTCCGTGAGGCGGATCGTGACCGACTGGGGGGCGAAGGCCTCGGCGAGCGTGCCGTCGGCCGTGTCGATCCCCTCGACCGTGCTCTTCCTCCCGCTGGGCAGGACCACGACCTCGTCGCCCACGCGGACCACGCCCGAGGCGATCTGGCCCGCGTACCCGCGGTAGTCGCGGAACCGCTCCTCGAGCGCCGCGCCCTGGGGGCGCAGGACGACCTGGACGGGGAAGCGGAAGGCCTCGGTGTCGGGCGTCTCGGCCGCGGGGAGCTCCTCGAGCAGGTCGAGCAGGCTCGGCCCGTCGTACCAGGGTGTCTTGCCGTCGGGCCCGCCCGAGCGGTCGACGACGTTGACGCCCTCGAGCGCGGAGACGGGCAGCGTGAGGATGTGCGCGACGCCGAGCGAGGCCGCGGCCTCGCGGATCTGACCCGCGAGCTCCTCGTAGCGCTCCTGGCTGTAGTCGACGAGGTCGATCTTGTTGACGGCCACGATCACGTGCGGGACCCGCAGGAGGCTCGCGACGGCGAGGTGGCGGCGTGTCTGCTCCAGGAGGCCCTTGCGGGCGTCAATGAGCAGCACGACGACGTCGGCCGTGGACGCACCCGTGACGGTGTTGCGCGTGTACTGCACGTGCCCGGGGCAGTCGGCCAGGATGAACGAGCGCCTGGCGGTCGCGAAGTAGCGGTAGGCGACGTCGATCGTGATGCCCTGCTCGCGCTCGGCGCGCAGGCCGTCGGTCAGCAGCGCGAGGTCGGCCGTGGCGAGGCCGCGGTCGCGCGAGACGCGCTCGACGGCGTCGAGCTGGTCCGCGAGGACGGACTTGGAGTCGAACAGCAGGCGGCCGACGAGGGTCGACTTCCCGTCGTCGACGGACCCGGCGGTCGCGAGGCGCAGCAGGGTGCTCGTGGGCAGCGGGTGCGTGGTGGTGGCGCTCACTAGAAGTACCCCTCCTTCTTGCGGTCTTCCATGGCGGCTTCGGAGATCCGGTCGTCGGCGCGCGTGGCGCCGCGCTCGGTGATGCGGGTCGCGGCGACCTCGGTGATGACGTCGTCGACCGTGTAGGACGTGCTCTCGACAGCGCCCGTGCACGACATGTCGCCCACGGTCCGGTAGCGCACGGTCTCGGTGCGCACGTTCGCTGCCTCGGCGTCGTTGCGGGGCTGGGAGTACGGCCCGACGGCGAGCAGCATGCCGTCGCGCTCGAAGACCTCGCGCTCGTGGGCGTAGTACAGGCTGGGCAGGTCGATCTTCTCGGCCGCGATGTAGCGCCAGATGTCGAGCTCGGTCCAGTTGCTCAGCGGGAACGCGCGGACGTGCTCGCCCGGGCGGTGGCGGCCGTTGTACAGGTTCCACAGCTCGGGGCGCTGGTTGCGCGGGTCCCACTGGCCGAACTCGTCGCGCAGCGAGATGACGCGCTCCTTGGCGCGCGCCTTCTCCTCGTCGCGGCGCCCGCCACCGAACACGGCGTCGAACTTGTGGCCCGTGATGGCGTCGAGCAGCGGCTGGGTCTGGAGCGGGTTGCGCGTGCCGTCGGCGCGCTCCAGGAGGCGGCCGTCGTCGAGGTAGTCCTGGACGCTCGCGACCTCGAGGCGGGCGCCGAGGCGCTCGACCGTCGCGTCGCGGTACGCGAGGACCTCGGGGAAGTTGTGCCCGGTGTCGACGTGCAGCAGCGGGAACGGCACGGGGGCGGGCCAGAACGCCTTGGTCGCCAGGTGCAGCATGACGACCGAGTCCTTGCCGCCGCTGAAGAGCAGCACGGGGCGCTCGAACTCCGCGACGACCTCGCGGATGATGTGGATGGCCTCGGACTCGAGGGACTCGAGCTGCGTGAGGCGGTAGGTGGAGGCGGTCTCTGCGGTCTCGGTGGGGGAGGCCGGTGGGGCGAGGGGGGCGGTCAAGGCGTCGCTCTTCTCGTCGGGGTGCGTGGGGTGGTCGGTCGGCACGTCGGTGGGCACCGTCTGGTGGTGCGTGGTCACGGCGCTCATACGTGGAGCCCGCACTCGGTCTTGTCGAGCCCGGCCCAGCGGCCTGCGCGCGGGTCCTCGCCGGGGGCGACGCGGCGCGTGCAGGGCGCGCAGCCGATCGACGGGTACCCGTCGTTCAGGAGCGGGTTCAGGATCACCTGGTGGTCGGCGGCGTAGCCGAGCAGGTCGTCGAAGGACCAGGCGGCGAGCGGGTTGATCTTGACCAGCCCGTTCTTCTCGTCCCAGGTCACGAGCGGGGTGTTGGTGCGGGTCGGGGCCTCGTCGCGGCGCACGCCCGTGACCCAGACCTCGTACTCGCCGAGCGTGCGGGTCAGAGGTTCGACCTTGCGCATCGCGCAGCACGCAGCGGGGTCGCGCGACCAGAGGTCCTTGCCGTGCGCCGCGTCCTGCTGGGCCACGGTGAGCTGTGGCAGGACGTCGACGATCGTGACCTCCATCTGCTGCTCGACGGCGTCGCGCGTGCCCGAGGTCTCGGGGAAGTGGTAGCCGGTCTCGAGGAACAGGACGTCGACCCAGGGTGCCTGCTGCGCGACGACGTGCGGCAGGACCGCGTCGGCCATCGAGCACGCGACCGCGATCGCGTCGCCGAACTCGCGCACGGCCCACGCGACGACCTGCTCGGCGGTCGCTTCCGGGTGGTCGCCGTCCAGGGCGCCGGGCGTCCCTCGCCCGTGCAGCTCGGCCTGACCGCGCTCGACGATCGCTCGCAGCTCCTCGGCCGACCGCCTGGGGCGGGCGTTCTCGGTGCGCCGGGCGGCGTGCGCGGCCTTGGACGCGGCGCGCGCCTCGGTGCGTGCCTTGGCGGCGGCGCGCAGCGCGGCCAGCGGGTCGCCGCCGGTCGGCGCACCGGCCGTGCCCGCCGTGCCCGCCGTGCCCGACGGCGCAGCTCCCACCGGGTGCACGGCCCCACCCGGGTCCGTGGTCGTCCCGCTCATCGCAGCGACTCCTCGTCCGCGCGGTGCGCCCACTGGGCGAAGCTCTCCTCGCCGTCCTTCTCCTTCTCGAACTGGCGCACGACGCGCTCGACGTACTCGGGCAGGTCGTCGTTGGTGACCTTGAGGCCGCGCACGGTGCGGCCGAGGCCGGCCTCCGCGCGGTCGTCCGAGGTCAGGCCGCCGCCCAGGTGGACCTGGAAGCCAGGGACCTGGTTGCCGTCGTCGTCCATCACGAGCTGGCCCTTGAGGCCGATGTCCGCGGTCTGGATGCGGGCGCACGAGTTGGGGCAGCCGTTGATGTGCAGCGAGAGCGGCTTCATCGTGGACAGGTCGCCGAGGCGCTTCTCGAGGTCGTCGATCGCGCGCGTCGCGGCGCCCTTGGTCTCGACGATCGCGAGCTTGCAGTACTCGATGCCCGTGCACGCGATGGTGCTGCGGCGGAACGGGCTCGGGTTCGCGTCGAGGCCCTGCTCCTTGAGCCCGGACACGACGCGCTCGAGGTGCTCGTCGGGGACGTCGAGCACGAGCAGCTTCTGGTGCGGCGTGAACCGCACGCGGTGGGACCCGGCCGACTCGGCGAGGTCCGCGACGGCCGCGAGGATGCTGCCCGAGACGCGCCCGACGTAGGGCGCGGCGCCGACGTAGTTGAGGCCGTCCTTCTGCTTGTGCACACCGATGTGGTCGCCCGGCTGGGAAGGCTGCGGGGCGGGCGGGCCGTCGGGCAGCGCGTAGCCCAGGTACTCGGTCTCGAGGACCTCGCGGAACTTCGCCGGCCCCCAGTCGGCGAGCAGGAACTTCAGGCGGGCCTTGTTGCGCAGCCGGCGGTAGCCGTAGTCGCGGAAGATCTGGACGACCCCGTGCCACACGTCGGCCACCTGCTCCTCGGCGACGAACGCGCCGAGGCGCTCACCGAGGCGGGGGTTCGCGGACAGGCCGCCACCGACCCACAGGTCGAAGCCGACGCCGAGCTCGGGGTGCTCGAGCGCGACGAAGCCCACGTCGTTGATCTCGTGGACCACGTCCTGGGAGGGGTGGCCCGTCACGGCGGTCTTGAACTTGCGGGGCAGGTTGGCGAGCTCGGGGACCCCGATGTACTTGTCGGTGATCTCCTTGATGACCCGGGCGGGGTCGATCAGCTCGTCCGCCGCGATCCCGGCGACCGGGCTGCCGAGGACCACGCGCGGGACGTCGCCGCACGCCTCGGTCGTCTGCAGGCCCACCGACTCGAGCCGCCGCCAGATCTCGGGCACGTCCTCGACCTCGACCCAGTGGAGCTGGATGTTCTGGCGGTCCGTGATGTCGGCGCTGTCGCGGCCGAAGTCGCGCGAGATGTCCGCGATGACGCGCAGCTGCTCGGTCGTGACCGCGCCGCCGTCGATGCGCACGCGGAGCATGAAGTACTTGTCCTCGAGCTCGTGCGGCTCGAGCGCCGCGGTGCGCCCGCCGTCGATCCCGGGCTTGCGCTGCGTGTACAGGCCCCACCAGCGGAAGCGTCCGTGCAGGTCGTCGCCCGTGATCGAGTCGAAGCCCTCACGGGAGTAGACGTCCTCGATGCGCTGGCGCACCGAGAGGCCGCCGTCCTCCTGCTTCCACTTCTCGTTGCCGTTGAGCGGCTCCTTGCCGTCGACGGCCCACTGGCCGTTGGGCCGGGCGACGCGCGCTGGGCGGGCCGGGCGCTCGGGGCGAGCGGCGGCGTCGGGCACGTGCGGGGTGGCCGCGGTGCCGGCGGCCGTGTCGGCTGGTGCGGTGGTGCTGCTGCCCGCCGGCTGACCGGCGACGGGGGTCGCGTCAGTGGCGGTGTTCGGCGGCGTCATCGTGCTCCTCGTGGGGGGACGTGGGCACGCGGACCGAAGGACTCAGCAAGGAACGAGGGGGCTGAGGGCCGACCACGCGCGCCCTTGGCTCAGGAAGATGGCGAGCGGTCGGCGAGGACGGCTCGGGCTGAGTCAGGCGCGGGTCAACAACAACAGCAGGAGCTGTTGCGGGCGCAGGCCGTCGACTCGTGACGTGCCGTCACGAGGAGGAGGTGCGCTGCCGTGGTCATGGCGGGAAATCTACAGAGGCAGCGGGTGAATGAACACCCCCTGTCCGCATGGTGGATGGGTGTCTCAGACTTCGGCGGCCGTGGAGGGAGGGTGAGCGGGTCCGAGACGTCGTCGGACCCGCTCACCACGCCGTGGCGTCGGACGGTCGTCGTCGGTGCAGTCAGTGCCGTGAGCGCCGCTGCCCGCTCGTGCGGGCTCCGGCCGTGCGCCGCGGTGCCGAACCCGGCCGGACGCCGCCCCACAGGGCGACCCACTGCGGGACCGTGAGCTCCCGGGCCAGCGCCGAACCGAGGCGCTCGCGCGCGAGCAGCGACGCGGCGTCGTCGTCGAGCAGGCCACGTCGGCGCAGGACGTCCGCCAGGCCGCGGCCGCGGCCCGTGAAGACGTCGGCGACGAACCGCTGGTAGGCGGCGCGGTCGCCCGCCGGGAGCAGCGCGCGACGGGTCACGCGCAGCAGGCCGCCGTCGGTCCCGGGGGACGGGCGGAACGCGCGGGCAGGGACGCGGCCATGGAGCTCGAACGAGAACCACGGCCACCACTGCGCCGTGAGCAGGGTCGCGCCGCCGACCCCCGCCCGGCGTCGCGCGACCTCCCACTGCACGAGGAGGACCGCGTGCGACCAACCGGGCTCGTCGAGGAGCTTGCGCAGGATCGCGGTCGTGACGTGGAACGGGACGTTGCCGACCACCACGTGCGGCTCGGCGGGGTGGGGAAAGTGCAGGTAGTCGGCGTGCCGGACGTCGACCCGGGCGGACGGGCCGGCCCGCCCGGCCAGGCGGCGGCGCAGGCGCGCGACGTGGCGCCCGTCGATCTCGACCGCGACGACCGGGCGGCCGAGACGGGCGAGCGGCACCGTGATCGCACCGTCGCCAGGCCCGATCTCGAGGATCGGGCCGGAGGTCCGGGCGACCAGGTCGACCATCGTCGCCGGGACGCGGGGGTCGGTGAGGAAGTTCTGGCCGTGCTCGTGACGACCGTCGGACGGGAGGTGGGACATGGGAGGCTCCGGGGCGTGGGTGGACGCCGGGCAGCACGAGACGGCCGCTCCGGCAGGGACCGGGGCGACGGAGCCGAGAAGAGGGGTCCGCCGCTAGGAGCGGCGGAGGCGGCTGTAGAACGCGCAGGACGCGCCGAAGGCTGACATGGCGCCGACCCTACGGCGGGGGCGCGCGGGGGAGCGAGGGCTTTCCGTGGCGCGCGACGGTGTGGCGTCGATGGTTCAGGCGCCCCGGGGGGAGCGGCGCCCGGGGGTGAGCAGCGCCACGCCGATCTTTTTCCGACAGACGCGTCAGCAAACTAGGATGTGGCCATGGAAATCGTCTACAACGTGTTCGCGGTCCTGCACTTCGTCGGCTGGGCCATCGTCCTCGGCGGCTACTTCGTGTCGCTCAAGTCCGCCGCGCTCAACAAGGGCGTCTTCCACGGTGCCGCGACGGCCGCCGTCGCGGGCATCCTCATGGTCGGCGTGGCCGAGATGAGCGGCATGTGGGACGACGGCGGCCCCAGCATGATGAAGATCGGCATCAAGCTCGTGATCGCCGTGATCATCGCCGTCCTCGCGTTCGTCGGCGTGCGCCAGGGCGACAAGATCTCGCCCGCGCTCAAGCACTCGATCGGTGGCCTCACGCTGGTCAACATCATCGTGGCGGTCTTCGTCTAGGTGCCGCGTCGCGTCGCACCGGCCTGCCTGCCGGTCCTGGCGCGTGCCGCCCGCCTCGGGCCCCCCGGCCCCGGGTCGTCGGCCTCGGGTCGCGCAGTCCGGCGAGCTCCCCGTACCCGTCAGGGTGCGGGGAGCTCGTTCGTCGTGGGTGACGGCGTCGCGCGGGCACCGCCCCGGTCGTGGTGCGTACGCGACGCCTCCGACGTGCGAGGGTGTCACCCGTGAGCATCGCTGGAGAGATCGTCGTGGGCCTGGTGATCCTGGTCGGGCTGGCCGGGATCGTCGTGCAGGTCCTGCCGGGCAACACCCTCGTGGGAGGGGCCATCCTCGTGTGGGCGATCATGACGGGCGGCACGGCCGCCTGGGTCGTGTTCGCAGTGGCCGCCACGTTCATCGTCGCGGCCGAGGGCGGTCAGCTCCTGCTCGCCGGACGGCACATGCGGCGGGCCGAGGTCCCGTGGTCGACGCTCGCGTGGGGCGGTCTGGCGGGTGTCGTGGGCTTCTTCGTCATCCCCGTGGTCGGGCTGTTCGTCGGCTTCGTGGCAGCGGTCTTCGTGGCCGAGCTGATCCGCCGCCGCGACCGGCGCGCCGCGTGGCGGGCGACCGTCGCCGCGCTGCAGGCCACGGGCATCACGATCGTGGTCCAGCTGCTGGGCGGGCTGCTCGCCGCCGTGACCTGGGGCGTAGGTCTCGCACTGACGTGAGCCGGCGCCGTGAACGGCGCCGAGAACGGGCTTGAGGCCGTTCCGAGCAGCAGAACGACCGTAACCCCGTCCTCGACCGCCTCGACCGCCTCGTCGGGTCCGGTCGGGGACGTGGGAGAAGGTCAGTCCCCGAGCCGCGCCCGTAGGCGGTGCTCCAGCCCGACCCGCACGGTCGGCCACTCGGCGGCCGTGATCGAGTAGACGACGGTGTCGCGCAGCGTGCCGTCGTACCCGATCTGATGGCTGCGCAGCACCCCGTCGAGCTTGGCGCCCAGGCGTTCGATCGCCGCGCGCGACTGCCGGTTGTGGAAGTGCGTGCGCAGCTCGACCGCGATCGCGTCGAGGTCGTCGAACGCGTGGCCCAGCAGCAGGAGCTTCGCTGCAGGGTTCGCGCCCGTGCCCTGCGCTCCCGCACGCTGCCAGGTGGCGCCGATCTCGACGCGCCGGTTGAGGGGGTCGATCCCGAGGAACGTCGTGACGCCCAGCACCTGGTCGTCGGCGGTGCGGACCACGACCCACGGGTTGGCCGTCCCCGCCTCGCGGGCGGCGATCTTGTCCTGGATGTACACCGCCATCTCCTCGGGGGTCGGCACCGAGGTGTACCAGGCGTTCCACAGCTCGCCGTCGCGCACGGCCTCGACGAGGGCGTCGTGGTGGTCCGCCCGCAGCGGGACGAGGCGCACGAGCGGTCCGGTCAGTGTCACGGGATCGGCGAAGACGTTCACGTCACGACCCTATCCGGCGCGTGGTCGGGTGCGCCCGGGAGCCCTGAGAGTGGTCGCAGGGTGGCCGGTGGCCGAGAACGGGGTTGCGGTCGTCCCGGGCCGCGGAACGACCGCAACCCCGTCCTCGGCGGCACCGGTGCTGCTCGGGCGGTTCAGCCCACCGAGATCTCCGTCACGTAGAGCACGTTGCCGTCGAGGTCGCGCATCGAGAACATGGGCGGGACGCCGTCCCACCGCAGCAGCTCCTCGACGCGCACGCCCTGGTCGCCGAGCGTCGCGTGGTCGGCGGCGGCGTCCGAGGTCGCGAGGCGGATGCCCGTGTCGATCCCGGCCTCCTGCCCCTGGCCCTCCTGGACGAGCGCGACCGAGACCGCGGCGCCGGGCGGGGCGACCTCGATCCAGCGGAAGCCCTCCTGGAGGTCGCCGTCCATGCGGACCTCGAAGCCCAGGGTGTCGCGGTAGAACGCGAGCGCGGCGTCCTGGTCGCGCACCGGGACCGCGACCGTGTGCAGGCCGGTGAAGTGGGTCGTCGTCATGATTCCTCCTTCGCAGCGGGGCGTCCTCGGCGGAGGGCGTCGTGGGGAGGACCGCGGCGGGGGAGCGAAGTCATCGGTCGCCGGGCGCACGCGCGTCGTGCGGGGTCGCGGGACGCGCGCCGATGCGGGGAGTGTCGGTGCGCACGCCTAGGCTGGGAGGGCTATGACATCGCTCTTCGAGAACCTGCCGCTGCCCGGATTCGACCTCGCGTCCCTCGGGGACTCGTCGCGCCTGCCGACCACCGCGCCGCGGTGGGACGAGGCGCCCGACGGCGGAGGTTCCGCCCGGACGTCCGCTCGCCCAGGGCGCGGGGCGGCCGAGCGGGCCGCGGCGGGCCACGACGAGGACGGCCACCGCGCGGGTGGGTTCTCGCACATCGACGCGGACTCGCTGCTCGACGGCATGAACCCGCAGCAGCGCGAGGCGGTGGTGCACGCGGGCAGCCCGTTGCTCATCGTCGCAGGTGCGGGCTCGGGCAAGACGCGGGTCCTGACGCACCGCATCGCGTACCTGCTCGCGACGGGCCGGGCCCGGCCGGGCGAGATCCTCGCGATCACGTTCACCAACAAGGCCGCCGCGGAGATGCGTGAGCGCGTCGAGGCGCTCATCGGTCCCGCGGCCCGGTCCATGTGGGTCTCGACGTTCCACTCGGCGTGCGTGCGGATCCTGCGCAAGGAGGCCTCGGCGCTCGGGCTCAAGTCGAGCTTCTCGATCTACGACGCGGCGGACTCCCAGCGTCTCATCACGCTCGTGAGCCGCGAGCTCAACCTCGACGTGAAGAAGTACCCGGCGCGGACGCTCGCGAACAAGATCTCGGACCTCAAGAACGAGCTGGTCGACCCCGAGCGCTACGCGCGCGAGAGCGGCGCGTCGGCGGCCGACGGCGCACCCGGTGCCGGTGGTCCGGCCAACGCGTTCGACCAGGTCCTCTCGGACGTCTACACGCGCTACCAGGCCCGCCTCGCGCAGGCCCACGCGCTCGACTTCGACGACATCATCATGACCACGGTCAACCTCCTGCAGGCCTTCCCGGCCGTCGCGGAGCACTACCGTCGCCGGTTCCGGCACGTGCTGGTCGACGAGTACCAGGACACCAACCACGCGCAGTACGTCCTGGTCCGCGAGCTCGCGGGGGCGAGCGCACCGGAGGTGCAGGGCGAGGACGGCACGTGGGCACCGGGCGTCATCCCGCCCGGCGAGCTGACGGTCGTCGGTGACGCCGACCAGTCGATCTACGCCTTCCGTGGCGCGACGATCCGCAACATCCTCGAGTTCGAGGCCGACTACCCGAACGCCCGCACCATCCTGCTCGAGCAGAACTACCGCTCGACGCAGAACATCCTCTCGGCCGCGAACGCGGTCATCTCGCGCAACATCGACCGCAAGCCCAAGCGCCTGTGGACGGACGCGGGGGCGGGCGTCAAGATCATCGGCTACGTCGCGGACAACGAGCACGAGGAGGCGCGCTTCATCGCCGAGGAGATCGACCGCCTCGGCGACTCGGACGGTGTGCGTCCGGGCGACGTCGCGATCTTCTACCGGACCAACGCGCAGTCCCGTGCCCTGGAGGAGGTGCTGATCCGCGTCGGCCTGCCCTACAAGGTCGTGGGCGGCACGCGCTTCTACGAGCGCCGTGAGATCAAGGACGCGATCGCCTACCTGCGGGCCGTCGCGAACCCCGACGACGACGTGAACCTGCGCCGCATCCTCAACGTGCCCAAGCGCGGGCTCGGAGACCGCGCCGAGGCCCTGGTCGCGGCGTTCGCCGAACGTGAGCGCATCTCGTTCGCGGCGTCCCTGGACCGGGCCGAGGAGATCCCGGGCATGACGACCCGGACCCTGAACCCGCTGCGCACGTTCCGCGAGCTGTTCCACGGGCTGCTCGACCTGTACGCGACGGGCGCGACGCCCGCGGAGATCCTCGGTGCCGTCCTCGACCGCTCGGGCTATCTCGCCGAGCTGCGGGCGAGCGACGACCCGCAGGACGGCTCACGCGTCGAGAACCTCGCCGAGCTGCACGCGGTCGCGAGCGAGTTCACCGAGCTCGAGCCCGAGGGCACGCTCACGGACTTCCTGGAGCGCGTCTCGCTCGTCGCGGACTCGGACCAGATCCCGTCGAGCGACGACGAGGGGCACGAGGGCAAGCCCGTCGTCGACCCCGGCGTCGTGACGCTCATGACGCTGCACACGGCCAAGGGCCTCGAGTTCCCGGTGGTGTTCCTCAGCGGCATGGAGGACGGCACGTTCCCGCACATGCGCTCGCTCCATGACGAGAGCGAGCTCGCCGAGGAGCGACGCCTCGCGTACGTCGGCATCACGCGCGCCCGGGAGCGGCTCTACATCTCGCGCTCCGCGGTGCGCTCGGCGTGGGGCATGGCGAACGAGTTCCCGCCCAGCCGGTTCCTCGACGAGATCCCCGAGGACCTGTGGGACTGGCGCCGCAAGGAGTCGTCCATGGCGACCCTGCGCGGTCCCGGCGGCTACACGGGCGGGTGGGGCTCGTCGTCGGGCGGCTCGCGCGGTGGGTCGGGCTCGGGTTCGGGCGGGTACGGCTCGGGTGGTTCGCGCAACGGCCAGGTCCGCACGCGCTCGGTCACGCCCAACCCGGACGGGCCCAAGTTCGGCTCGGCGACCCCGCGCAAGGAGGGGGACATCCCCTCGCTCGCGATCGGCGACAAGGTCACGCACGACGCCTACGGGCTCGGCACGGTCGTCGCGGTCGAGGGCGCGGGCACCAACGCGGTCGCCAAGATCGACTTCGGTGCGGACGGCACCAAGCGTCTCCTGCTGCGCTTCTCGCCCGTCACCAAGCTCTAGGCGACGGGTGCGGGGTCCGTGGCGGCCTGCGACCCCGCCTCGCTCGTCGGCCTCCGCGTGCTCTCACGTTCGACGACGTTCGGCGTGAGGACCACCGTGCGCGGGGGGCCGCCCGCCACCATCTCGGCGGCGAGGTCGACCGCCACCTTGCCCTGACGGTCGAAGGGCTGGTGCACCGTGGTGAGGTGGGGCCTGGACGAGGACGCCACAGGATGGTCGTCGAAACCGATGACCAGGACGTCCTCCGGCACACGCAGGCCGTGGTCGCGGAGTGCCTGCAGGACACCGACCGCGATCCGGTCGTTCCCGCACGCGACCGCGTCGAACGGAACGGCCGAGCGCAACAGCTCGACGCCCGCCCGGTACCCGGCCGGCGTGTCCCAACCCGCGTGGGCGACGGTCGGCAGGAGCCGGTCGCCCAGCGTCCGACGAAGGCCCTCGACACGGTCCGGGGTGGCGGGGTTGCCGGCGGGCCCCATGATGGCCGCGACGCCGGTCGCGCCGCGGGCCAGCAGGTGCTCGGCGGCCAGCGTCGCGCCCAGCACGTCGTCGGAGTAGACCGAGGCGAAGGCGGCCTTGTCCAGGTCGCCCAGCTGACCGCACAGCACCACCGGTACGTGGGCGTCCCGCAGGTCGTCGAGCATCCCGTCGTCGACGTACGGCGAGAGGTGGATGACAGCGTCGACCGCGCCGCGCTTGAACAGGCGCATCCCCTTCGCCCGCTCCTCGCTCGTCGCCATGGTGAAGAGGACGGGGACGACGGGCGTCGGGGTCAGCGCGTCGGTGATGCCCTTGAGCACGGCGGCGTAGGTCGGGTCGGTCAGCAGCTCGTCGAGCGGCTCGGTCAGGGCGACGGCATACGCCTCGGCGGTGCCCGTGGCGAGCTGACGCGCGCGGGCGGAAGCGATGAAGCCGGTCGACTCGATGGCCTCGCGCACTGCTCGTTCGCGCTCGGCCCCGACGTTCGGTGAGCCGTTCAGGACGCGGGAGACCGTCATGTGCGAGACCCCCGCGCGGGCGGCGACGTCCCGGATGGTGGCCTTCCTGGGGCGGGCGACCGCCATCGACACCTCCTCGATCACGGCCGCCGAGTCGTGGGACTCCGGACCTTCCTGGTTTCGGTGAGTCTACCGCCGAAGCAGCGGGACGAGTCGCTTGCGGACGAGGATTGTTACCGGTAACGTCGCGGCCAAGTTACCGGTAACACCACGAGTCGGCCCGACGTCGGACCGATGGGACGTGCCGGATGTGCCGGCAGGTGGCCGGCACGCTCTCGACGACGAGAACGAGGTGTCACGCATGACAACGCTCAGGTGGGAAGACCCCACCACCACGGGCTCCTGTCGGCTTCCGGGCCATGCCTACTTCTTCGGCTACGACTCCTCGGTGGCCGCGGCCACCGGGCATCGGGGGCTCTCCCAGGGGTTCACGTCCCTGTCGGGGCAGTGCCGCTTCCGCTACTACGACCATCCGGGGCGCGTGACGACCGCCGATCGCGCCGAACCGGCACGGACCGCGCAGGGCGAGGTCGTGCAGGGGTGGTCCGTCCTGTCGGTGCCCCACCTGTGGCAGATCGACGGGTTCGGGCGGCTCCAGTACACCGACGAGGGCTATCCGTTCCCCATCGACGTCCCGCACGTCCCGTCGGACAACCCGACGGGTGTCTACCAGTTCGACGTCGAGCTCGACCCTCAGCCTGCGGGTTCGCGGCGCATCCTGCGCCTCGACGGTGTCGAGGCCTACGTCGAGGTGCACGTCAACGGGACCGAGGTCGGGTGGTCCAAGGGGTCGCGCCTGTGTGCGGAGTTCGACATCACCGACGCCGCTCACGACGGACGTAACCTCGTGACGCTGACGGTGCTCCAGTTCGCCGACTCGACGTACATCGAGGACCAGGACATGTGGTGGGCGTCCGGCATCTTCCGCGACCTCTACGTCTACGTCCGCCCGGCGACGCACCTGCGCGACTACGTCGTCCGGACCGACCGGCTGCCCGACGGGACTGCGCACCTGACGGTCGGCCTCGATCTCGTGACCGAGCCCGGGACCGGGTCAGGGAGCATCGCCTGGGCGGTGCGGACCCTCGACGGCGGGCGTGTCCTCGCGTCGGGCGAGTCCGTGGCGCCAGGCGGTGACGTCGACGTGGACGCCCTTCTCGACGACGTCGCGTGGTGGAACCCCGAGCAGCCGGTGCTGCACCGTCTCGACCTCGACGTGCGCGACGACGAGGGCCGGACGACTCAGTACGTCAGCGTCCGGTTCGGGTTCCGCGACCTGACCATCCGCGACGGGCTGCTGCTGCTCAACGGTTCGTACTTCGCGATGCACGGTGTCAACCGGCACGACCACGACGACCGGTCCGGACGTGCCGTCGGGATCGACCGTGTGCGCCGTGACCTGGAGATGATGAAGCGGCACAACATCAACGCCGTCCGCACCGCGCACTACCCGAACGACCCCCGCTTCTACGGGCTGTGCGACGAGGTCGGCCTGCTGGTGGTCGCCGAGACGGACCTCGAGTCGCACGGCTTCGCCAACGTCGGGGACATCGGCAGGCTCACCGACGACCCCGTGTGGCGGGACGCGTACGTCGACCGCATCGAACGGCACGTGCTGGCCCAGCGCAACCATCCGAGCATCGTCCTGTGGTCGCTCGGCAACGAGTCCGGCGACGGGTGCAACATCACCGCGATGTACCAGCGGTGCAAGGAGCTCGACCCCACACGGCCCGTGCACTACGAGGAGGACCGGGACGGCCGGGACGTCGACGTCATCTCGACCATGTACTCACGGGTCTCCCAGATGAACGACTTCGGGGAGCACCCGCACCACAAGCCCCGCATCCTGTGCGAGTACGGGCACGCGATGGGCAACGGACCGGGCGGGCTCTCGGAGTACCAGCAGGTCTTCGACCGTTGGGACTCCATCCAGGGCCACTTCGTGTGGGAGTGGTGCGACCACGGTCTGCGGGACGTCACCGCGGACGGCGGCGTCCGGCACACCTACGGGGGAGACCACGGCGACTACCCCAACAACGGGAACTTCTGCATCGACGGTCTCGTGTTCCCCTGGCAGCAGCCCAGTCCGGGCCTGACCGAGTACGCGCAGGTCGTCTGCCCCGTGAAGGTGGAGGCCGCCGACGGCGGTCTGCTGATCCGCAACGGGTTCTACTTCAGCTCGCTCGAGGACATCGACCTCGTCGTCGAGGACCGGGTGGACGGCGTCGTGCGGCACTCGCTGACCGTCCCTGCGGGCCCGGTCGCGCCGCGCGAGAGTGCGGTCGTCGAGGTCCCCGCCGCGATCGACGGATACGGTCAGGAGGTGCTGCGGACGGTGTCCGTGCTGCGCCGGACCGCCACGGCGTGGTCCGAGCCGCACGCCCGCCTCGGCGTGTTCCAGCTCCCGGTGTCCGGGGACGGGCTGGGGGCGCTGTCCGCGCCCACCTCGCCCGGAGCGCCGGCGTCCCCGCTCCTGCGCCGTCGTCCGCTCACGGTGACCGAGGACGCGCACACGGTCGTGGTCCGCGCGGGCTCGTCCGCCTGGACCTTCGACACGTTCACGGGGCGGCTCGTGCGGTGGCAGGGGGCCGGCCGCGACCTCGTGGTGCGTGCACCCCGATTCCGGATGTGGAAGCCGCTCGTCGACAACCACCAGCAGGAGTACGAGGCGCTGTGGCACCCCCGGCACCTGCAGGTCATGCAGGAGTCGACCCGGGCGGTCCAGGTCGAACAGCGGGACGACCGCGTCGTCGTGGAGGTGCGCTCGACGCTCGCGCCACCGGCGCTCGACCTGGGCATGCGGGTGACCTATCGCTGGGAGCTGTTCGACGACGGTGCCGCCCGCCTCGCGCTGTCCGGCGAACCTTACGGCGACTACACGGACATCGTGCCCAGGATCGGTCTCGAGCTCGGACTTCCGTCGGACTGCGACCAGGTCGAGTTCTACGGGCGTGGCCCGGGTGAGAACTATCCGGACTCGCGCACGGCTCAGGTGGTCGGGCGGTACACGACGACCGTCGCGGAGATGTTCACGCCGTACGTCGTGCCGCAGGACTGTGCGAACCACGAGGACGTGCGTTGGGTCATGCACCGCGACCGACACGGTCGCGGGCTGCTGGTGGGGGCCGAGCGGTCTCCGCTGAGCTGGTCGTCGTGGCCCTACTCGGGTGAGCAGATCGACGCCGCGCGGCACGTGACCGACCTCGTCCCGGACCCGGACGCGATCACGGTCAACCTCGACCACGCCGTGCTCGGCCTCGGGTCCAACTCGTGGGGCTCGGAGGTCCTGGACGGATACCGCGTGCGGTTCGAGCCTTTCAGCTACTCCCTGCTCATGGCTCCGCTCAACGCGGGCGACGTCGACCCAGGGCTCGTCGCCCGCGGGCTCCGGGCCGCCCATCCCGCTCTCGGACCGGCGACTCCACGCGCCTCGACGACGGAGGCACTGTCATGACCCTCTTCTCCTCGAGGGAGGACCTCGCGACCGGTCGCTCCGGTGTCACCAAGTGGGTGCGGCTCCTCTCGGCGCTGGACAACGCGCGCGCCGTCCGGCCCGGTGTCGCGCACTCGGTCGGTGACTCGCTGACCTACTGGCGCGAGAGCGCCACCGCCCACGGTGACGGCGCGCTCGTGGCGCACCGGCGGTACCAGACGGTGCTCGCCGTGCTCGACGGCGAGGTCCGGGTCGAGCTCGTGCCCCGCACGGGCCTCGTCCCGGTCATGCCCTACAGCGACCTGTCGGACCGCGAGACGTTCGCACCGGTCCCCGGTGGCGGGGACGTCGTGACCGTGTCTCCCGGGCAGATCCTCGCGGTGCCGATCGATCACGCGTGGCGGCGCGAGCCGACCACGACCGCAGACCTCCTGGTCGTCCGCCTCACCGTCGAGGGCGCGACCTTCCACAACAAGTAGGCGACCGCCGCCTTCCCCTGTCTTCCTCTCGAGAAAGCACGAGCCATGAACGATCGCAAGAACATCGGTGGATTCATCCTGTTCACCATGGTCATCGCGGCAGTGTTCAACTTCCGCAACGTCATCAACAACTACGTCTCGATCGGCACGCTGGCGGCCCCGGCCTTCTTCGTCGCCACGATCGTGTACTTCATCCCGTTCACGCTGATCATCGCCGAGTTCGTCAGCCTCAACCGCAACTCGGAGTCCGGCGTCTACCAGTGGGTGCGCTCCTCGCTCGGCGGGCGCTGGGCGTTCTTCACCGCCTTCTGCTACTGGTTCGTGAACCTGTTCTACTTCATCTCCCTGCTGCCGCTGGTGCTCGTCTACGCGGTCTACATGATCCTGGGCCGAGGCGTCCAGGTGGAGTCCTGGGCGATCGCCGTCTTCTCGATCACCCTCTTCTTCCTCGCCACGTGGGTCTCCACGCGAGGGGCGAAGTGGATCGGCAAGGTCACCTCGTTCGGTGCGACCCTCATGCTGGGGATGGCGGTGGTCTTCATCGTGGGCGCCGTCGTCGCGCTGCTCGGGGGGATCACACCCGCGAACGACCTGTCCATCGCCGGGATGAAGCTCGACCCAGGATCCGGCCTGACGACCTGGGCGTTCCTCGGCACCCTGGCCTGGATCATCCAGGGAGTCGGTGGGGCCGAGTCCATCGGGGTCTACCTCAACGACCTGCGCGGCGGTGCCAAGGCGTTCGTCCGGACGATCGTGATCGCCGGTCTCACGATCGGTCTCGTCTACACGGTCGGGACCTGGCTCATGGCCGTGTTCGTCGACAAGAGCGAGGTCGGCTACGAGAACGGCGTCTTCGTGACGATGGCGGCTGCCGCGGAGCACTTCGGGATGTCCGGTGACGTCACGATCCGCATCGTCGGGGTCATCATGCTCGCCGCGACGCTGGGCGGACTGATGATCTGGACCTCGGCGCCCGTCAAGATCTTCTTCTCCGAGATCCCGCAGGGGATCTTCGGTCCCAAGGTCGTCGCCCTCAACGAGCAGGGGGTGCCCGTGCGGGGGGCGTGGATCCAGTTCGCGATCGTGGTCCCGCTTCTCGTCATCCCGACGCTGGGAGCAGGCTCGTCGATCGACGCGCTGCTCAAGATCGTGATCAACATGACGGCCGCGACCGCGCTGCTCCCTCCGGCGCTCATCCTGGTCGCCTACTGGAAGCTGCGGAAGTCCTACGACTCCGCCAGCCGCAGCTTCATGATGGGTCGTCGCGGCCTCGGGCTGGGCGTCGCCACGTTCCTCGTCCTGCTGTTCACGGTCTGCTTCGTGGCAGCGACGTTCCCCGAGGACCAGGCACTGTGGCTCACGCTCGTCTACAACGTCGGCGGTGTGGTGGTGTTCCTCGGAGCGGCCCTCGCCTGGTACGAGCGGTACATCCGGCGCCTGCGGGCCGAGGACCCCGAGGCCGCCCGTCGGGAGCTCATGCCGAGCGCGCACGAACAGTCCGAGCGCAACGCGCAGGAGGACGCCGCCCTCCTCGCCGCCGGGACCGACGAGGCGTAGGTCCTCCGGGCCTGCTCGACGGCACCCGCCCGCCCTGGGCGAGCGGCGCCGTCGGGCAGGTCAGGGCCCCTTTCCCGGCCGCGCCCCGGCGCCTACCGGGCGTGCCGTGGCGGGCGCCCGACCGCCTGCGGGCGCGCCGGGGGTGTGGCCAACGAGACAGCGCCGGGCCCGGGTGACGGGCCGCCCCGGGTAGGTCACGGCGTGTCGCCGGGCTACCCTGTGACGGGATGTCTCGATGTCGAGACATCGGTAGGCCGGTCAGGCAGTCAGATGGAAGGACGACACAGGGTGGACCTGTTCGAATACCAGGCGCGCGACATCTTCGAGAAGCACGGGGTTCCCGTGCTGGGCGGCGTGGTCGCCACGACCCCCGAAGAGGCTCGCGAGGGCGCTGAGAAGCTCGGTGGCGGGACCGTGGTCGTCAAGGCCCAGGTCAAGACCGGAGGACGTGGCAAGGCGGGCGGCGTCAAGCTCGCCCACTCGCCCGAGGAGGCCGCCGAGAAGGCGTCCGAGATCCTCGGCATGGACATCAAGGGCCACACGGTCCACCGCGTCATGATCGCGGCCGGCGCGAAGATCGCCGAGGAGTTCTACTTCTCGGTGCTCCTCGACCGGGCCAACCGCTCGTACCTCGCCATGGCGAGCGTCGAGGGCGGCATGGAGATCGAGGTCCTCGCGGTCGAGCGCCCCGAGGCTCTCGCGAAGGTCGCCGTGGACCCGACCGTCGGCATCGACCAGGCGAAGGCCGACGAGATCGTCGCCGCCGCCGGGTTCGCCGACGACATCAAGGCGCAGGTCGCCGACGTCATCCAGAAGCTGTGGACCGTCTACAAGGAGGAGGACGCGACCCTGGTCGAGGTCAACCCCCTGGTCCGCACCGAGGACGGCTCGATCGTCGCGCTCGACGGCAAGGTGACCCTCGACGAGAACGCCGGCTTCCGCCACGCGGACCACGAGGCGCTCGAGGACAAGGACGCGGCCGACCCTCTCGAGGCCAAGGCCAAGGAGAACGACCTCAACTACGTCAAGCTCGACGGCCAGGTCGGCATCATCGGCAACGGCGCGGGCCTCGTCATGAGCACGCTCGACGTCGTCGCGTACGCGGGTGAGCAGCACGGCGGCGTCAAGCCCGCCAACTTCCTCGACATCGGCGGCGGCGCGTCCGCAGCCGTCATGGCCGCGGGCCTGGACGTCATCCTCAACGACGAGCAGGTCAAGAGCGTGTTCGTGAACGTCTTCGGCGGCATCACGGCGTGCGACGAGGTCGCCAACGGCATCGTCCAGGCGCTCGCGATCCTCGGCGACGAGGCGAACAAGCCGCTCGTCGTCCGTCTCGACGGCAACAACGTCGAGGAGGGGCGCGCGATCCTCGCCCAGGCGAACCACCCGCTCGTCACCCTGGCCGAGACGATGGACGGCGGCGCCGACAAGGCTGCCGAGCTGGCCAACGCCGCTTCCTGACCCGAGACCGAGAGAGAAAACAGACAGACATGGCAATCTTCATCAACGAGGACTCCAAGGTCATCGTCCAGGGCATGACGGGTTCGGAGGGCCAGAAGCACACGACGCGCATGCTGGCCTCCGGCACCAACATCGTGGGCGGCGTGAACCCGCGCAAGGCCGGCACCTCGGTCGCCTTCCCGAAGGGCGGGGGCGACGAGGGCACTGTCGACGTCCCCGTCTTCGGGTCCGTCGCCGAGGCGATCGGCGCCACGGGCGCCGACGTCTCCGTGATCTTCGTGCCCCCGGCGTTCACGAGGTCCGCGGTCGTCGAGTCCATCGAGGCCGGCATGCCGCTGACCGTCATCATCACCGAGGGCGTCCCCGTCGCGGACTCCGCGGAGTTCTTCACCCTGGCCGAGGCCAAGGGCGTCCGCCTCATCGGCCCCAACTGCCCGGGCATCATCAGCCCCGGGAAGTCGAACGTCGGGATCATCCCGGCCGACATCACCGGCCCCGGCAAGATCGGGCTCGTCTCGAAGTCCGGCACGCTGACCTACCAGATGATGTACGAGCTGCGTGACTTCGGGTTCTCGACCGCGATCGGCATCGGCGGCGACCCGATCATCGGCACCACGCACATCGACGCCCTCGCGGCGTTCGAGGCCGACCCCGACACCGAGGCGATCGTCATGATCGGCGAGATCGGTGGCGACGCCGAGGAGCGTGCAGCGGCGTACATCCAGGCGCACGTGACCAAGCCGGTCGTCGGCTACGTCGCGGGCTTCACGGCTCCCGAGGGCAAGACCATGGGCCACGCCGGCGCCATCGTGTCCGGCTCCTCGGGCACCGCGCAGGCCAAGAAGGAGGCCCTCGAGGCCGCGGGCGTCAAGGTCGGCAAGACGCCGTCCGAGACCGCCGCTCTCATGCGCGAGATCCTCTCCTGATCACGCTCCGCTGAGCACCCGCTCGGCACGCCCGACGGCGCCCGGCCACCCTTCGGCCGGGCGCCGTCGGCGTACCCTGTTCTTGCCGGGCACGCGCCGGGCCAGGTGCGCCGATCGCGGGCGCGCCGCCCGACCTGCACCGCCAGGGCCGACCGATCGACGACGATGGAGACCATGACCACGCCCACCCAGTCCGTCGCCGGGCGACGGGCACCCCGCACGGTCGAGGAGCCCGCCCGCGGTCCTCGCCGTCCCCTCGAAGCCCCTCGGCGCTGGATCTCCGGCGTGGTCGCCGCGCTCCAGGCGCTCGCCCTCTCGCTGGCCGTGGTGATCCTGCCGGCCGTCGCGGCGTTCCTCGCGTCCTCCGCGGGGCCGGGCGACGGCGACGCCGGGGGCTGGGGGCAGTCGGTGTCGGTCGCCGCCGGGTTCTGGCTCCTGGCGCACGGGGTCCCGCTCGCGGCCGCAGGCACCTCGATCACGGTGGTGCCGCTCGGGCTCACGTTCCTCGTCGCCTTCACGTGCTTCGCGTCTGCCCGCCGCTCCGCGCACACCGCGACGTCGGCGTGGGCCGTCGGGGTCGGGGTCTACGCCGTCGCCACGCTCGTGATCGCTCTGCTCGCGGGATCTGCACCGGGGTGGGACGTCCTGTTCGCGCTGCTGGGTGGTGCGGTCGTCGCGGGGATCGGCCTCGGTGCCGGGATCCTGTCGCGTCCCGACGCCCCGAGGATCGCCGACCTGACCGCGCTCCTCGACCCGTACGTCCCGCCCGTCGTGCGGCTCGGTGCCCGCGCGGGCCTGCTGGGCCTGGCCCTGCTGATCGGGACGTCGAGCATCGTCGTCGGCGCCTGGGTCGTCGCCGGTCGGGCGACGTCGGGGGACATCGTCGTCGGTCTCGCGCCGGGCCTGCTCGGGGGACTGATCCTGGCCGTCTCGCAGCTCGCGGTCGTCCCGAACCTGGTGCTCTGGGTGAGCTCCTGGATCGCCGGCCCCGGCTTCGTCGTGGGCGAGGGGAGCAGCTTCACGACGAGCGCCTCCGAGCCCGGCGCGCTGCCCGCCGTCCCGATCCTCGGGGCCCTGCCAGGACCCGAGTGGACGACGGTCCTCGCCTCGTTCGCCCCGGTGCTCGTCGTCGTCATGGGCATCGTGGCAGGGGTGTTCGTGTGGCGCCGGTGCGGGCGGCACGACGCCCGCTGGACGGACCTCGGTCTCGCGCTCGTGGGCGTCGCCCTGACCGCGGGACTGCTCGTGGTGGTGCTGCAGGTCCTGGCGGGTGGCGCCGTCGGTCCCGGGCGCATGGCCCAGGTGGGCGCGCCACCGCTGCTCGCCGGGGGTGTCGTCGCCGCGGAGATCGCAGGAGGCGCGGCGCTCGCCCTGGCGTGGGGCAAGGCCGCCGTCACCGAACGGGTGCGGCACCGTCACGACGACACCGCGCCCGACGACGCAGCCGCGCCCGACGGCACCGCGCCCGTCGGCTGACCTCGCCAGGGGCGGAGACCGGTCCCGGGCGCGGGCCGGGCCTAGCGCCCCAGCCGGTCCTTGGTCCACTCCTCGCGCGCCTGCTCGTACTGCACGGCGCACTCCTGCTGCGCGGCGACCGTGATGGCGCCGTCGAGGCACTGCTGGTTGTCGAGCTCGACGTCCCACATCGCGAGGCCGCCGAGCATCGACAGCGACATGGTCGCGGTCAGGCCCAGGCCGACGGCCACCGCGGGCAGCAGCGCGCCGCCCAGGCGGGCGCGCCACACCGCACGCATCGCGCGGACCCCGAACACGATGGTCACGGCCGCGAAGAAGAGGCTCGAGACCCGCCACGGGAACGCGAGCGAGCTCGTGACGAGCGTGACGAGCATGAGCAGCCCGAAGTGCAGCACCTGTCGCGTGGTCGCGCGCAGCGTGTCGGGGTCGACGGGCACGGGAGGCTCGCCCGGCGCGGGAGGACCGCCGCCGGGGCGGCCTGGGCGGACCTGACCGGGCGGGACGTCGTGGGCGGGGGAGCAGGAGGCCCCTGCACCGGGGGAGGGGTGGGCTTCCGCGCCTCGTCGGTCGGCTTCTGGGCGCCGGGACGTGGGGGCGCGTACGGGTTGCCCATGGGCAGCTCCTCGGTGCTTCGCGGGTGGCGACGGGCGGACCGGCGGGAGCTCTCCGCCCGGGGGCGGGGGAGCAGACCGGCACCTGTCCGGCGCGGACTAGGGTGGTACCTGGCTTTTCTCCCCCATTCTCCACCACTGCCGACGCCTCCGAGGAGCACCGTGCGCACACCTTCCGGTCAGCCCATCGACACGACGAGCGCGGCGCGGGTCGTCGTCCTGGTCTCGGGGGCGGGCAGCAACCTCGCGGCGCTGCTCGCGGCGCACGAGGACCCCGCCTACGGGGCGCGGGTCGTGGGTGTCGTCACGGACAAGCCGGGCGCGGGCGCGCTCGACCTGGCGCGCGAGGCGGGGGTCGCGTCGGTCGTCGTCGCACCGGGCGACTTCGCGGACCGCGATGCGTGGAACGACGGCGTCGCGGAGGCCGTGGCCGTCTTCTCGCCCGACCTCGTGGTCCTCGCGGGCTTCATGCGCATCCTGAGCCCCACGTTCGTGGACCGGTTCGCGGGCCGGACGATCAACACGCACCCGGCGCTGCTGCCGTCCTTCCCGGGCGCGCACGGGGTCCGCGACGCGCTCGCGTACGGCGTCAAGGTCACGGGGTGCACGGTCCACGTGGTCGACAACGGCGTGGACACCGGGCCGATCATCGCCCAGGCGACGGTGGTCGTCGAGGACTCCGACGACGAGCAGGCGCTGCACGAGCGCATCAAGGTCGCCGAGCGGGCGCTGCTGGTCGAGACGGTCGGCCGTGCGGCGCGCGAGGGGCTGCGGGTCGAGGGCCGCCGGGCGCTGCTGGGCTGACGTGCCGTCTCGCGGCAGACCGGCTGCCCCGACCTCTTGACCGAGCGCATACTCAATGAGTATGTTGATCAACATAACTGTTGATCACGACGAGCAGGCCGACATGACCCTCCTGGACGACCCGCACGACGAGTCAGGCACCGACGACCTCGACCGCGCGTTCCTCGCGCTGGCCGACCCGGTCCGCCGGAGCATCGTCGCCACGCTGTCCAGGGGGCCGGCCACGGTCAACGAGCTCGCCGCACCCTTCCCCATCACGAAGCAGGCCGTCTCCCGGCACATCCAGGTCCTCGAGACCGCGGGCCTCATCACCCGTAGCCGGGACGGCCAACGACGACCCTGCCACCTCGACCCCGGCGCGCTCGAACGGCTCACGGCGTGGATCGACGAGTACCGGCTCACCGCGGAGCGGCAGTACCGCCGGCTCGACGCCCTCCTCGGGCGGCTCCAGGCACCGTCGTCGGACCCATCGAAGGAGCAGTCATGAGCCACACGCACCCCACGACCGTCACGGCCCCTCCGGGGACGCCCTTCATCGAGGTCGTGCGCGACGTCGACGCCCCGCGGCCCCTCGTGTTCCGGGCCTTCACCGACCCCACGCTCGTCACGCAGTGGCTCGGTCCCCGTCGCTACGAGATGGTCCTCGACCACTGGGACGCCCGCACGGGCGGCTCGTGGGCCTACGCGCACCGCGCGGGCGAGGAGGAGTACGGGTTCTTCGGCACGTTCCACTCGGTCGTGCCGGACACCCGGGCCGTCCAGACCTTCGAGTTCGCAGGTGCCCCCGGGCACGTGAGCCTCGACGAGGTCACGTTCGAGGACCTGCCGGGCGGCGGGACCAGGATCGTCACGCGCTCGGTCCACCAGTCGGTCGAGTCCCGCGACGCCATGGTCGGCTCGGGCATGGCCGACGGCATGAGCGAGGGCTACGACCGCCTCGACGAGCTGCTGGCCTCGGACGTCGTCGCCTGACGACGGCCCGCCGTCGGGCTGCCGCGCCCCGGACCGCCCACCCCGGGGCGCGGTAGGATCGGAGGCGGCCGCGACTGGCGAGGGTGGGAACGACCACCGGGGAGCGTCCGAACGACCTGTTGGTGCGTCGTCCGCCTGGGCGCCTGGGTGACCGGTATCTTCCCGCGACCCGCTGACGACCCACAGGAGCCCCTCGATGTCCGCAACCTCGCCCGCCGCCCCCGCCACCGGCGCTGTCCAGATCGCCGACGACGCCCAGCGCCCCGTGCGCCGCGCACTGCTGAGCGTCTACGACAAGACCGGCCTCGTCGAGCTCGCCACGGCCCTGCACGCCACGGGCGTCGAGCTCGTCTCGACCGGCTCGACCGCGTCCACGATCGCCGCAGCCGGTGTCCCCGTGACCAAGGTCGAGGACCTCACGGGCTTCCCCGAGTGCCTCGAGGGTCGCGTCAAGACGCTGCACCCGCGCGTGCACGCCGGGATCCTCGCGGACACGCGCAAGCAGGACCACCTCGACCAGCTCGCTCAGCTCGGCGTGCAGCCGTTCGAGCTCGTGGTCGTCAACCTGTACCCGTTCGCGGACACGGTTGCGTCAGGCGCCGGACCGGACGCGGTGATCGAGCAGATCGACATCGGCGGCCCCTCGATGGTCCGTGCCGCGGCGAAGAACCACCCGAGCGTGGCCGTCGTCGTCGACCCGGTCGCGTACGGCGACGTGGTCGCCGCCGTCCAGGCCGGTGGCTTCACCTACGCCCAGCGCAAGGCGCTCGCGGCGCAGGCGTTCGTGCACACCGCGACCTACGACGTCGCAGTCGCGTCCTGGATGAGCAGCGTCGTCGCGCCCACGGACGCCGCGGAGGTCGACGGCGAGACCGTCCACACCGGCTTCCCCGCGTGGGTCGGCGCCACCTGGGACCGGTCCGACGTGCTGCGCTACGGCGAGAACCCGCACCAGCGCGCGGCGCTCTACACCAACGGCCACGGCGCGACGGGCCTCGCGCAGGCGACCCAGCTCCACGGCAAGGCCATGAGCTACAACAACTACGTCGACGCCGACGCCGCGTGGCGTGCCGCGCACGACCACGGTGACGCCCCGACGGTCGCGATCATCAAGCACGCCAACCCGTGCGGCGTCGCGGTCGGCGCCGACGTGGCCGACGCGCACGCCAAGGCCCACGCGACCGACCCGGTGTCCGCGTACGGCGGGGTCATCGCGACCAACGCGGTGGTCAGCGCGGCCGCCGCCGAGCAGATCGCGGGCGTGTTCACCGAGGTCGTCGTGGCCCCGGGCTACGAGCCCGAGGCGCTCGAGATCCTCTCGCGCAAGAAGAACGTCCGCCTGCTCCAGGTCGACGGCGCCCCGAGCGCGGGCGTCGAGATCCGGCCCATCTCGGGTGGTCTGCTCATGCAGCAGGTCGACCGCATCGACGCCGCGTCCGAGACCGGCGGCGACAGCCCCGAGTCCTGGACCCTCGCGACGGGCGAGGCCGCGGACGCCGAGACGCTCGCGGACCTCGAGTTCGCCTGGCGGGCCGTGCGCGCCGCGAAGTCGAACGCGATCCTGCTCGCCAAGGGCGGGGCCGCGGTCGGCATCGGCATGGGCCAGGTCAACCGCGTCGACTCGTGCCGTCTGTCGGTCGAGCGCGCCAACACCCTCGGCGCCGAGGGCGAGGAGCGCGCACGCGGCTCGGTCGCCGCGTCCGACGCGTTCTTCCCCTTCGCGGACGGCCTGCAGGTCCTGCTCGACGCGGGTGTCAAGGCCGTCGTGCAGCCCGGTGGGTCGGTCCGTGACGACGAGGTCGTCGCGGCCGCGCAGGCCGCCGGTGTCACGCTGTACCTGACGGGCACGCGCCACTTCGCGCACTGACCCGTCGGCAGGGCCGGCACGTCCGCAGGGCCCGCGGGTCGGCGCCTGGCCGGGGCCGAGCATGCGGTTGCCGCCGATCGACCATGCGGTCGGGGGGGGGGGGGGGGGCCCGCGCCCGGCGCCCCCCCCGGCGGGGGCGCGGGGGGGGGGGGCCGCCCCCCCCCCCCCCGCCGCGGCCCCCCCCCCCCCCCCCCCCCCCCCCCCCCCCCCACCGCATGCTCGGCAGCGGGGCTGGGGAGCGGGAATCGGCAGCGGGGCGCCTCAGACCACCGCGTCGCGCAGCCTGCGGCCGGGGTCCGTCGCGATCTCGACGTCCACGTGCAGCGCCACGTCGCGGTTCATGAGCTTGCGCACCTGACCCACCTCGCGCGGCGCGTCGACCACGAGGATCGCGCGCACGGTCGCGAGCCGGTGCCCCTCGGCGTTGGTGCGGTGCGCCCCCGCGACCGTCTCGAGGTACAGCGCGGTCCACCCCTCGTGACCGGTGGCCCCACCGCTCGGGTCGCCGCGGTAGACCACCTCGTGGAACGGCGAGGGCGTGCCGAACAGCGCGATGTCGTGCCCGAGCTGCTGCGAGAACACGTACGGCGCGTGCTGGGGGACCGGTGCCAGCCCCAGCAGCTCGCGCACGGGCTGCGGCTCGGCGGGCATCTCGTCGATGCCGAGGATGGCCCGCACGGTCGGCTCGGGGTCGTGCAGCGCCGCGGACCAGTGCCCGCCGGGCACAGGCCCGAACACCGCGTTGTCGCGCGTGGCGCAGTCTCCCACGGCGTACAGGCGGCGGAGCGCCTTGAGGGGCAGGTGCCCCGAGGTGCCCGACGGCGCCGCGACGGTCGGGGGAGCCACGCGCCCTGCGCTGTTGACCCGGATCGAGCCGCGCGGGTCGAGGGGGAGCGTGCCCTTGAGCCACGCGGTCGCGGGCCTGGCGCCCACCGCTGCCAGGACGAGGTCGCCCTCGATCGTGCGCCCGTCCGCGAGCACCACGGACCGGGCGCCCACCTCGGTGACCTGGGCGCCGGTGAGCAGGTGTGCGCCGGCGTCGGCGTACCAGCGGGCCAGGTGACCGCCGACCTCCGCACCGAGCTGACGCTCGAGCGGCGTCTGCGCGGCCTCGAGCACGGTGACCTCGCACCCTGCTCGCGAGGCGACCCCGGCGATCTCCGCACCGATCCAGCCCGCGCCGATCGAGACGAGGCGCGTCCCGGGGGTGAGGCGCTCGCGCAGGTGGGCGGCGTCGTCGGCGGTGTGCAGGGTGAGCGCGGCCTCCCAGCCGGGCGGGCGCACCGGCTCGGAGCCCAGGGCGAGGACAGCGACGTCGGCCGTGACGCGTCGGCCCGACCTGGTCGTGACCGTGACGGACCCGGTGCCGGGCTCGAGGTCGACCGCAGGGTCGTCGAGCAGCGCCTCGTCGGCCAGGACGGTGACGTCGACCCCGATCTCCTCGGTCAGCCAGGCCGGGCCCGGGCGCGTGAGCAGCTCCTTCGACAGCGGCGGACGGTCGTAGGGCGGCACCCCCTCCGCCCCGAGGATCGTCACGCGACCCGTGAAGCCGTGCGCCCGCAGGGCCGCCACGGTCTGGGCGCCGGCGAGGCCCGCGCCCACGACGACGACCGACCCGGCCGCAGGGCGCCGCGAGTGCGGCAGGACAGCAGTGGTGACTGGTGAGGGCACGGTCCCTACGGTAGTCGGCGGTAGGCTCGGACCCGTGAACTGGTGGGAAGCGTGAGCGACGTCACCGCGCCCGGGCGCGGTCCGTACAACGGCACCCCGACGCAGCATCGACCGCCGCCGCCGCCCTCGTGGCACCGGCTCGACGGTGCGTCGGAGACCGGGGGCGCTGCAGAGGGTCACGCGGCGTCCGGGGATCCGCTCGCGCCTGTCGCCCCGCCCTCCGGGATCCCGCGCGTCTCCGGTGGCGACGGCGGGACCGAGTCGCTCGACCGACCCGCCACGGTGGTCGTGCCCGCCCCGCAGAGCAACCTCGCGATGTGGCTCGTCTTCGCCGGGGTCCTGCTCGCGGTCGCGGTGACGTTGGTCGTCGGCGCGCGCGCGGGGGTGCTGGTCCTCGTCGGGATCCTCGTCGTCGGGGCGGGTGTCCGCGCCTTCCTGCCGGGTCCGGGACCCGTGGGGCTCACGGTCCGCACCCGGTGGACCGATGTCATCATGTACCTCGCCTTGGCCGGTGCGATGGGCACGCTCGCCGTCACGGTCCCCAACATCTGACGGCTCGTCAGCCATCGGCCTGAGCCCGGACGAGCCCGGACGGGCTCGTCCGAACCCGGACAGCACGAGGCCCGGTCCGCAGCAGCGGACCGGGCCTCGTCGTCCTGGTGGAGCGGCGGCGTCAGGCCTTGGGGGCCGTGCCGTCCGTCGGCTGAGCGTCCGACGCGTCGGGTCCGGTGGTGTCCGCCTCTGCGGGCTCGGCAGCCTCGACGACCTCGACCGTCTCGGTCACCTCGACCGTCTCGACGGCGGTCGGAACCTCTGCGGCGGGGGTCGCCGCCTCCTCGGCGACCGCGGCGGCCGTCGCTGCGCCGGCAGTGGCGGTGGCGCCCGCAGCCCCCGTGCCCTCGGACACGACCGCGGCCTCGTCGACCACGAAGACCTCGTCCTCGGCCAGGAGGTCGTCCTGGACGGGAGCGAAGGCGAACGCACGGTAGAACAGGGCGGCGATCGCGGCGCCCGCGAGCGGCGCGACGATGAAGAGCCAGAGCTGGCTCCAGGTCCATCCACCGGCGAAGACCGCGGCGGCGAACGAGCGGGCGGGGTTGAGCCCGGCGTTCGTGAACGGCGCGACGACGATCAGCAGCACCGTGAGGGTCAGGCCGATCGCGACGGGCGCGAGCTTGGAGTTCGAGCGCTTGTCCGTGACGCCGAGGATCACGCCGACGAAGATGGCGGCCGCGACGATCTCGATGATGAGGGCGGACCAGACGCTGAACGAGAAGGCGCCGTTCGTCGCGGTCGCGAGCGGCGAGTGCTCGCCGAAGCCGTTGGCGGTCGCGGAGAGGAAGGCCTGCTGAGTCGCGTCGGCGATCAGGCCGCTCTGCTGGAGCACGGGGAGCGCGGAGGCGGGGATGGTCGCGAAGAGCACGGCGGAGGCGATGACACCACCGACGAGCTGGGCGAGCCAGTAGGGGAGGACGTCGGCCCAGGCGGTGCGGCCGCCGATGGCCGCGCCGAGCGTCACGGCCGGGTTGAAGTGTCCGCCGGAGACGTGCCCGACCGCGGCGATCCCTCCGAGGAGCGCGATGCCGCCGGCGAGAGCGACGCCGATCGTGCCCGTGCCGAGGCCGCCGACGCTGTAGAGCGCTGCGCCGAGGATCGCGAGGACGAGGAAGAACGTGCCGAAGGCTTCGGCGCCGAGCCGGGCGAGCAGGCTCGGCCCGACCACGACGGTCGTCTCGTCGACGACGACTGCGTCAGGTGCTGAAGTGTCCTGGGACATGGTGTTCCTGTCTGGTGTCTGTGTGTGGTCCGGGAAGGCCGGACGTTCGGGATGAACATGCGAGGTCGGTGCAGAACCGGCATCTCGGAGGCATCCTGCCACCGATGTCTGGGAGTTCGCTGATCAGTTCGTGACCAGTCTCACTCCGCGAGCGCGACCGCGCCAGAGGGGCGGGGCGGGCGCGTGGGGTGGGGGGCGTCGTCGGGCCGGGGGTGCCTGCGGCCCGGACCGGACGGAAAGTATCTTGATGTCGAGAAGTCGAGTACCCTGGGCGGCGGTCAGCATCAACGGTTCGCGCGCGCGAGTTCCGGCACTCGCCGGTAGCCCCCGGGCGGCCGCAGGTTCCCCTCGCAGAGTTGGAGTTACCCCCGCATGGGCAAGATCAAGGTCGTCAACCCGGTCGTCGAGCTCGACGGTGACGAGATGACGCGCATCATCTGGCAGTTCATCAAGGACCGCCTCATCTACCCCTACCTCGACATCGACCTCAAGTACTACGACCTGTCGATCGAGAACCGCGACGCCACCGACGACCAGGTGACGATCGACGCGGCGAACGCGATCAAGCAGTACAACGTGGGCGTCAAGTGCGCGACCATCACCCCCGACGAGGCACGCGTCGAGGAGTTCGGCCTGAAGAAGATGTGGGTCTCCCCGAACGGGACCATCCGCAACATCCTCGGTGGCGTCGTCTTCCGCGAGCCCATCATCATCTCCAACATCCCGCGCCTGGTGCCGGGCTGGAACAAGCCGATCATCATCGGCCGTCACGCCCACGGCGACCAGTACAAGGCGACCAACTTCAAGGTCCCCGGTGCCGGCACCCTGACGCTCACCTACACGCCTGCCGACGGCTCGGAAGAGATCAAGCAGACGGTCGTCACGTACGGCGACGACGGTGGCGTGGCCATGGGCATGTACAACTTCAACGAGTCCATCAAGGACTTCGCGCGCGCCTCGTTCGCGTACGGCCTGCAGCGGAACTACCCGGTGTACCTGTCGACCAAGAACACGATCCTCAAGGCCTACGACGGCCAGTTCAAGGACCTGTTCCAGGAGGTCTTCGACGCCGAGTTCAAGGACCAGTTCGAGGCTGCCGGCCTCACCTACGAGCACCGCCTCATCGACGACATGGTCGCCTCGGCCATGAAGTGGGAGGGCGGCTACGTCTGGGCCTGCAAGAACTACGACGGCGACGTCCAGTCCGACACCGTCGCGCAGGGCTTCGGCTCGCTCGGCCTCATGACGTCGGTCCTCATGACCCCGGACGGCAAGACCGTCGAGGCCGAGGCAGCGCACGGCACCGTGACGCGTCACTACCGCCAGCACCAGCAGGGCAAGCCGACGTCGACCAACCCGATCGCGTCGATCTTCGCCTGGACCCGTGGCCTCATGCACCGCGGCAAGATCGACGGCACCCCCGAGGTCACGGCGTTCGCCGAGACGCTCGAGGACGTCGTCATCAAGACGGTCGAGTCCGGCAAGATGACCAAGGACCTCGCGCTCCTGGTCGGCCCGGAGCAGGAGTGGCTGACGACCGAGGACTTCCTCGCGGCGCTCGACGAGAACCTGGCCGCCCGCCTGGCTGCCTGACCCCCTTCTCCGCACCGACGGCGCCGCGCACCACCCGGGGTGAGCGGCGCCGTCGGGCGTTCCCGGGGGTGGGGGACGGGGCCGCGCGTACGGCCCGGCGCGGCCCCGCGTGCGGGGTGCGTGCGGCGCCCGCGGGTGTGACCGACGCCCCACGGGCGAGGTTCGCGAGTACCCCTGGGGAGCGCCGGGGCGTTGTGACAGAGTGTGGCCATGACAACTCCCGTGAACGTGACCGTGACCGGAGCCGCCGGTCAGATCGGTTACGCCCTGCTGTTCCGCATCGCCGCAGGTCAGCTCCTCGGACCGGACGTGCCCGTCCGCCTGCGACTGCTCGAGATCCCCCAGGGGGTGAAGGCGGCGGAAGGCACCGCGATGGAGCTCGACGACTGTGCCTTTCCGCTGCTGGCGGGCATCGACATCTTCGACGACCCGCGCGCCGGGTTCGAGGGGGCCAACGTCGGCCTGCTCGTCGGGGCACGCCCCCGCGGTCCGGGCATGGAGCGCGGTGACCTCCTCGAGGCCAACGGCGGAATCTTCAAGCCGCAGGGCGAGGCGATCAACGCCGGTGCGGCCGACGACATCCGCGTGCTCGTCGTCGGGAACCCGGCGAACACCAACGCGCTCATCGCCGCGTCGAACGCGCCCGACGTGCCGAAGGACCGCTTCACGGCCATGACGCGCCTCGACCACAACCGGGCGCTGACGCAGGTCGCCAAGCGCGCGGGCGTGCCCGTCTCCGAGGTCCGCAAGGTCAGCATCTGGGGCAACCACTCGGCCACCCAGTACCCGGACATCTTCCACGCCGACGTCGCCGGCCGCCCGGGCGCCGAGCTCGCCGCGGACTCGGCCTGGCTCACGGGCGAGTTCATCCCGACCGTCGCCAAGCGCGGCGCGGCGATCATCGACGCACGCGGCGCCTCGTCGGCCGCGTCGGCCGCGAACGCCGCGATCGACCACGTCTTCGACTGGGTCAACGGCACGCCCGAGGGCGACTGGACGAGCGCGGGCATCGTGTCGGACGGGTCGTACGGCGTCCCCGAGGGCCTCATGGCCTCGTTCCCCGTGGTCTCGCACGGCGGGACGTGGGAGATCGTCCAGGGCCTGGAGATCTCGGACTTCTCGCGCGAGCGCATCGACGCCTCGGTCGCGGAGCTCGTCGAGGAGCGCGACGCGGTGCGGGGACTCGGTCTGATCTGACGTCGTCCCGGGGGTCGGACCCGAGGTTCGTCAGGCAGGCCGACACGGTCGCCTGACGACCCTCGGCTCCGGCACCCGGTCCGGACGATCTCGGCGGCGGAAAATCCCTGCGTGCGCGTCGGAGGCCCGCCATAGGATCGACGGGCCATGACCGATGCACCCACCGGCTCTCCGACCGGCCCAGACCATGCCCCCTCCTCCCTGACCGCGACCTCGACGGACCCGGCGCGCCGCCTCGACTGGCGGCGGCTGCGCGGTCCGCAGGCCGTGGTCGCGCTCGTCGCGCTCACGATCGGTGCGGTCGGCGCCGCGTACGGCACGGTCGTCGCGGGCTGGCTCGCGGCCGACCCGACGACGGCGACGCTCCAGCTCCTCGCCGCGTGCATCGTGAGCGCAGCGCTGCTCGACACGGTCGGGCAGGTCGTCTGGGCCGGGGTCGTCGACCGGGCCGAGGGGCGCCTGCGCGGCGACCTGCTCTCCGCAGCCCTGCACCAGCCCCTGGCCACGCTCACCGAGCAGGCCGTCGGCGAGGTGCTGGACCGCGTCGACGACGACACCCACGCTGTCGGCACGCTCGTGCGCCGACAGGCCTGGGGCGCGGGACGCACGCTCGTCGGCGTGATCCCCATGTGGGTCGTGGCCGGTCTGACCTGGTGGCCCGCGTGGATCCTGTTCCCCGTGCTCGGCCTGGTCGCCGGGCTCATCGTGCGTCCTATGCTCGGGGAGATCGCCCGCCGGAAGGTGATCGAGGAGGCGGCCTGGACGGACCACGCGGCCGTGTTCGAGGAGGCCGTGGCCGCGCGCGACGACCTGCGCACGAGCCTGGGCCAGTCGTTCGCGGTGCGGCGGCTCGCCGAACGGTCGGCGCAGGTCCACCGCCGCTTCGAGGCCGTGCTGTCGGTCGAGTCGCGCATGCTCCGACGGGCCGGGCTCGTGCTCGCGTCGCTGCTCGCGGGCGTGGCGGTCTCGGGTGCGGCGCTCGCCGCCGACGGCCAGCTGGGCGTCGACCGCCTCGTCACGCTGTTCCTCGTCACCTCGATGTTCGTGGGGCAGACCGACAACCTCGTCCACCACCTGCCCGACATCCAGGAGGGGCTCGGGGCGCTCACGCGCATCCGGCAGATGCTCTCGGTCGCCCCCGAGCCGGTCGGCGGGCGCGACGTGCCCACCGGACCGGTCGGCATCGAGCTCCGGGACGTCCACTTCTCCTATGCCGAGGGCACGTTCGCCCTCGACGGCGTGAGCCTGCACGTGCCCGCCGGTGCGACGGTCGCTCTCGTCGGCAGGACCGGTTCGGGCAAGTCGACCCTCGCGTCGTTGCTGTCCCGGGCGGTCGAGCCACCGCACGGTTCGGTGTTCCTCGGAGGTGTCGACGTGCGCGACCTCGACCTGCAGGCGCTGCGCGCCGCGGTCGGCGTCGTGACCCAGCGGACCGAGATCCTCGCGGGCACGCTCGCGGAGAACGTCGCGCTGTTCGCCGACGTCCCACGCTCGTCGATCGAGGATGCGGTGCGCGAGCTGCGCCTCGACGACTGGGTGGCCGGCCTGCCCGACGGGCTCGACACGCTGCTCGGGCCCGGCGGGACGTCGCTGTCGGCGGGGGAGGAGCAGCTCGTCGCGTTCGCGCGCCTCCTGGTGCGCGACGTCCAGGTCGTCGTCCTCGACGAGGCCACGGCGCGCATGGACCCGCTGACCGAGGCCCGGGTCGTGGCCGCCTCCGAGCGGCTGCTCGCGGGGCGCACGGGGGTGCTCGTCGCGCACCGTCTGACGACGATCGAGCGTGCAGGCCTGATCGCGGTGCTCGACCGGGGCGCCGTCGTCCAGCAGGGCGACCGGGCCGCGCTCGCGCGCGTCGCAGGCCCCTACCGCGACCTGCTCGACGCGAGCGTCGCGCAGGACGGGCACCCGTCGTCGGCGCTGGTCGACGGCAGGCGCAGCGAGCAGGTCCTGGAGGGCGAGGGCGCGCGCCCGGGCGAGGGTGCCGCGGTGGTCCCCGCGGTAGCCGCCGGGTCCGTGGACCTCGCCGACGGTGACCCGTCGGCGGAGGCCGTCGGCGGCCGACGCAGGCTCGGTGAGCCGCCCGCCCTGGCGGACCCGGGCGACGGACCCAGCCTCGCGCGCGGCGTGCTGCACGCGCTGTTCGTGCGTCCCGCGTGGGGCGTCGTGGGCGCCGGGCTGTTCCTCGTGGCGAGCCTGGTCTCGGCGCAAGGGGCCGTCACGGGCTTCCTGTGGGGGCACGCCGTCCAGGGGCTCGACGAGGGCTTCCCGGTCATGCTGCTCGTCCCGTTCGTCGTGCTCCTCGTGGTCGCGCCCCTGTGCCTCGCGCGCGCCCTGTACGTCTACCCGCGGTGGTGGATCGAGGTCCTGCTGCGTGTGCGCATGTCCGTCATGGCGGGCCAGACGCGCCAGCACCGGCTCACCTCCACGCCGCCGGGCGAGGTCGTGGCGCGGGCCATGGACGCCGACCGCTTCGTGCGGTACGCCGACCGCTGGGTCGACTTCGTCAACGGGCTCGTCATCGCGGGTGTCACGGCCCTGCTCAGCCGGTCGTGGCTCGCGGGAGCCGTGCTTCTCGCGGTCATGGTCGTCTCGGCAGCCGCGTCGGCGCTCGGTCGCCCGATCGCGGGCCGGTCGGCCACACGGTCCTCGGCCGCCCGCGCCAGGTTCGGGCGTGCTCTGGTCTCGGCGCTCGACTCGGCGCGCTCGGTCAAGCTCGCGGCCCGGACCCCGCAGGTGCACGCGCACCTGCACGAGGTCGACGCGGGCCGGGTGCGGGCCGCGATCTTCGAGCACCGGGTGCAGGCCGCGCTCGACGGGGTACCGCTCGTCATGATCCAGCTCGGCGTCGTCGCCGCGTGGGCCGGGCTCCTGACGGGCACGTGGGACCTCGCGACGGCGCTCCTGGTCGCGAACGCGGTCAACGGCTTCGGGTGGTTCGGTGTCGTCGCTGGGGCGGTCGTGACCGAGGCGCCGGGCACGCGGTCGTGGCAGCGTGCGACGAGCCGGCTGGCCGCCGGGGCGGACCTCATGGACCTGCCCCCGGGCGTCGACCTCCTCTCGGGCGAGGCCCCCACACCCGTCCCGGGCACGCGGCAGGCGCTCGAGCTGCTGGAGCTGGCGGGCGTGAGCGCGCTGCACGACGACGGCACGATCGGCGTGCAGGGCGTCGACCTGACGATCGAGCGCGGGGAGCTCGTGCTCCTCCTCGGTCAGGTGGGGGCGGGCAAGTCGAGCCTTCTCGCAGCCCTCGCAGGGCTCATGGAGCACACGGGCCACATCCGCTGGAACGGGACCGACGTGGAGGACGCGCAGACGTTCCTGCGTCCGGGGCAGGTCGCGCACGTCGCGCAGGTCCCGCGCGTGCTGTCGGGGACGTTCGCCGACAACGTGCGGCTCGGGCACGAGCGCGAGGTCACCGGTCCGGTCGCGGCCGCGCGCATGGAGCGGGACGTGGTCGAGGCGGGCGGTCACGGTGCGCTCGTGGGGCATCGCGGGGTCCGGCTCTCGGGCGGTCAGGTGCAGCGGCTCGCGCTCGCCCGGGCGCTCGCGACCGACGCCGAGCTGCTGCTGGCCGACGACGTGTCGAGCGCTCTCGACGCCGCGACGGAGATCGAGCTCTGGTCGTCGTTGCGCGAGCGGGGGACCACGGTGATCGGGTCGACGTCGAAGCGCGCGGCGCTGGCCCGGGCGGACCGTGTCGTCGTGCTCCACGACGGCGCGATCGCGGAGGTCGGTCCCTGGAGCGACCTGGCGCCGCGGTGGGGGCACCTCGCGGGCTGACCCCCAGCGCCGACCCGTCCCGGCTGCGCCGTCGGGTCGCGTCGCACCCAGTGCCGAAGCCGAGGTCGGTCGGGCAGCTCAGCCGAGCCGCCCGACCGGCCTCGTTCTGCGTCTCTGGACAACAAACTCTTGCTGCAACTTTCTGCAAGGGCTACAGTCTGGGTCAGCCGGCGGCGGGGAGCGCCCGGCTCGGGAGACCACGCGGAGCGCAGAGGCTCGGTCACCCGGCGGTGCGTTCGCACGTCCGACTCCCCGGCGACAAGGGAGTCCTCATGCCATCACCTGCCCCCAGGCGGTCCTCCAGACCGCGCCGCACCACAGCCTCCGTCGCGGCGATATCGGTCGCGCTGACCGGGATGACAGGCCTCACGGCCGTCGCCAACGCGGCGACCGGGCCCGTGGCGACCGCGGCCGGTGCGGCCCGCACCTTCGCGCTCGTCGGGAGCCTCCAGGACGAGACCGGCTGCGCGGCCGACTGGGACCCGGCCTGCGCCGCGACCGAGCTCGCGCCGACCGGCACCGACGGCGTCTACGCGGCCGACTTCACCGTGCCCGCGGGCACCTACGAGTACAAGGTCGCCGTGAACGACTCGTGGGACGAGGCGTACGGCCTGAACGGTGGCGCGGACAACATCCCGCTCGTCGTCGGCGGCCCCACGACCCTGCGCTTCACGTTCGACGACGTCGCCAAGCGCGTCTCGCTCGCGCCCGTCGGGCTCGGGGGAGCGTACGACGAGGCGACCGACGCGCCGATCGTGACCCCGCCCGTGCGCCAGCCGGGCTCGGACGAGCAGTTCTACTTCGTCATGACGGACCGCTTCGCCGACGGTGACCCGACCAACAACGAGGCCGGCATCGAGGGCGGCGCGCTGCGCTCGGGCTACGACCCCACGAACAAGGGCTTCTACCAGGGTGGCGACATCCAGGGCCTGCGCGACCAGCTCGACTACATCGAGGGGCTCGGGACCACCGCGATCTGGCTGACGCCGTCGTTCAAGAACAACCCGGTCCAGGGCGAGGGTGAGAACGCCTCGGCGGGATACCACGGCTACTGGGTCACGGACTTCACGCAGATCGACCCGCACCTGGGGACCAACGCCGAGCTCGAGGCGCTCATCGACGAGGCGCACGCCAAGGGCATCAAGGTCTACTTCGACATCATCACCAACCACACGGCCGACATCATCGACAACGAGCAGAAGCAGTACTCGTACGTCGACCAGGCGACCGCGCCGTACAAGGACGCCGCGGGCAACGCGTTCGACCCGGCCGACCACGCGGGCAAGGCCACGTTCCCCGCGATGGACGCCGCGACGTCGTTCCCCTACACGCCCGTGGTCGCCGACGACGCGAAGGACGCGAAGGTCCCCGCGTGGCTCAACGACACGACGCTCTACCACAACCGCGGCAACTCGACGTGGTCCGGTGAGTCCGTGACCTACGGCGACTTCGACGGCCTGGACGACCTCATGACCGAGAACCCGCGCGTCGTCGACGGGTTCGTCGACGTCTACCAGGGCTGGGTCGACCTCGGCATCGACGGCTTCCGCATCGACACGGTCAAGCACGTCAACTTCGAGTTCTGGGAGACCTGGACCACCGAGGTCCTCGACTACGCCCACTCGAAGGGCAAGGACGACTTCTTCATGTTCGGCGAGATCTACGACGCCGACGCCGCCAAGCTCTCGCCCTACGTCCGCAGGACGGACATGAGCTCGGTGCTGGACTTCGCGTTCCAGTCCTCGGCCGCGAGCTTCGCGAGCGGCAACAGCGCCAAGGGACTGTCCCAGCTCTTCGCGAGCGACGACATGTACACGACGCCCGACACCTCCGCCTCGGCGCTTCCCACGTTCCTCGGCAACCACGACATGGGCCGCATCGGCTACCTGCTCCAGACCACGGGCGACGCGCAGCGCCGCGACGAGCTCGCGCACGACCTCATGTACCTCACGCGCGGCCAGCCGGTCGTCTACTACGGCGACGAGCAGGGCTTCGCGGGGGTCGGCGACGGCAAGGACAAGAACGCACGGCAGTCGCTGTTCGCGACCCAGGTCGGCGAGTACGCCGACCAGCAGCTCGTCACGGGCGAGACCGCGGGCAGCCAGGACCGCTACGACACCACGTCGCCGCTCTACACCCACATCGCCGGGCTGTCCGCGCTGCGCGCCGACAACCCGGCCCTCGCGACCGGCGCCCAGATCGAGCGCTACACCGACTCGGGCGCGGGCGTCTACGCGTTCTCGCGCGTGGACCGCACCGAGAAGATCGAGCACCTCGTGGGGCTCAACAACTCGGCCGCGGCCAAGACGGTCAGCTTCACGACCCTCACGCCGGGCGCGACCTACGCACCGCTCTACGGCGGTGACCCCGTCACGGCCGGTGCCGACGGCACGGTCTCGCTCACGGTCCCGGCACTGGGCTCGGTCGTCCTGAAGGCCGACCGCACGGTCGGCGTCGAGGCCTCGGGTGACGTGTCGGTCACGGTCCCGGCCGCAGGGGCGGGCCTCACGGGGGTAGCCCCGGTCGCCGCCGACGTCGACGACGCCGCGTGGTCCGAGACCAGCTTCGCGTGGCGCGTCGTCGGGTCGGACGAGTGGCAGGGTCTCGGCACGGCCGAGGACACCTCGCCGCGCGTCTTCCACGACGTGAGCGACCTGGCGAAAGGCACGCTCGTCGAGTACCGCGCCGTGACGGTCGACGCCGACGGCGACCGCGCGGCAGCCTCGACGTTCGCCAGCGTGGGGAACTCGGTCAGCGGCGACGAGGACGTCGAGCCCCCGACGGACATCGACCTGGTCACCGTCCCCGGCAGCCACAACTCCGAGATGGGGTGCGCGGGCGACTGGGCTCCCGGCTGCGAGGCCGCGAAGCTCACGAAGCGCGCCGACGGCGTCTACGCGGGCACGTTCGACGTCCCGGCCGGGACGTACGAGTACAAGGTCGCGATCAACGGCTCGTGGGACCTCAACTACGGCGTGGGCGGCGCGAAGGACGGCTCCAACGCGACCTACACGACCACTGGCGGCCCCGTGACCTTCTACTGGGACCCGGTCTCGCACGACTTCTCGAGCACCGCTCAGGGACCGATCATCACGGTCGCGGGCTCGTTCCAGGACCAGCTCGGATGCTCGGCCGCGTGGTCCCCGGACTGCCTGGGATCGTGGCTGCGCGACCCGGACGGTGACGGCGTCTACACGTTCACGACGTCGGCGCTCGCCACGGGCGCGTACGAGGGCAAGGTCACGCACGGCATGAGCTGGGCCGAGAACTACGGCGTCGGTGGCGTCAAGGACGGCCAGAACTACTCGTTCAGCGCGTCCGAGGGCAAGGCCGTGACGTTCTCCTACGTCCTGGCGACGCACGTCCTGACGGTCGAGGTCGCGGACCCGCCGCTGCCCGGCACGGGCCAGCAGGCGGCGCACTGGGTGAGCAAGGACCTGGTCGCGTGGCCGCGCGAGCTCCTCGCCGGGGCGGACCCGGCGACGCTGGGCTGGACGCTCCACTCGGCTCCGACGGGCGGCCTGAGCGTCGCCAACGGTGCGGTCGTCGCTCCGGAGGGGGCGTCGTCGTACTCCCTGGTCCTGGACCCGGCCGGCCTGCCCGACGACGTCGCAGCCGACTTCCCGGCCCTCGCCGACGCGCTGGCCCTGCGGGTCACGGGCGCCGACGGTGCGCCGATCTCCGTCGACGCGGCGACCGCCGCCCTGACGGGTCAGCTCCTCGTCGCCCAACGGACCGGTACCTCGGCCGACGCACCGCTCACCGCGGCGACCGGGGTACAGCTCCCCGGCGTCCTGGACGACCTGTTCGCGCAGGACGCCGCCGACCGCACCCTCGGTGCGAGCATCTACACCAACGGCAAGTGGGCCTCGTTCGCGCTGTGGGCCCCCACGGCCACCAAGGTCACGCTCCTCGCGTGGCCCGGCACGGGCGACGCCGCGGACCTGAAGAACGAGGACGCCCGGCGGTTCCCTGCCGAGCGCCAGGCCGACGGGACGTGGACGGTCGACGGGAAGGACGCCGACAAGAAGTTCGGCTGGGTCGGTGCCCGGTACCTCTACGAGGTCGAGGTCTTCGTCCCGTCCACGGGCACGGTCGAGACGAACGTCGTGACCGACCCGTACTCGCTCGGGCTCACGCTCAACTCGACGCACTCGGTCGTGGTGGACCTCGACGCGCAGACCACGCAGCCGAAGGTGTGGAAGGAGACCAAGGCTCCCGTCGTGGAGCGGGCCGTCGACCAGACGATCTACGAGCTGCACGTGCGGGACTTCTCGATCGCCGACGCCACGGTGCCGGCCGACAAGCGCGGCACGTACCTCGCGTTCGGGGAGAAGGCCTCGGCCGGCATGAAGCACCTCGCGGAGCTCGCCGACGCGGGCCTGACGACGGTGCACCTGCTGCCGACGTTCGACATCGCGACCATTGAAGAGGACCGGTCCGCGCAGTCGGTGACCGGCGACCTGAGCGGCTTCGCGCCCGACGGCACCGAGCAGCAGGCGGCCGTGGCCGCGATCCAGGGCACGGACGGCTTCAACTGGGGCTACGACCCGCTGCACTTCTCGACGCCCGAGGGGTCCTACGCCGTCGACGCCGAGGGGGCCGCGCGCGTCGCGGAGTTCCGCACCATGGTCGGGTCGCTGCACCAGACCGGGCTCCAGGTCGTGCTCGACCAGGTGTTCAACCACACCGCGGCCAGCGGCCAGGACCCCAAGAGCGTGCTGGACAAGGTCGTGCCCGGCTACTACCACCGCCAGAACACGACGACCGGCGCGGTCGAGACCAGCACGTGCTGCCAGAACCTCGCGACCGAGCACGCCATGACGGGCAAGCTCATGGTCGACTCGGTCGTCACGTGGGCCCGCGACTACAAGGTCGACGGCTTCCGCTTCGACCTCATGGGTCACCACTCGAAGCAGAACATGCTCGACGTCCGGGCCGCGCTCGACGAGCTCACGCTGAAGAAGGACGGCGTGGACGGCAAGGCCGTGTACCTGTACGGCGAGGGCTGGAGCTTCGGCGAGGTCGCGGACAACGCGCTGTTCGAGCAGGCCACGCAGGGTCAGCTCGGCGGCACGGGCATCGGCACGTTCTCCGACCGCCTGCGCGACGCGGTCCACGGCGGGTCTCCCGTCGACGGGGCGTCGACGTTCACGCAGGGCTTCGGCACGGGCCTCGCGACCGACCCGAACGGGCAGCCCGCCCGGGCGGGGGAGCCGGAGAGCGTGAACGACGGGTCGCCCGACGAGCTCGCAGCGCTGGGCCACGAGACGGACCTGGTCCGTCTGGGCCTCGCGGGCAACCTGCGCAGCTTCACGTTCACGACGTCGACGGGCGAGACCCGGCGGGGAGACGAGATCGACTACCGGGGCGCGCCCGCGGGCTACGCGGACTCGCCCGAGGAGGTCATCAGCTACGTCGACGCGCACGACAACGAGACGCTGTTCGACCTGTTGACCCTCAAGCTGCCGGCGGACACGTCGATGGCCGACCGGGTACGCATGAACAACGTCTCGCTCGCCACGACGGCCCTGTCGCAGACACCGTCGCTGTGGCACGCGGGCACCGACCTGCTGCGTTCCAAGTCGCTCGACCGCAACAGCTACGACTCGGGCGACTGGTTCAACGCGATCGACTGGACCGGGACCGACAACGGCTTCGGCAGGGGCCTGCCGCTCGAGGCCGACAACGGCGAGAAGTGGCCGCTCATGGCGCCGCTGCTCGCGAACCCGGCGCTCAAGCCGGTCGCGCAGGACATCGAGACGGCGGCCGACGACGCGGCCGACCTGCTGCGGCTGCGGTCCTCGACGGACCTGTTCCGCCTGGGCAGCGCGGACCTGATCAACCAGAAGGTCACGTTCCCCGACGCGGGGACCGGCCAGGCGCCCGGCGTGATCGTCATGAGCATCGACGACACGGTCGGGGCGGACGTGGACAAGGAGCTCGATGGCGCGCTCGTCGTCTTCAACGCCTCGCCCGAGCCGGTCACGCAGACGGTCGCGGGCCTGGTGGGCCGCCAGTACGCGCTCTCGCCGGTCCAGGCCGACGGTCGCGACGACATCGTCAGGACGACCACGTGGGACGCCGCGACCGGTACCGTCACGGTCCCGGCACGCACGGTCGCGGTGCTCGTCGAGCCCCGCGCCGCGAAGGTCGAGCTCACCGCCACGGCTCGCACCCAGTGCGCCGCGGGCCGGGCGACCGTCACGGTCGTCGCCGTCAACGCCGGAGCGGTCCCCGCGACGGTACGGGTCGAGACGCCGTTCGGCGCGAAGACCTTCACGGGCGTCCTGCCGGGCAAGTCCGCCCAGCAGACGTTCGCGACCCGCCAGACGCAGGTCCCCGCCGCGACGGCCACGGTCACGGGCACAGCGACGATCGGCGGCAAGGAGGTCCGGACGGCGTACGACGCGACCTACGCGGCCCGCGACTGCGGGTAGCACCCGTGGACGACTGAGAGCGGAGCCCGCGCGAGACGTGCCCGACACGTCTCGCACGGGCTCCGCACTCGGCGCGTGCGGGGACTAGGCCGCGTCGAGCCGCGCCCGCACCTCCGGGTCGAGGTCCAGGTCCGCCGCCCCGAGCAGCTCGTCGAGCTGCGCGACGCTGCTCGGCCCGATCACCGGGATCACCGGCACGGGCCCGCCGAGCAGCCACGCGAGCGCGACCTGGTTCGGCGTCGCGCCGACCTGCCGCGCGACGTCGTGCAGCACGCGGCGTCGTTCGAGCGACGTCGGGTGCCCGTAGCCGTCCCACAGCTCCTTGTCGTCACGCACCATGGCACCCTGCAGCAGCGGGGAGTAGGCCGTGACGGCGAGCTGTGGCCGATCGTCGGTGCCCGTCGAGCGCGCGTAGTCGAGCAGCTCGGGCGACGCCCAGTTGTGCCGGTCGGGGTCGGGAGTCGGGTAGAGGTAGCTGAGCTGCTCCTGGACCAGCCCGTAGGGTGCGACCCCCTGCCGCAGCGCCTCCTCGCGCGCCTCGACCACGCGCCACAGCGCGACGTTGGAGAGTCCCGAGATCCCGACGGCACCCTCGGCCTGGAGCTTGCCGAACGCCCCGACGGTCTCTGCGAGGGGCGTGTCGAGGTCGTCGACGTGCCCGTAGAGGACGTCGAGCCGGTCGACGCCCAGGTGCCGCAGGCTCTCGTACGCCTCCCACGCGACGGTCTCCGCGCCCAGACCCTGGAAGTTGGTCGGGGGAGTGTTGGACAGGGGCAGGGCGGGGTCCTTCTTGGCCGCTCCGAGCTTGGTCGCGATGCGCACGTGCCCGCGCGCGCCGCGGCTCGTGAGCCAGCGGTTGATCAGGTCCTCGCTGTCGCGGCCGTGGCCGCCCGCCCAATAGCTGTAGTTGTTGGCCGTGTCGAGGAACGTGCCTCCGGCCTCGACGTAGCGGTCGAGGATCGCGAACGACGTCTCCTCGTCCGTCAGCGTGCCCATGTTCATGGTGCCGAGGCACAACGTGCTGACGTCGAACGACGTCCGGCCGTCGCCGAGGGTGCGGTAGCGCATGGTGGTCTCCTGCGAAGAGTGCTGCTGGTTGACGGTCTCCACGCTAGGAGTCGAGCGGCCTGGGTGTACGGTCCATTGGCATGGCACCAGACCAGACCAATTTGTCGCGTGGGCGTGCGGCGAGCCCTCGTCCGCCACGTGCGTCCGGTCCGCCCCGCCCGGGCCCGACGGCGGCGCTCGCCTGGGAGACGGTCCTCGACCTGGGCGCGGGGCCCGGGCCGCTCCACAGGCGGCTCGAGGACGCGGTGCGCGAGGCCGTCCACCTCGGACGCGTCCCGCCCGGTGCCGCCCTGCCCCCGAGCCGCGTGCTCGCCGACACCCTGGGCGTCTCGCGCTGGGTCGTGACCGAGGCCTACGGGCAGCTCGTCGCCGAGGGGTTCCTCGAGTCCCGGACAGGGTCGGGGACCCGGGTGCCGCTCACGGCCCGGACCGACCCACGGGCCGACCCACGGGCCGACCCGCGGGCCGACCCGCGGAATGACACCGCCGTGCGGGGGGAGGCCGAGCCCTACCCCCTCGCAGGCGGCCCCGGCAGCCCGCGCGACCGGACCGATGCCGGGGCGACCCGCGCCGGGACCCGCGCGACGCCGTCGGGCACGGGAGGACCGCCCGCCCCACGGGCGCGCTACGACCTGGGGCCCGGTGTGCCCGACCTGCGGCACGTACCGCGGGCCGCCTGGGCCCGCGCGCTGCGAGAGGCCCTCGCCGAGGCGCCCGACGCGGACCTCGCGGCCCCCGACCCCACCGGCCATCCCGCGACGCGGGCGGCGCTCGCGGACTACCTCGCCCGCGCCCGGCACGTGCGTGCGGGCGGGGGCGACGTCGTCGTGACGCACGGCGCCGACGATGCCATGCGGCGCGTCGCGGCGGCGCTCCACCGGGCCGGGCACCGGTCCCTGCTCGTCGAGGACCCGAGCTGGTCGCGCCTGCGCGAGACCGCCGCCGCCGCGGGGCTCACGCCCGTGCCGGTCCCGGTCGACGGCGACGGGATCGACGTCGAGGCGCTCCTCGCCGCGGCGGGCCGGACCGGTGCGCGCGCCGTGCTCGTGACCCCCGCCCACCAGTTCCCCACGGGCGCGGCCCTCTCACCCGTGCGGCGCGAGGCGCTCGTGCGCTGGGCGCGCGACGTCGACGGGCTGGTCGTCGAGGACGACTACGACGCCGAGTTCCGCTACGACCGTCGGCCCGTGGCCGCGATGCAGGGGCTCGCGCCCGACCGCGTGGTCCTGCTGGGGTCGCTGAGCAAGACGCTGTCGCCGGCGTTCGGGCTCGGGTGGGCGGTGCTGCCGCCGGGATGGCGGGACATCGTGGTCGACCGGGGCGGTGCCGGACCGTCGACGCTCGACCAGCTCGCGCTCGCGCGGTTCGTGACGTCGGGGGCGTACGAGCGGCACCTGCGCGCGGCACGGGGACGGTTCCGACGGCGGCGCGAGGCGCTCGTCGAGGCGCTCGGGAAGGCGCTGCCCGGGACGGTCGTCACGGGGATCGCCGCGGGCATGCACGCCGTCGTCGAGCTGCCGGGCGGCGTCGAGGCCACGGACGTGGTGCGCGACGCGGCGCTGCGCGAGGTCAACGTCGCGGCGATCGAGCGGTACCGGGCGACGGCCGCCGGGCGCGACGGCGGCAGGGACCGGCTCGTCGTCGGGTACGGCAACCTCGCGGACGCGCGTGTCGAGGAGGCCGTGGTGCGGCTCGCGGCGGCGGTGCAGGTGGCGGGGCGGCCCCGCTAGGGCGGGCGGCGCGGGGGCGAGCGGGTCGCGGGCCCGGCCGCGCGCGCCGACTGCGTCGAGCGTGCAGCTCGGGTCGTCTGACGCCGCCCCGGACAGCCCGAGCTGCACACTCGGCGTACCGCGGCGGCGCGCCGGTCAGCGGAAGACGATCGTCCGGTGCCCGTCGAGGAGCACGCGGTGCTCGGCGTGCCAGCGCACGGCCCGCGCGAGCGTGCGGCGCTCGACGTCCTCACCCAGCGCGACCAGGTCCTCGACGGCGCGCGAGTGGTCGACGCGCTCGACGTCCTGCTCGATGATCGGCCCCTCGTCGAGGTCGCCCGTGACGTAGTGCGACGTGGCGCCGATGAGCTTGACGCCGCGGTCGTGCGCCTGCGCGTAGGGGCGGGCGCCCTTGAAGCTGGGCAGGAACGAGTGGTGGATGTTGATGACCTGGCCCGACAGGTCGCGGCACAGGTCGTCCGACAGGATCTGCATGTAGCGCGCGAGGACGACGAGCTCGACGTCGAGCTCGGCCACGAGCTCGCGCAGGCGGTCCTCGGCGGCTGCCTTGGTGTCGCGAGTGACAGGAACGTGGTGGAACGGCTTGCCGTAGAACGCGGCGATGTCCTCGAGGTCGCGGTGGTTGCCCACGACGCCCACGACCTCGATCGGCATGCCCTGCGAGCGCTCGCGGTAGAGCAGGTCGACGAGGCAGTGCGCGGCCTTGGAGACCATGACGAGCGTGCGCACGCGGCGCCCGACCACGTCGAGGTTCCACGTCATGTCGAACGCCTCGATCACGGGGGCCAGGGCGCTCTCGAGCTCGTCGCGCGACGCGGTTGACTCGACCTGGACGCGCATGAAGAACAGCCCGGACAGCGGGTCGCCGAACTGCTGCGACTCGGTGATGTTGCCGCCGTGCTCGGCGAGCGTCCCCGTGACGGCGTGCACGATCCCCGGACCGTCCGGGCAGGACAGCGTGAGGACCCAGTGGGTCGGCGTGGACGCGTGGGGCGCGCCGGAGGCGGGAACGTTCGGGAGAGAGGTGCTGGACACGGTCCCAGGGTAGCCGCGCCGCTGCGCGACCAGCGGCTCCGTCCGGGCCGTGCCCGGCCGAGTCCCGGTCGGTGCCCCGCTTTCACCCGGGTCCCGGATCTGGCCCCGTGCGCCCGGCCCACGCAGCGGCACGACCTGGCCAGGCCGCGCCCGCCACGGACGAAAGCCGCGCATCACCTGTTTCCGGTCAGAGCCGTCGGTCAATTGGCAACAAAGTTGCCTTCCATTGTGCAGTGCGCAACGGAGGGTGCCACGACGTGGACCGCGCCGCGAACGGGTGCATAACCTCCCGGAACCGGCGTCACCGACGACGCCGGCCCCCGAGTCGATGACGGAGTCGATATGAAGAAGTCCCGCCTGGCGGCGTTCGGCGTCGCCGCCGTGCTGGCCCTGACGGCCTGCGCCCCCACCCAGTCCACGATCACCGAGGCCGAGAACGACGAGAGCACGGGGACGCTGCGCGTCTGGCTCTTCGCCGAGGTCAACCAGGACCCCAAGGCCGCGGTGGTCGACGAGGCGGTGGCCGAGTTCGAGGCCGAGCACGACGGTGTCGAGGTCGACGTCCAGTACATCCCCGTCGACACCCGTGCCGAGCGCTTCAACGCCGCGTTCAACGACCCGGCCTCGGCCCCCGACGTCGCCGAGTTCGGCAACACCGACATCGCGGCCTACGTCGCCGCGGGCGGTCTCGCGGACGTGACCAAGGAGGTCGCGGCCTGGGACGAGTCGGGCGACCTGACCCCCTCGATCGCCGCCACGACCGAGATCGACGGTGCGACCTACGGGGTCCCGTGGTTCATCGGGGTCCGCGCGCTCTACTACCGCACGGACGTCTTCTCCGAGCTGGGCCTCTCCGTCCCCACGACGCTCGCCGAGATCGAGACCGCGGCGCGCGCGATCCGGGCCGCCAAGCCCGAGATGGTCGGTATCGCGGCGGGCGGCGCGTACCAGTACGCGGCCATGCCGTTCCTGTGGGCGGGCGGGGGAGAGCTCGCGACCCAGGGCCCCGACGGTGCGTACACCTCGGCGCTCACCACGCCCGAGTCCCGCGCGGGCGTCACGGCGTACACGAACCTCCTTGCCGACGACATCTGCCCCTCGGCCCTGTGCGCCGAGTGGACCGGCAGCGCGAGCGTCCAGCAGTTCGTCGCGGGCACGGCGGGCATGGTCGTGGGCGGCGACTTCAACCGCAAGGCCGTCGACGAGTCGGCCGTGGGCGCCACGTACGCGATCGTCCCGCTCCCGGGCGAGAAGGCCGGCGAGATCGCCCCGGCGTTCGCGGGCGGCAACAACCTCGGCGTCTTCAAGAGCACCGAGCGCAAGTCCCTCGCGGTCGACTTCATGACGCTCCTGGGCGGGAAGAAGTACCAGGAGAAGATGTTCGACGCGATGGGCAACCTGCCCACGTTCACCGACGTCCAGGAGAAGGTCGCGGCGGCGACGCCCGCGATCGAGCCCTTCACCGAGACCCTCGCGGCGGGCACCGAGTTCGTCCCCTCGACCCCGGCGTGGACCCAGATCGACGCCCAGGGCGACATCAAGACCATGCTCCAGACCGTCGCGACGAAGCAGGCCACGGTCGAGCAGGCCACCGAGACCGCGGCCGCCGCGATGGACAAGGCGTTCTCCGAGGCCCCCTGATGACCTCGCTCACCACCGCACCGGGGGCGGGCAGCACGTCCGCCCGCCCCCCGCGCCCCGCGCGTCGCTCCCGGACCGGGACCTCCCGGCTCGAACCGTGGGTCTACCTGCTGCCCGCCGCCGCGATCCTCGTCGGCCTGCTCGGGTACCCGCTCTACCAGCTCGTCGTCACGTCGTTCTACGACTACCGCCAGGCCAACGTCACGGGCGGGGCACCCCTCGAGTTCCTGGGTCTCGGCAACTACGCCCAGCTCTTCGGGGACGCGAAGTTCTGGACGGTCCTGCTCAACACGACCGTCTTCGCGGTCGGCTGCGTCGTCGCGACCCTCGCGCTCGGCTCGGCGCTCGCGGTCCTCGCGACCCGGGTCAGCCGGTGGGTGCGCTCGGTCCTGTTCCTCGCGGCGCTCGGCGCGTGGGCCACGCCCGCGATGACGGGCTCCGCGGTCTGGCTCTTCCTGTTCGACCCGACGCTCGGGCTCGTCAACAAGACGCTCGTCAACGTCGGCCTGTCGGGCTTCGCGGGGCACTCGTGGACGGCCGAGAAGTGGCCGGCGTTCGCGCTCGTGGGCGCCGAGGTCGTGTGGTGCTCGTTCCCGTTCGTGCTGGTCACGGTCTACGCGGGCATCCTCGCGATCCCGAGCGAGCTGCTCGAGGCCGCTCGCCTCGACGGGGCGTCGATGCCGCGCATCGCGCGCTCGATCATGGTCCCGATGCTGCGCCCGATCATCATCATCGTGACGATCCAGTCGATCATCTGGGACTTCAAGGTGTTCACGCAGATCTACGTCATGACGAACGGCGGCGGGATCGGCGGGCAGAACCTCGTCCTCAACGTGTACTCCTACCAGCAGGCGTTCGCGTCCAACCTGTACGGGCTCGGGTCGGCGATCGGCGTCGTCATGACGCTCCTGCTGCTCGGGGTCACGCTCGTCTACCTGCGCCTGCTGCGCCGATCAGGGGAGGTCCTGTGAGCACCAGCATCACCGCCGGCATGCCCGACGCCGGAGCGTCCGTCGGGCGTGGCACCTCACCGTCCGCCGTGCGGGGCACGGGCTCCCCGGACGCCGAGGTGACCACCGCGCGGGGCGGGACGGGCGCGGCGGGTGCGCGGCGCCGTCGGGCATGGAAGAACCCCGGCTCGAACGCCGTGGCGTTGCTGGTCGCGCTCGTCGTCGCGTTCCCGCTGTACTGGATGGTCCTGTCGGCCCTGCGGCCCCAGGCCGCGATCGACGCGGGCGACGCGACGCTGTTCACGACGGACCTCACGCTCGACTCGTTCGTGCGGGTCCTGACGGTCAACGACTTCGGGCGGTTCTTCCTCAACTCGCTCGTCGTCGCCCTGGCGGTGGTGGTCCTCTCGACGATCTGCGCGTTCCTCGCGTCGGTCGCGCTCACGCGCTACCGGTTCCGCAGTCGTACGACGCTGCTCGTGATCGTGCTGATCGCGCAGATGGTGCCCATCGAGGCCCTGACGATCCCGTTGTTCTTCCTGTTCCGGAACATGGGGGCGAGCGTCCCCGCGATCGGTCTCAACCAGCTCGGCTCGCTCGTGCTGGTGCACCTCGCGTTCTCGATCCCGTTCGCGATCTGGATGCTGCGCGGCTTCGTCGCGGCCGTCCCGGTCGAGCTCGAGGAGGCCGCGCGGATCGACGGGGCCAAGAGCTTCCGGTTCGTGCGCTCGATCCTGTTCCCGCTCGTGTTCCCGGGCGTGGTCGCGGTCAGCGTGTTCTCGTTCATCTCGACGTGGAACGACTTCCTGTTCGCCAAGACGTTCATCATCTCGGCGCAGGAGAACCAGACGCTGCCCCTCGCGATCCTCACGTTCTTCAAGGACGACCAGAACGACTGGGGCGCGATCATGGCGGGCTCGGTCATCATGACGGTGCCCGTGCTGATCTTCTTCGTGCTCGTGCAGCGTCACCTGGTGTCCGGGCTGGCGGGGGCGGTGAAGGGCTAGGTGAGACGGTCACCATTCCACCCGCGGACGCGCACCGCGGGGCGGTCCGTTTCTGACACGATGGGACCATGACCGACACGCCGATGACCATGGACCTCGTCACGGACGAGCACGCGGGGGAGCTCCTCACGCTCCGCCGGGCAGCGTTCGTCACCGAGGCGCAGCTCTACGGGGACCCGAACATCCCGCCGCTCACGCAGACGCTCGCCGAGCTCAAGGCGGACCTCGCGACCAAGGGCGTCATCACGCTCGGCGCGTGGCAGGGTCCGCGCCTGGTGGGGTCCGTGCGCGTGGAGATCGAGGGCGGCAAGGCCACGCTCGGCCGGCTCGCGGTGGCCCCGGACCTCCAGGGCCGCGGCATCGGCACGCAGATGCTGTTCGCGGTCCTGCCGCACCTGCCCGAGGAGACCACGGAGATCTGGGTCTTCACGGGCAAGGACTCCAAGCAGAACCTGGAGCTGTACACGCGCCACGGCTACGAGGAGCAGTACGACAAGGCTGCGGGCGACCTCACGTACACGTACCTGCGCCGCATCCTGGGCGAGGCCGAGGCGCGCAACGCGAGCGACGCCCAGGGCTGAGCCCGTCCGCCCGCGAGCGAGGCGCGTCTCCCGTGCGGGGGGCGCGCCTCGCTCGCGTCTACGGCTCGCCCCACGCGTAGGCCCGGACGTGGTCGACGAGCATGCGCGCGGGCAGCGGCGTGCTCTCGTCGGGCGGGCCGGGCCAGTCGCCGCCGACCGCGAGGTTGAGGAGCAGGAAGAACGGGTCGTCGAAGACCCACGGGTCACCGCCTGTGTCGGCGGGCGTCCTGCGCGAGTACTCGACGCCGTCGACGTACCAGGTGATCGCGTCCGGGGCCCAGTCGACCGTGAAGGTGTGGAAGTCGTCGGCGACCTCCTCCCCGCCGGGGAGCGTGTACGACGCGTGGATCGCGTCCGCCCCCGAGTACCCGGGTCCGTGCAGGCTGCCCCACACCGTGCCGGGCTCCTGGCCGACGTTCTCCATGACGTCGAGCTCGCCGCTCGCAGGCCACGGCTCGGTGGTGAAGATGTCCTGGCCCAGCATCCAGAACGCGGGCCAGGTGCCCTGGCCGCCGGGGACCTTGATGCGTGCCTCGAAGCGCCCGTACTGCTGGGTGAAGCGGTCCGCGGTGATGAGCCGTGCGGAGGTGTACTCGCAGCGCCCGTAGTGGCACCACAGGTCGCCGGGGTTCTCCCGGCGGGCCGTGACGACGAGGTGGCCCTCGCCGTCGGTCGAGGCGTTGCTCGGGCTGTCCGTGTAGTACTGCAGCTCGCCGTTGCCCCACCCGCTGCCGCCCGTCTCGAGGCGCCAGCGCGAGGGGTCGGGCGGGGCGCCGGCGGCGCCGTCGAACTCGTCGGCCCAGGTCAGCGGCCCGGGCGGGGGCCCCATGCGGGGCGCCCCGGGCCCGGACGCAGGCGGCCCGACGGCGGCGGCCGCCAAGGTGGCGAGGCCCACCACGACGATCACGGCGGCGACGAGGGCGCCCGGGCGAGGTGTGCGCCGCGGGGCCCGGCGCAGGGTCGATCGCATGTCACTCCTCGCAGGTCGAGACGTCCTCGGCGTAGCGCAGCCACGACGGGAGGTCGGCGACGAACGCGTCGCGGACGTCGGCGGCGCCCGCGGCCCGCCAGTCGACCTCGTCGTCGATCTCGATCTCGTACTTGTCCCACTCGAACCAGTTGACCATCTTGAGCTGCGGGAACCGTTCGTGGGTCTCGGACGAGAACACCTGCCGCCACCAGGCCCGCTTGATGTCGAGCTCGGCGGCCCCGCCGCGCGACGGCGTGTAGATCGCGGCGGTCTCGGGGACGGCCACGGGATGGTCGTGCTCGACGCCGTACACCGTGTAGAAGTCCGGCACCGCGGCGTCGTCCCCGGCCGTGCCCACATACGTGCCCGTGAGCATCGCGAGGAACTTGCCGTCCTCGGGGACCTCGTTGTTGCCCCACGGGCGCTGGTTGCCCCAGTGGTAAAGCGAGACCCCGACCCAGTCCACGGCGTCGTCCCCCGGGAAGTAGGGCAGGTAGCTGTCGTCGGTCATGGTGAGCGTGCCGTCGCCGTCGGTGTCGAGCGCCGCGTAGTCGGCGGACCCCGGCAGCGCCGCGAACTGGCCGCCCGTGAACGGGTACCCGCCGCCGTAGTTGGGCGCCCACATCATGGCCGTGCCCGGCGCCTCGGCGTGGACCGCGGCCGCGACCCGACGGAACGTCTCGACGTACGCCGTCGGCTGCTGGCCCCACGCGTACCAGGACCCGTTCATCTCGTGCGCGAACCGCAGCACGACCGCGACCCCCTGCTCGTTGACGTCCCGCAGGTCGTCGGCGAGCGTCGCGACCACCTCGTCGGACATGGCCGCGAGGCCCGCGTGCGGTTCGAGCGTCAGGAGCAGCACGCCCCCGTTGGCCTTCATCTGGGTGACCGCGCTGACCGTGTGCTCCCACGTCTCGCGGTCGTAGGGGACGTCGGAGAACTGGACCGCGACCGCCGGGGCGTGGTCGAGGTAGGTCCGGTGCTCCTCGAGGGTCTCCGACGCCCAGTCGAGGTTGACGCCGAGCAGCGTGCCGTCGTCGGGCACGATGCTCGCCGCCTCCGCGGTGCACGCCGCGGCCACGGGAGCCTCCGGGGTGGCGGGCGGACCGGCCACGGCGAACCCCGCGCCCACCGCGCCGACCCCCAGCATCATGACCACGAGCGGCGTCACGAGGCCGGGCCGGCGGCGACGGCCGCCCGAACCCGGGAGGTAGAACGCCATCAGGAGGCCCGGGACGCGAGGAGACCCCGCGCCTCGTCGTGGCCGCCGTAGATGCGGGTGACGGCGTCGAGCCGCAGCGCCGTGAACGCGTGCTGCAGCGCGGCCGAGGCGCCGAAGATCCGCAGGTCCCCGCCGCGAGACCGGGCCACGCGCAGCAGGTCGAGCAGACCCGCGACGCCCGACGGCGAGACGCCGTCGACCCCCGAGACGTCGAGCAGGACGAGGACCGGACCGTCGGCCACGGCCGACGAGACGGGCTCACGGAGGGAAAGGACGGCGGCGGCGTCGAGCCGCCCGCCGGACGGGAGGTCGATGCTCGTGACGGGGTGGGTCAGGGTGAGGTCGGGTGCGGTGACGAAGGTGGCCATGGCGAGCTCCTGGGGACGTGGCGGACGGTGAGGTCGAGCGGGACTTCCGTCGGGTCGAACGTGGTCGGGAGTGCGTCGTCGCCGTCGAGCACGTCGCCCACGGCCTGGGCCGCGAGGAGTGCGACGGACAGGGGGACGGGGTCCACGACGGTGTCGCCGGGCCCCGTGTACCGCGCAGCGCGCAGCGCGGCGGACAGGAGGGCCAGGTCGACCGCGACCCAGCCCAGGGTCAGGAACGTGGCCGGCGCCGAGGCCTCGCCCGCGAGCATGCGGGCCACCCCGACCCCCGAGGCCACGAGCAGGACCACGGTCACGACGACCTGCGGCAGCACGTGCCGGTAGCCCGTGCCCGTCGCCTGCTTGGTCTTGGACGTGACCGAGAACGCGACGTGTCGGCCGAGGAACACCGCGGAGGCCCCCGAGAGCGTGGCCGCGATCCACGTGGGGAACAGCGCGAACGACATCTGCTGCCCGCGCCACAGCCCGCGGCTGCCCTTGCCGGAGACCTGGAAGAGGAGCTGGCAGGCGACGAAGAACGGCAGGAAGTGCAGGAAGAACAGCGCCGGGTCCGCGTGCAGCGGGAAGACGCCGAGCGTCAGGAAGAGCACGGGGGCCGCGAGGTAGACCAGGGCCGCGAACCCGCTCAGGTAGCTCGTCATGGTGCCCAGGTACATGAGCCGCTGGGCGAGCGAGAGCCCGCGGACCAGGAGCGGGTTGTCCCGGAAGAAGACCTGCATCGACCCCGTGGCCCAGCGCAGGCGCTGCGACAGCGCCGTGCCGACGTCCTCGGGCGCGAGCCCGTGCACCAGCACCTCGTGGTGGTAGACGCTCGTCCACCCCATCGCGTGCAGGTGCATCGCCGTGGCCATGTCCTCGGTGATCGTGGTCGTGTCGAGCGGGTTGATCGTCAGGGCCTGGTCCGTGCGGGCCACGTCGACCCGCTCGAGGACCCCGTCGAGCTCGGCGAGCAGCTCGCCCGCCACGTCCTCGGGCAGGGGCGGGGACTCCTGGGACACCAGGGCCCCTGGGGCCGCCTCGGCCGGTACGGCCCCGGGCGCCTGGACCAGTGCCGAGGTGAAGGCTGATCGCAGCTCCGAGGTGATCTCGGCGAGCACGTCGCCGCGCCGGAACTGCCCCTCGGCCCGGCGCACCGCGGCCAGCGCCTGCTCGGCCACGGGCATCGCCGCGGGCTCGCGCACCGCGAGCTGGCTCAGGAGGTCCTGGAGCCGCGACCGGCCCGCCCGGAGCGCGGCGCGCATCGCGCCGCGCGCGTCCCGCGAGAACCGGGTCAGCCCCAGCGCCATGAGCGCCTCGCGCCGCAGCACCGCGTTCGACCCGCAGAAGAATGCCGCGCCCCAGCCGTCCTTGCCCTGCTGGATCGGGCCGTAGAACAGCTCGGCCTGCGTGCCCAGCGGGTCGCTCGGCGGCACGTTCCAGAAGTGCTGCGGCGTCTGGACGAACGCGACCTCCTCGTCCTCGAAGTAGCCCAGCACCCGGTCCAGGAAGCGCGGTTCCGGGACCTGGTCGGCGTCGAGGATCGCGACGAGGTCGCCGCTCGTACGGAACAGCGCGTTGTTGACGTTGCCCGCCTTCGCGAACCGGGGCCGCCCCTCCCACTCGGGACCGCGCGTGACGTACCCGACGCCCACGCGGGACGCCGCGACCTCGAGCTCGGGCCGGTTGCCGTCGTCGAGGATCCACGTCGCGTGCGGGTACGTCATGTCGCGCGCCGCGATCGCGGTCCGCAGGACCAGGTCCACGGGCTCGTTGTACGTCGTGACGAACACGTCGACGCTCAGGCCCTCGGGGGCCGGGGGAGCCGGGGACCGGCGCCTCGCGTTCCACATGGTCAGCGAGTACAGGACGGTCTCGCCCAGGCTGTACGTCTCCGCCAGGACCAGGGGGACAGCGATCCACCAGGCGTCCCACGCCACGGTCCCCGTCCAGCGCCATCCGATGTACACGAGGCCGAAAGCCACCGCGACCACGGCCAGGAGCCGTACCGCGGCCAGTCTGCTGCTACCCATGCGTTCTCCTCCGTCGGACGACGAGAGACGGCAAGTCGGGACCGGGACGTCGAGCGGCGAGAAGGTCGGCGCGCGGCGGCTCGAGAGCGGCGGCGGCGATGACGTCGGGACGGGCAGCGACACCCCTGCGTGCCGGTCACGACGACGGGCGGTCCGGTCGAGCGGGACCCCCGGTGGTGTCGTGCCTCGAATGTAGAGCGGGTGAAGTTCGCAGCGGAAGCGGTGGGGGCGGCGGTCTGCGAGGTTCGTCCGGTCTGTGCTCACATCTCCACAGGCCGGCAACCCGGCCGTAACGCTGGGTGGGGCCGGTCCCTGTCCTGTTCATCGCGACGACACGTCGGGGCGCTCGCGGACCAGAGCCTTCCCTCGCGGGCGCGGCCTGCCGGGGCCGTGGGCGTGTCGGGGTGCCGGTGCGTCGGCGCGCCGCCGGCGCGGCAGGTCGCACCCTGCGTCAGGCCAGGCGGGCCGCCCGGCGTGGAGCGGCGACGGCGCCCGTGATCGCCGCGATGATCTCCTCGTAGCTCGTGCCGGGCCCGGAGAACGAGCCGTTGTTGCGGCCGTGGCGCAGGACCTCGATCCGGTCCGCGACGGCGCGCACGTCGGTCATGTTGTGGCTGATGAGGATGACCGCGTGCCCCAGGTCGCGCAGACGCTCGATGTGGGTCAGGACCTCGGCGGTCTGCGACACGGACAGCGAGGCCGTGGGCTCGTCGAGGACGACGATGCGCGGGTCGCCGAGGAGCGTGCGTGCGATCGCGACGCTCTGCCGCTGCCCGCCCGACAGGTCGGAGACGAGCGTGCGGACCGAGGGGATGCGGGACGTGAGGTCGCGCAGGATCCGGCGCGCGTTGTCCTCCATCGCGGCCTCGTCGAGCCGCGGGCCGTGGCGCAGCTCACGCCCGAGGTAGAGGTTGGACACGACGTCGAGGTTGTCGCACAGCGCGAGGTCCTGGAAGACCGTCGCGATCCCGAGCGCGTGCGCGGCCGCCGGGTTCGGGATGGTGACCGGGACGCCGTCGGACTCGATGATGCCCGCGTCCGGGACGAGGACGCCAGCGATGACCTTGGCGAGCGTCGACTTGCCCGCGGCGTTGTCGCCGACGAGCGCGACGACCTCGCCGCGGTGCACCTCGAGGTCGATGCCCTCGAGCGCGCGGACCGCGCCGAAGGACTTGTCGATGCCGTGCAACGACAGTGCGGGGAGGGCGGAGCTGCTCACGTTCTGTCACCTGTTCGTGCTCGGGCGCCCTGGAGCGCCGTCGTGCCCGCCACGTCGTCGTGGCGAGACGGTCGTGCGGTCGCGGTCATGGTCGGTCTCCCTGAGACGGGTGGCCGGAGTCTCCTGCGGCGACGAGGCCCACGGGGCCGGGTGCCCCCGGGGCGAGGCGCACGTCGCTCGTGACGTCGGTCGACTGGAGGGCGAGCGCGAGCGCGCCCATGACCTCCGCGCGGGCACCGAGCTCGCCCAGCACGACCTCGACCGGGGCGATCGTGTTGGGCACGAGGTGGCGGTGCACCGCGTCGCGCAGGGGCCCGGCGAGGATCTCACCGGTCTCGGCGAGCTCGCCCCCGATCACGATGACCTGCGGGTTCATGGCGCTCGCAAGTGTCGCGACCGCGATGCCGATGCGGTCGCCCGCGTCGGCCACGACGCGGCGGCACCCGGGGTCGCCCTCGAGCGCCCGGGAGATGACGTCGCGCAGGGTCAGGTCCCCGTGGCTCGTGCGCAGCAGGTCGAGCAGCGCGCCCGACCCCACGACGGTCTCGAGGCAGCCGCGGTTGCCGCAACGGCAGATGGGACCGGCGGGGTCCACCTGGACGTGGCCGATCTCGCCGGCCGTCCCCGCGTACCCGCGGTGGACGTGCCCGCCGACGACGACGCCCGCCCCGGTCCCGTACGAGACCCGCACGAACACCGAGTCGCGGTAGGCGCGGGCGGCCCCGAGCTCGGCCTCGGCGAGCGCGGCGAGGTTCGCGTCGTTGTCGACGACGACGGGGCGCGCGAGGCGCTTGGACATGACCTGGCCGACGTGCAGGTCGTCCCAGCCGCGCATGATGCCGCGCACCGAGATCATCCCGGTCGAGATGTCGACCGGGGCGGGCAGGGCCATGCCGACCGTCAGGAGCTCGTCGGTCGAGGCACCGATGCGCTCCAGGAGGTCCATGACGAGCAGGGCCGCGCGGTCCAGCCCCGTGTCGACGCGGTGGTCCACGGGCAGGGGCATCTGCTGCTCGGCGACGATCGTGCGGCCGAAGTCGCCGAGCGCGACCTTGAGGTGGCGGTGGCCGAACTGGATGCCCGCGACGAGGCCGAGCTGGCGCGCGAGCGTGACCTTGAGCGCGCGGCGTCCCGAGCGCGAGGTGGGTCGGGTGTCGACGACCCCTGCCTGGGTCAGCTCCTTGACGATCGTCGAGACCGTCGCCGTGGACAGCCCCGTGGCCTCGGCGAGCTCGACCTGGGTGAGGCCGCCGTAGCGCTTCACCGCATCCACGATGCGCGTTCGGTTCGCTTCTCGGAGTGAGGTCTGCGAGCCGGGTGTGGACCGGTCGTTGTTCACAGGCAGCAGCGTACACGCTGGTGAGGGCCGGAGAACCGAGGCGACACGGGGGTTTCCTGGCGGTGCGACGGTGGTACCGCTTCCACTCTGAGTTTGAGTCTCGAACACAATTAGGTCACGAACTGGTTACTGCGCTTGACGCTCTAACTCAAGCCTGACTAGTTTCGCTGCAGTGCCGACCGAGGCAACGCGGATCCCCCTCCGCGGCTCGGAGGCGACGCGGGCCTCACAGCCGAGGCTCGCCCCCTGGTTCGACGACGAAAGGGAATGACGATGACGTCAATGCGCAAGGCGGTCGCGGCTGCCGCTGGGATGACGCTCCTGTTCGGTGCCCTCACGGCATGCAGCTCCGAGCGTGCGGGCAGCGAGTCGGGCGGCGGCGAGACCGGCGGAGGCGACACGCCCCTGATCGGCATCGCGATGCCGACCCGCAGCCTCGAGCGCTGGAACAACGACGGCGCCCACCTCGAGGAGCTCCTCGGCGACGCCGGCTACGAGACCACGCTCCAGTACGCGGACAACAAGGTCGACCAGCAGATCACCCAGCTCCAGAACATGATCAACCAGGGTGCCGACGTGCTGGTCATCGCCTCGATCGACGGCACGGCGCTCGGCCCGGTCCTCGACGCGGCCGCCAAGGAGGAGATCCCGGTCATCGCGTACGACCGACTCATCAACGACTCGGAGCACGTCGACTACTACGCGACGTTCGACAACGAGAAGGTCGGTACGCTCCAGGGCGAGTTCATCGCCGAGCAGCTCGGCCTCGCGGGCGGCGCCGGACCGTTCAACCTCGAGCCCTTCGCCGGGTCGCCCGACGACAACAACGCCCGCTTCTTCTTCAAGGGTGCCTGGGACGTCCTGACCCCCTACGTCGAGTCGGGCCAGCTCGTCGTGCCCTCGGGCAAGGCGCCCGCCACGGTCGACGACTGGACCACGATCGGCATCCAGGGCTGGGAGTCCGCCAAGGCCCAGTCCGAGATGGAGAACCGCCTCAACTCGTTCTACACGGACAAGAAGGTGAACGTCGTCCTCTCGCCCAACGACTCGCTCGCGCTCGGCATCGAGCAGGCGCTCGAGGGCAGCGGCTACGCCGCCGGTGAGGGCTGGCCGCTCGTCACGGGCCAGGACGCCGACGAGGCCAACGTCAAGAACATGCTCGCGGGCAAGCAGGCCATGACGGTCTGGAAGGACACCCGCACGCTCGGCGACCAGGTGGCCAAGATGGTCCAGCAGATCGTCGACGGCGAGGAGGTCGAGGTCAACGACACCGAGACCTACGACAACGGCGTGAAGGTCGTGCCCTCGTTCCTCCTCGACCCGCAGGTCGTGACCGCCGACACCGTCCAGACGACGCTCGTCGACTCCGGCTTCTACACGGCCGACAAGCTCGGCCTCTGACCGGACGCACCGTGCCCGGCCCCGGGGCAGCAGTCCTGGGGCCGGGCACGGTCCGCGCAGCACGACGGGCGAGACGGTCGCCCGACCCGCGGCACCGCCGCGGCGACGGGCCACCACGGAACGGACGAGTGAGGAGCTGACCCATGGCCAGCGAGAGCAACATCCTCGAGATGCGGGGGATCACCAAGGAGTTCCCCGGCGTCAAGGCCCTGCAGGACGTCACGCTGGACGTGCGCCGGGGCGAGGTCCACGCGATCTGCGGGGAGAACGGGGCCGGGAAGTCGACCCTGATGAAGGTGCTGTCGGGCGTCTACCCGCACGGTACCTACGACGGCACGATCGTCATGGACGGCGAGACGTGCGAGTTCAGGACCATCCGCGACAGCGAGGCCCGCGGGATCGTCATCATCCACCAGGAGCTGGCGCTCGTCCCGCACCTGTCGATCGCTGAGAACATCTTCCTCGGCAACGAGAAGGCCTCCGCGGGGATCGTCGACTGGCACCGCACCACGAGCGAGGCCGCGGCCCTGCTGGAGCGCGTCGGCCTGTCCGAGAACCCCGCGACCAAGTCGATGGACATCGGCGTCGGCAAGCAGCAGCTCGTCGAGATCGCCAAGGCGCTGTCCAAGCGCGTGGACCTGCTCATCCTCGACGAGCCCACCGCGGCGCTCAACGACGAGGACAGCGCCCACCTGCTCAAGCTCATCGACGAGTTCCGCAGCCACGGGATCACCTGCATCATCATCAGCCACAAGCTCAACGAGATCGCCGCGATCGCCGACCGCGTGACGATCATCCGCGACGGCGCGACGATCGAGACCCTCGACCTTCAGGGCGCCGAGCCCGTGACCGAGGACCGCATCATCCGCAGCATGGTCGGGCGCTCGCTCGACAGCCGCTTCCCGGAGCACGAGCCGACCATCGGCGAGGAGGTGCTGCGGATCGAGGACTGGACCGTGCACCACCCGATCGACACCGAGCGCGTCGTCGTCGACCACGCGAACCTGCACGTGCGCGCCGGCGAGATCGTCGGCATGGCCGGGCTCATGGGGGCCGGACGCACCGAGCTCGCGATGAGCGTGTTCGGACACTCCTACGGGGCGAAGATCTCCGGGACCGTCTACAAGAACGGTGCGCCCATCAGGACGCGCAGCGTCTCCGAGGCGATCGGCCACGGGCTCGCGTACGCGACCGAGGACCGCAAGCGGTACGGTCTCAACCTCATCCAGACCATCCGGGAGAACATCTCCGCCTCCGCGCTCGGCAAGGTGTCCCGCTGGGGCGTCGTCGACTCGCAGGCCGAGACCCAGGTCGCCGAGCGCTACCGCACGGACTTCCGGATCAAGGCGCCCACGGTCGAGGCGATCGCTGGCAAGCTCTCGGGCGGGAACCAGCAGAAGGTCGTCCTGTCGAAGTGGGTGTACTCGGACCCGGACGTCCTCATCCTCGACGAGCCCACGCGCGGCATCGACGTGGGTGCCAAGTACGAGATCTACGCGATCATCAACGCCCTCGCCGACGCGGGCAAGGCCGTCGTCGTCATCTCCTCCGAGCTCCCCGAGCTCATCGGCCTGTGCGACCGTGTCTACGCGATGAGCCAGGGCCGGATCACCGGCGAGGTGGCGCGAGCCGACGCCACCCAAGAAGCACTGATGCACTACATGACCATGGACAAGGGAGTCGACGTCCGATGAACGCCGTCAGGGAATACCTCGGCCGCAACGTCCGCCAGTACGGCATCGTCGCGGCACTGCTCGTGATCGTCCTGCTCTTCCAGGTCCTCACCGACGGGCGCCTGCTCTACCCCAACAACGTCGCGAGCCTCATCCAGCAGAACGCGTACGTGATGATCCTCGCGATCGGCATGGTCATGGTGATCGTCGCCGGTCACATCGACCTGTCGGTCGGTTCGGTCGTCGCGTTCGTCGGGGGGCTGTGCGCCATCATGATGAGCCAGTGGGAGCTGCCGTGGCTGCTCGCCGTGGTCCTGTCCCTCGGGGTCGGGGCGCTCGTCGGGATGTGGCAGGGCTTCTGGGTCGCCTACGTCGGGATACCGGCGTTCATCGTGACGCTCGCGGGCATGCTCATCTTCCGCGGTCTCGCGATCGTCCTGGTCGGCACCACGGTCGCGGGCCTGCCCAGCGGCTTCATCGCGATCAGCAACGGGTCGGTGCCCAACTGGTTCGGGTTCGTCGGGAACCTCGACGTCGTGACGCTCGCGATCGGCGGCATCGGCATCGTGGCGTTCGCCGTGGCGCAGTGGCGCTCGCGGACCTCGCTGCGTCGCCACGAGCTCGCCGTCGAGCCGCTGCCCGCGTTCGTCGTCAAGATCGTCCTGGCGGCGGTCCTGATCGGGGTCGTGACGTACTGGCTGTCGCTCAGCTCGGGCGGGACGCCGATCGTGCTGCTCATCGTGGGCATCCTCATCATCGCGTACTCGTTCGTCCTGAACCGCAGCGTGTTCGGCCGCCACATCTACGCGATCGGCGGCAACCGCCACGCGGCCGTGCTGTCGGGCGTCAACTCGCGCCGCGTCGACTTCGGCATCTTCGTCAACATGGGAGTGCTGGCCGCGGTCGCGGCCGTCATCACGACCTCGCGTGCCGGTGCCGGTGTGGCCGCGGCGGGCATGAACTACGAGCTCGACGCGATCGCCGCGTGCTTCATCGGCGGCACCGCGGTCGCAGGCGGCGTGGGCCGCGTGTCCGGCGCCATGATCGGTGCGCTCATCATGGGCGTGCTCAACATGGGCCTGTCGATCATGGCCGTCGACGCCGCCTGGCAGCAGGCGATCAAGGGCCTCGTCCTGCTCCTCGCGGTCGCGTTCGACCTGCTGAGCAAGAGGCGTGCCGCGCTCTCCTGAGCCGGCGATCAGGAGGTGACGCGGGGGAGGGCGCACACCCTCTCCCGAGGTCACGGACCAGCGGGGTGCGCGCGGTGGGGGCCGCGCGCACCCCGCTGCGTCGTGCCCGGCCCCGCCGAGGGTGACGCCCTGTCCCGCCGAGGGGGACGCCCTGTCCCGCCGAGGGTGACGCCCCTGCCCGACGTGCGCTCCGCCGTCGGGCAGGGGGGCCAGCCCAGCGTGACGGCCGCCACTGCCGCGGCACGCGGACGTGGGCTAGGATCGTGCACGTCGCGACTGGCGCACCCGCGCCCCGCACGCCGCCCCCCGGGGAGGCCGCGGGACGGACGGGAATGGTGGATCACCACCGGGGAGCGGCATGCTGTGTAGACGACGGGTCGTTCGCCTGGGCCCCGGGTCGCCCCCTGTGGGGAGCGTGCCCGGACGGGGCACGCCCTCCCGCGAGACCGTCATCCGCAGACGCACCCAAGGAGACGCATGAGCGCTCAGCCGAACGTCCTGAACCAGTCCCTGCTCGAGGTGGACCCGGAGATCGCCGCGGTCCTCGACGGGGAGCTCGCGCGCCAGCGCGACACCCTCGAGATGATCGCCTCGGAGAACTTCGTGCCGCGCGCGGTCCTGCAGGCGCAGGGCTCCGTCCTCACGAACAAGTACGCCGAGGGCTACCCGGGCCGCCGCTACTACGGCGGCTGCGAGCAGGTCGACATCGCCGAGAACCTCGCGATCGCGCGCGCTAAGTCGCTGTTCGGTGCCGAGCACGTCAACGTCCAGCCGCACTCGGGCGCGACCGCCAACGCGGCCGTCCTGCACGCCCTCATCAACAAGGGCGACAAGATCCTCGGCCTCGAGCTGGCGCACGGCGGCCACCTCACGCACGGCATGAAGATCAACTTCTCGGGCAAGCTGTACGACGTCTCGGCGTACGGCGTCGACCCGCAGTCGTACCGCATCGAGATGGACGAGGTCCGCAAGACGGCCCTCGAGACCCGTCCCGACGTGATCATCGCCGGCTGGTCGGCGTACCCGCGCCACATCGACTTCGCGGCGTTCCGCGAGATCGCGGACGAGGTCGGCGCCAAGCTCTGGGTCGACATGGCGCACTTCGCGGGCCTCGTCGCCGCGGGCCTGCACCCGTCCCCGGTGCCCTTCGCCGACGTCGTGTCCTCGACGGTCCACAAGACCATCGGCGGCCCGCGCTCGGGCTTCATCCTCTCCAAGGAGGAGTACGCCAAGAAGATCGACTCCGCCGTGTTCCCGGGCCAGCAGGGCGGCCCGCTCATGCACGTCGTGGCCGCGAAGGCCGTGTCGTTCAAGATCGCGGGCTCCGACGAGTTCAAGGACCGTCAGGAGCGCACGCTGCGCGGCGCGAGCATCATCGCGGACCGTCTGGCCCAGCCCGACGTCGCGGAGAAGGGCGTCTCGGTCCTCACGGGTGGCACCGACGTGCACCTGGTCCTCGTGGACCTGCGTCACTCGGAGCTCGACGGCCAGCAGGCCGAGGACCTCCTGCACGCCGTGGGCATCACGGTGAACCGCAACGCCGTGCCGTTCGACCCGCGTCCCCCGCGCGTCACGTCGGGCCTGCGCATCGGCACGCCCGCGCTCGCGACCCGTGGCTTCGGGGACGCCGAGTTCACGGAGGTCGCCGAGATCATCGCGGCTGCCCTCAAGGCCGGCGCCGGCGCGGACGTCGAGGGCCTGAGCGCTCGCGTGCGCAAGCTGACGGCCGACTTCCCGCTGTACCCGGGACTGTCGCAGTAGCTCACGCATGACCCGCTGAGTGCGGAGTACTTGTCGCCGATCCGGCCGATCCACGACAAGTACTCCGCACTCAGCGGTCTGTTCGTCCCCGCCAGACCCCGAGGAGCCCCCATGACCGCGCAGATCCTGGACGGCAAGGCCACCGCCGCCGCCATCAAGGCCGAGCTCAAGACCCGTCTCGTGACCCTCGCCGAGCACGGCGTCGTGCCGGGACTCGGCACCCTCCTGGTCGGCGACGACCCGGGTTCGCAGTGGTACGTCGCGGGCAAGCACCGCGACTGCGCCGAGATCGGGCTGTCCTCGATCCGCGAGGACCTGCCCGCAGAGGCCACGCAGGAGGAGATCGAGGCCGCGGTCCGCCGCCTCAACGACGACCCTGCGTGCACCGGGTACATCGTGCAGCTCCCGCTCCCGAAGGGCATCGACACCAACCGCGTGCTCGAGCTCATCGACCCCGACAAGGACGCCGACGGCCTGCACCCGACCAACCTCGGCCGCCTCGTGCTGCGCGTCAACGAGGACGTCACCTCGCCGCTGCCGTGCACCCCGCGCGGCATCATCGAGCTCATCGAGCGCCACGGCGTCTCGCTCGCGGGCAAGGAGGTCGTGGTCGTGGGCCGCGGGGTGACCGTGGGCCGCTCGATCGGCCTGCTCCTCACGCGCCGCGCGGTCAACGCCACGGTCACGCTCACGCACACGGGCACGCAGGACCTGGCTGCGCTCGTCCGCCGGGCCGACGTCGTCGTCGCGGCCGCAGGCGTCAAGGGCATCATCACGCGCGACATGGTCAAGCCCGGCGCGGTCGTGATCGACGTGGGCGTCTCGCGCGAGGTCGACGAGGAGACCGGCAAGAGCCGTGTCGTGGGCGATGCCGACCCGGCCGTGGCCGAGGTCGCGGGCTGGATCTCGCCCAACCCGGGTGGGGTCGGGCCCATGACCCGCGCGATGCTCCTCGCGAACGTCGTGGACTCGGCCGAGCGCGCGGCGGGGATCGCCAGCGTCTGACCCGTTCCCGGGACGGGCGTGACCTACGGGTCGCGCCCGTCCTGTCGTTCCTGACGTCCTGTCGTGCGGTGGTGCTGCGCAGGACTAGTGTTCCGCCATGACCCCCGCGTCCCGGGCAGGGGGAGACGACGGCATCGCGGCCCTCGTCCCTGCGCCTCTCGCCGTCCCCCCGTCCGTCCGGCGCGCCCGCCGCAGCGCCACGGCCGCGTACGCGGCGCAGGGCTTCGGGTTCGCCGTGATGCTGACCAACGTCCCGACCTACGAGCGCTATCTCGGCATCGGCCCCGACGTCATCACGCTCGTGATCCTCGGCGTCTGCGTGTGCGCGGCGACGGGCAGCGCGCTGTCGGGGTGGCTCGCGGCCCGGTTCGGGTCGGCGCGCGTCGTGACCGGCGGGCTCCTCGTGGCGGCCGCGGGCATCCTGGCGGTCGGGCTGAGCGCGGGTGCCGGGCTGCTCGTGACGTTCTTCCTCGCGTTCGCGGTGTACGGCCTCGCGCTGGGGTCGGTCGACGCGTCGACGTCCATGCAGGGCATCGACGTGCAGCGCGCGTACGGGCGCAGCCTCATCGCCGCGTTCTTCGCGGCCAACGCGGCGGGCGGGGTCGTGGGGTCGCTCGCGGTCTCGGGGGCCGCGGCCCTCGGGCTCGAACTGCCCGTGTCGCTCGCGCTCGTCGCGGGGGTGGTCGCGGTGGCGGTGCTCGTGCTGCGGGCGGGGCTGCTCTCGCGGACCGCGGCGGTCGCGGTCGCGGGGCCCTCCGGGACTCCTCCGGCGGGGAGCGGGGGCCAGGTGCCCGACGGCGACGCTCCCGCCGCAGGGTCGGGCGGCGGGTCCGCGGTGGCCGGGCCGGGAGATGCGGGGCCAGGTGCTGCTGCGGCCGGCGCTCGTGGCGTGACGGGCATGGTGGGCGCCGGGACCGTGATCGTGCTGGGCGTCGCGATGCTGGCCTTCCCCGTCGCGGACTCCGCGGTCTCGAGCTGGGGTGCGACGTTCCTGCAGGGCGTGCTCGGGGCGAGCGCCGTCGTCGGGCCGCTGGGGTTCGGCGCCTACCAGGCGACCCTGATCTGCTCGCGGCTGCTCGGGGACCGGGCGGTCGAACGCTGGGGGCGCGTGCGGGTCGTGGCGCTCGGAGGCGCCGTGGGGGTCGTGGGGCTCGGCCTCGTCGCGGTCTCGCCCGTGTGGCCGCTCGCGGTGCTGGGGTTCGCCGCGACCGGGCTGGGGCTCGGCGTCGTGGCGCCCATGGCGTTCTCGGCCGCGGGCGACCGGGCGGCGGAGGCCGTCGCGGCGGCTCGTGCGACGGACGGCGCCGGGGGGACGGGCACGAACCTCCCGACGGTCGAGGCCGCGACCGACCGCGCGGTCGCCCGGCTCAACGTCTTCACGTACGTCGGCGCGGTGCTCGGCGGCGCGATGACCGGGGTGTTCGCGACCACCGACGCTCTGCGGGCAGGGTTCGGGGTGCTGGCCGTGCTCGCGCTCGCGACGGTGCTGCTCGCGGGGAGGTTCCGCGAGGTGGCGCTGCCCGTGGACGTGTCAGAACCAGCGTGATGCGGGAGCCTCGCTCGCTCTGACGGCTGTGCTGCGGCTGCGGACCGTCTGCGGCAGGCCGTGACCAGCGTCTCGCCGCGCGGTTTTCGCCCGTGTGGGTTGCGTGGGGTTTGATGTCGAGGTGCTAACGATCGCTACAGCCAATGTCAACGGGATCCGCGCCGCCTACCGCCGAGGGATGGACGCCTGGGTCGCGTCCCGCACCCCGGACGTCATGCTCCTGCAGGAGGTCCGCGCCCCGGACGAGATCCTGAACGAGCTCGTCGGCGAGGGCTGGCACATCGCGCACCAGGCGTGCGACATCAAGGGCCGTGCGGGGGTCGCGGTCGCGTCGCGGCTGCCCGTGACGGCCGTGCGCGTCGGGCTGGGCAAGGGCGAGCCCGAGCCTCCGGTCGACACGGGCCGCTGGGTCGAGGCCGACCTCGAGCTGCCGTCGGGCGAGAGGCTCACGGTCGTCTCGACGTACATCCACTCGGGCACCGCGGGCACGCCCAAGATGGACGAGAAGTACGCCTACCTCGAGAAGGTCACCGAGCGCCTGCGCGAGCTCTCGGCCGCGGGCGGCCTCGCGGTCGTCGCGGGCGACGTGAACATCGCGCACAAGAACGTCGACATCAAGAACTGGAAGGGCAACCAGAAGTCGGCTGGCTTCCTCCCCGAGGAGCGCGCCTACCTGGACACCTGGTTCGACGAGCTCGGCTGGGTGGACCTCGGCCGCAAGCACGGCGGCGAGGGCCCTGGGCCGTTCACCTGGTGGTCGTGGCGCGGGCAGGCGTTCGTCAACGACTCGGGGTGGCGCATCGACTACCAGCTCGCGACGCCCGCGCTCGCCGAGCGCGCGGTCAAGGTCGAGGTCGACCGCGCCGACGACTACGAGAGCCGCTGGAGCGACCACGCCGCGCTGGTCGCGACGTACGACCTCTGACGGGAGGCCCTGGCCCGGTGCGCGGGGCCAGGGCGTCCGCCGCGCCTCGTGCCCGGTGCCAGGCGTCCGGCGTCAGTCGCGGGCCGGGGCGGGTAGCTCGGTCGTGCGGGACAACGGTGACAGCAGCACGGGCAGCGCCCCGAGCGACATGACGAGCGCTCCGACCCACAGGGCGGGCGCCACGCCCCACACGGTCCCGATCCACCCGCCGAGCAGTCCGCCGACCGGGATCGGGCCCCACACGAGGAACCGGGCCGAGGCGTTCATGCGCCCCAGCAGCGCGGGCGGGCACAGCCGCTGGCGGAAGCTCACCTGCGCGACGTTGTAGACGACGACGGCGAGGTTGAACACGAAGCCCCCGACGACGAGGACGACCGGCACGAGGGCGTCCGCCGCGCCCGTGGTCGCCACCCAGGCTGCCGCGGGCGTGATCGCGTACGAGACCCCGGTGAACACTGCCGAGACGGGGATGACCCGCGCCGGGCCGACCCACCGTGCCGCCCGGTCGGCCAGGACCGCACCGAGCAGCCCGCCGGCCGCGCTCGCCGACAGCACGACGCCGTAGGTCGCCGTCCCGACGTCGAGCGTGCGCAGCGCGAAGATCACCACGACCGCGTTGCCGATCGCGCCACCCAGGTTGGCGAGCGACGTGCACGCGAGGATGCGGCGGAGCAGGGGCTCGCTCGCGACGAAACGGACCCCCTCGGCGATCTCGGTGCGCAGGGGGCGTCGCGCAGCCGGGTCGGGGAGGTCCTCGTGATGACGGATCCGTGAGACGGCGAGCGCGCTCGCGAGGTAGGTGCCGACGGTCGCGACCATGACGAGGGGCGCGGACAGGACCCGCAGCGCGACGCCGCCGATCGCGGGCCCGACGATCATCGCGACGGACTGGGTCGCCTGGAGCTTGGAGTTTCCTTCGACGACGTGGTCGAGCCCGACGAGCCCGGGGACGTAGCTCTGGTGCGCGACGTCGAAGAAGAGGCTGAACGTGCTGATGACGACGGCCGCGCCGATGAGCAGGCCCATGCTCGCGTGCCCGGTCAGGGCGGCGACGACCACGACCGACAGGATCGCGGCGCGCGCGAGGTCCGCAGCGACGAGGACCCGGCGCTTGCGCATCCGGTCGACCCAGGCCCCTGCGGGCAGGCTGAGCAGGAGGAAGGCCGCGGTCTCGGCGGCGTTGAGGGCGCCCATCTGCCACTCGGTCGCGTGCAGGTGGGACACGGCGAAGATCGGCAGGACGAAGCCCGTGAGCTGGGCACCGAGCTGGCCCAGCGCGTCACCGCCCCACAGGCGCCGGAAGTCGCGGTGATGGACCAGGCTGCGCGGGGGAGCGGCTGTGCTCACCGCGGGCTCGTCGGACGTCATGGGGTCAGCCTGTTGCAAGCGATTGAGGAATGTCAATCAGTTAGCCTGTGGGGGTGACCTCCGATCGCACGGCCTCGCCCGCGCAGCCCTCGCCCGCGCAGCCCTCGCCCGCACGGCCCCCCGCCCGAGGCACCGGCGTCCACGCGCCGACCGCGGAGCTGCCGACGACGGGCGGCTCGGTCGCCGAGCGGGACGCCGACGCGCGCGCTCTCGCGTCGACGCTCCGGGTGCGGATCCTGCGCATCTGCCTCGACGAGGCGCGGACCAACAAGGAGATCGCCCAGCTGCTCGGCAAGAACCCCGCGACGACGCTCCATCACGTCAGGACGCTCGTGGCCCGCGGGTTCCTGGCGGCGCAGCCCGAGCGGGTGGGGGCGAGGGGGGCGCGGGAGGTGCCGTACCGCGCGACGGGCAAGTCCTGGACCGCGGACCTGGGACCGGGAGGTCACCGGGTCCTGCTCGACGCGTTCCTGGAGGAGCTGGCTGCCGCCGATCCTGCGACCGTCGACATGGGCAGGCTCGGCCTGCGGCTCGACGCCGCAGGGCGCGAGGAGCTGTCGCAGCGTCTCGACGAGGTCCTCGAGGACTTCCGGCAGCGCGAACCGGCGACGGGTGGCGAGCCGTGGTCGGTGTTCGTCGCGATCCACCACGACGCGAGCCGCGACCTGCGCTGAGGGCACGATCCGGCCGAGGCCTCCCGGCGGACCGTGCGCGCGGCGCGGCCCTCCTGGCCGTGCGCACCCGGTGGGCCCCTCTCGACCGCCCACATCCGCCCCCGAGCGGTCGCGGAATCTGTTGACCGACATGCGACTTTTGGTTGACAGCAGTCAAAAGCCTCCTTAGGCTCCGACGTGGTCACTGCCGACCCGTCTTCAAGGAGGAAGAACACTCGTGCGAACCTCAATGCGCCATCGAAGAGGCCTCTCCGGCCTGCTCGGAGCTTCCCTGCTCGTACCCCTCGCCTTCGCCGGAGCACTCCCGTCGGCCCAGGCCGCCGACACCGAGATGGAGCCCGGCGTCACCCTGCGCACCTTCCAGCTCGCCCAGGACCCCGGGTCCGTGTGCACCCTCAAGTCGGGCACCACGCCCAACGTCGACAAGCTCATGCCGACGATCGACTGGAGCACGCCCGAGCAGTTCGGCGCAGCGGACCGCTTCATCACCCACGCGCTCGCGACGCTCACGGTCCCCACCGAGGGCGAGTACACGTTCCGCGTGACGAACGACGACGGCGCGCTCGTCTACGTCGACGACCAGCTCCTCCTCGAGAACGACGGCCCGAACGACTCGACCTCGGTCGAGGGGGCGATCACCCTCGCCGCAGGGGCGCACGACCTGCGGGTCGAGTACTACGAGGGCACCGACAAGCAGCGCCTGACGCTCGCGTGGAAGACCCCGGGGTCCTCGACGTTCGAGGTCGTCCCGACGTCGGCCCTGAGCACCGAGGCGAACGTCGTGCGGGTCACCGCACCCGGCAACAAGTACTGCGAGGGGGCCACGGACACCTCGGGCGACGGTCTGCGCCTGGACACGGTCAACCCGAACTACGAGCTCGTCGACCTGCGCCCCGCGGGCTTCGAGCCCAAGGTGTCGGGCCTCGCGTTCACCCCGGACGAGAAGCTGGCCGTGGTGACCACGGGCGACGTGAGCTCCGGCGGCTGGCGACCCGACCCGACGACCGGTGAGGTGTACCTCCTCGACGGCGTGATCGACGCGACCGGACCCGAGGACGTCACCGTCACGAAGGTCGCGGACAAGCTGCTCAACCCGATGGGCATCGAGGTCATCGAGGACTCGATCTTCGTCTCCGAGCGGTACCAGCTCACGCAGCTCACCGACCCGGACGGCGACGGTTTCTACGACACGCACACCAAGATCGCCGGGTGGCCCGACGGCGGCAACTTCCACGAGTTCGCGTTCGGCCTGATCCACGACGAGAACTACTTCTACGTCAACCTCTCCGTCGCGATCGACAACGGCGGCGCGACGACCACCCCGCAGCCTGCCGCCAACCGTGGCACGTCGATCAAGATCGACCGCGCGACGGGCGAGGTCACCTACGTCGCGGGCGGCCTGCGCACCCCGAACGGCATCGGCTTCGGCCCCGAGGGCGAGATCTTCGGGACGGACAACCAGGGCGCGTGGCTGCCCGCGAACAAGCTCGTGCACATCGAGCAGGACAAGTTCTTCAACCACTTCACCACCCCGGCCGGGCCGTTCGACGCGAACCCGGTGTCCCAGCCCGCGCTGTGGCTCCCGCAGAACGAGATCGCCAACTCCCCGGGCAACCCGATCCTCGTCGAGGACGGCGAGTTCGCCGGCCAGATGCTCCTCGGCGACGTCACGTACGGCGGTCTCCAGCGCGCGTTCCTCGAGAAGGTCGACGGCGAGTTCCAGGGGGCGGTCTTCCGTCACACCGCAGGCCTCGAGGTCGGCGCCAACCGCGTCATCACCGGCCCCGACGGCGCGCTGTACGTCGGCGGTACGGGCGAGGGCGGCAACTGGGGCGAGTCCGGCAAGCTGCGGTTCGGCCTGCAGAAGCTCGCCAAGGTCAACGAGGACTCCTTCGACATGAAGGAGATGCGCGTCGTCGAGGGCGGGTTCGAGATCGAGTACACCGACCCGGTGTCCGACGCCGTCGTGGCGAAGCTGGCCGACGCCTACCGCCTCACGCAGTGGCGCTACGTGCCGACCCAGCAGTACGGCGGACCCAAGGTCGACGAGACGCCGCTGTTCGTCACGGACGCCACCGTCTCCGAGGACCGCACCACGATCACGCTCACGGTCGACGGTCTCAAGCCCGGCCACGTCGTGCACCTGCGCTCGCCGCGACCGTTCGCCTCGGACGAGGGCGCCGAGCTCCTGAGCACCGAGGCCTGGTACACGCTCAACTCGCTGCCGGGCTACGTCGCCCCGGCGGACCGCGGCTGGTACGAGGCCGAGGAGGCGCAGCCGCTCGGTGGCTCGAGCCTCGGCTCGGACCACAGCAACTACTCGGGCACGGGCTTCGCCGCCGGGATGCAGAACGTCGGCTCGGGCCGCACGTTCGCGGTGACGGCCCCCGAGGCCGGCACCTACCCGCTCAACCTGCGCTACGCGAACGGCATCCACCCGTACACCGAGCTGCGCGCCAAGAACGTCTCGCTCTACGTCAACGGCCAGAAGGTCGGCCCGTGGACGCTGCCCACGACCGGCGACTGGAAGGTGTGGGACACGATCACGCGTGACGTCGACCTCGCGGCGGGGCACAACACGATCACCCTCAGGTACGACCAGGGGGACCAGGGCAACGTGAACCTCGACGTGCTGTCGATCGGGCAGAACCCCGACATCTGCTCCCCGGCAGAGGTCGAGGACGGCTACCGCGGCATCTTCGACGGAACCCTCGCGAGCCTCGCCGACTGGAAGCTCGCGGGCTCCGGGACGTTCGGTCGTCAGGACGACTGCTCGATCCGCACCAACGGCGGCATGGGTCTGCTCTGGTACACGGCCGAGGAGCTCGAGGAGTACTCGCTCAAGCTCGACTGGAAGCTCGTCAAGGACGACAACGGCGGCGTGTTCGTCGGCTTCCCGAACCCCGGCAACGACCCCTGGGTCGCGGTCAACCAGGGATACGAGATCCAGATCGACGCGAGCGACGCCGCGGACCGCACCACGGGCGCGATCTACACGTTCCAGGGTGCCGACGCGGCGGCCGTGAGCGCGGCCCTCAAGCCCGTGGGCCAGTGGAACGCGTACGACATCCGTGTCGAGGGGGATCGCATCCGGATCTACCTCAACGACGTGCTCGTCAACGACTTCACGAGCACCGACCCGGCGCGCGACCTGTCGAGCGGGTTCATCGGCATCCAGAACCACGGCGCCGGTGAGACGGTCTCCTACCGCAACATCCGCGTCAAGGACCTGGCGGCCGAGCCCGAGCCCGAGCTCGCGGTGTCGGTGACCGTCCAGCCCAAGTGCGTGGCGGGCAAGGTCACGCTCACCGTCCGTGCCGTCAACGACGACACGGTGCCGGTCGACGTCGTGCTCAGCACGCCGTTCGGCAAGAAGACCATGACCGGTGTTCTGCCGGGCAAGTCGGCTCAGCAGACGTTCGCGACCCGCTCGACCTCGGTCGAGGCCGGGGCCGCGACCGTGACGGCGAGCGCCGGGGACAAGGAGGTCGTGGTCGAGACGGCCTACGACGCGTCGAGCTGCGGCTGACGTGACATCCCCTCGCTGAGTGCATGATTCGGCTGCGGCACGCCCGGCGTGCCGCAGCCGAGTCACGCACCCGCACGACAGGCGCAGCCTCGTTTGCCGCGGCGGTGCAGCGTCTGTCACCATCTGCCGGGGCGTCGACGACGACGTCCCACCGTGTCGTCGAGAGGTAGTCGACCCATGCTCGCGCACCTGGGACGGGTCATGGCCCGGCACCGCATCGCCGTCCTCGCCGTGTGGGGCTCGCTCGCTCTGCTGGGCGCGGTGATCGGTGGCGGAGTCTTCGACCGCACGACCACGGTCGACAGCCTGCCGCCGGGCGCGCCGTCGGCCCGGGCGCAGGCCGTGCTCGACGAGCTCGACCCGCAGGGCGAGACGCTCACGGCGGTCGTCGGCGGGGTCGACTTCTTCACGCCCTCGCTCGTCGAGAGCGGGAGCCGCGTGATGCACGAGGTCCGTGAGATCCCCGGCGTGCTGGAGGTCTCGGACGCCTTCACGTCCGGTGGCCTGATCTCGGACGACGGGCTCGGTTCGCTCGTCGTGGTCGAGCTCGACCACGACCTCACGGACGAGCAGGCGCTCGAGGTCGGTGACCGTGTGGCGGCCGCCCTCCGGACCATCGACGCCCCCGAGGTCGTCGTGGGCGGGGAGCTCATGGCCGAGCGGACGTTCGCCGACATCGCGACGGCCGATGCCGTGGTGGGGGAGTCGGTCGCCCTCGTGGTGCTGTGCGTCGTCCTGGTGCTCGTGCTGGGAGGCCTGCGGGCCGGGCTGGCGCCGATCGTCGCCGCGCTCGCGTCGATCGCTGCCTCCCTCCTCGCGCTGAGCGCGCTCGCCGGCGCGGTGCCCGTGAGCGAGTTCGCGGTCAACGTCGTGACGCTCCTGGGGCTCGGCCTGGCCGTCGACTACAGCCTCCTGGTGATCGTACGGTTCCGGCAGGAACGCGAGGCGGCGCCGGGGGTCGCTCTCGACGAGCTGCTGGCCCGGACCGTGTCGACCGCGGGCCGGGCGGTCCTCGTCTCAGGGCTCGCGGTCGCGTCGGCGCTCGGTGGGCTGCTCGTCCTGGCGGACCCTCTGCTCGCGAGCATGGCGCTGGGCGGCCTGCTCGTGGTCGGGCTCACGACGCTCGCCGGGCTCACGCTCGTGCCGGCCCTGGTCGCCGTGCTGCACGCGTCGATCCCTGCCCCGCGGACCCGGACCTGGGCCCGCCGCCGCACTGGTCACGGCCCCGGTCTGCTCGCGCGGTCCGCGGCGTTCGCCCAGCGGCGCCCCGTGGCCGTGACGCTCGGGTCGACCGCGGTCCTCCTGCTCCTCAGCGCGCCCCTGGCGTCGCTCGCGCTGGGTGCCTCGGACGCGCGGTCCCTGCCGCCGGGTACGCCCGAGCGGGTCGCGCAGGAGAGGATCGAGCAGGACTTCGAGATCCTGGGCGTCCAGCCGGTCGAGCTCGTGCTGGGGGCGCCCGTCGAGGATCCCGAGGTCCAGTCGTTCCTCGACGCGGTCTACGCGTTGCCCGGCGTCGAGGACGTCGAGCACCTCACCGACTTCCCGCCCGACGTGACGGTCGCCGAGGTCACCCCGGCGGGCACTGCGACGGGTGAGGCGGCGCAGGCCGTGGTCCGGCACGTCCAGGCGATGGATGTCCCGTTCTCGATGCAGGTCGCGGGCCCCGCGGCCGAGCTCGTCGACGCGACCCAGCAGTCGCGCGACCGGCTGCCCTGGGCGTTCGCCGTGGTCGTGCTGCCAGCGATGCTCCTGCTGGGCTGGCTCACCCGGTCGATCGTGGTCCCGCTCAAGGCGCTGGTCCTGAACCTGCTCGCCCTGACCGCGTCGTTGGGCGTGCTGGTCGCGGTCTTCCAGTGGGGCTGGGGTGCGAGGCTGCTGGGCTTCGAACCCACGGGCACGATCGACGCCACGAGCCCCGCGCTGCTGTTCGTCTTCCTGTTCGGCCTGTCGATGGACTACGAGGTCTTCCTCCTCGCGCGCATCGCCGAGGAGTGGCGCCGTCGGACGGGGGACGACCGCCGCGCGAACGACCGTGCGGTCCTCGCAGGCATCGTGGCGTCTGGCCCCGTCATCACGGTGGCGGCCGTGTCGATCGGGATCGTGTTCGCGGGGTTCGCGCTGGGCGACCTCGTGGCCATGAAGGAGATCGGGGTGGGGATGGCGGTCGCTGTCCTGCTCGACGTCACGATCGTCCGCGGGCTGCTCCTCCCCGCCTCGATGTCGCTCCTGGGCCGCTGGAACTGGTGGTTCCCGGGCGGGCGCCCGCGCCCCGGTCGCGGCGTCGGGCCGGACGAGGTGCGCGGCCAGGAGTCCTCGCCGCGCACCCTCGTGGGCAGCGGGACGTCAGCAGGCGCCCGCCGGGGCTGACGGCACGGCCAGCAGGAACCCGGGCGCGCCGAGCCCTGCGCGGGAGAAGGCCGCGGCCACGGCGACCGCGACGGCGTCGGCACGGTCGGCCGGGACGAGCGCGATGGCCGACCCGCCGAACCCGCCGCCCGTCATGCGGGCTCCCAGGGCGCCCGCGTCGCGCGCGGCCTCGACCGCGACGTCGAGCTCGGTCGCGGAGACCTCGTAGTCGTCGCGCAGGGACGCGTGGGAAGCGTCGAGCAGCGGCCCGACGTCGGAGGCTCGCCCGGCGCGCAGCAGCGACACCAGGTCCTGGGTCCGGGCGATCTCGGTCACCACGTGCCGGACGCGGCGGCGCGAGACGTCGTCGGGCAGGCGGTCGAGCGCCGCACCGAGGGCCTCGGCGAACGCCGCGTCGCCCCTCGGGGTTCCCGCCGCAGCAGCGATGACCGAGTCCGCGAGCTCGCGCAGGTTCGCGAGGCCCAGGGTCGCGGCGGCCGCCTCGCACGCCGCCCGTCGCTGCGCGTACTGGCCGTCGACCAGCGCGTGCTCGGCCCGGGTGTCGATCACGAGCAGCGCAAGCCCCTCGGCCGCGAGGTCGAACGGGATCTGCTCGACGGCGCGGGCCGGGTCGAGCCCCGGGCGGCAGTCGAGCAGCAGAGCGTGCCCCGGGGCGCAGCGCAACGACGCCGACTGGTCCATGCCGCCCGTCGGCGCGCCTGCGATCTCGTTCTCGGCGCGGATCGCGGCGGCCGCGAGGGTCGCACGCCCGGCGTCCGTGGCCGCGAGTCCCAGGCCTGCGACGTCGTCGATGCCCACCGCGACCGAGCACTCGAGCGCGGCCGACGACGACACGCCCGCACCGTAGGGCACGCACGAGTCGACCACGGCGTCGAAGCCGGGGACCTGCGACGCGGACCCGCCCGTCGCCTCGAGGTGCTGCCCGAGCGCCCACGCGACGCCGGCCACGTATGCGGCCCAGCCGGTCACGGCCCCCGGTGCGACGTCCTCGAGCCGCCCGGTCCACGCAGCACCCGGCTCCTGGGCCGAGGCGAGGCGCACGACCGAGTCGGTCCGGGGACGCAGCGCGACGTACGTGCGGTGGGGGAGCGCGACGGGCAGGCACAGCCCGGCGTTGTAGTCGGTGTGCTCGCCGATGACGTTGACGCGGCCGGGGGCCGCGTAGACGTGGACGTCCCCTGCGTCCTCGGCCGGGAACGCCTCCGCGAAGGCCCGCCGGACACGGTCCGCGCCGACGTCGTCGGGCCAGGACTCGACCCACTGCACGGCCGGGGCCGGGGCGAGGGCCTGCAGGCGCGCGGCGATCCGCTCGGGTGTGGTGTCGCTGACCCATGCGCCCATGCCGGACTCCGAGCCCGCGAGGTACTTGAGCTTGCCCGGCGCGCGCAGGACCGAGAAGACCTGCAGGTGCAGGCGCGACAGGTCGCGCCCCTCGCGCACCGGGGCCTGGTGCCAGGCCGCGATGTAGGGCAAGGGGACGGGCGTGCCACCCGGCCCCTCGAAGAACAGGTCGAGGCGACGCAGGAGCTCGAGGTAGGTGACCGCGAGGTCGTCGCGCTCGGCGTCGGTGAGCGCGGGCAGGTCGGGGACGTCGCGGCGCGGCGCGAGGTGCACCTCGACGGGCCAGCGGGCCGCGAACGGGACGTAGGCGACCCAGTGCTCGGTCTCCAGGACGATGCGACGGCCGTCGGCGAGCTCGGCGTCGAGGACGTCGCGCAGCAGGTTGCCGCCCGTGCGCTCGTGGTGCGCGCGGGCCTGGGCGAGCATCGCGCGGGTCTTGGGCGTGAGGTACGGGTAGCCGTAGATCTGGCCGTGCGGGTGATGGAGCGTGACCCCGATCTCCTGGCCCCGGTTCTCGAAGCAGAAGACCTGCTCGACGCCCGGCTCACGCCCGAGGGCCTCCGTGCGGTCCGCCCACGCGTCGATGATGGTGCGCACGCGCTGCGGGGGCAGCGCGCCGAACGAGGAGGAGTGGTCGCTCGAGAAGACGATGACCTCGCAGCGGCCCGACGCCGGCGCACGGGTCTCGAGCGTGCCCTCGCCACCGAAGAAGCCGTCCGGCGCGCCTGTGCCGTCAGTGACGCCGGGCACGAGCTGCAGGGACGGGAAGCGGTTCTCGAAGACCACGACGTCGTAGTCGGTGTCGGGGACCTCGCCGTCCGAGTAGGCCGCGCCGGGGCGGGCCGGGCACAGCGGGCACGAGTCCGCCGCGGGCAGGAACGTGCGGTTCATGCGGTGCGCGGCCATCGGGATCCAGTCGCCCGAGAGCGGGTCGAGGCGCATCTCGGGACCGGTGTACGGGTGCTCGTGACCGTCGGGGCCGGTCACGGGGGCGAACCGGTCGCCCAGCGGGCGCGGGTCGTCGAGCCGACGCGTGAGCTCGCCCGAGACGTACGCGGACGAGTCGTCGAAGTAGACGAGCTCGCGGCCGTCGGCCAGGCGGGTCGGGGTGCGGCGCAGGTGCTGGTTCATCGGGAGGTACGACCGTCCTGGGGTGCGGGGATGGATGGGTTCGGGGTGGGCCGGGTCGGGTGAGGCGCCTCGTCGCGCGAGGCGACCAGGAGCTGCTCGACGACGTCGCGCACCGCCTCCTGGTCGGGGGCCGGGAGGGCGTCGTCGGTCACGAGGACGTCGACCTGGTCGAGCCGGGCGAAGACGCTCAGGCCCGTGGTGCTCCACTTGGAGTGGTCGGCCAGGACGACCGTCCGGCCGGCGATCGCGACGAGCGCGCGGTTGGTCGCGGCCTCGTCCAGGTTCGGCGTCGTCAGCCCGGCCTCGACGCTCACGCCGTGCGCGCCCAGGAAGGTCTGGTCGACGCGCAGGCTCGCGAGCGCGGCCTCGGTGAGGGGCCCGACCAGGGCGTCCGACGGCGTCCGGGAGCCTCCCGCGAGCACGGTCTCGAGCCGGGGGTCGCCCGCACGGTGCAGGGCCTCGGCGACGGGGAGCGAGTTCGTCACGACGGTCAGCGGCCGCAGGGCGGTGTCCGCCGCGATCTCCACGGCGAGGAGGTGCGTCGTGGTGCCTGCGGACAGGGCGATCGAGGACCCGGGGGAGACGAGGCGCGCGGCGGTGCGCGCGATCGCTCGCTTCTCGTCGAGCGCGAGCGTGCTCTTGGCCTCGAACCCAGGCTCGTGCGACGTGGCCTGCGGCGAGACCGCGCCACCGTGGACCTTGCGGAGCAGACCCTGGTCGGCGAGCTCGAGCAGGTCGCGGCGGACCGTCATGTCGGAGACGCCGAGCTCCTGGGTGAGGTCGGCGATCCGGACGGCACCGTGGTCGCGGAGGCCCGCGAGGATGCGTTCGTGGCGCTGGGAGGCGAGCATGCAGCCATGGTGACACATTCGAACAGAAACGAACAAGGTTGAACATGGGGGTGTCGGGTGCCTGCTTCCGGGTGACGGACGCGGACCGTCCCCGCCCCGGCGAACGACGACGGTCGGTCACCCGTACGGGGACCGACCGTCAGCTGGCGCGCCGTGGGGTCAGATGCCCCCGCGCAGCGCGGCGATCGGCTCGATCGCCGCGGCCTTGAGCGCGGGATAGGTTCCCGCGAGCAGGCCGATCACGCCGCCCAGGAGGGCCGAGCCGATCGCCATGCGGATGTCGAGGATGGGGGTCCACTCCTGGGCGACCGAGACGATCACCACCGTGAACACCCCCAGCGACGCACCGACCAGGCCCCCGAGCAGCCCGATGACCACGGACTCCACGACGAACTGCCCGGCGATGTCCCGCTTGGTCGCGCCGAGGGCGCGACGCAGACCGATCTCTCCGACCCGTTCCATCACCGAGAGCAGCGTGACGTTCGCGATCCCGAGGCCACCCACGAGCAGGGCGATCCCGCCCAGCGCCAGGAAGATCGCGTTGATGTCCGCCTGGACGTTCTCCTGGAGCGCAGAGCCGCTCGCCGGTGCCTGGGCCTTGAAGGACTCGGGCGCGTTGGGGTCGAGAGCGACGGGACCCTGCTCCGCGACCAGGGAACCGGCGCCGGTCTCGATGTGGATCTGGAGCTCTTCGGGCGCCCCCACGGCGAAGTCCTGCCGCGCGGTGCCGACCGGGAGCACCACGGCGTCGAGAAGGTCTGCCCGTCGCTTCACGTCGCCGAAGATCCCGATGACGGTGTACGCGTCCTCGCCGATGAAGATCGACGGCTGGCTGTCGACTCGGTTGATGCCGAGCTGCGCGGCGGCGCGCTCGCCCAGCACCACGACCCGGTCGCTGCGCGCGTCGTGGCCGCTGTCGAAGAAGCGCCCTGCCACGACCTGCCCCCGCACGGCGTCGAGCAGACCGTCTGAGCCCGCGACCACCACGGGGCTGGCCTTCTCGGCGACCGAGGGGTCGTTGACCGGGACGGCGGTGACCCGCCGGTCCTCGATGTCGACCGGGGCGACGAGCCCGGCCGCGACGACCCCGTTGACCTGGGCGACGCGGTCCGCGCCGTCCCACGGGATGCGCCCCTTGGGGCGCGCCTCGTCCCCGGTGCCGGCCTTCGCCGGGGTGATGACGACCTGGGTCGCGGCGACGGCGTCGAACTGGCGGCTGATCTGGCCCGCGGCGGTCTGTGCGAGCCCGACCGTGATCACGACCGACGCGATGCCGAGGACCGTGCCGAGGATCGTCAGGACCAGGCGCCCGGGGCGGGCGCCGATCCCGTGCGCTGCCTCGGCGAAGAGGTCGCGGGTGTTGAACCGGTCGCGAGCCCGGCCACGGTGGATCCGCTCGTTCGCCGCCCGACCAGGCAGACGGGTCTTCAACGCGTCGAACGCCCTCATCGGTCGAGCTCCGTGAGCCGGCCGTCGGCGATCCGCACCCGGCGCTGTGCCCGGGCGGAGACCGCCGGGTCGTGGGTGATGACGACGAGCGTGAGCCCGTCGGCGTGCAGCTCGTCGAACAGCTCCATGATCTCGACAGAGTTGGTCGAGTCCAGGTTGCCCGTCGGCTCGTCGGCGAGGAGCAGGTGAGGGCTCGCGACCACGGCACGGGCGACCGCCACACGCTGACGCTCGCCACCCGAGAGCGTGGTCGGCGTGAAGTCGACCCGGTGCGAGAGGTGGACGCGATCGAGCGCCGCCCGCGCACGCTCCTGCCGTTCCCCCCGGGGCACGCCGCTGTACAGCGTCGCGAGGAGGACGTTGTCGAGCACCGTGCGGTGCGGGAGCAGGTGGAACGACTGGAAGACGAAGCCGATCCGGCCGCCCCGCAGGGCAGAGCGCACCGACTCGGACGCGCGCCCGGTCGCCACGCCGTCCAGCAGGTAGTCCCCGGAGGTGGGGCGGTCCAGGAGCCCCAGGAGGTTCAGGAGCGTCGACTTGCCGGACCCGGACGGTCCGATGATCGACACGTAGTCGCCCGGGTCGATCCGCAGGTTGACCGAGGTCAGGGCGTCCACCACGGGGGGACCGGGAAAGCTCCGGGTCACGTCCACGAGCTCGACGACCGCGGGCGGGGCCCCGGCCGCCGCGCCTGGCCCCGTGCCTTCCTCCTCGTCCGGTGTCGTGAGCGCGCCCGGGGGCTCGTCGAGGACGGACGAAGATGGACCGCCCGACCCGTTCAGACCGAGCCAGTCGATGTCCCCGGTCACTTGCCGACCACCACCTTGTCACCGGGCTCGAGGGGATCGTCGGACGAGACGATCTCGACGAACCCGCCGGCAGCGAGGCCGGTCTTCACCGGCACGAGGTCGGTCGCCCGGTCCTTCTTGCCGGTGCTCTCCGCACGGGGGGCGCCGCGCAGGACCTCGACCCGTGACTCGCCACCAGGTCCGGCGGTCAGTGCCGCGAGCGGCACGGCGAGCACCTCTCCGGCCGTCGAGCTCACAGGGATCGTGAGGCGGACGTTGCTCCCCTGCAGGAGGGTGATCTGCTCCGGCGTCAGTGCGTCCGGTGCGAGCGAGACCGTGAAGCGGGCGCCCTTCTTCGCGTCGGCGTTCGACTCTCCGCCCTCGGCGTCGGCCTTGCGGGCCTCGACGGAGGTCACGGTCGCCGCCCCTTGCGAGTCGTCCGGCAGCACGAAGGTCGCCTTGGCCCCGGGGGCGAGGAGCTCGGCGTCGGACGAACCGGCCGACGCCTCGATGACGAGAGTCGCTCCGGAGACCGCCATGACGGGTCCCGAGACGGTCGCGCCCCGTTCCACGAGCACCTCGTCGACGCGTCGCGGCAGGCTGGAGAGGAAGAGCACCTCGCTCGCCGGCAGCGCGGTCAGCGTCTCCGTGCGGGCCTCGCCCAGGGCCTTCTTGGCGTCGTCGAGCTGACGCTGCGCGTTCGTGACCGCGGCCGTCTGTGCCGCGACGTCCTTCGGCTTGTCGAGCGCGGCTCGCTCCGCGCGCGCGAGCGTGAGCGCGTCCTGGGCGCCCGCGACGTCCCCGGGCTGGGGCGCGGCCCCAGGCTCGGCCGCGGGGTCCGGCGTGCCGGCCTGCGCGGCGGCCAGGTTCCGTTCGGCCTCTCGCACGGCGTTGTCCGCCGTCAGCTTCTCGACCTCGGTCGCGCCCCCCTTCGAGGCAGAGAGCTCCGCACGGGCCGAGGTGAGCGCCTCCTCGGCGTCCCTGACCCCGCGTGCTGCCGACTCCACGCCGTCCTTGGCATCGTCACCGCTCGTCGGCGACGGGTACCCGACGTTGGCGTAGAGCTTGTCGACGGCGGTCGCCGTCGCGGCGTCGTAGACGTCGCTGCCGCCGTTGCCCGGGTTGATCCCGACAGCGGTGAGCGCTACCTTGAGCTGGGCGACGTCCGGTCCGGAGACCCCGACCCGCAGGGTCCGGTACGCAGGGAGGTCGCCGGGGAGGACGATGACCGGACGCCCCGAGACCTCCAGCGCGATCGAGGTCTGACCGAGCTCGGCCCCGAGCTCGGGGACCTGCCCGGTCACGACCGCGGGGCCGCCGAGGTCGGCGGTCTCGACCTTCACCTGGACGGCGTCGTCGTACTTGACGTCCCCGCGCAGCGTCACGTCGTTCGCGATGACCTTCTTCTCGACGGGGACGGTGATGAGCCCGGCCGCGGGTGCCTTCGCGTCGGCGGCGGCCTGGGCGGGCGAGACGACCAGGCGACTCACGACGATGCCCGCCAGGAGGCTCAGCACGGCGATCCCCGCGACGAGCCAGATGAGGCGGTGGCCCCGCAGCCCGGTGCCGGGTGCGGCGACGGCCGCCCCACCCGCCTGCGCGCCCTCGACGTCGGTCGCCGGGGTGCCGCTGGCGCGGTCCCCGCGGGAGCGAGAGAACTTCACTTCTCGAGCTCCTTGTAGGCGGCGGCCACGCGGTCCAGGAGGTCCTTGTTCTCGTCGACGAACGTCTTCTCGAGCTCGAACTGGACGGTGCGGTGGACGTCCTGGTAGCCCACCTTCTCCTGGCAGGCGTGGTCGGCCACGGCCGTGCTCTTCTCCTCCTCCTGGAGCGCGGTCAGCTCGTCCTCGCCGGGGCCTTCGCCGGTCTCGTTGTCGTACAGGGCGTTGGACGCCTCCATGAAGTAGTCCATGGCTGCCTGCGGAGTGGTGTGGTCCAGTCCCGCCTCAGCCATGCAGTCGGACCACTTCGCGGCGACCTCGGTCAGCTTCGGCGACTTCTCGACGTCCTCGTACAGCGTGGTGATGGCGTCGTTGAACGCGGTCATCTCCTCGGACTCCCAGAGTTCCTGCTCGCCACCGCTCGCCTCGTTCTGGGCGATGCCCTGACAGCCCATCTCCTCGGGAGCGAACTGCGGCAACTCGCCGTTCTCGTCGGGCTCGGCCGAGTTCATGGCACCGTAGAGGGCCTCGTAGTAGGCGTTCATCTCGGTCTCGGACATCGCTTCCACGTACGCCTGGTTGGGGTCGACGTACGAGTCCATCTCGGCCTGCTGCTCCTCGGTCGGCTCCTGGTAGATGGTCATGCCGTAGCCGTACTCCGCGGCGTACTTCTCCGGGTCGTGCTCCTCCTCGTCGAAGGTGACCATGCCGCCGCTCTGGTCGACCGGGATGTACTCGAAGCCCTGCTCGACCATGCAGGCGGCCGTGAGCTCCTCGGTCTTGCGGTTCTGCTCCTCCCACTTCTTCTGCTGCGCCTCCGAGTCGAGGTCGCCGCTGATGGACTCGTAGAACGCGGTGAGCGGGCTGTCCTCGTCGGCAGAGGGCGCGTCGGTGCCGCCCCCGCAGGCGGTGAGCAGGAGCATTCCGGTGAGGCTCAGTGCTGTGATCGCGGCGGGCCGTGTCGAGGGTCGACGCATGGTGCTTTCCTTCGTTCGGTGGGGAGGGGCGGAATGACGTGAGAGGAGCGGCGAGCCCGGAGGCGGTCCGTCGGACGCGCTCACGGCGCGGAGGTCCGTCCCGAGACCTTCCCGAACCGGGTGACCGCCTGCTCGACGAGCTCGTGCTTCCACGCAAGGAGGTCCGTCTCGCGGTCCAGGGGTGTGCTCTCGACGGTCGAGAAGTCCGCCTCGAGCCCGGAGATGACCGACTGCGGCGCGTCGTCGGGGTGGCTGAAGCCGACGATCCCGGTGTCGGACATGCCGTCGGACCGCTGTTCGTGGGCGGCCGCGAGCAGCGGGTCGATCCGGACCTCGATCGGCGCCAGGGAGGTCTGCGGTGCCCTCGCGGGCGCTCGACGGGCGCACTCGCGCCCGTACGGTCGGGTGGATGACGGTCGGTCCATGCGGTGTCCCCCCTAGGACATTCGTGTCGACACTGCGCGCGGTCTCACCCGCGGTGTTTCGCCGGGCTCCTGGGTGGACGTGCGCAGCGGTGCGGCACGCCCTCCCAGGAGCGTCGGATCAGTACCGGATGGCGTCGATCACCTTGACCCGGACCGCCACGAGCGCGGGGATCAGACCGGCGAGGGCTCCCACGCTGACCGCCGCGACCATGCCGGTCACGGCTGCGGAGACCGGGAAGCCCGGCCGGTCCTGGACGGGCGAGCCCATCATCGTGTCGAGCGGGACGTTGTGCAGGATCACGATCGCGAGCGAGACCCCGACGACGCCGGCCACGACGGTCGCGACGACGCTCTCCATGAGCACCGAGAAGAAGACCCGCCCCGAGGACGCGCCGAAGCTGCGGCGGATGCCGATCTCCCGGATCCGGTAGCGCACCGTGACGAGCGCGATGTTGACGAGCCCGAGGCCGCCCAGCAGGAGCGCGACCGCGCTCACGCCCAGGATGACCCACTTGGTCGCCCCGTCGATCATGTTCATGTCCGGGCTGTCCATGCGGGCCACGTCGACCTGCGCCCCGGCGATGGCACCGGACAGGTCACGGCGGACCGCGTCGGTGAGCGCGTCGACCGTGTCGGTCGGGACCCAGAGCTCGAGCGACGGCGGGCCCGTGTTCATGAGCGACTCGGGGGTGCTCCATCGCAGCTTGGACTCGACGAGCATGTACGCGGCCGGCGGCTCGCCCGGCCAGGTGTTGGCGTAGGAGCCGATGACCGTCGCCTCGACCGGGTTCTCGCCGCCGATCGTGATCGTCGGATGGTCCTCGATGCGCTGGCCGAGCGCGTCGAGGAACGCCTGGTTGACGACGAGCGCGGGAGAGAGGTTGTCGGCGTCGCTCTCGGTGAACCACCGGCCGCCGTCCACCACGAAGCGGTGCATGGTGGCCCAGTCGGCGCTGACCGCGTTCGTCTGCGTCGGCATGGTCCCGCCGGGGAACCGGAAGGTCGTCTCGGACCACATGACCATGGACGAGTACTCGACCTCGTAGCGGGCCGTGATGTCCTCGTAGGCAGCGACGTACTCCTCGACGCCCGGGATCTCCTGACCCGTCGGGTACGCCGAGACGCTGAGCGTCGCGGGGCGGCCGCTCCAGCGTTCGTTGGCCTCGGCCGACACCTGGCGCAGCATGTCGCCCGCCGCGGTGATGGTGGTGATCGCGCAGACCGCCACGGCCACCCCGATGAGCGCGAGCAGCACCCGGAGCTTGTGGACCCGCAGCTCGTCCCACGCCTCGGCCAGGGCGCCGAAGAAGCCGGTCACGAGGCCACCACCGAGTCGCCGAAGAGCCCGTCCACCCCGGTGCCGGGGCGAGGTGCGCCGACCGGCTCGGCCGCTGCCGAGGAAGCGGACGCGACCGCGCCCAGCGTGACGGCGACGTGCTCGGCCTGGTGGTCCTCGCCGTCGGGCACGTGCTCCACGCGGGAGCCCAGGCCGTCGAGCGAGCCCGCGCTGCGGGCACCGATCGCGATGGGCGTGAGGACGCCCTCGGCGAGCCGGAAGTGACGCTTGGCGCGCGAGGCGACCGCGAGGTCGTGCGTGATGGCGATCAGGGCGGACCCGTTCTCCTGGGCGATCGTGTCGAGCAGGTCCATGACCTCGCCACCCGTGTCGACGTCGAGGGCCCCCGTGGGCTCGTCGGCGAGGATGACGCGCGGCCCGCGGACCAGTGCTCGAGCGATCGCGACGCGCTGCTGCTCGCCGCCCGAGAGCTTCTCCGGCATGGTGTCGAGGCGGTCGCCGAGGCCGACGCGCTCGAGCATCTCCGCCGCGAGGCGCCTGCGGGCCCAGAACTGCTTGCCCTGGGCGTAGAGCAGGGGAGCGGCGACGTTCTCGAGGGCCGTGCGCGCCTGGAGCAGGTTGAACTGCTGGAACACGAAGCCGAAGTCCGCGCCGCGTCGGCGCGCGCGCACCCGCCCCGAGAGGCGGCCGATGGGCACGCCGTCGAGCAGGAAGTCGCCCGCCGTGGGGGTGTCGAGCAGTCCCAGGATGTTGAGCAGGGTGGACTTGCCGGTCCCGGACCGGCCGACGATCGAGACGTGCTCGCCCGCGTCGACCGTGAGGTCGATCCCGCGCAGGATCTCCAGGATCCGGTCGTCGGGCAGGCGGACCGACCGGGTCACACCGTGCAGCTCGAGCAGGCTCATCCGACCGAGCCCCCGTACATCGTCATGCCCTCGTCGACCGGGGCGACGTCCTGGCCAGGAACGAACTGGAGGACGAGGTCGCCCTCGGCGACGCCCTCGACGATCTGCACCTGGGTGCCGTCGGTGATGCCGAGCTTCACGGCCGTCTCGACGGGCTCGCCGCCCTCCTCGCCCGCGAGCCAGACGTTGCCCGTCTCGACCGAGCCCTGGACCGCGGTGATGGGGACGAGCAGCGCGTCCTCGGCAGAACCTGCGGTGACCTCGAGCTTGGCCGCGAGCCCCGCGAAGACCGTGACGTCCCCAGGGACGGCGCACGTGATCGACGCGGACGGCGTCGCGCCGGGCTCGGCGCCCGTCGGGTCTGCACCCTCCGCGGGTGCCGCGGCGGCCGTCCCCATGCGCAGACCGGTGCACGTGAAGGGAGCCGGTCCGCCGGTGACCGTCACCGTCGCCTCGGTGGGGATCGTCAGGAGACGGAACTGCTGCTCGGGAAGCATCGAGGCGGACACGGACAGCGTGCCGGGGGAGATCGTCGCGAACGTGTCGCCGACCGCGACCTCCTGGTCCTTGATCGCGGTGAACGTCGCGACCGTCCCGGCCGTGGTGGCCTTCATGGTGGTCTTGGTGACCTTGGGCTTGCGCTCGGTCACCTTCTCCTCGCCCGTCTCCTTGTTCGTGGTGACGAGCGGCTCCTGCGGCGTCTCGAGGGTGACCTCGAGCAGCGGGGCGCCGACCTCGACGACGTCGCCGGCCTTGGCGTGCACCGCCGTGACCTTGCCGAGCTGCGTGACCTTCTCTGCGCTCGCAGCGTCCGCGACGACCTGGCCGGTGAGGGTCACGGTGTTGGTGATGGACCCCTTGGCCACGGCCACCTGCGGCAACGTCACCACTGCCGAGGGGGACTCGGTGTCGCCCTCGGCCTGTGGGGCGGACTTGAAGGCGATCACGACGAGGGTGACGGCGATCACCGCCCAGATCACGATACGAAGGGCTGGGAAGATGATCCGGCGGGTGACGCCCACGGCAGGTCTCCAGGTGAATCCGATGAGCAGGAAGCTCAAGGTCTTGGCATGCTCCGGGAAGCCTAGGGGGGCCGATTCGGCCCGCGTATCCACCTCAGGTATGAGATGTCTGCGCAGAAGATCACGATCAGGTGTGGTTCCTGCCGTGATGCGTTGTCGATGCCCCCCTGGGCGACCGGCACTGGTCGCGCTTCTGACGAACGATGAGGGCACACTACACCCGGGACGGGTGTGCCAGGTTCACCGGACGGCACGGGACCTCCAGGCTCGCCTCCGGGCACGGTCACGCCCGGGCACCGGCCGTGCCGGGGCTCCGTCGCCGGACGCGACGAGGGCCCGCCCTTGCGGGGGCGGGCCCTCGTGGACGCCCAGGCAGCGAGGCGTCGCGCGTCAGACGGGCGACAGGCCCAGCCGTCGACCCGCGAGGCCGCGGCTGCGGGCGGCGAGGCTCCGTGCGACGCCGCGCAGGGCGACGGCCGCGGGGGAGTCGGGGTCGGAGAGCGTCACGGGTGTGCCCGCGTCCCCGGCCTCGCGCAGCGACATGTCGAGGGGGACCTGCCCGAGCAGGTCGACCGGTCCGCCCGTCGCGGCCGTGAGGTTCTCCGCGACCTTCGCCCCGCCACCGGCGCCGAACAGCTCGAGCCGCGACCCGTCGGGCTGCTCGAGCCACGACATGTTCTCGACGACGCCGACGACGCCCTGCTGGGTCTGCGTCGCGATCGAGCCGGCGCGCTCCGCGACCTCGGCGGCCGCGACCTGCGGGGTCGTCACGACGAGGATCTCGCTGGTCGGCAGGAGCTGCGCGACCGAGATCGCGATGTCGCCCGTGCCGGGCGGCAGGTCGAGCAGCAGGACGTCGAGGTCGCCCCAGTACACGTCCGCGAGGAACTGCTGGAGCGCGCGGTGGAGCATGGGGCCGCGCCAGATCACGGGCTGGCCCTGCGGCACGAACATGCCGATCGAGACGACCTTGACCCCGTGCGCGACGGGCGGCAGGAGCATGTTGTCGACGCGCGTGGGCTGGCGGTCCACGCCGAGCATGCGGGGGATCGAGAAGCCGTAGATGTCGGCGTCGACCACGCCCACGCTGAGCCCGTCGGCGGCCAGCGCGACCGCGAGGTTCGCGGTCACGGAGGACTTGCCGACGCCGCCCTTGCCCGACGCGATCGCGTACACCTTGGTCAGCGAGCCGGGCTTCGCGAAGGGGATCTCGGGCTCGCCGACGCCGCCGCGCAGCATGGTGCGCAGCTCGGTGCGCTGCTCGGCGCTCATGACGCCGAGGTCGACGCTCACCTCGTCCACGCCCGGCACGGTCTGCGCCGCGGCCGTGACGTCCTTGACGAGGGTCGACTTCATGGGGCAGCCCGCCACGGTCAGGTCGACGCCGACGACGACGCGCGCGCCGCCCCCGGTACCGCCCGTCACCTCGACCGACCGGACCATCCCGAGCTCGGTGATGGGACGCCGGATCTCCGGGTCCATCACCTGCGTCAGAGCCGTCCGGACGAGGTCCTCGAGTACGTCGGTCGTGGGTGTTGCAGAGCCGCCAGCCATGGCCCCATCCTAAGCGGCCGGTTAGCGTTCGAGGATGGACGCCCTGGCCTCGATCGCGCGTGACTCGGCTCTCTTCCTCGACGCGATGCGTGCGGCGCCGCCGGGGGCGCGGGTCCCGGCCTGCCCCGAGTGGGGCGTGGCGGACCTGACGTACCACCTGGCCGAGGTGCAGGCCTTCTGGAGCGCCGTCGTCGGGCCGGCGGCAGGCGAGGGCCTCGACGCCGACGACGTCGCCCCCCTCGCGCGCCCAGCGCACGACGCGGCGCTGCCCGACCTCGCCGCGACCGTCACGGCACGCCTGCTCGCGGCCCTCACGGGCCGCGACCCGTCCGAACCGTGCTGGTCCTGGCACGACGCGGGGCGCAGCGTGGGGTGGGTCGCCCGGCGCCAGGCCCACGAGGCCCTGGTGCACCGGGTCGACGCCGAGCAGACCGCGGGGCGCGACGTGACGGGCGCGGACCCTCAGGTCGCGGCGGACGGGGTCGACGAGGTCCTGCGTGTGCTGGTCGACGGGATCCCCGCCTGGGGGACCTTCACGCCCGACGGGAGCACGGTCTCGGTCGCGGTGGACGGGCCGGGGGAGACGCCGCGGTCGTGGGAGCTCGCGTTCGGGCGGCTCACGGGGGTCGGCCCCGAGTCCGGCACGGCGTACGACCTCGACTCGGCCCAGGTCGTGGACCTGCCCGGCTCCACGACGGCCCAGGTCTCGGGCCCGGCGTGGGCGCTGGACCTGTGGCTGTGGGGCCGGGCGGACCGGCAGGGGCTGACGGTGCACGGCGACCCGGCGCTCGTGGACCGGCTGCGGGCCGTCGCGAGCGACGGGATGCAGTAGCCGCCGCCCGACCGGACCCGCCCTACTGCTCGGCCGACGAGTCCGGCCCGCGGCGCCCCGTGGTCGCGCGGCGCCCGTCGCGGTTCGCGCCGCGACCGGAGGAACGCGGCAGCGGGGAGTCGAGCCCGGCTCGTCCGGGGGCCGAGCCCGACGAGCCAGCGGTCCCCGCGCGGCCGGCGTCGGCGGCCTCGGCCGCGCGCTCCGACTCCTTCTCGTCGAGCTCCTCGAGCAGGTTGCGGATCTCGGAGCGCACGAAGTCGCGCGTCGCGACCTCGTTGAGCGCGATGCGCAGCGCGGCCATCTCCCGCGCGAGGTACTCGGTGTCGGCGAGGTTGCGCTCGCCGCGCTGGCGGTCCTGCTCGGCGCTCACGCGGTCGCGGTCCGTCTGGCGGTTCTGCGCGAGCAGGATGAGCGGGGCCGAGTACGACGCCTGGAGCGAGAGCATGAGCGTCAGGGCCGTGAAGCCCAGGGCCGCTGAGTCGAAGCGCAGCGACTCCGGGCCCCACGTGTTGAAGCCCAGCCACAGGAGGCAGAACACGGTCATGTAGAGCAGGAACCGCGGGGTGCCCATGAAGCGGGCGATGCCCTCGGAGATCTTGCCGAACGCGTCCTGCTCGACGCGGACGCGCGGCAGGAGGGTGCGACGCGCGGCCTTGGGCGTGTCGAGGCGCTCAGCCACGGAGACCTCCTCGGCGGATCGGGAAGGCGGAGGACGCGGGGGTCTGCGTGCCGAGGCTCGTCTCGTCCGCGTCGTCGTCGGTCTCGCGCCAGTCGTCGGGCAGCATGTGGTCGAGCACGTCGTCGACGCTGATGGCGCCCAGCAGACGCTTCTCGTCGTCGAGCACGGGCAGGGCCAGCAGGTCGTACGCCGCGAGCAGGCGCGTGACGCGCCCGAGCGGCGCGTCGGGGCGCACCCACTCGATGTCGGAGTCGAGCACCGACCCGACCGACACGTGCGGGGGCTCGCGCAGGAGCTTCTGGAAGTGCACGACGCCGAGGAAGCGTCCGGTAGGCGTCTCGAGCGGCGGGCGCACGACGAACACGAGCGCGGCGAGCGCGGGCGGCAGGTCCTGCCGGCGGATCTGCGCGAGGGCCGTGGCGATCGTGGTCTCGGGGCCGAGGACCACGGGCTCGGTCGTCATGAGTCCGCCCGCGGTGTCCTCGTCGTACGCGAGGAGCCGGCGCACGTCGCGCGCCTCCTCGGGCTCCATGAGCTCGAGGAGCTCGGCCGCCTGCTCCTGGGGGAGCTCGTGCAGGAGGTCGGCGGCGTCGTCGGGCTGCATGGCCTCCAGGACGTCGGCCGCACGGTCGGTGTCGAGGCCCGAGAGGATCGCGACCTGGTCGTCCTCGGGGAGCTCCTCGAGGACGTCGGCGAGGCGTTCGTTGTCGAGGGCCGTGGCGACCTCGAGGCGGCGCGTGTCGCCGAGGTCGTGCAGGACGTCGGCGAGGTCGGCGGGCTTGAGGTCGTCGTACGCCGCGAGCAGACGAGCTGCGCCCTGGGTCTCGGGCGTCCCGGCGAGGCCTGTGACCGCGCCGATCTCGACGACGAACGCGTCCCCGCGCCGCCGGATCCCCAGCGCGTTGGGGGTCGTGTGACGGCGCACGAAGAGCTGGTTGACGAGCCAGTCGCCCGTGCGCTGCTTCTCGATCGAGAGGTCCTCGACCGTCGCGGACCCCGAGCCGTCGACGAACTGCACGGTCCGGTCGAGGAGCTCGCTCACCGCGAGGGTCTCCATGGCGCGCTGCTCGAAGCGGCGCATGTTCACCAGGCCGGTGCTGATGACCTGCCCCGCGTCGATGCTCGTGACGCGGGTCAGGGGCAGGAAGACGCGTCGCCGTCCGGGTACCTCGACCACGAGGCCGACGGCGCGCGGGGCCCCCTTGGGGCGGAGAAGGACGACGACGTCACGCACGCGTCCTACCTGGTCACCGAGGGGGTCGAACACCGCCGTACCGGCCAGGCGCGCGACGAAGACGCGGGTAGTTGCACTCACGTCGCAAGACTACGCACCGCGCGGTGCGGTGGCGCCCCGACCGTCCGGGGACCTGGCGGAGAGGAGGTGCCGACCCTGTGCTGACCGTGTGCCGAGCGGCCGGGGCGGTGGTGGCCTGCTGGACGCCCGTGGCGTTGTCTGCTTGAATCTGGCAATAACAGACGTGAATCCGTCAGAATCAGTCAGACGGTCCACGAGGTGGTCCGGCTCGCAGCGCAGGCGCCGCGGCCCCGAGGCAGGGAGAGACGCATGGCACGCCACGAGGACCCGACCGTCGGTGACGCACCCGGCGGGCTCAGCAAGTCCGTCCGGTGGGAACGCATGCTCGCGCTGCTCGCCGACCGTCGGCGGCTGTCCGTGACCGAGGTGTCCGAGCAGTTCGGCATCTCCGAGTCGACCGTGCGCCGGGACTTCGACCAGATGGCCGACCGGCGCCTCGCGCACCGCACCCACGGCGGCGTCGTCGCGGCCTCCGTCGCCTACGGCCTGCCCGGTCGGTACGGCCGGCAGGTCGACGACCGCCAGCTCGTGGCAGAGGCCGCCGCGCGGCTGGTCGCGGAGCGCCACACCGGCCAGCCCGTCGTCGGCTTCAACGGCGGGCGTACCACGACCCTCGTCGCGAAGGCGCTCGGCGAGATCTCCGACCAGGCGTCCGAGCAGGCGGCACAGCACGGCGAGCACGTCTACACGGTCGTCACGAGCGCGCTCAACATCGCGACCGACCTCGTCCTGCGCCCGCAGGTACGGACCGTGTGCCTGGGCGGCACCGCCCGTGCGCAGTCCTACGAGCTCACCGGACCCCTCGCCGTGACGATGGCCCGGAGCCTGTGGCTCGACGTCCTCGTCGTCGGGATGGTGGGCATCGACGAGCACGCCGGGCTCACGTGCGCCGACCCCGACGAGGCGGGGGTCACGACCGCCCTGGTCGAGCACTCGCGTGCCGTGATCGCCGTCGGGACCTCGGACAAGCTCGGGGTCCGCTCGTTCGCACAGATCTGCGACCTGTCCGCCGTCACCACGCTCGTCACCGACGCGGGCGCGACCGAGGAGCAGCTCGCCCCCCTGCGGGACGCAGGGATCGAGGTCGTCGTCGTCCCCACGGCACCTCCCGCACCGCCCACCGTCCCGTCCACGACGTCCGCACCATGACGGACGCCGGGCGCGCGCGGTCCGCGCGCCCGGTGGCCCCACCAGAAGGGTTTGACACCATGAGCACCTCCCACGTCAGCGTCGAGATCGCGAGCCAGCCCCAGGTCTGGCGCGAGGCCGCGAGCCTCGCGGCCGAGCGCGCCGCGGTCCTCCCGCAGCCGGGCGAGCGCGTCGCGATCGTCGGCTGCGGCACCTCCTGGTTCATCGCGCAGGCCTACGCGGCCCGCCGCGAGGAGCTGGGCCAGGGCGTCACCGACGCGTTCGCGGGCAGCGAGTACCCGGTGGACCGTGACTACGACCGGGTCGTGGCGATCACGCGCTCCGGGACCACGACCGAGATCCTGCACCTCCTCGACGTGCTCGGCGGCCGTCAGCGCACCCTGGCGATCGTGGGGGACCCCACGTCCCCGGGGGCTCAGGCCGCGGACGACGTGGTCGTGATGCCCTTCGCCGACGAGCAGTCGGTGGTCCAGACCCGGTTCGCGACGGCCGCGCTCACGCTCCTGCGCGCGGGTCTCGGCGACGACGTCGAGGCGCTCGCGGCAGCGGCCGAGGACGTCGTGGGGTGGCAGGTCCCCGAAGAGGTCCTGGCTCGCACCCAGTTCACGTTCCTGGGCCGCGGCATGGCCGTGGGGCTCGCGAACGAGGCGGGGCTCAAGATGCGCGAGGCCTCGCTCGCCTGGGCCGAGTCGTACCCGGCCATGGACTACCGCCACGGCCCGATCAGCATCTCCGACGAGACGAGCGCGGTGTTCCTGCTCGGCGCCGAGGTCCCGGGGCTGGTCGAGGACGTCGCCCGGACGGGCGCCCTGGTGGTCCGCTTCGACGAGGACGCGCAGATCACGCTCGTGCGTTGCCAGCTCCTCGCGGTCGCGAACGCCGAGCGCAAGGGCCTGGACCCCGACGCCCCGCGCCACCTGACGCGCTCGATCATCCTGGAGGACGTCGCATCATGAGGCCCGGGGAGGAGCAGGTAGCCTTCCCCGCCGTCCAGGAGCCCGCGTCGCCGTCCCGGCCACCGTCGCCCGCGTCGCCCTCGTCGTCGTCGCACGGCAGGGCGGCGACGGGGGCGGGGCTCCGCCCGGCGGTGATCGGGCTCGACGTCGGCGGGACCGACATCAAGTCTGCGCTGGTCGCGCGCGGCGACCACCCGGGCGCGCCCGACGAGATCGTCGTCGAGCGTGTGGTGCCCACGTGCGCCGCGCAGGGACCCGAGGCCTCGGTCGCCGCGGTGCTGGCCGCGGTCGAGGCGCTGCGGGCAGAGGTCCCGGCGGGCTACCAGGTGCGCGGCGTGGGCCTCGCGGTGCCCGGCACGGTCGACGAGGACGCCGGCGTCGTGCTCAACGCGGAGAACCTCGACTGGGTGGACCTGCCGCTGCGGCAGGTCGTCGCGGACGCGACGGGGCTGCCCGTGGGGTTCGGCCACGACGTGCGCGCGGGCGGCCTCGCGGAGGCCCGGCTCGGCGCGGGCCGCGGCGAGCCCGACCACGCGTACGTGTCGGTCGGGACGGGCATCGCCGCGGCGATCGTGCTGCGCGGCGAGGTCTACGCCGGGCGCGGCTTCGCGGGCGAGCTGGGTCACGGGGGAGTGCGCGGCGGGACGTCGTGCCCCTGCGGCGGCAGCGGGTGCGCCGAGACCTACGCGTCGGCCGCCGGCATGGCGCGCAGCTACCACGAGCTCACAGGCACGTCGGCCCACGAGGTGCCCGGCTCGGCCGAGGTCCTGGCCCGTGCGAAGGCCGGCGACGACGTGGCTCGCGAGGTGTGGGACCGCGCGGTCGACCGGCTCGGCGAGCTCGTCGCCGCGATGGTCCGCGTCCTGGCCCTCCCGGTCGTCGTGATCGGCGGTGGGCTCGTGCGCGCGGGCGACGACCTCATGGTCCCCCTCGACGCCGCGGTGCGGTCCTACCTGACGATCCACCCGGCCCCGCGACTGGTCCCGGCCGTGCTGGGCTCGGCCGCCGGCACGTACGGCGCGACGGTCCTCGCGTGGGACGCGGTGGCCACGAGCGACCTGGAGCCGACGTGACGGGCGACCGGCGTGTCCTGTGCCTCACGCCGAACCCGGCCTGGGACGTGACCTACGGCGTCGACCGCCTGGACCCGGGCGAGGCGCTGCGGGTCCGTTCGGTCGCGGCCCGTGCGGGCGGCAAGGGCGTCAACGTCGCCCGCGTCGTGCGGGCGCTGGGCGGCGACTCGGTCGCGGTCGCCCCCGTGGGCGGGCTCCTCGGGCCCGCGTTCGCGGCGGACCTCGAGGCCGCCGGGCAGCCCGCGACGCTCGTGCCCGTCGCGGGGGCGCTGCGGCAGGCGGTCGCGGTGGTCCCGGAGCACGCGGGGCCCGACGACGGCGGTCACCCCACGGTCCTCAACGAACCCGGGGCGCCGCTCACCGCACAGGAGTGGGCGCTGTTCGTGCGCACCGCGGTCGGGCTCGCGGGGGACGGGACGGTCGTGACGATCTCCGGCTCGCTGCCGGCGGGCACGACGCAGGACCGGTTCGTCGACCTGGTGCGGTCGCTGCGCGAGGCCGGCTGCCCGGTCCACGTCGACGCCTCGGGACCAGGCCTGCTGTGGGCCGCCCGGGCGGGCGCCGACCTCCTCAAGCCCAACCGTGCCGAGCTCGCCGAGGCGACCGGGGTGCCGGGCCTCGCCGAGGGCGTGGCCGCGCTGCAGGGGCTCGGGGCTCGCGCCGTCGTCGTGACCGACGGCGAGAAGGGCCTCGCGGCGTTCGAGCCCGGGTCCACGACCCCGGCAGCCCGCGCACGGCTCGACGTCCCCGTGCAGGGCAACCCGACGGGCGCGGGCGACGCGGCCATGGCGGCGCTCGCGGTGAGCGCCGGGAGGCCCTGGGCCGAGCGACTGGCCCTGACCGTCGCCACGTCGGCCGCGGCGGTGCTGCAGCCGGTCGCGGGCGAGGTCGACCCCCAGGACGTGCGCCGTCTCGGCGCCCGCGTCCTCACCGAGAACCTGACCGACACCAGAACCACGGAGGACTGAATGCCGCTCGTCACCGCCCACCAGCTCGTCGACCGGGCCCGCGCCGAGAGCCGCGGGGTCGGAGCCTTCAACGTGATCCAGGTCGAGCACGCCGAGGCCTTCGTCGCCGCGGCCGCCCGCGCGGGCACGGGCGTCGTCCTGCAGATCAGCCAGAACGCCGCGAAGTACCACGGTGGACTCGAGCCGATCGCCCTCGCGACGCTCGCCGTCGCGCGGGCGTCGAGCGCGCCGGTCGTCGTCCACCTGGACCACGCCGAGGACCGTGCCCTCGTGAGCGAGGCCGTCCGTCTGGGGTTCACCTCGGTCATGTACGACGGGTCTGCGCTCGACTACGAGCAGAACGTCGAGGCCACGGCCGACGTGGTGCGCGAGGCGCACGCCCGCGGGGTCTTCGTCGAGGCCGAGCTCGGCAAGGTCGGGGGCAAGGACGGCGTGCACGCGCCAGGGGTGCGCACCGACCCCGCGGAGGCCGTCGCGTTCGTCGCGGCGACCGGGGTCGACGCGCTCGCGGTCGCGGTCGGCTCGTCGCACGCCATGACGGACCGGACGGCGTCGCTCGACTTCGAGCGGATCGCCGAGCTGCGCGCCGCCGTCCCCGTCCCCCTGGTGCTGCACGGCTCGTCGGGGGTCGCCGACCACGACCTCACGCGCGCGGTCAAGGAGGGCATGACGAAGATCAACGTCTCGACGCACCTCAACAACACGCTCACGCAGGCGCTGCGGGCCTACCTCGACGAGCACCCGACCGTCGTCGACCCCCGCAAGTACCTGGGTGCGGGCCGGGACGCGATGCGGGACGAGGTCGTGCGCCTGCTGGCCGTGCTCGACGCGGTCTGAGCACGCCGGCCCGCCCGCGAGACAGAGGGATGTCGTCGAGGTAGAGGGACCTGACCCTCTACCTCGGCGAGGGCCCTCGATCTCGCGGCGCTCCCCCCTGAGCGAACCCCCTCGCCTCACACCGACATGTACGGGAGACTGGGCAGATGAGCATGACTCGTCCCAATTCCGCGCCCAAGGTCCCGACGCCGCCGAGCGGGGAGCAGGTCGCGTCCTACGCGACCTACCTCGAGGCGCAGAAGGCCGTCGACTACCTCTCCGACAACAAGTTCGCCGTCGAGTACGTGACCATCGTCGGCACCGACCTGCGCATGGTCGAGCGGGTCATGGGCCGCCTCACGTACGGGCGGGTGGCGCTCGCGGGCCTCGCGTCCGGTGCGTGGTTCGGCCTGTTCGTGGGTCTGCTGCTGTACATGTTCAACAGCGGTGGCGGGCTGATGCTCGCCGCGATCGGCCTGGGTGCGGGCTTCGGCCTGCTGTTCTCGGTCCTGTCGTACTCGCTCACGGGCGGCAAGCGTGACTTCACGTCGTCGAGCCAGATCGTCGCGTCGTCGTACTCGTTGCTGTGCCTCGCGGAGCGTGCGGGCGACGCGCGTCGCCTCCTGTCCCAGATGCCCGACGGCGCCGCGGCCGTCGCGCGTCAGGTCCCGCCGGTCGCGGGTCGGCCCGGGCAGCCCGCGCAGCCGGGCCCGTGGGGTCAGCCGGGCCAGGCGCCCGGACAGCAGCAGGGACAGCCGGGGCAGCCGTGGGGGGCGCAGCAGCCGCAGGCGCCCGCTCCGGCCGTGAGCCCGGTCCAGCCGACCGACGCCCCGGCCCAGCCCGCGCCGCCGGTCCGGACGCCCGACCCGCGCTGGACCACGCCGTCGGGTGCGCCCCGCTACGGCGCGATGCGCAGCGACGTCACGCCGACCGCCCCGGCCGACGGTGCACCGGTCGAGGGACAGGGCGCCCCGGCGGCCGACGCCCAGGCCGCCGCCGAAGGCCCGGCCGACGAGACGTCGTCGGGCACGCGCTAGGTCAGCGCCTCGCCCGCTCGGTGGCGGCCTTCGCCGCGTCGCGCTCGCGCTTGCGCGCCTCCTTGAGCCGCTTCTCGGCCTCCCGGACCGCCTTCTCCGCCTCGCGGCGCGCCTTGGACGCCTCCTTGACCTGGGGGTCGCGCGCGTAGAGCTCGGCCGCCACGCGGTCCTCGGGCGCGGGGAGTGGCGAGTCGGCGCGCTCGGCGGGCGAACGGTCGATGTAGACCCCGATCCCGTCGAGCACGCGCTCGAGGCCGAACACGACGTCGTCGACCCCGTCGTCCTCGCTCAGGTACGCCCCCGACGCCACGACGGGGTGCAGGAACGGGAAGCGCTCGGGCGTCACGAGCTCGGAGAAGACCTCGGCGTACGCGGCGCCGCTCACGTCGCGACCCGTGGGGTCCTGCCGGGCGCCACGCAGCTCGCGCTGGATCCGGGCCGCGCTCTGCGCGTAGCTCGTGACGAGCATGATCATCGCGAGCTTGTCCTCGTCCGTGAGCGAGGTGCCGTGCATCGCGCGCAGGCCCAGGTCGACGAACCGCAGGTTGTTGGGCGTGAGCGGCACGCCCTGGACGGCGACGTCGAGGAACCACGGGTGGGCCTCGTAGACCGCGAGCGTCGCGAGGGCGAACTCGCGCAGCCCGCGCCGCCACGTCGGCTCGCCGCCGTCGGGGATCCGCCCCTCCATGACCGCGTCGACGTCGGCCCGGGCGCCCGAGGGGAGGTCGACGTCGATCGCCTGCTCCTGCATGAGGAGCAGCAGGTCGTCCTTGCTCGTGACGTAGCGGTACAGCGACATGGTCGTGTACCCCAGGGCCGTGGCGAGCTTGCTCATCGAGAGCGCCGCGAGCCCCTCGGCGTCGGCGATCTCGATGGCCTGCTCGACGATCCGCTCGATGCTCAGCTCGCGGCGCGGGCCGCGCTGCGGGTTCTCGGCCACGCCCCACGCCAGGGCGATGGCGTGGGGCAGGCCGGGATCGGTGGTGTCCGTCATGGGTACATCATCGCGGGTCCGGTCGGGGAGATGTCGGGACGGGTCGCACCGCCCGTGTCGCACCGCCTCTCGGGAGCGCGCTCAGTGAGCGGTCCGGCGGCGGTACAGCACCGAGGCCAGGGCGCACGAGACCGCGAACATCCCGACGAGCCACGCGATCGCGGGCACGAGGCTCCCCGCGGTCGAGGTGCCCGAGAGCAGCGCGCGCAACGTCTCGATGATGGGCGTGAACGGCTGGTGCGCCGCGAAGCCGTGCAACCAGGTCGGCATGGTCTCGACCTGGACGAACCCGCTCGACAGGTACGGCACGAACAGGAAGAACATGTTGAAGCTCGCTGCGGCGTCCACGCTCAGGACCAGGCCCGCGAGGCAGCTCAACCAGGTGAACGCGAGGACCATGAGCGCGAGGTAGCCGGCGACGCCCACCCAGCCGCCCAGGTCCGCGCCGGGGCTGAAGCCGAGCGCGACCGCGACGAGCAGGACGAGGGTCGCCGAGACGAGGTTGCGGACCGTGCTGGCCAGGACGTGGGCCCACAGGACCGACGGGCCGAAGATCGGCAGGGTCTTGAACCGGTTGATCGTGCCGCTCGTCATGTCCTGCGCGACCGAGAGCGCGGCCGTCGCCGAGCCGAAGCCCAGGCAGAGCACGAGGATGCCCGGTACGACGTAGTCGACGTAGCTGCCGTCGTCCTCGATCGCCCCGCCGAACACGACGACGAACACGAGCATGATGAGGACGGGCAGCATGAGGGCCGTGACCAGGCCGTCGACGCTGCGCAGCGTGCGGCGGAGCTCACGACCGGTCATGGCCGAGACGTCGCGCAGTGCGGTCGCGGGGGAGTGCCGGGCGCTGCGGGCGGTGCCGGTCGTGCGCCGGCCGGGGGCGGGGCGCGCGGCCCGTGCGGTCTCGGGGGCGGTGGTGCTCATCGGTGGCCTGCCTCGGTCGTTGCGGGGACGTGCTGGGTCGTGGGCCCGGGGGCCGTGGACGGGGTCGCGGCCCGGGAGCCACGTGATCCCGTGAGGGCGAGGAAGACGTCGTCGAGCGAGGGTTTGACCACGCTGACCCCGGTCACGGGGATGCCGCGCTCGTCGGCCAGCGCCAGGACGTCGCGGACCGTGCGGAGGGGGTCGGTCGTGGGGACCATGGCCGCGAGGTCCTTCTGGTCGATCCCGGAGATCTCGAGCCCGAGGTCCTGGACGGCTGCGAGGGCGCGGGGGTCCTCGACGTCGACCCGCACGTGCTGGCCGGGGACGAGCGCCTTGAGCTCGCTCGCGGTGCCACGAGCCACGATGCGCCCGCCGTCGAGGACCGCGATGGTGTCGGCGAGCCGGTCGGCCTCCTCGAGGTACTGGGTCGTGAGGAGGACCGTGATGCCGTCGGCGGCGAGCTCGCGGACGACGTCCCACAGCTCGGTGCGCGACTGCGGGTCGAGGCCGGTGGTGGGCTCGTCGAGGATCAGGACCTGGGGGTCCGCGACGAGGCTGATCGCCAGGTCGAGGCGGCGGCGCATGCCGCCCGAGTAGGTCTCGACGCGGCGCCGGGCGGCGTCGGTCAGGTCGAAGCGGTCGAGCAGCTCGGCCGTGCGGGCCGCGACGACGGCGCGGGGCAGGTGGGCGAGCGTGGCCATCATCGCGAGGTTCTCCTCGCCCGTCTGGAACCCGTCGACCGAGGCGTACTGGCCGGTCAGGGCGATGACCTCGCGGACCTTCGCGGCCTGGCGGACGACGTCGTGGCCCGCGATGCTCGCGGTCCCGGCGTCCGGCCGGACGAGGGTCGTGAGGATGTTGACGGCGGTGGTCTTGCCCGCGCCGTTGGGGCCGAGCAGCGCGTAGATCTCGCCGCGTCGGACGGTCAGGTCCACGCCCTGCAGGACGGCGTGGGATCCGTAGGCCTTGGTGAGCCCCCGGACGTCGATCATGGGGTCGGGCATCGCTACCTCCGTGTGCGTCGCAGACTGTTGTGTACTCCCTACACTGTGTAGACCATACGCACTGTGTGTGGCGTACACAAGAAGGGAATTCTCGTGACCGCCCGCGAGGTGGCCGGTTAGCGTGACCGGCATGCACACCGCCACGCACCAGGCCGAGTTCCGTGAGGCCCGCCTCGTCGAGGTCTACGACGCCCAGAACACCTGGGGTCCCGACGACGACTACTTCCTCGCCCGCGCGACCGAGGGGCCGGGCCCGCGTGTGCTCGACCTCGGGTGCGGCACAGGACGGCTGACCGTGGCGCTGGCCGCCGCGGGGCACCACGTGACGGGCATCGATCCAGCCGACGCGTCGCTCGACGCGGCCCGGCGCCGGCCCGGTGCCGAGGCCGTGACCTGGGTCCACGGGACGTCCGCCGACGCGCCCGCAGGCGCGTTCGACGTCGCCCTCATGACGAGCCACGTCGCCCAGTTCTTCGTCGCCGACGACGAGTGGGCGGGCGTCCTCGCGGACCTCCGCGCGGCCCTCGTCCCCGGCGGGATCCTCGTGTTCGACACCCGCGACCCCCGCGACCGTGCGTGGGAGTCGTGGCACACGCCCGACGAGCGAGACCCGGTCGTCCTGAGCGACCCGCCGGGCGATCGGCCGGGCGAAGCGCGCGTCGTCCAGACCTGGTGCGAGATCACGGGTGAGCGCGACGGCGTCGTCGACTTCACGCTCGGCTACGAGATGCCCGAGGGGGACGAGCTCTTGTCCACCGCGACGCTCCGGTTCCGCCCCGAGGACGAGGTGCGCGCGAGCGTCGAGGCGGCGGGGTTCGCCCTCGAGCAGGTCTTCGGCGGGTGGAGGTGCGAGCCCGTGGGAGAGGGCGCCGGAGAGCTGCTCGTCGTGGCGCGCGCCGTCTGACCCCGGGCACGACGAAGGCGGCGGTCCCGAGGAGTGTCCTCGGGGCCGCCGCCTTCGTGGTGCTGAGGGGCTTGGTCAGTCGCGCAGCGACGCCATCCAGGCCTCGATGTCCTCGGGGCGGCGGGGAAGCGCCGCCGAGAGGTTCTCGTTCCCGTCCTGGGTGATCAGGACGTCGTCCTCGATGCGGACGCCGATCCCTCGGTACTCCGCGGGGACCGTGAGGTCGTCGCTCTTGAAGTACAGGCCGGGCTCGATCGTGAAGACCATGCCGGGCTCCAGGACGCCGTCGACGTAGAGGTCGCGCCGCGCCTGCGCGCAGTCGTGCACGTCGAGGCCCAGGTGGTGGCTCGTGCCGTGCACCATCCAGCGGCGGTGGAACTGGCCCTCGGGCGCCAGGGACTCCTCGGCCGTCGCGGGCAGCAGGCCCCACTCGGCGAGGCGCTCGGCGATGACCTCCATCGCGGCGGCGTGGATGTCGCGGAAGCGGGCACCCGGGACGGCGACCGCGAAGGCTGCGTCGGCGGCGTCGAGCACCGCGGTGTAGATGCGGCGCTGGACGTCGGTGTAGGTGCCGTCGACGGGCAGGGTGCGCGTGACGTCGGCCGTGTAGAGCGAGTCGACCTCGACGCCCGCGTCGAGCAGGACGAGCTCGCCCGCGCGGACCTGGCCGTCGTTGCGGATCCAGTGCAGCGTCGTGGCGTGCTCGCCCGCGGCCGCGATGGTCTCGTAGCCGACCGTGTTGCCCTCGAGGCGGGCGTGCGCGTCGAACGTCGTCTCGATGACGCGCTCGCCGCGACGGTGCTCGGTCGCACGGGGAAGGTTGCGCACGACCTCGGCGAAGCCCTCGATCGTCGCGTCGACGGCCTCGCGCATGTGCACGATCTCGAGCGCGTCCTTGACGAGGCGCAGCTCCGAGGCGGCCTCGACGAGCGTGGCGTCCGCCGCGGCGTCGTCGGTCTGGCCGTTCTCGAGGCGGATGGCCTCGACCAGGGCCTCGATGTTCTCGTCGGCCCCCGTGACGACCAGCAGGACGACGTGCTCGCCGACGTCCTTGGCGAGCGCGTCGCGCAGCTCGTCGATGTGCGCGGCCTCGATGCCCGTCACGGTGGTGACGTCGTCGAGGCTCGGGCGGGCGCCGACCCAGAACTCGCCGTAGCGCGAGTCGGCGTAGAACTCCTGGGTGTCGCGCGCCGCGAGGGGGCGCACGTACAGGACGGCGTGGTGGTTCGAGCCGTCGTCGCCCGTGCCGGGCTCGACGGGGTGCAGGACCAGGACGGCGTCGGGCTCCTGGTCCGTGCCGAAGCCCGTGAGGTGCGCGAACGCCGAGTGCGGGCGGAACCGGTAGTCGGTGTCGTTCGAGCGGACCTTGAGCGGCCCGGCGGGGATCACGAGGCGTGCACCGGGGAAGCCCGCGGAGAGCTCGGCGCGGCGTGCCGCGGTGTACGGCGCGGCGACGCCGGCCTCGACGTCGCTGCTCGCGCGCGGCGCCCAGCCGCTCGTGATGAACGCCTTGAAGGCCTCGGAGTCGGGCCGGTGCGACCGGTTGTCGTTCCGGGCGGCGATCTCCTGCTCGGACTCCGCGGCCGGCGCGCTGACAGGGGTGGTGTCGTTGCTCATGGGTACCAGTCTCCCATCGGTGTCGGGGAAGGGGCGTGCGGCCCGACGGCGGCGCCCGCCCTCGGGCATCGGCCGCGGCGGGCGGGTGGCCGCCCGGTCAGGCGGCCGCGCCGACGAGCGTCTGCTCGCGCGCGGGGGACCAGCGGCTCGTGAGGTCTCCGAGCGCTCGGGTCAGCGCCGCGTTGAAGGCGTCGGGGGCGTCCAGGTTCACGTCGTGGCCGGCCCGCGGCACGACCACGAGCGCGGTGCCCGGCGCCGTGTCGAGGTAGCGCTTCTCGTCGACGCGCAGGTGGTCGCGCTGACCGTTGATGAGCCACACCGGCACCTTCGCGGAGCTCAGGTCCGCGCGCGACGAGCGGCCCGCGAGCTCGTGCAGCACGTCGGTCACGACCTGCCACGCCGGCCTGCCGGGGAGCTGCGGGTCCGCGAACGACCCGGCGCCCGTGAGCTGTGCCGAAGCCCGGGCGCCGCCGGGCAGCGAACGCCCGGCGCGCAGCACGCCCTGCACACGCCCCAGGGCGCGGCGGGTCGCGGCGCCTGCGGCGTCCACGAGGGCGGCAGCCTCGCGGAACAGCGCGACCGGCTTCCCGCGCGGGTCGGCGCTGCACGCGCACGCCACGACCCCGGCCAGGCGCTCGGGGTGGCTCGCCGCGTACGCGAGCGACGTGTACCCGCCGAGCGACATGCCCACCACGACGACCGGGACGTCGTCGGGGAAGGACGCGACCGCGTCGTCCAGGATCTCGAAGGCCCGTGCGAGCGTGAACCGCTCGCCGCTGCGCTCGCCGTGCCCCGGCAGGTCGACCGCGACCGCGAGGTGTCCCGCCTCGCGCACGTGGGCGAGCTGACGACCCCAGATCGCGTTCGACGTGCGCACCCCGTGCACGAACACGACGGCGGCAGGCGACCCCGCCGCGGACGCCTGCGCGAGGCTCGGGAGGAGGTCGATCGACGGGGCGGACGGGACGGCGGTTGCCCGGAGGGCGGGCTGGCTCTTACGCATCTCTTCGGATGCTGCCAGCGCCACCTGGGAGCACTGCGAAAGCCCGGCGCTGCTCACGTGAACGTCCTGTGCGGGCCTTGGGGACGGTCGGCCGCCGCGGGGTGACCTGCCGAGGAAGGTACTGCTGGACCCTGCCTGCGGCGGGTCGTCGGACGTAACGTCGGCTGTGCGGCGTCGACGCGGCGGTGCGAGGCGCCCGCCGTCGCGACCCCACCCCCACGACACCACAGGAGGCTCGCATGAAGACACGGACGCTCGGACGAGGGCTCGAGGTCTCGGCCCTCGGGCTGGGATGCATGGGCATGAGCCAGAGCTACGGACCCAACCCGGGCGACCGGGACGAGATGATCGCGGTGCTGCGCGGGGCGGTCGAGCGCGGTGTGACGTTCTTCGACACCGCCGAGGTGTACGGCCCGTACGTCAACGAGGAGCTCGTGGGCGAGGCGCTCGAACCGCTGCGCGACCAGGTGGTCCTCGCGACGAAGTTCGGCTTCGACATCCGCGACGGGAGGTCGGTCGGTGTGGACAGCCGCCCCGAGCAGATCCGCCGTGTCGCCGAGGCGTCGCTCCAGCGGCTGCGTACCGACCGGATCGACCTGTTCTACCAGCACCGGGTGGACCCGGCCGTGCCCGTCGAGGACGTCGCAGGCACGGTCGCCGAGCTCGTCGCCGAGGGCAAGGTGGCCCACTTCGGGCTCTCCGAGGCGGGCGCGGGCACCATCCGCCGGGCCCACGCGGTCCATCCCGTGACCGCGCTGCAGAGCGAGTACTCGCTGTGGACCCGGGAGATCGAGCGCGAGATCCTGCCGACCCTCGACGAGCTCGGGATCTCGCTCGTGCCGTTCAGCCCGCTCGGCAAGGGGTTCCTCACGGGCACCGTGGACGCCTCGACCGAGTTCACCGACGGGGACGTCCGGACCCTCATCCCCCGCTTCACCGAGGAGAACCGGGCCGCGAACCAGGCGCTCGTCGACCTCGTCACCGAGGTCGCGACCGCGTACCGGGCGACCCCCGCCCACGTCGCCCTCGCCTGGCTGCTCGCCCAGCGGCCGGACCTCGTCCCGATCCCGGGCACCCGGAGGCTGTCCCGCATCGAGGAGAACCTCGGTGCGACCACGCTCGACCTCACCGCGGCCGACCTCACGTCCCTCGGGGAGGCCGCAGCCCGCCTCGGGGTCGCCGGGGACCGCTACAACGAGGCCATGCAGAAGATGACCGGCCTCTGACCCGTGGTGCCCACCCTCGCCCGGGTTGTGCACCCGGGCGAGGGGTCACGCGCGGGGCGCGCGGCGCCGTCGGGTCATCCCACCACCTGCTCGAGGACCAGCGCGGCGCCGATGAGGATCATCGCGACGCCCGAGAACCGCGTGACGACCCGCGAGGCGTCCGGTCGGGAGCGCAGGACGCGCCGCGCCCCGAACGCCACGAGCAGGTAGACCACCGTGCAGCCGACCATGTGCACGGCGCCCAGCACCGCGATCTGAGCGCCGACCGGCCAGCGACCCGCCGGGTCGGTGAACTGCGGCAGCAGCGCCAGGAACAGCAGGAGGACCTTGGGGTTGAGCCCGCTCGTCCCGAGCCCCTTCGCGGCCTGACGCACCCACGACCCGGCGACGTCGTCCCCCGCCGTAACGGGACCGCCCGGACGGGCGAGCATGGTCACGCCGAGCCACCCGATGTACGCCGCGCCCAGCAACGTCAGGACCGTGAGGAGGGTCGGCGAACGGGACACCAGCACCCCGACCCCCGCCGCGACCACGAGCGCGGTCGCGAGGTGGCCGACCAGCATCCCGCCCACCGCGGGCAGGACGGACCGGTGCCGCAGGCCGGCCGTGATCGCGTACGCCCAGTCGGCGCCGGGGGTCACGACGAAGAGCAGCGACACCGCCCAGAACGCGGCGATCGTGGCGACGGACATGCTTCCTCCCGGGGCGTGGGCGCCGACGTCCGGCGCGAGAGAAACGCTAGGTCGGAAGCGGCCAAAGGTGCTTCCAACTTCTTGCCCCGGATCACGCCCGGGTGGAAGGATCTTGCGCATGGACGACATCGACCGGCAGATCCTTGCCGAGCTGCAGCAGGACGGTCGCCTCACGCTCACCGAGCTCGCCGAACGGGTCCGCCTCAGCGTCTCGCCGTGCCACCGTCGGCTCCGGGCGCTCGAACGCTCCGGGGTCATCAGCGGCTACCGCGCGCACCTCGACGCAGCCTCGGTCGGGCTGACCTTCGAGGCGCTCCTGTTCGTGACCATGCAGTCCGCGACCCGGGACACGCTCGAGGCCTTCGAGACCGCGGTCGTCGAGGTCCCCAACGTCCTGCAGGCCCAGCGACTCTTCGGCGACCCCGACTACCTGCTGCGCGTCGTCGCGAGCGACCTCCAGGGCTTCCAGGTGCTCTACGACGAGCGGCTCTCGACCCTGCCCGGCGTGATGCGCCTCAGCTCGACCCTCGTCATGAAGAGCGTCGTCGAGGACAGGGCGCTGCCGCTGTAGGCGCTCGCGCCGCCCGGCACGACGGGCCGCGACGCGCGCCCTCACTATCCTGAGACGGTGCGCATCGACCTCCACACCCACTCCACGGCGTCAGACGGGACCGACGCCCCGGCGCGGGTCGTGGCGGACGCAGCCGCCGCAGGGCTCGACGTCGTCGCCCTGACCGACCACGACACGACCGCCGGCTGGGCCGACGCCGCCGAGTCCGCACGGCGCCACGGCATCGCCCTGGTGCGCGGCGCCGAGATCTCCGCCCGCTCCGGGCACGTCTCCGTGCACCTCCTGAGCTACCTGCACGACCCCACCCACCCCGACCTCCTGGCCGAGACCGAGCGCACGCGCGAGGACCGCGTCTCGCGCGCCCGGCGCATGGTCGAGCGGATCGGCGAGGACTACCCGCTCACGTGGGAAGATGTCCTGTCGCAGACGGAGGAGGGGACCACGATCGGGCGGCCGCACATCGCGGACGCCCTGGTGGCCACCGGCCACGTCAGCGACCGCTCGGCGGCATTCGCCACGATCCTGCACCCCGGCACCGGCTACTACGTGCCGCACTACGCACCCGACGTCCTGGACGCCGTGCGCGCGGTGCGCGCGGCGGGCGGCGTGCCCGTCTTCGCCCACCCGGGCGCCGACGGACGAGGACGCGTGGTGCCGGACGTGGTCATCGAGCAGATGACCGACGCAGGACTGCTGGGGCTCGAGGTGCACCACCGCGACCACAGCGCACGGCAGGTTGCCCGCCTCGAGGACATCGCCCACACCCTGGGCCTCCTCGTGACGGGTTCGAGCGACTACCACGGGGCCGGCAAACCGAACCGGCTCGGCGAGAACACGACAGCACCACGAGTGCTGGAGACGATCGAGGAGCTAGGCACGTTGGACGTGATCCGATGACGGCGCGGGCGGTGGTGTCGTGAACGACATCATGGACCTGCGCCTCTTCACCGAGGTGTTCATCACGCTGTTCGTGATCATGGACCCTCCCGGGACGGTCCCCATCTTCCTGGGACTGACCAGCGCCATGGGCGCCAAGCAACGCAACCAGGCCGCCCGGACGGCGATCCTCGTCGCGTTCGGCGTGATCGTGTCGTTCGCGGTCTTCGGCCAGCAGATCCTCAACTACATGGGCATCTCGCTCCCGGCGCTCAAGGCGTCCGGTGGCCTCCTGCTCCTGCTGGTCGCGATGGAGCTGCTGACCGGAAAGATGGAGGAGCCGACGCCGTCGGGCAACAAGGGAGTCAACGTCGCCCTCGTCCCGCTCGGCACCCCGCTCCTGGCAGGGCCCGGTGCGATCGTCGCGACCATGGTCTTCGTCCAGCGCGCCGACGGGTCCGCGGCCGACTGGGTCGCGATCGCGGCCGGCGTCGTCGCCGTGCACCTCACGCTGTTCCTGGCGATGCGCTTCGCGAACGTCATCCACCGCGTCCTGGGGGACTCGGGCACGATCCTCGTGACCCGCATCGCGGGCCTGCTGCTCGCGGCCATCGCGGTGCAGCTCGTCGCGGACGCCGTCACGGCGTTCGTGCAGATGGCGGGTTGACGCTCGTACTCGTCGCGGCTCCGGCGCCCGCGAGACCTTCGGGTCTCGCGGGCGTCGTGCTGTCGGGCCGCGGGGCGCGCTCCGGCAGCGGTACGGTCTGCCGGACGCCATGGGACCGATCCCACCGGATTCGTTACCTCATCGAGACGGCTGACCCGCCTCGTCGCACCCCTGGCCGCCCCTAGGGTGGACGTCAGGAGCGGGCGTGGCCTTCTCCGGTCATGAGTTACGAAGGAGTGCTGATGAACTCGCCAGGTCGCCGTCGACCGGTCACCCTCACCGCGGGGATCGTCGCCACGGCCCTCGCTGCCACGCTGCTCACGGCCTGCACGGCCGAGGAGGGCACGGTCCCGTCGCTCGGCCTCGGGCTCGTACCGGTGCCGAGCGACGTGAGCGTCGACGAGGGCGAGGCGTTCGCCCTCACCGCGGACTCGACGATCGCCCTGGTCACCCCCGAGGACATGGCCCCTGACGTCCACCACGTCGGCGAGGAGCTCGCCGCGTACCTCGGGACGGCGACGGGCTTCGAGCTGCCGCTCGGCCCCGCCGTCGACGGCGCGGCGGGCGAGATCCGGATCGAGCTCGTCCCGGACGCCGAGGTCGCCTGGGACAGGAACGGGCTGCTCGACGACCCGGCGGTCGACGCGTACGAGCTCACGGTCGACGACGACCAGGTCGTCCTGAAGGCGGCCGCGCCCCCCGGCCTGTTCCGCGGCGTCCAGACGCTGCGCCAGCTCTTCCCGCCGGAGATCGAGTCGGCCACGGTCCAGGAGGCCCCCGCGGGCGGCTGGACCGCCCCGGCCGTCACGATCACCGACGAGCCCCGGTTCGCCTATCGCGGCGCGATGCTCGACGTGGCCCGCCGCTTCTACCCGGTCGAGTCCGTCAAGCGATTCATCGACCACGCCTCGACCTACAAGCTCAACGCCCTGCACCTGCACCTGACGGACGACCAGGGCTGGCGCATCGCCGTCGACGCCCTGCCCGAGCTCACCGAGATCGGCTCCACGACGCAGGAGTGGTGGGAGCCGGGCAGCGGCGAGGGCGAACGCTGGTACTACACCGCCGAGGAGTACGCGGAGATCGTCGCCTACGCGGGCGAGAAGTTCATGACGGTCGTCCCGGAGATCGACGGCCCGGGGCACACGCTCGCGGCCCAGGCGTCGCTCGGCTCGCTGACGTGCGACGGCGTCCCCACGGCGCAGTACTGGGGGCCCGAGGTCAACAACCCCGTGGTCTGCTCGAGCGACGAGAACATGAGCAACGTCCGGGCCTTCCTCCAGACCGTCCTCGCGTCCGTCGCGGGGCAGAACCCCGGACCGTACCTGCACCTGGGCGGCGACGAGGCGCCCAGCCCGCCCGGCTGGTACGAGAACTACGCCGAGGCCGCGAACGAGATCGCGACCGGCCACGGCAAGACCGTGATCGGTTGGCACCAGTGGGGCGGAGCCGAGGCGCTGCCGCCGGGCACGCTCATCCAGTACTGGGGGGTGGGGGAGCGGCTGCGCCCGATCATCGGCGGGGAGGCGACGAACGCCGACCTGGTCGACGTGCAGGATGCCCTCGACCTGGGCGCGCGGCTGATCATGTCCCCGGCCGACCGCACCTACCTCGACATGAAGTACGACCAGGACACCCCGTACGGCCTGGAGTGGGCCGCGCAGATCACGCTCGAGGAGGCGTACGACTGGGACCCCGCGACCGAGCTCACCTCGCCGGACGGCAAGAGCGTCCTGGCCGACGAGTCCGACATGGCCGGCGTCGAGGTGCTGCTGTGGTCCGACCGCTCCTACCCCGACAGCCTCACCGACGTCCCGCAGAGCCTCGACGAGTTCGTGCCCGTCGACCAGTACGCCGACCTCATGCTCTTCCCGCGCCTGCCCGCGACGGCCGAGGTCGCGTGGTCCGACCAGGCCGATCGCAGCTACCCGGACTTCCGCGACCGGCTCGTCCAGGTGTCCTCCCGCTGGACCGCGGCGGGCATCGGGTGGAACGAGGTCTCGGACGTGGACTGGACCCCGTGAGGAGACCGACCCCGGGTCCTACCAGGCCCCGGGGTCGGGTTCCGGCGCGACGAAGGTGACCCGTCCGTCGTCGGACACCACGAGGCCCGGGTTGTGCGCGACCTCCCAGCGGAACCCGTCCGGGTCCGCGAAGTACCCCGAGTAGCCGCCCCACACGCGCACCTGCGCGTGCACGACGACGGAGCCTCCTGCGGCGAGCGCGCTCGCCAGGACGTCGTCCACCTCGGCAGGGGAGCCGACGTTGTGCGCGAGCGCGACGGGAAGGACGTGCCCCGGCGAATGCTCGGAGGAGTGGTGGGCCTCGTGGACACCGGGACCGGCCTCTTCGAGGAGATCGGCGCGGCGCCACAGCGAGAGCAGCAGGCCGTGACCGACCTGGAGGAACACGACCTCGCCCGGGACCTCGGTGACCGGCTCCCACCCGAGGCCGTCGACATAGAAGGCGCGCGCCCGGGCGACGTCGCGCACCCCCAGGGTGATCAGACTGACGCGAGGTTCCATGGACCCACGCTAGACCCGTCCTGCGGAACGCGTCCCGACGAGGCGGACGTGCGACGGACCGATTCGCCGGGGACCGCCCGCTCCCGGACGCGACGACGGGCCGCCGCTCCGTGGAGCGACGGCCCGCCGTCAGGTCAGGCCGAGCGGTCGAGGATCACTCGGCCGGAGCCGGCGTCCCTGCCGTCCCGGCGCCCGACGTGCCGCCGTGCGTGCGGCGGCGGTTGCGCTGGCGACGCGGACGCGAGGGAGCGCCCTCGGCCGAGGCGCCCGCAGCCGGAGCCTCGGTGCGCGGAGCCTGAGCAGCGTCGGTGGAGCCCGTGGACGGGGAGCGCTGCGCGCCCTCGCCGCTGCGGCCACCCTCGCGGCCGTCGGAACGCGAGCCGCTGCGCCCGCTGTCGCGGCCACCCGAACGGCCGGCGTCGCGCGAGCCCGAGCGGCCCGCGTCGCGTCCTGCGTCACGGCCGGCGCGCGACGGCGAACCGCCACGCTTGCCGGTTTCGCCCAGGTCCTCGAGCTTCTCGGCGTCCAGGCCCGCGCGGGTCTGCGCCGACTTGGGCAGGCGGCCCTTGGTGCCCTGGGGGATGTTGAGGTCCGTGTACAGGTGCGGGGACGTCGAATACGTCTCGACGGGCTCCGGGATGTTCAGGTCCAGGGCCTTGTTGATCAGGCCCCAGCGCGGCACGTCGTCCCAGTCGACGAACGTGACGGCCGTGCCCTTGTTGCCCGCGCGGCCCGTACGGCCCGTGCGGTGCAGGTAGGTCTTCTCGTCCTCGGGGCACTGGTAGTTCACGACGTGCGTGACGTCGTCGACGTCGATGCCTCGCGCCGCGACGTCGGTCGCGACGAGCACGTCGATCTTGCCCGAGCGGAACGCGCGCAGCGCCTGCTCGCGGGCGCCCTGGCCCAAGTCGCCGTGGATCGCGCCGGACGCGAAGCCGCGGTCGGCGAGCTCGTCGGCCACCTTGGCGGCCGTGCGCTTGGTGCGCGCGAACACGATCGTCAGGCCGCGGCCCTCGGACTGGAGGATGCGCGCGAGGACCTCGACCTTGTCGAGCGCGTGCGCCCGGTAGACGACCTGCTTGATGTTCTTGACGGTCTGGCCGCCGTCGTCCGGGTCGTTGGCCCGGATGTGCGTCGGCTGCGTCATGTAGCGGCGCGCCATCGAGACGACCGCGCCCGGCATGGTCGCCGAGAACAGCATGGTGTGACGGGCGGCGGGCGTGCGCGAGAGGAGCTTCTCGACGTCGGGCAGGAAGCCCAGGTCGAGCATCTCGTCGGCCTCGTCGAGCACGACGCAGCGGGCGCGCGTGAGGTTGAGGTGCCCCTGGTTCATGAGGTCGATCATGCGGCCCGGGGTGCCGACGACGACCTCGACGCCCGCGTTGAGCGTCGCGATCTGCGGCTCGTACGCACGGCCGCCGTAGAGCTGGATGATGCGGACGCTGCGCTTGGCCGACGCGGCCTCGAGGTCGCCGGCGACCTGGACGGCGAGCTCACGCGTCGGGACGATGACGAGCGCCTGCGGCTTGCCCGGGGCGGGAAGCTGGTCGAAGCCCTCCTCGCCCGGAGCGACGACGCGGTGCAGCAGCGGCACGCCGAAGCCGAGCGTCTTGCCGGTACCGGTCTTGGCCTGGCCGATGATGTCGTGGCCCGACATCGCGACCGGCAGCGTCATGGCCTGGATGGGGAACGGGTGGGTGATGCCGGCGTCGGCCAGCGCCTCGACGATCTCCGGGCGGACGCCGAAGTCCGCGAAGGAGACGTCCTTGGCCTGGACGCTCGACGAGAGCGTGCCCTGGACGTCGTCGGCAGGGGTCTCGGCAGAGGGGAGGTCGAGCTCGGTGGGCTCGACGGGAGTTTCGGTGGTGGTCACTGGTGCCTCGTGGTTCTGATGTCTGGCGCGAGGCGCCGCACGTGCGTGATCGACCCGACGGTTCGGCGGGTCCACGATGCTCCGGGAAGTCCCAGGCAGGTACGGTCTCTCGCGCCTAGTGGCCGGCAGCCGATCGTGGGTATTCGCCGCGAAGACGTCGTCGGGGGTCGTCGGCCGTGAGGCGCGAACCCCGGTTCCGCCCGCGCGCACCGACCGAGGTCGGCGTCGTGCAGTGTCGTTCGCAAGTCTTTCGGCACGGGGTGGGGCTCAGGAGCACCCACCGGGGGCCGGGGGATTCGGACGACCGGGCAACCGATGTACCCACCCATAGTATCGGACTGCTCCCGCTGGAGCCGTCATCACCCGTGTTGTCACGTTTCATGTCGCGGCCGGTGGAGGGCGCTCGACTATTCTGACCGGATGAGCGAGCCCCAGCACCACGACCTGACCGGCGGTACGGAGAGGCTCGCGACCGACCGCGACGTGATCGGCCTCCTGGGCCTCATCGCGTACACCGAGCTCGCGACGTTCGGGCGCCTGGCGGCCGACGCGGCGAACGCCCCGACCCTCGCGCAGCGCCACCAGCTCTCGCGGCACGCGGGCAAGATGCTCGCGCGGCACGAGCGCGTCCTGGAGCGCATCGCTGACCTGGGCGGCGACCCGGAGGCCGAGATGGGCGCCTTCGACGGCATCTTCGACGACTTCGAGAGCCGCACCCCGTCGAGCACGTGGTGGGAGGGCGTCCTCAAGGGGTACGTGGGGCACGGCGTGGCCGACGACTTCTGCCGCCTCGCCGCGGACGGGCTCGACGACCAGTCGCGCGACCTGGTCCTGGAGATCCTCTCGGACGGCGTCGACTCCGAGCGCTCCGCGACCGTCATCGCCGACGCCGCAGCGGCGGACCCCGTGCTCGCGTCGCGCCTCGCGCTGTGGGGGCGCCGCCTCGTGGGCGAGGCCCTCGGGCTGGTGCAGTCCCTGCTCGCCGAGCGCGAGGGGCTCAGTCGCCTCCTGGCGGACGGCGCGGGGCACCGCACCGAGGCCGGCACGCCCGGGGCGGCCGACGTGACGGGCACGGCCGCCGACCGCCAGGCCTGGGTCTTCTCCCAGCTCACGGCGGAGCACACGCGCCGCATGGGGCGGTTGGGCCTCGCGGCCTGAGCGGTCTGGTACGGCCTCGCGGCCTGAGCGGTCTGGTACGGCCTCGCGGCCTGAGCGGTCTGGTACGGCCTCGCGGCCTGAGCGCACCGAGACGACGAGAGCGGGGCCCCGGCTGAGTCAGCCAGGGCCCCGCTCTCGTGCGCTGCGCGCGTCGGACGCGAGTCAGAGCGAGCCGAAGCCCACCCGACGCTGCTCCTCGGTGCCGATCTCGACGTAGCCGATCGACGCCGTCGGGACGATGACGCGGCGTCCGCGCGAGTCGAGCAGCTCGAGGGCCGGACCGCCGGCCAGAGCGGCGGAGACGGCGGCGGCCACGGCCTCGGTGGTCTCCTCCGTCTCGATCACGAGCTCGCGGGCCAAGTTCTGCACACCGATGGTGACTTCCACGTGATTCTCCTTCGCGAGCGTCGCCCGCGGGTGATCCCGCCGGCTACTGGTCGACAACTCCTCCGATACTAACGAGATTCCCGGACGTCTCGGACGCCCCCGCGCTGGTGGCGACGGGTGAGCGGCCGGGCCGGTGTCAGCGGTCGCGGCGGAGCATCCCGTGGACCCCGCGCCACGCGAGCGCGGGCACGAGGCGCGTGAGCTCCTCGCTCGTCACGTCGGTGCCGGCGCGTGCTGCCTCGCCCGCGGCGTTGCGCGCGATCGCGGTGCAGGTGCGGGCCACGACGAGCGCCTCGTGCTCGGTGAGGGACGTCAGTCGCCCGAGGACGAGGGCGAACTCGCGGGCGTTGACCTCGTCCGGCTCGAGCACGCGGGCCCGGACGCCGGGGTCGCGCATGACGTCGGACTCGAACAGGAGGCCTGCGGAGGGCCCGGCGGTCCTCGCGTAGTCGACGTACGCCCGCACGATGGCTTCGATCACGGCGAGCCCGTCCACGGCGAGGGCGTCGACGTCGGCGGGGGAGGTGCCCGGTGGCGCGGACCGGAACGGCGCGAGGACGGTGCGGACCGAGTCCACGAGGGCCACGCCCTGCTGGTCGACGAGCGCGAGGTACAGGTCGAGCTTGGACGGGAAGTGCCGGTAGAGGACGGGCTTGCTGACCCCGGCGCCGTCGGCGATGTCGTCCATCGTGATGTGGTGGTAGCCGTGGTCGGAGAACAGGCGTTCGGCGATGGTGAGCAGCTGCACGCGCCGTTCGTCCTTGGGCATGCGTGCGCGGACGGAACCGGGCATTCTCTGCTTCTCTGCGACCCCCGACATGCCGCGATAGTACGGGCAGCGCAGAGGTGGTGCGGCGGGCGATGAGATCATGGACACGTGAATGCACCAGGAGCGCCCGTCGACGGTTGGAGGGGACCCCTGGGGGATCGTCCGGTGGAGGGTGAAGTCCCAGGTCAGGCCCCTTTCCCGGGCCCGACGGCGCCGCGCACGCCGCGTGGGGCGCGCACCCGGGCACGGCTCGGGGACGCCCGTCGGCGCGGGATGCGGCGCGGTCCGGCGGCAGCGTTCGTCGTGGTCGGGGTCCTGGGCGGGCTCGGGGCCGGCGTCCTGGGGGTGGGGTCGCTGGTCCCCGGCGCCCCCGCGGGTCCCGTGGTGCCTGCGGCCTCCGGTGCGACGGACGGCCCGGGGAGCGACGCCGTCGGGCAGGAGGGGGCTGCGCCCGAGGCGACGGCCGGTGCCGCGCCGAGCGGGACCGCCGGCACGGACGGTGCGACGGACGTGCGCTCGGAGGACACCGCGAGCCGCTCCGTGCGCGACCCGCAGCTCGGTCTCGACGGCCCGGGGGCGCTGCCGCTGCCCCTCGAGCGGGTCGTCGAGGAGGGGTCGGGGCTGGTCGGCAGGGAGGTCGTGCCGGACCTCGGCGGGGCGCTGGTGGTCGTGCCGGCCGAGGTGCCCGCCCCCGGGGCGGGGACCGTCAAACGCGTGCGCGTCGAGGTCGAGCAGGGGCTGCCCGTGGACGGCGAGACGTTCGCGGCCGCCGTGCTCACGACGCTCAACGACCCGCGGGGCTGGAGCGCGGTGGACGGCGTGACGTTCGCACGGACCGGGGGCGACGCGGACATCCGCGTGGTCCTCGCGAGCCCGGCCACGACCGACCGGCTGTGCGCCCCGCTCAAGACGATCGGCGAGTACTCGTGCGGGACGACGGGCGCCGCGATCCTCAACTTCTCCCGCTGGGTGAACGGTGCCGCGGACTTCGGGCAGGACCTGCCGCTGTACCGGCAGTACCTGGTGAACCACGAGGTCGGGCACGTGCTGGGGCACCGGCACGTCAGCTGCCCGGCGCCGGGTGCGCTCGCCCCCGTCATGGTCCAGCAGTCCATGTCGACCGAGGGCTGCCTGCCGAACGGGTGGCCGACGCTCTAGCGGTGCCCGTGCCGGGTGGCCGTGGTGACCCGGCGATGTGGGTGCCTCGTGATGAGATCTTCGGGTGCTGCACCTTCCCGACCTCCGCCTCGTCCTGCCGGACACCGCCTCCGCGGGCCCCGTCCGGCTCGACGAGACCCAGCGGGCCGCGCTCGACGCGGCGCGCACGGAGCCTGCGACGCTCGTCGTCGGGGCCCCCGGGACGGGCAAGACGACCGTCGCCATCGAGGTGGCCGCACAGGCGCTGAGCGAGGGCGTGGACCCGGCCCGGATCCTGGTGGTCGCGGCATCGAGGCGGTCCGCGGCGGAGGTGCGCGACAGGTTGTCGGCGCGCGCGGACCGCACGGTGAGCGCCCCCATGGTCCGCACGGCCGCCGCCGCCGCGTTCGCGGTCCTGCGGGCACGGGCCGCGGCGACCGGTGAGCCGCCGCCCACCCTCATCTCCGGCCCCGAGCAGGACCTCCTCCTCGCCGAGCTGCTCGCGGGTCACCTCGACGGCGAGGGCGTGCCGCTGCGCCTGCCGGACGGACTGCCGGAGGAGGTGCTGGCCCTGCGCGGCCTGCGCCAGGAGCTGCGTGACCTCCTGATGCGTGCGGCCGAGCGCGGCCTGACCCCCGCGGACCTCGACGACCTGGGCGCGCAGCACGACCGCCCCGAGTGGCGGACCGCAGCGCAGGTCTACCAGGAGTACCTCGACGTGACGGCGCTGCGGGTCGGGACCCCGGACCTGGGCTCGCGCTACGACCCGGCGGTCGTGGTCGACGAGGCCGCCGAGGCCCTGCTCGCCTGGGAGGACGAGGTCACGGGCGCGCCCCGACCCGGGTGGGACCTGGTCGTGGTCGACGACTACCAGGAGGCCACGATCGCGACGGCGCGCTTCCTGCGCGTGGTGCACGACGACGGCGCCCGCCTCGTCCTGCTCGCGGACCCGGACACGGCCGTCCAGACCTTCCGCGGTGCGAGCCCTGCCCTGGTCGGGCGGGCGGCGGCGCCCGTGCGACGGCGTGCCGCGACGGGCGAGTTCGACGCGCGGGTCGAGGTCCTCGGCACCGCCTGGCGGCAGGAGGGCAACCTTCGCGCGGTCACGCGGACCGTGACGACCCAGATCGGCACGGTCGCGGGCGCGGTCCACCGCGGGGCGGCGGCGTCGCCTGTCCACGTCCCGGAGGACGGACCGCCGCGCGGCGCCTCGGTCGCGCTGCTCGGCAGCGGCGCGGAGGAGGCCGCGTACGTGGCCCGCGAGCTGCGTGCCGAGCACCTGCTGCACGGCACCCCCTGGGGGCGCATGGCCGTGGTCTGCCGCGCCGGGGCCCAGCTCGCGACGCTGCGCCGCGCGCTCGTCGCGGCCTCGGTGCCCGTCGGCATCCTCGGCTCGGACGTGCCGCTGCGCGAGGAGCCCGCGGTCACGCCGCTGCTCGCGATCATGCGCGTCGCGGTCGGTCTGCCCCCGGCCGGGTACTCGCGGGGTCTGGACGGCGTGCGCGGCGCGGCCGGGATCGACGACGCCGTGACCCGCGACGTGGGCGATCCCGCCGAGACGCTGATCGAGCGCGAGCCCGCCGCGTCGGACGACCCGTCGGGCTTCGACGAGCTGGACCCCGTGACGGCGGCCGCGCTCGTGACCTCCCCCGTGGGAGGCCTCGACGTGGTCGCGCTGCGACGGCTGCGCCGGGCGTTGCGCGCCGAGGAGCTCGGCTCGGGCGGCGGGCGCACCTCGGACGCGCTCCTCGTCGAGGTCCTGCTCGACGAGTCGCGTGCCGCGACGCTGCCCACGAGCGTGCGGCGCGGCGCCGTGTCCGTGGCCCGGGTGATCGCCGCCGGACGCGAGTCCACCCGAGCCCCCGACGCGACCGCGCAGACCGTGCTCTGGGCGATCTGGAGCGCGACCGGCCTGTCGGACCGGTGGCGCGACGCCGCCCTGGGCGGAGGGGCCGTCGGTGCCCGTGCCGACCGCGACCTCGACGCCGTCCTCGCGCTCTTCCGCGCCGCGGAGACCTTCGTCGACCGCATGCCGGGGGCTCCGCCGTCGGCGTTCGTGGAGTATCTCGAGTCCCAGGACCTGCCCGCCGACTCGCTCGCGGCCCGCGCCACGGGCACGGACTCGGTCGCCGCCCTCACGCCGGCGGGCGCGGCCGGACGCGAGTGGGACGTCGTGGTCGTGGCCGGGGTCCAGGACGGCGTGTGGCCGGACCTGCGGCTGCGCGACTCGCTGCTCGGCTCCGAGGCGCTCGTCGAGCTCCTCGCGGGGCGCTCGCAGGACGCGCACGGCCTGGGGCCGGACGCCCGGCGGACCGTCCTCACCGACGAGCTGCGGTCCTTCGCGGTCGCGACCTCGCGCGCGACGCGGCGCCTGCTCGTGACGGCCGTGAGCGACGTCGACGAGGTCCCCTCGCCGTTCGTCGACCTCGTGTGCCCGCCCGCCGGACCCGACGACGACGCGCCCACCGCGAGCGGGACGCCGGACGACGGCGACGGACCGGTGGCACCCGACGAGGAGCGCGACCCGCGTCGCGTCGAGGTGGGGCAGCCGCTCGACCTGCGCGGGCTCGTCGCCTCGGCCCGCAGCCTGCTCGTCGAGCAGGTCGTGCGGGAGGTGCCCGTGACGTCGTCGGCCGCCGCGCGCCCGGCCGCGCGCGGGGGGCGACGGGACCGGACGGACGTCCCGGACCCCGAGCGCGCCGATGCCCTCGCCGAGCTGTTGGCCGACCTGGCGCTCGCAGGCGTCGGCGAGGCCCGGCCCGAGTCCTGGTACGGCGTGAACCCGGTCTCGAGCACCGAGCCCCTGTGGGGTTCCGAGGACACCGTCCTGATCTCGCCGTCCAAGGTCGAGTCGGTGAGCCGGTGCGCGCTGCGCTGGGCGGTCGAGAGCGCGGGCGGCACGGCTCCCGACGCGACCGCGCAGTCGCTGGGCAACCTGGTGCACTCGATCGCCCAGGAAGCGCCGCGCGGGACGCGCTCGGAGCTCGCTGCTGAGCTGGACCGCCGCTGGCCCGAGCTCGCGCTCACGCCGGGCTGGCCCGCGACCCAGACGCGCCACAAGGCCGAGGACATGATCGGCCGGCTCGCGGGGTACCTGCAGTCCTCGGGCGAGCCGCTGCTCGTCGAGGCGCCGTTCGAGCTCGAGATCGGTCGGGCCGTGCTGCGCGGGGTCATCGACCGGGTCGAGGACGCCGGGGACGGCGCGGTGCGCGTCGCGGACCTCAAGACGGGCAAGACCAAGCCGTCGGTCACGGAGGCCGTGACGAACCCCCAGCTCGGCACCTACCAGCTCGCGGTCGAGGGCGGGGTGCTCGACCTGCCCGAAGGCACCCGGAGCGCGGGCGCTCAGCTCGTGTTCGTGGGTGACGGCAAGGACGCGGGCCTGCGGACGCAGCCCGCGCTGGAGCCCGAGCCCGACGGGTCGAGCTGGGCGCGCGAGCTCGTCGAGGACGTCGCGGACACCATGGCCGACTCGGTGTTCACGGCCCGCGAGAACAAGCTGTGCTCGGTGTGCCCCGTGCGCCGCTCCTGCCCCCTCATGACGGAAGGCCGCCAGGTGATCGCATGAGCGCCGAGTCGCTGTTCGACGACGTCGACCTCGGGGTGGTCGGTCTCCCGGCCGGGGCCGGCGGCGCGGCGGCGGGCACGCGGGAGCTGCCCGAGCCGCGGTTCTCGGCCGTGCGCATCGCGGAGATGCTGGGGCGTCCGCGGCCCACCGACGAGCAGGTCGCCGTGATCGAGGCGCCCCTGGCGCCGATGCTCGTGGTGGCCGGGGCCGGGTCGGGCAAGACCGAGACCATGGCCGCGCGCGTCGTGTGGCTCATCGCGAACGAGTGGGTCGCCAAGGAGGCCGTGCTCGGCCTGACGTTCACGCGCAAGGCGGCGGGCGAGCTCGCCGAGCGCGTGCAGTCGCGCCTCGTGCAGCTCGACCGTGCCCTGGGCAAGGACGGTGCGGCGCTGTCGATGCTGGACCGGCCCGCGATCTCGACCTACAACTCGTACGCGGCCTCGCTCGTGGGGGACCACGCGCTGCGCATCGGCATCGAGCCGGGCGCCCGGCTGCTCTCGGAGGCCAGCCAGTGGCAGCTCGCGGCGGAGGTCGTCGAGAGCTGGGCCGGCGACCTCCAGACCGACGCCGCGTTCTCGACGGTCGTCGGCGCGGTCCTGTCGCTGTCCGGGGCGCTGAGCGAGCACCTGCTGAGCCCGGACGAGGCCCGCGCGGGCATCACGGGCATCGTCGACACGATCTTGGCGACGCCGCTCGGCGGCAGGCGCACCGAGCACTACGCCGAGGTCAAGAGGCTCCTCGGCTCGCTCGGGGAACGCCACCGGCTGCTCGACGTCGTCGAGACCTATCAGGAGCGCAAGCGGACGTCCGACTCGCTCGACTTCGGGGACCAGGTCGCGATCGCGGCCCGACTCGCCCGGACCGTGCCCGCGGTGGGCGCGGGGGAGCGGGCCCGGTACGGCGTCGTGCTGCTCGACGAGTACCAGGACACGTCCTACGCGCAGGTCGAGCTCCTGTGCGCGCTGTTCGGCGGGCACCCGGTCACGGCGGTCGGCGACCCGAACCAGTCGATCTACGGCTGGCGCGGCGCGAGCGCGTCGGGCCTGGCGCGGTTCCCCGAGCGGTTCCGTGCGACGGGCCCCGGCAGCACGGGCGCGCCGGCCGACGTGCAGTACCTCAGCACCTCGTGGCGCAACGACCGGGCCGTCCTGGCCGCGGCCAACGTCACGGCGGCGCCGCTGCGCGAGGGAGCTACGCGCGTGCCCGTGCCGCAGCTCGACGAGCGCCCCGGCGCGGGGCGCGGCGTCGTGACCGGTGTGTACGCGGCGACGCTCGAGGAGGAGGCCGCGGCGGTCGCGGACTTCGTCGCCGAGCGGTGGCGTCCGCGCACGCGCCGCCAGGAACGCGTGACCGCTGCGGTGCTGTGCCGCGCGCGCTCGCAGTTCCTCGCGATGGAGGTCGCGCTGCGCGCCAAAGGGCTGCCGGTCGAGGTCGTGGGGCTGGGTGGCCTGCTCACGACCCCGGAGGTCGTCGACCTCGTGGCACTCCTCGAGGTTGCGCACGACCCGTCGCGCGGGGACTCGCTCATGCGCGTCCTCACGGGGCCGCGCCTCAACCTGGGCGCGGCGGACCTGCACGCGCTGAGCAGCTGGGCGGCGGACCTGGCGCGCCGGGACGCGGCGCGCCGCCCGTCTGCCGACTCCTCTCCCGTTGGCCCGCCCGACGGCGGAGCGCCCGCCGGGCCGTCGGGTGCGGGCGCGCCGGGCGACGCCGAGCTGCCCGGCGTCGCCGCGGACGGGACGCTCACCGTGGTCGAGGGCGACGTCGTCGACCACCGGTCGATCGTCGACGCGCTCGACGACCTGCCCGCCCCGGGGCACCCCGCGCGGGACGGCCGCGTGCTCACCGAGGCCGGGCACTCGCGGCTCGTCGCGCTGTCCAGGGTGCTGCGCGACCTGCGCGGTCAGACGTACCTGTCGCTCCCGGAGCTCGTGACCCAGGCCGAGCGGGCGCTCGGTCTCGACATCGAGGTGACCACCGCGGCGACGCTCGCCGCGGGCGGGTACGGCGAGGAGGTCGGCGACCGGGGCCGCGCGCACCTCGACGCGTTCCGTGACGTCGCTGCGACGTTCTCGCAGTCCGCGGACCTGCCCACGCTCGGCGCGTTCCTCGCGTGGCTCGGCACGGCCGGGTCGCAGGAGCGCGGCCTCGACCTGCCCGTGCGCGAGCCCGACCCCGACGCGGTGCAGATCATCACGGTGCACGCCTCGAAGGGCCTGGAGTGGGACGTCGTCGCCGTGCCCGGCATGGTCGACGGGATCTTCCCCAACACGGCCGTGGGCGACAAGGGGCCGACCGACAGCGGTTGGTTCACCGGGCTGGGCAACCTGCCGTACCCCTTGCGCGGCGACGCCGAGGACCTGCCCGTCTTCCATCACGAGGTCGCCGAGGACGCCAAGGACCTCGACGGTCGGCGCAAGGAGTTCCTCGCGGCGAGCGGCGAGCACCAGGTCGACGAGGAGCGCCGCCTCGCCTACGTGGCGTTCACGCGCGCCCGCGCCGAGCTCCTGCTCGCCGGGTCCTGGTGGCGTGACGCGACCAAGCCGCGCACGCCCTCGCCGTTCCTCGTCGAGCTCGCCGAGGCCGGGATCATCAGCGCGGCCGACTGGGCCGGCATGCCCGACAAGGACGAGACCAACCCGCGCGACGAGCTGGTCCACGAGGCCGAGTGGCCGCGTGGGGAGCCGGGGGCCGACGGCACCGGCGCGGACGGGGGCGTGGCCGACGGGGCGCCCACACCGCCCGCGCCGACCGTCGAGCCGCGAGCTCGCGCGGTCGTGCGGGCCGCTGCAGACCGGGTCCGCGACCGGATCGACGCCCGCGCGTCGCTCTCGGTCGCTGCTGGTCGCGGCGCAGTCGCCGGTTCGGGTGCGGTCTCGGAGGGTCAGGTTCCGCTGCTCGACGCGTCGGGGACGGACCTGCGCGAGCTCGCGCGCATCCTGCTCGAGGAGCGCGACCGCCGTGACGCCCGGAGCAGCGAGATCTCGTTCCCCGCGCACATCTCGGCATCCGGGCTCGTGCGTCTGGCCGCGGACCGGGGCGAGTACGCGCTGCACCTGCGGCGCCCGGTGCCTGCGCAGCCCACGGTGCACGCGCGCCGCGGCACGCAGTTCCACCTGTGGGCCGAGCAGTACTTCACGTCGTCCTCGTTGCTCGACGTCGACGACCTGCCCGGTGCCGACGACGAGGACATCTCGCCGGACCTGGACCTCGACGCGCTCCAGCAGACGTTCCTCGCCTCGGAGTGGGCGGGGCGCACACCGCTCGCCGTGGAGGTCGACGTCGAGACCCCCGTGGGCGGCATCATGTTCCGTTCGCGCATCGACGCCGTCTTCCCCGAGAGCCCCGAGCACGCGGACGACGGCGCGCAGGACGCAGTGGTGGTCGTGGACTGGAAGACCGGCAAGGCCCCACGTGACGCCGAGGCCCGGCGCACGCGCGAGGTCCAGCTCGCGGTCTACCGGCTCGCGTGGTCGCGCTGGTCCGGGCTGCCCGTCGAGAAGGTCAACGCCGCGTTCTACTACCTGGGCTCCGACGAGACCGTGCGCCCGGAGCGGCTGCTCGACGCAGCTGAGCTGGAGGCGCTCGTGGCGGGCAGCTGACGACCGCCGGGGGCTGCCTGCTACCCCTCGCTCTCCCCGCTCGTCACCTCGTCGAGGTCGATCAGCATGTCGACCGCGTCGTCGATCACGTCCTGGAGTCCGTGCCGCACGCCGTGCAGCAGCCAGCGGGCCAGGGCCAGCTCGCCCGCGAGCAGCGCCCGGTCGGTCAGGTGGGGGTCGGTGAGCTCGGTGCGGCGGAGCTGGTAGGCCTCCATGATCGAGTCGATCGCCTCGGGCGGCGCCGCGACGAGCAGCCACGCGAGGTCGTCGGCGGGGTCGGCGACGCGCGCCTCGGCCCAGTCGGTGATGGCGACGACGCGACCGCGCGCGACGAGCACCTGCTCGGTGCCTAGGTCGCCGTGCACGACGACGGGCTGGTACTTCCACAACGACACGTCCTCGAGCGCGGTCTCCCAGCGGCGCAGGAGCCGGGCGGGCACCCTGCCGGTCTTGGCGGCCTCGTCGACCTCGGCGAGACGCCGGTCGCGGTACTCGGCGGCCGTGTAGACGGGCAGGCCCGCGTTCTCGACGACCGAGTGCGGGAGCTCGTGCACCGCGGCGAGGACACGGCCGATGTCCGCGGCGAGCCCGGGGCCGGGGCGCAGCGTGTCGAGGTCGAGCGGCACCCCGCCGTACCGGTGGTGCACGACGGCACGCCCGCCCTCAGGGAGCAGCGCGTAGCCCAGGACGTCGGGCACGGTGAAGGACAGGACGCCCGTCGTGACGTAGTGGCGCAGCGAGTCCAGGAGCGCGGTCTCGGCCTCGAGGGCCGCGCCGGCCGCGAGGGTGCGAGGCGCGCGGACGACCCATTCCTGTCCGCCGCTGTCGGTGACGATCGCGACGTCGTCGTCGCCCGTCGCTTCGGACGGCCGCACGGAGCGGACGTCGAGGCCGGGGACGGCCGCGGTCGCGAGCGCGGCGAGGTTGAGCGGTGAGCGTGGCACGCGACCACGGTAGTCGGTGCGGGGCGGGCGCCGTCACCCGGGCCGTGGCGTGTCCGCGTGCTGGACGTGCCGCGTGCCCCGCCTGCCCCGCGTGACCTACGGTCGACGGGTGACCGACCACACCTCGCCTGCCGTGCCGCACCCCGCCGCCCCCACCCCTGACCCCGCCCTCACCTCGACGCCCGTCGCGGCCCCCGCCGTCGTCTCGGCCGCCTCTGGTGCGTTCGCCGCGCACCTCCCGCTCGCGCACTCGATGCTCGACCGTGCGGCGCACCGCCGCACCGAGGAGGGGCTGTTCGCGACGCTCCGCGCCGACCCGTCGACGCGCGTGGTGCTGCTGCACCGCGGTCGGCTCGCGACCGGCCCGGACGGGCTCGCGCTCGCGACGCCGCAGGAGGTCGCGGCCGTCCCCGAGCCGCACGCGGCCTCGGGGGACCACAGCAACACGCCGCGCTGGGTCTTCCTGGGCGAGGATGCGCCGTCGGGCACGTCCTTCCTGGCTCTCCTCCTGCCCGACGACGCGGACGACCTCGACCTCGACATCGAGGGCGTGGATCCCAAGGGGCCGCTGTCGGTCCTGGTGCGCACGCACGAGTGGGCGGGCCTGCGCGAGCTCGCCTCGCGCCTGGGTCCGCGCGACACGGGCCTGGCGACCGAGGCCGTCGCGCTTGCCGCCTGGCACGCGGCCAACGAGCGCTGCCCGCGCTGCGGCGAGCCGACCGTGCCGGTCGCGGCGGGCTGGGTACGGCGCTGCGTCGCGCAGGACGTCGAGCACTACCCGCGCACCGACCCGGCGGTCATCATGGCGGTCGTCGACCCGGGTGCCGGCCCGGGCGAGGACCGGCTCCTGCTCGGCCACGCGGCGCACTGGCCCGAGGGCCGCTTCTCGACCCTCGCGGGCTACGTCGAGCCGGGCGAGGGGCTCGAGCAGGCCGTGCGGCGCGAGGTCGCCGAGGAGGTCGGCGTCACGGTCGGGGAGGTCGTCTACCGCGCGAGCCAGCCGTGGCCGTTCCCGGCCTCGCTCATGCTGGGGTTCACGGCCACGGCGCTCACGACGGACCTCCGGCCCGACGGCGAGGAGGTCACCGACGCGCGCTGGTTCACCCGCGCAGAGCTCACGCAGGCCACGGAGAGCGGGGACGTGAGGCTGCCGAGCCGTTCGTCGATCGCTCGGGCGCTCATCGAGGAGTGGTTCGGGGGTCCGCTCACGGGGGAGTGACACCCGCCGACCGAGAGCGCGGGGCCCCGGAGAGTGCGGGGCCCCGCGACACGGAGGGCTGCCGTCGAGGTGGAGGGATGGGCCCCTCTCCCTCGACGGCAGCCTCTTTCTCGGGCGGACCGGTCGGCGGCGTCAGACCGCGAGGCGCTCCTTGACCTGGGCGAGCGACGGGTTGGTCGCCGCGGTGCCGTCCGGGAAGACCACGGTCGGGACCGTCTGGTTGCCGCCGTTGACCTGCTCGACGTAGGCGGCGCTCTCCGGGTGCTCCTCGATGTTGACCTCGGTGTACCCGATGCCCGCCGAGTCGAGCTGGGTCTTCAGGCGACGGCAGTAGCCGCACCAGGTCGTCGAGTACATGACGATCGATCCGGCGTCGGGGGTGGTCGGGGCCGTGGCCATCGGTGCTCCTTCGTTCGCGGGGCCCGGCCGTGCGCACGGGCCGACAGGCCGGGGTACGAGACCCGGGTGCTGCCGTCGTGGCCAACGCCAGCGCGCGGCGGGTTGTTCCCGGGGCGTGTCCGACACGTCGCACGGAGCATCCGGTCCTGTGGAGAGTGGTGCCCGGTGTGGGCGGGGGCTGAGAGAATCGACGGGATGTCGAACGAGTCAGCGGACCAGATCCTCGAAGCCCTCGACCCCGACCAGCGTGACGTCGCCCTCGCGCTGCACGGGCCCGTCTGCGTGCTCGCAGGTGCAGGGACCGGCAAGACGCGAGCCATCACGCACCGCATCGCGTACGGGGTCCGGACGGGTGTGTACACACCCACGAGCGTCCTGGCGGTGACGTTCACGGCGCGCGCCGCGGGCGAGATGCGCACGCGGCTGCGAGAGCTCGGCGCCACGGGCGTGCAGGCCCGGACGTTCCACGCCGCGGCACTGCGCCAGCTCAGCTACTTCTGGCCCAAGGTCGTGGGCGGTGCGCCACCGCGCATCCTCGAGTACAAGGCTCCTGTCGTCGGCGAGGCCGCGCGGCGGCTGGGGCTCGGTGTGGACCGGATCGCGGTCCGCGACCTGTCCTCCGAGGTCGAGTGGTCCAAGGTCTCGCTCGTGACGGCCGACGACTACGTGAAGGCGTGCGCGGCGATCGACCGCCCGGCGCCCGCGGGCTACGACCACCAGACCGTCGCGCGGCTCATCGCGTCCTACGAGGAGGTCAAGACCGAGCGGTCGGTCATCGACTTCGAGGACGTCCTGCTCATGCTCGGCGACATGCTCTCGTCGCAGGGGGCCATGGCCGACGAGGTGCGCCGCCAGTACCGCCACTTCGTGGTCGACGAGTACCAGGACGTGTCGCCGCTCCAGCAGTTCGTGCTCGACCAGTGGCTCGGCGGACGCAAGGAGCTGTGTGTGGTCGGCGACCCGTCGCAGACCATCTACTCGTTCACGGGCGCCACGCCTCACCACCTGCTCACGTTCCCGAAGAAGTACCCGGGGGCCCAGGTCGTCAAGCTCGTGCGGGACTACCGGTCGACGCCCCAGGTCGTGACGCTCGCGAACCAGCTCCTGGCACGTGCGGGGCGTCGCGGGGGAGCGCACCAGGCGCTCGAGCTCGTCGCCCAGCGACCGTCCGGGCCGCCCGTCGCGTACGTCGCGTACGACGACGACGAGGCAGAGGCCAAGGGCATCGCCGCGCAGATCGGCCGGCTCCTGGCCGCGGGGACGCGTGCGAGCGAGATCGCGATCCTCTACCGCACCAACGCCCAGTCGGAGGGGTTCGAGCAGGCGCTCGCGGACGCCGGCATCGCCTACCTCGTGCGGGGTGGCGAGCGCTTCTTCCAGCGCAAGGAGGTCCGCGACGCGATCGTGCTGCTGCGCGGGGCTGCCCGGTCCGCGGACCCGCAGGTCCCCATGCCGGAGACGGTCCGGGACGTCCTGATCACGGCGGGCTGGGCGAACGAGCCGCCGTCGGCGCGTGGTGCCGCGCGCGAGCGGTGGGAGTCCATGCAGGCCCTGGTAGCCCTGGCCGACGACGTCGCGCGCGTCGCGCCGCAGGACGCGCCCCCCACGGTGGTCTCGTTCGTCGCGGAGCTCGACGAGCGTGCCTCTGCTCAGCACGCGCCCACGGTCGAGGGCGTCACGCTCGCGTCGCTGCACGCGGCCAAGGGGCTCGAGTGGGACGCGGTCTTCCTCGCCGGGATGAGCGAGGGCCTCATGCCCATCTCGCTCGCGGAGACGGACGAGGCGGTCGCCGAGGAGCGTCGCCTGCTGTACGTGGGCATCACGCGTGCGCGTGAGCACCTGCAGGTGTCGTTCGGGCGCTCGCGCAACCCCGGCGGGCGTGCGTCGCGTCGTCGCACGCGGTTCCTCGACGGTCTGTGGCCCGACGACGAGCAGTCGCGGGCTCCGCGTCGTAGCCGCGCGAACCAGAACAAGGTCCAGCTCACGGGCGAGTACGACCAGGCCCTGTTCGAGCAGCTGCGCGAGTGGCGGCTGTCGGTCGCGCAGGAGACGGACAAGCCGGCGTTCACGATCCTGGTCGACGGCACGCTCGCGGCCATCGCCGAGACCCGGCCGGCCTCGGTGCCGGACCTGGCGAGGATCAACGGGATCGGTCCGGCCAAGATCGAGAGGTACGGCGCGACGCTGCTGGACATCGTGGCGCGTTCTGCGGGCTGATTTCGGCGTGATCACGGGCTTCTTCCGGACGCGAGAAAACTCGTCGAAAGAAGTTCGTTAAATAAGTTGTGCGTCCTTCCGAGGGCGGCATATGGTTCAGGAGTCCTTGTAGGAGAGACGCGCGCCGAGAGGCGGGCGTTCGACGGAGATGGGAGGTGGGCTTGGTGAAGCAGATCCTGACGGCGAGCCCGACACACGTGTCGGCCGATCCGATCAACCGCGCACGGCGCGGCGGATCCCTCGTCATCCGCCCCGTTCCCGACTCCGCACTGAGGACGTCGCCGGTCTAGTCACCGACGCACCCTTCTCAGGCCGCGGAGTCCACCTGGACCCGCGGCCTTCGTGTTTCTCCGAATGCGATCGTCTTCCCGGTCAGCCGTCCACCATCCCCGGACGCCACGACCACCTGCGGGTCCTGTGACAAAGAAGTTCACACGCAGATCAGGACATCACTGGAGGACATCGTGCGGCTCACCGCGCTGCTCGACAACATCACTGCCCAGGGCGGATCCGGCCCCTGGACACCCCACCAACCCCTCACCACCCCTCTCGGTTCCTCGGACGCGGCCGAGTTCGACCGGCTCCTCGCCGGGCTGCTGCCCTGCCGCACGAACGACCCTGAGCTCTGGTTCGCCGAGCAGTCGACGCAGGTCGAGCAGGCCAAGGCCCTGTGCCAGGCCTGCCCGCTCGTCGCCGGTTGCCTGGCGGGCGCGATCGAGCGTCAGGAGCCCTGGGGCGTCTGGGGCGGCGAGGTCTTCGTCGACGGAGCCGTCGTCGCCCGCAAGCGTGGGCGTGGCCGGCCGAGCAAGGCCGAGGTCCTCGCCCGCCAGGCGGAGGAGGCGGCTCGCGCCGCCGCCCGCGAGTCGGAAGACTCCGTCTCCGCGTCATCGGCGGCCTGACGTGGCCGCCGCGACCGTCAGGTCCGAGCACCCGCACCGCGGGTGGCTCACCACCTCGCGCAGCCTCGGCACGGCATCGGGAACAGCGATCTCGATGCAGGCCGTGGCTGCGCGGGGTGTCAGCCCGTCGAGGTGCGCGAGCACCTGGCTCGCGGCGATCGCCGCGCCGACGGCTGCCAGCGTGGTCTCCTCGACGTCGAGGACCTCCCGCTGAGGATCCCGTAGCTGGTCCGCGAGCTGCGGCCACTGCGGGTCGAGGTCGGCGCGATGCCCCTCGACGCACCGGACGCACGGCGTCCTTCCCGGTCGGACGAACGGTCCGACCACCACGTCCGCCTCCCGCACCACGACGGGTAGGTGCGGGGTCCCGTCGCCCGTGAGCCGCCCGTACCGTTCAGGACGCAGCACGCGGTGCTCGACCACGACCGCGACGTCCGGTCGCGTCTCGGACGGTGACACCCATCGCGACGCCGCGACCTGGCGGCTGCGCACCTCGGGAGCGACGTCGGACAGGACGCGCCCGGCCGCCTCGCCTCGCGGAAGCCCGACGTCCCGTGCCCGATATCCGCCGAGCCCGACGTCGGTCGCCTGGACCGGTGCGGCGTCGTCGAGCAGGAGCGTACCCACGCCCGCCGTGGCGAGCACGACCGCGATCCCGAGACCCAGCCGCCCCAGCCCCCCGACGGCGACGGTCGCCCGCGCGCGGTGGGCCATCGTGGCCCGGCCGCTCCCGTCGGGGCGCAGCAGCGCGAGGGTGGGGGTGTCGGCCCGCCCGTGCGCGGGCGCGACGACCTCGCGGAGGCTCCCCTCGGGTGGCCCGACGACGAGGAGCGCCTCGTGCAGGTGACGCACGATCGCCCGTCGGCGCTCGGGCGTGACGGCGTACCGGGCGGGCGGCGCGTGCAGGAGCGCCCGCCCCGACCGGTGGTGGTCGAGGAGCCAGGCGCTCTCCTGCTCGTCGAGGCCGCTGAGGAGGACGCTCCAGCGCTCGTCGGTGCCGTACTGGAGCACCCCGTGGTCCCGGTGGAGCACGACCGTCCCCGGCCGGAGGCGGACAGGGAAGAGGTCGTCGTCGTCCATGGGTTCTCCTCGGCTGGTGCGGGGACCTGCCGGACCAGTCTGACGACGGGAGGGCGAGAGCCGAGGTTCTCCACAGGCCGATCCACCTCGCCAAGACTTGACCAGTTCTCGACGATTCCGCGCACGCGAGCGGACCAAGCGTCGGCGTGGTCTATGGCATATGTCACGCGGACCCACTACGGTCTGTGCCGTGGCCTACGAAGCCGAGCCGGGCGCCGCGAAGAGCGCCGAGACGTACGTCGAGGTACGCCGGAGCCGTCGACGCAAGAGCACGGTCAGCGCCTACCGCGACGGGGACCGCACGATCGTGTCCATCCCCGCGCGGTTCACGCGCGCCCAGGAACGCGAGTGGGTGCAGCGCATGCTGGACCGGCTCGCCGACAAGGAACGGCGCCGCAGGCCCTCCGACGACGAGCTCGTGGCCCGCGCGACCGAGCTGTCCGCCAAGTACCTCGACGGCAGGGCGCACCCCACGAGCGTGCGCTGGTCGAGCAACCAGGGACGCCGTTGGGGGTCGTGCACCCTGATCGACGGCAGCATCCGCATCTCGACGCGCGTCCAGGGCATGCCCGAGTGGGTGCTCGACTACGTGCTGCTGCACGAGCTCGCCCACCTGCTGCACGCCGGGCACGGCCCGGGGTTCTGGGCGCTGCTCGAGGCGTACCCGCGGACGGAGCGGGCCAAGGGGTTCCTCGAAGGGGTCTCGTTCAGCCGAGACGGCGGCCCCCCCGAGGGGCCCGAGGCACCCGACGACGCCGAGGACGCCCCGCCCCACGTCGAGATCGAGGCCCACCCGGCGGTGCTGGCGGACACGGCTGGAGCTCCCGAGGAACCCCCGACGAAGCCCACGCCCGACCGGCACGCGGTGCCGGCCAGGCGGGTCGTGCAGGGCCCCGAGAGGGAACCGGCCCGCTAGTCGCGGGCGGACCGTCAGTCGCGGGGCGAGCCGTCCGGCTCGTTCTCGGAGTCGTCCGTCGGAGCGGCCGGGTCGGCTGGGCCTTGAGTGCCCTTCGAGTCCTCGGCCTCGCTGAAGATGTCGGCGAGCGCCTTGTCGAGGTCGCTCTGCTCCTCCTGGACCTCGGTGCGCCGCGCCTGGTAGCCGGCCGGGTCGTCCAGGTCGAGCGGGCTGGGCAGCAGGTCCGGGTGGTCCCACACCCCGTCCCGGGCGTCAGGTCCGCCCTGTGCCGCGATGAGGGCCCACAGCGTCGCGGCGTCGCGCGAGCGGCGCGGCCGCAGCTCCAGACCCACGAGCGTCGAGAAGATCTGTTCGGCGGGGCCGCCGGCCGCGCGCCGACGTCGGAGCATCTCCCGCAACGGGACGGCGTGCGGGAGGTGGGGGAGCGCGGCCTGCGCGCTGACCTCGTCGACCCAGCCCTCGACCAGTGCGAGCGCGGTCTCCAGGCGCAGCAGCGTGGCCTTCTGCTCGTCGGTGTTCTGCAGGCCGAACACGCCGCCCGACAGGGCGCGCTGGAGCGCACCGGTGTCCGTGACGTCGATGTCGGAGAGCTGCGACTCGAGCGCGTCCAGGTCGATCGTGATGCCGCGGGCGTACACCTCGACGAGTCCCAGCAGGTGTGCGCGGAGCCAGCTCACGTGCGTGAAGAGGCGGGCGTGCGCCGCCTCCCGCAGGGCGAGGAAGAGGCGGACCTCCTCGACGGGAGCGTCGAGCCCCTCGGCGAACGCGGCGACGTTCGTGGGCAGCAGGGCCGTCGCGGGCTCGTCGAGCAGCGGGAGCCCGATGTCCGTGACGCCGAAGACCTCGCGGGACATGGTCCCCGTGGCCTGGCCGATCTGCATGCCGAACACGGCGGAGCCGAGTCGGCGCATCATCTGCGCGGGGTCGAAGTCCATCCCGAGCGCCCCCGCGGGGAGCCCGGGGAAGCCGAGCTCTGTGTCGGGACCGTCGGCCCCGCCGGGGAGCTGGTCGCGCAGCACGGTCGACAGCGCGTCGGCGACCGAGGAGGCCACGGGCGCCGCGAGCGCGTTCCAGGCGGGGAGGGTCTTCTCGACCCACTCGGACCGGCTCCAGGCGTAGCGCTTGCCGCCGGCAGGCGGCAGGTCGGTGACGGCGTCGAGCCACAGCTCGGCCACCGACAGGGCCTCGGTCGCCGAGCGGACCTGCGCGGGCGTGAGTGACGGGTCGCCCTCGGCGACCGCGACCTGGCGGGCGATGTCGTGCGCGACGTCCGTGTTGACCGGGCCGTTGCCCGAGCTCGCGAGGAGCCGCTGCACCTGGGCGAGGACGTGCTTCATGGTCGCAGGATCGTTGCTGAGGCCGCTGCCTGCGGCCAGGGCGGCCGGGTCGAGGCCGCGAGCGCGCAGCTCGCGCAGGGCCTCGTCGGCGTCCGCGCCGAACATGGAGCGCAGGAGCTCTTCCCACTGCGCGTCGGGCTGGTCGCCCGCGCCGGAGGCGAACTCGTCGGGCGGTTGGCTGCTCATCGGGGTCTCCTCGGGATAGCGTCAGGAATCACCGTAACCACAATCGAGGACGGACGAGGGGGGTCGAGGCATGTCGGAGGGCACGGTTCGCTCACGGCGCAGCGCAGACGGCGCTCCGGTGGCGGACGTCCGCGACCAGCCCGAACCCCGGGAGGACGGCTCCGGCACGGACGGCCGGACGGTCGTGGTGGGCGAGGGCCGCGTCGCCGCGCTCCTGCGCGCCGCGCTCGGGGGACGCGGCCCCGAGAACGCGCCGGTCGAGCCCAACGACCTGTCGGCGCCGTGGATCGAGGGGGCGCGGACGCTCGTCGCCGTGGCCCCTGCCGGGGAGTTCGGCGTCAAGGTCGCCAAGGGCGGCACGAGACGCACCCACCTGGTCGAGCAGGCGGCGCGCGTGGCACGGGTCGCCGCGCGGCACGGGATCGAGCAGGTCGTCGCCGTCACGTCGGCGACCGTGCACGGCGCGAGCGCCGACCGCCCGGACATCGAGGACGACGACCCCGTCTCACCCGACGCCGGGGGCTTCGTCGCGGACCTGGTGGCGTTCGAGGAGGCCCTGGTCGAGGAGCTCGCTGCTGCGTCGGCCGAGTCGCAGGCGGGGCCGACGGTCCGTCTTGCGATCCTGCGCCCTGCGATGATCGTCGGTCCCGGCGTCGACACGATCCTGACCCGGCACTTCGAGGCGCCGCGGCTCCTGACCGTCAAGGGCAGCGACCGCCCCTGGCAGCTCCTGCACACGGACGACCTGGCGTCGGCCGTCGAGGTCGTCGTCGACCAGGGGCTGTCGGGGACGTTCACGGTCGGGGCGCTCACGGACGGTGCGCCCGACGTCGTGACCCCGGCCGAGCTCGTCGAGCGCACCGGGCTCGCGAACGTGACACTGCCCGCCGCGACCGCGTTCGGCGCCGCCGAGCGCCTGCACCGGGTGGGCGTGCTGCCGTCGCCGGCGAGCGACCTGGCCTACGTGGTCCACCCGTGGACGGTCACGGCCCGCGGCCTGCACGCGGCCGGCTGGGAGCCCGCCTGGTCGAGCGCCCAGAGCGTCGACGTCCTCATGGAGGGCGTGCGGGGCAGGATGGCGCTCGGTGGTCGACGCGTGGGCGGACGGGACGCGGCCGCGCTCGGTGCGGCGGGTGCCGCGGTCGCGCTCCTGGGCACCGCGGCGATCTGGCGTCAGGCCCGACGGCGGTGAGTCGCCGCGCGTCGTGAGCTCCCCTCGCGCGCTCCCGGGCCCGCGCGGGGCGCACCTGCAGGGCTGCGGCGAGCGGCGCCGTCGGGCAGGGGGACAGGGGGCTTGCGGCGGACCGCCAGCGAACGTCCAGGATTCTCGGGGATGATAGCGACGTGACAGAACCGCTCTCCCGCGAACCGTACGAGCCCGCAGGTGCTGGCGACCCGTTCGGCCCCGCGCCGGACGAGGACTACACGCCCCCGCCCGTGACGCGCCGCTCGCTCACGCTCGGCATCTCCGTGCTGGCCACGACCCTCCTGGTCGCCGGCCTCGCCGTCATGCCCGCGCCGTACGTCGTGCGCTCGCCGGGACCTACGCAGGACACGCTCGGTGCGCAGAACGACCAGGACCTCATCACGATCGAGGGCGCCGAGACGTACGACTCGACGGGCGAGCTGCTGCTCACCACGGTGTCGGTCGCGGGCGGGCCCGGGTACCCGGCGAACCTCGTCCAGGTCGTCGAGGGGTGGGCCGAGCGGTCGCGCTCGGTGCGCCCCGTCGAGGAGACGTTCCCGCGCGACGTCACGCAGGAGCAGAGCGAGCAGGAGAGCCAGCAGGAGATGCTCTCCTCGCAGGAGATGGCGACCGTCGCGGCGCTGACCGAGCTGGGCTACGAGGTGCCCGCGACCCTCACGATCCAGGGCGCCGCGAAGGACACCGGCGCGGAGGGGGTCGTCGAGACCGGGGACGTCATCACGACCGTGAACGGCAAGGACGTCGTGACGTACCAGGACCTCATCGACGAGCTCGCGACCGTGACGCCGGGTGACGACGTCGTCCTCGGGGTCGAGCGCGCCGGCGAGGCCGTCGACCTGACGATCACGACGCAGGAGGCCGATGGCAAGGCGATCCTCGGGGTCTTCATCGACCCGGCCTTCGACCTGCCGGTCGACGTCTCGATCCAGATCGAGGACATCGGCGGCCCCAGCGCGGGGACCATGTTCGCGCTCGGGATCATCGACCGGCTCACGCCCGAGGACGAGGCGAACGGCACCGTGATCGCCGGGACCGGGACCATGAGCGTCGAGGGGAACGTGGGGCCCATCGGCGGCATCCAGCAGAAGCTCTACGGTGCCGAGCGTGACGGGGCCACATGGTTCCTCGCACCCGAGGCGAACTGCGACGAGGTCGTGGGCAACGTGCCCGAGGGGCTGAACGTCGTCAAGGTCTCGACGCTCGACGAGGCCCGCGACGCGATGGTCGCGATCGGGGCGGGCGAGGGCGAGAGCCTGCCGACGTGCACGTGAGCCGGCGCCCGCCGGTCCGTCGGGGCACGGCAGGGCGCTGAGCCCGCGGCGACCACGGCCCGCGAACCGCACCACCTCCGCACGACTCGAGGGGCCGGACGACCACGTCGTCCGGCCCCTCGTCGTCTCCCTCGCACGTGGCGCTGCTCGCCCGGCTCGCGCTGGCGCGCGCTGGCTCGGACGGCCGCCCGGCGGTCACTCGAACGTCGCGCGCAGCCCCTCGATCAGGCCCGGCACGAGGTCCGGGCCGAACGCGACGTCGTCGCCGTCGTCGTTCGCGCGCGTGCGGACCGCGCACCACGGGGTGCCGTCGCGCAGGACACCGACCGCGAGACGGACGTCCTGACGGTCAGGGTGCGACGACAGGTAGGCGAGGGCCGCAGCCGGGTCGGTGGGCAGCCCCTCCTCGGCAGACGGTGGCAGGATGACGCGCTCGGCGACGATCGCGGCGCCGTCGACCGTGCCGGGCCACGAGATCCCTGCGAGCAGGTCCTCGAGGGTCTCGACGTCGGGCAGGCCCTCCTGCTCGACCGAGACCAGGTGGTCCGGGATGCCGCGCGCCGCGGTCACGACCTCGGGCGGGAGGCGGTCGGCCAGGCCCGGGTCGGCGGCCATCGCGTCGGCGGTGCGGACGAGCGCGAACACGCGCGGGGGAGCGTCCCAGCCGTCGGCGGCGACGTGCGCCTCGACGTCGCGCACGGCGTCGGCGAGCGCGAGCTGCGCGAGGGGGACGATGGGGGCGGGGGCGTCGTCGGGGACGCCCGAGGCGGCCTGGGACGTGCTCGGGGCGGGCTGGTCGGGCGCGGGGGAGGTCGTGTCTGCCATGTCCCCAGCATGTCAGGCCCGACGACCTCGGCGCAGTCGGCGGGTCGGGGCCAGGTACGTGTGGGAACCTGGAACCGCTGTGGGCCGTTGACGAGATGGACGGCCTGTGGCCTGACCCTGTCGAGATCGTGGACCGCCTGTGAATCCGGTGGTCGTGGGCCCGGCGCGGACAGGTACCGACGCCTGACGACCTGACGCTCGACCGAACGCAAAGAGGTAAGCCCACCGTGTCATTCGCCGCAGCGCCACGACGCCCTTCGGGGTCCGAGGCCGGCTCCCGCAGACGACGCAGCCCGCTCGGCATAGCCGTTGCCGTCGTGGCTGCCCTCGTCCTCCTGCTGTTCCTGCTCGCACAGTTCTGGACCGAGGTCCTCTGGTTCACCCAGCTGGGCTTCGAAGGCGTCCTGTGGACCGAGTGGGGGACCCGTGCGGCGCTGTTCGTCGGCGGCTTCCTCGTGATGGGCGGACTCGTCTTCCTGTCGCTGTCGCTCGCGTACAGGTCCCGCCCGATCTACGCGCCCTCGACCCCCGAGCAGGCCACGCTCGACCAGTACCGCGAGGCGATCGAGCCCCTGCGCAAGGTCGTGACGATCGCAGGCCCCGCGCTCATCGGCTTCTTCGCCGGTGCGGCGGCGTCCTCGCAGTGGAGCACGGTGCTCCTGGCACTGAACTCGGTGCCGTTCGGCACCAAGGACCCGCAGTGGGGCCTGGACATCTCGTTCTTCGTCTTCACGCTGCCCGTGCTGCGCTTCGCCGTGGGCTTCCTCATGGCCGCGGTCATCATCTCGGGCATCGGTGCCCTGGCGACCCACTACCTGTACGGCGGGGTGCGCATCGGCGGTGGCGCGGGCAGCGGCCCGCGCACGACCAAGGCGGCTCGCGTGCAGCTCTCGGTCACGGCCGCCGTGCTCATGCTGCTCATCGGTGCCAACTACTGGCTCGACCGGTACTCGCTCCTGACCACGACGGGTGACAAGTTCGACGGCGCCTCGTACGCCGACGTCAACGCCGTCATCCCGTCCAAGGCGATCCTGACGGGCGTCGCGATCCTCGTCGCGCTGCTGTTCGTGGCGACCGCGGTCCGCGGCAACTGGCGCCTGCCCGCGATCGGCGTGGGGCTCATGGTCGTCTCCGCGATCGCGATCGGCGGGATCTACCCGGCCGTCGTCCAGCGCTTCCAGGTCAACCCGAACGCGCAGGAGTTCGAGGCCGAGTACATCCAGCGGAACATCGACGCGACCAAGACCGCGTTCGGGCTCGACGGGGTCGAGGCGTCGAACTACGACGCGAAGACCCAGGCCGAGGCCGGCGCGCTGCGCGCCGACGCGGACACCACGGCGTCGATCCGTCTGCTCGACCCGCAGATCGTCAGCCCGACGTTCCGCCAGCTCCAGCAGAACAAGCAGTACTACAACTTCCAGGAGACCCTCTCGGTCGACCGGTACATGATCGACGGCGAGAGCCGTGACACCGTGATCGCGGTCCGCGAGCTCAACCTCGAGGGCCTCGGCGCGAGCCAGCGCAACTGGGTCAACGACCACACCGTGTACACGCACGGGTACGGCGTCGTGGCCGCGTACGGCAACCAGATCGGCCCGGGCGGCCAGCCCGCGTTCTACGAGGGCGACATCCCGTCGGTGGGGTCCCTGCCCGAGTACGAGCCGCGCATCTACTTCAGCCCGGACTCGACCCAGTACTCGATCGTCGGCGCCCCCGAGGGCACCAAGCCCTGGGAGTTCGACTACCCGGACGACGACGCAGGCGGCCAGGTCAACAACACGTTCGGTGCCGAGGACGGGGCCGTCGCAGGCCCCAGCGTCGGCTCGTTCGGCACCAAGCTGCTCTACGCCCTGAAGTTCGGCTCCGAGCAGATCCTGTTCTCGGACCGTGTGACGCCCGACTCCCAGATCCTGTACGACCGGTCGCCGCGTGACCGCGTCGCCAAGGTCGCGCCGTACCTCACGCTCGACGGCAAGGTCTACCCCGCCGTCGTGGACGGCCGGGTCAAGTGGATCGTCGACGGCTACACGACGACCAACTCCTACCCGTACTCCGCATCGCGCCCGCTCGACGAGGCGACGCAGGACACCCTGACGGTCAACTCGCAGTCGGTCGCGGCGCTCGCGCCGCAGCAGGTCAACTACATCCGCAACTCGGTCAAGGCCACGGTCGACGCCTACGACGGTTCGGTCGACCTCTACGCGTGGGACACCGAGGACCCGATCCTGCAGGCGTGGGACAACGTCTTCCCGACGTCGCTCAAGCCGATCTCCGAGATCAGCGGCGACCTCATGAGCCACCTGCGCTACCCCGAGGACATGTTCAAGGTCCAGCGCGCGCTGCTCACGAGCTACCACGTCGACGACGCCCGCGAGTTCTTCTCCGGTCAGGACTTCTGGAACGTCCCGCGCGACCCCACCGTGCGCGGCACCGGCACCAAGCCCTACCAGCCGCCGTACTACCTGACGTTGCAGATGCCCGGTCAGGAGGACCCCGCGTTCTCCCTCATGACGACGTTCATCCCGGGCGGCAACTCCGACCGAGAGATCCTCACCGGGTTCCTCGCGGTCGATGCCGAGGCAGGGAGTACCGCCGGCGTGAAGGCCGACTCCTACGGCAAGCTCAGGCTCCTCGAGCTGCCACGCAACGCCACGGTCCCCGGACCGGGACAGGTGCAGAACACGTTCGACTCGGACCCCACGGTGTCCAACGAGCTGAACATCCTCAGCCGCGGCAACTCCACCGTGATCCACGGCAACCTGCTCACGCTCCCCGTGGGCGGCGGTCTGCTCTACGTGCAGCCCGTGTACGTGCAGGCGTCCGAGGGCACCAAGTTCCCGCTGCTGCGCAAGGTGCTGGTCAGCTTCGGTGACCAGGTCGGGTTCGCCGACACGCTCGACGAGGCCCTCAACCAGGTCTTCGGCGGCGAGTCGGGTGCGTCGGCCGGTGACGCCGGTGGTGAGGTCGCTCCGGTCATCCCGACCGACGGAGAGACCCCGCCGCCCACGGACGGCACCGACACCGGGACGGACACCCCGGCGCCCGTCACGGAGAACCCCGAGGCGCGCGCCCAGCTCGACCAGGCTCTCCAGGCCGCCAGCCAGGCGATCAAGGATGGTCAGGCCGCCCTCGCCGAGGGGGACTTCGCCGCCTACGGCGAGTCGCAGGAACGCCTGCAGACGGCGCTCGAGTCGGCGATCGCCGCCGAGGAGTCGCTGGGCACCGAGACCCCGTGACGCGCGGATGACCGGTCACCCCCTGGGGTGAGCGAGGTGACGACGGACGCCGCTCCTGACCTGAGGGTCGGGGGCGGCGTCCGTCGTCTGCGCCGAGGGCGACGCCCCCTCCCGCCGAGGGTGACGCGCTCACCGTCGGCGGGTGCGTTTGTCATTTGTCGTGCGGAAGACGAACATGGGGCCTCATGACCAGTGCAACCGTTTGCAGCAACGCTTACATCGTCGAGGGATCGCTCGGCGCACTGCCGACGGTCGCGCTCGTCCACCCCTCCGGAGCCGAGCTCGTCGTCGCCCTGCGCGGCGCGACGGTCCTCGCCTGGCGGGCGCCGTGGAGCCGGCCCTCCTCGACGTCGCGCGACGTCGTCGACCTCCTCGACGGGTACGCGACCGAGCAGGCGCTCCTCGCCCAGGACGCGACGCGGTCGGGCCTGATGTTCCCGTTCGCGAACCGGATCGCGGGCGGCAGCTACGTGTTCGACGGCGTCGCGCACCACGTCCCGCCCGTCGCCCCGGGAGAGACCCAGACCATGCACGGGTTCGCGCGCGTCCTCGACTGGGAGATCGTTCCCGAGGACGAGGGCGCCCTGCGCGGCACCGGGGGCACCGACGGCACGGGTGCGCCTGGCGGCACGAACCGTACGGGCGAGGAGTCCGTGGCCCTGACCCTCGCGACCGAGATCCGGGGTACCGACCTAGCCGGCTATCCGTTCGACCTCGAGACGCGGATCCGCTTCGAGCTGACCGAGCGCACGCTCGACGTGACCTGGTCCTACCGCAACGTCGGGCGGGACGCGGCGCCCGTCACGGCCGGCTGGCACCCGTACCTCCGCATCCCCGGCCACGACACGATCGACGGCCTGGAGCTCCATGTGCCCGCCCGTGCGACGGTCGCGACCGACGCGAGCCTTCTCCCGCTCGACGGCGAGGCCGCCCGGGTGGTGCGTGACGCCGTCGGGCCGGTGGCTCTTGCCGGGACCTGCCTCGACACCGCGTTCACCGACCTCGTGACCGACGCGGACGGTCGCGCGCGCACGCGCGTCCTCGACCCGTCGACCGGCGCAGGCCTCGAGCTGTGGCAGGAGCGCGGCAACATGCACGTGTACACGGGAGACGGGCTGGACGAGCGGGCGCGGGCGTCGATCGCGCTCGAACCCGTCGAGAGCCTGACGAACGCGTACAACCGCGAGGACTGTGCGCAGGACGTCCGGCTCGCGCCGGGGGAGGAGCGCGTGTTCCGCTTCGGGGTCGGGATCGTCGCACCGCACCGCTCCTGATCGGACCCGGGCGCCCGATTTGGCGCCCCGGCCTCTGTCCCGTAAGGTGGTGTTCACCGACGCGGGGTGGAGCAGCTCGGTAGCTCGCTGGGCTCATAACCCAGAGGTCGCAGGTTCAAATCCTGCCCCCGCTACACATGGAAGGCCCGGTTCAGCAGACTTGCTGGACCGGGCCTTCGTCATTCCCGGGATGCCACCGGGGAGGAGCGCCGGACCCACGCGCCGCCCGCGTGTGACGTGCCCGACACGCGCCCTGGTCACGGCAGGGGCGAAAGGTCGCGTAGAGTGGTGTTCACCGACGCGGGGTGGAGCAGCTCGGTAGCTCGCTGGGCTCATAACCCAGAGGTCGCAGGTTCAAATCCTGCCCCCGCTACAAAAGGAAGGCCCGGTCCAGCAGACATGCTGGACCGGGCCTTCGTCATTCCCGGGTCGCGCCCAGGACGCCGCGTCAGTCGGCGAGCGTGAAGCCGGTCGTCCACTGGGTCGCGCCGGAGCCTGCGAGCGTCATCTGGACGAAGCCGAGGGCCTCGAGCTCGCGGGCGCGCTTGAGCGACCCGGCGTCGATGCCCTTGAGGCCGCCCGCGCGGACGAGGTCGACGAGCGTGGCCTTGGCGTCGTTGTCGTCGCCTGCGACGAGCACGGTGGTCGACTGGTCGGCGACCTTGCCGCTCGCGAGGGTCGAGGCGAAGTTCGTGTTGAACGCCTTGACGACCGTGGCGGTCGGGGCGAGCGCGGCGATCTGGGCGGCGGCCGAGGAGTCGGCCGGGACGACGAGAGAGTCGAACGTCGCGAAGTCGACGGGGTTGGTCGGGTCGACGAGGACCTTGCCGTCGAGCCGGCCGGCGTACTGCGCGAGGACCTCCGGCACGGCGGGGTAGGGGAGCGCGAGGACCACGAGCTCGCCCGTGATCTCGTCGCCGACGACGCCCGACGTGAACGATGCGCCGGAGCCGAGCGTGGCGGCCTTCTCGGCGTCGCGCGCCAGGACCTGGACCTGTGCGCCGGCGTCGAGGCCGATGCGCGCCACGCCTGCTGCGATGTTCCCTGCGCCGATGATCGTGATGCTGGTCATGAAGTCCTCCGGGGCTGCGACGCCGGTACCGCACCGACGTGATTGGTTGTTGATACAACTAACGTAGACCCGCTTAGTTGTCGTGTCAACCATTGTCGGTAGACTGGCCCCATGACCGACGACGTGCGATGGCTCTCCCCCCGCGAGCTGCGGACCTGGATGCGCCTCCAGGCCGTCTCCGAGCTCCTCCCCGGTGTGCTCGACGCCCAGCTCCAGCGCGACGCGCAGCTCACCCACTTCGAGTACCTCGTGCTCGCGATGCTCTCCGAGGCGCCGGACCACACGCTGCGCATGACGGACCTGGCGCTCAAGACCAACGCGACCCTGCCCCGCCTCTCGCACGTCGTGAAGCGCCTCGAGGGCCGCGGCTACGTCGAGCGCTCGCCCTGCCCCGAGGACCGTCGGGCCACGCTCGCGGTCCTGACCGGCGCAGGCTGGGACAAGGTCGTCGCAACGGCACCCGGCCACGTCGGGACGGTCCGCGAGCACATCATCGACCGCCTCACCCCGGAGCAGGTCGACCAGCTCGACCAGATCGCGCGCTCGATCCTCGAGTCGCTCGACACCGAGGGGCGCCTCGACGCCCTCCACCTCCCCGAGGACTGAGCGACGGAGGGAAGGAGCGACGGCGCGACGGTGTGACGCGACCCACCGTCTCACCGTGCGTCCCGCCCATGTCTCACCGCATGGGACCGGCGTAGAGTCGACCTCCGGCGAGTCCCGGCAGCACGCGTCACCCGCGGCCGTCCGGAGCCGCCTCGTCACCCTCCTGACCCCGGAAGGTCCTCATGCGCCGCCTGAACGCCGTGCTGCCCGTCGCAGCCGTCTCGACCGCCCTGCTCCTCGCGGGCTGCTCCGCCGACGACTCCTCGAACGACGCCGGCTCGGCCGGCTCGACGCCCGCGTGCGCGCCGGGCGCCCTGCCCACCCACACCGACGGCAAGCTCACGGTCGCCGCGGGCGAGGCGTACTCGCCCTGGTACATCGGCGAGCACGACAGCGGCGAGGGCTTCGAGTCCGCGCTCGTCTACGAGGTCGCCGACCGGCTCGGCTACTCAGCGGACGACGTCGAGTGGGAGCTCGTGACGTTCGAGCAGATCGTCAGCCCCAGCATCAAGGAGTTCGACTTCGCCGCGTGGCAGACGTCCATCTCGGACGAGCGTCGCAAGGCCGTCGACTTCTCGAGCCCCTACCTCACGACCCGCCAGGGCGTGATCGTGCAGGAGGCCGGCCCGTACGCGGGGGCCACCACGCTCGACGAGCTCAAGGACCTGCGCATCGGCGTCACGGCCGCCCAGACGAGCCTCACGCTCGCGAAGGCCGCGTTCGGCGACGACGCGAACATCGTCCCGTTCAACGGTGCGGGCGACGGCATGACGGCCCTGCAGTCGGGCACGATCGACGTCATGGTCATGGACGTCGACCAGGGCGTCGCGGCCTCGACCGAGTACTTCCCCGACTCCGTGGTCATCGGCACCCTGCCGGACCAGGGCACGGTCGAGCAGTACGGCCTGGTCCTTGACCTGGGCTCGGTGCTCACCGACTGCGTCTCGGCCGCGGTCGACTCGCTCGAGGAGGACGGCACGCTCGCCGAGCTGCGCACCACGTGGCTCAAGTCGGACGACATCCCCGAGCTGGGCTGAGGTGAGCGGGGGCGCGTCGGGCGTCGCACCGCCCGAGGACAGCAGGCCCGACGGCGGCGCTCACCCCGGGACCGCAGCCTGGACCCCGTCCCCGCTCGCGGTGGCGAGGGACTCCTACCGGCGTGCGCGGCGCCGTCGGGCAGCGTGGGTGTCCACGCTCTCGACCGTGGTCGTGGTCGCGGTCCTGTACGTCGTGGTGACCACGGCCCCCGGGTGGGAGCGCACGCGCGACGCGTTCTTCTCCCCGGCCAGCGCGTGGGACTCGCTGCCCGCGATCGCCGAGGGGCTGTGGCTCAACCTGCGGGTGTGGGTCGTGGCGTCGGTCGTCGGGATGGTGCTCGGGATGACGCTCGCCGTGATCCGCACGAGCCGCGTCCCGGCGCTGTTCCCGCTGCGCGCGTTCGCGGTCGCGTACGTCGACGTGTTCCGCGGGGTTCCGCTGCTGCTCGTGCTGCTGCTGGTCGGGTTCGGTCTGCCGGCGCTGCGGCTCGAGTGGCTCCCGACGTCAGGGGCGTTCCTCGGCGCGCTCGCGATCATCCTCACGTACACCGCGTACCTCGCCGAGGTGTTCCGGGCCGGGATCGAGTCGGTGCACCCCTCGCAGGTCTCGGCCGCGCGCTCGCTCGGGCTGACCCGCGCGCAGACGACGCGCAAGGTCGTGCTGCCGCAGGCCGTGCGGCACGTGACCGCGCCGCTCGCGAGCAACCTCGTCTCGCTCCAGAAGGACTCGGGGCTCATCTCGATCCTGGGCGCCGTGGACGCGATCCGGGCCGCGCAGATCGCGGCGTCCGGCAGCTACAACTTCACGCCCTACGTGGTGGCGGGCGTCCTGTTCCTGCTCGTCTCGATCCCGCTCACGCGCGTCGTCGACGTGTACTCGGCCCGTCAGGGGTGGCGCGGGTCGCTCGCGACCGTGAGCGGGGCGGGGGCGATCCGATGAGCCACCTGCTGTCCCTGCGGGGGATCCGCAAGACGTACGGCGAGCGCCTCGTGCTCGACGGGATCGACCTCGACGTCGACGAGCACCGATGCGTCGTGCTCGTCGGGGCGTCCGGGTCGGGCAAGTCGACGCTGCTGCGCGTCGTGAACCTCCTGGAGGAGATCGACGACGGCGAGATCCTGCTCGACGGGCAGGACGTCGCCGACCCGCGCCTCGACGCGAACGCCGTCCGGGCGCGCATGGGCCTGGTCTTCCAGTCGTACAACCTGTTCCCCCACATGAAGGTCATCGACAACGTGACCCTCGCCCCGCGCCTCGTGCACAAGCGCGGCCGTGCCGAGGCGGAGGCGGTGGCCGAGGCCATGCTGCGCCGCGTCGGTCTCGCGCACCGTATGACGGCCTACCCCGACCAGCTCAGCGGCGGCGAGCAGCAGCGTGCCGCGATCGCGCGGGCGCTCGTGTCCTCGCCCGAGCTGCTGCTCCTCGACGAGGTCACCTCGGCGCTCGACCCCGAGCTCGTGGGCGAGGTCCTGGACCTGCTCGCGGACCTGCGGGCCGAGGGCGTGACCATGCTCGTCGCGACCCACGAGATGGGCTTCGCTCGCGAGGTCGCCGACGAGGTCTGCTTCCTGCACCAGGGCCGCGTGCACGAGCGCGGCACGCCCGAGCAGGTCCTCGGCGACCCGCAGCGCGAGCGGACCCGGGAGTTCCTGCGCCGGCTGCGCTGACCGGGCCGCGGGGACACCGCCCTTCCGCGCGGGCCGCCCGGCGCGCATCATGGAAGCAGGTTCCTCAGCGGGGAGGCGCGACATGTTGGCAGCGGTCGGAGACAGGATCATCCGGGCCTCGGGGGTCGTCGGCGGCGTGGTCCGCGACGGCATGGTCGTCGAGGTCCAGCACGAGGACGGCTCGCCGCCCTACCTGGTCGAGTGGGCCGACACGGGCGAACGGACGCTCGTCTACCCGGGGCCTGACACCATGGTCCGCGCTCCCGTCGAGGGCGCCGAGGCGCACGAGGTGGCCGTCCCGGTGCACGCGAAGTCCTGGCACGTCCAGGTGAGCCTCGTCGAGAGCGAGGGGCGGACGACGGCGGAGGCCATCCTGGTCGGTGACGTCCCGTCCGAGCTCCACGCCGTGGGCAGGGCTCGCAAGGACCCCGGCGACACGGAGATCGAGGCGATCGGCGACCACGTCGCGGCGGCTCGCGCGCTGCGCGCGCTCGCGGACCGGCTGCTCGGCATCGCGGAGTCGGAGATCGAGGGGGCGACGGGGGTACCCGCGCACGTGCACCACTGAGCCCGCGGGCTGCGGCCGGCGGGGCCGGCGGGCCTGGTCGGCGGAGCGCGGCGCTGCATCACCCGGCGTTGCGCCGCGCTCCCTCCAGGTAGGCCCGCCGACGGCGACGGGAGGGTTCGAGGAGGAGCCATGAAGCGCCTGGTGCTCTGCTGCGACGGCACGTGGAACTCGCCGGTCCGTGTGAGCGTGTCGAACATCGAGAAGATCGCCCGGTCTGTCCACACGGGCATCGGGCCCGACGGGGTCCAGCAGATGGTGTTCTCGGTCGAGGGCGTCGGCGCCCGCGGCTACCGGGTCGACGCCCTGCTGGGCGGGGCGTTCGGGTACGGGCTCAGCCGCAACGTCGTCGCGGGCTACCGGGACCTTGCGCTCAACTACGAGCCCGACGACGAGGTGTACGTCTTCGGGTTCAGCCGTGGTGCGTACACCGCGCGCAGCGTGGCGGGGATGATCGCGAGCGTCGGCCTGCTCACGGCGGACGCGCTCGCCGACCGCGGCGCCGGCAACCTGCTGGCCGAGGCCGAGGCCCTCTACCGCGACCACTCACCGGGTCGCCGCGCTCGCGTCTCGGCGTTCCGCGAGAGGTACTGCTACCCGCAGGTGCCCATCACCTTTCTCGGGGTGTTCGACACCGTGGGGGCCCTCGGCGTCCCAGGCATCACCCGTCGCAGGAGCCGCTTCCACGACGTGCGCCTCTCGAGCGCCGTCCAGTGCGCGCGCCAGGCCCTCGCGATCGACGAGCGCCGGCTCACGTTCGAGCCGTGCCTGTGGGACGTCCCGACCGACGACGACCGGCCGGGAGGCGTCAAGCAGGTCTGGTTCCCCGGCGCCCACTCCGACGTCGGCGGGGGCAACGACTCGTCGGGGCTGTCCGACGTCGCCCTGCTGTGGATGATGGGGGAGGCCGCGACGTGCGGGCTGACGTTCTACCCGGACCGGGTGCTCGCCCAGCTCGGCGACGAGCCGGAGCTGGTCGGGCGGTTCACGCCCCGGGCGCTGTACCGCGTGCTCAACACCGCCAAGCGGTGGAAGCGCAGGCCTCGGTTCAAGGGGACGCGGCGCCTGCTCGCCGGGGTGCCGCTCGAGGACGGCTACGTCGACCACGTCCTGCTGTCCGACCTCGCGCTCGCGCTGAGCGCCGACCCCGCGTCCGACTACGCCAGGCACGCGCGCAACATCGCGTGGTGGAAGGAGGCCGCCGGTGGTGACCCCGCGGTCGAGGCCGTGCCGACCCTCACCGACGTCCCCCGACGGCTCGTCCTGACCTGAGCGTCGACGTTCCGCCCGGCGCGGCGGGCGCCCCGGCGGTTAGCCTGAAACCGGTGGCGCGCTGCGTCGTCGGGCCGCACGCCTCTCCGGCGCCGCGCGGAAGGAGCGAGACATGGCATGGCTGGACACGATCGGAGACCTCAACTGGTGGGCCGTGCTCGTGGCCACCCTCTCGACGTTCGTCGTCGGTCTCCTGTTCTACTCGACCGGTGCGCTGGGGCGGCAGTGGGCGAGCCTCGTCGGGCTGACCGAGGAGGAGATGAACAGCAGTGAGGGCGCCGGGCCGCGCTTCGCCGCCACGGGCGTCGCCTCGCTCCTCACGGCGATCCTCCTGGGGGCGCTGATCCTCGCGACCGGGGTCGACGGGCTGTGGGAAGGACTGCTGTTCGGCGCGGTGGTCGGCCTGGTGTTCCGCGCAGGGGCCCACGTGATCCACAACGGGTTCGCGCACCTGCCCACGCGACTGACCCTGATCGACGGGCTGCACGACGTGGTCGCGCTCGCGGTCATGGGCGCGATCCTCGGCGTGTGGCAGTAGGCGTGGGTATGGCGGACGACGACCGGTCGCACGACGGCCGGCCGCACCACGGCCGAGGGGAGGCTGCGGTCCGCGTGGTCGTGCACGGGCACGTGCAGGGCGTCGGCTTCCGGTGGGCGACGACCCGCCAGGGCGCCGCGCTCGGGCTGGCGTGCGACGCGCAGAACCTCCCCGACGGGACCGTGCTCGTGACGGCGCGCGGCGAGGCGTCGGCCCTCGACGGACTCCTCGACTGGCTCCGGAGCGGACGGACGCCCGGGCACGTGACGCGCGTCGACGAGGACCCGGTGTGATGCTGGGGGACGTGACCTCGCCCGCCGACCTCGTACCAGCGAACGCCCACGTCTTCGGCGCTCCCGACGCGCCCGTGACGATCGTCGAGTTCGGCGACTTCGAGTGCCCCTACTGCCACGACGCGGCCCCCGTCCTGCGGACGGTCGTCGAGGAGTCGGACGGTCAGGTCCGGCTCGTCTTCCGCCACTTCCCGCTGTTCGAGGTCCACCCCTATGCGCTCACGGCGGCGCTCGCGGCCGAGGCCGCCGGGGCGCAGGGCAGGTTCTGGGAGATGCACGACCTCCTGTTCGCGCACCAGGACCGGCTCGACGACGTCGGGCTCGCGCACTGGGCGCAGAAGCTGGGTCTGGACGGTGCGAGCGTCGTCGGTGACGCCGCGCAGCAGCACGGTGACGCCGTCGAGCGCGACTACCTGGCCGGGACGGCGCTCGGTGTGCGGGGCACGCCCACGCTCTACGTCGAGGGCGTGCGGTATCGGGGCCGGGTGACCGAGGACGGCGTCCGGGCGGCGGTCGCCGCCGCGCTCGCGGACGCGGGACGGGCGACGGGCCCGGCACCAGGTCAGGGCGCCTGAGCCGAGGGGGCGTTCGAGTCCTTCCGCGGCGCCGCCGGACCGCCCACGGGCGCGGTCGGGACCAGTCGTGCGAAGAACAGCGCCGTCAGGGCCACCAGGGCGAGCACCGCGAGGCTCGCCCGCAGGCCCGTGATGCGTGCGGCCTCGTTCTCCTCGGTCAGGGCGGCGACCTCGTCGGGCGGCAGCCCGGCGCTCGTGAGCGCCTCCTCGACCTGCGCGTCGGAGATGAAGGGGACGCCGCCCGCGAGCTCGACCTGGGCCGTCGCGGCGATCTCGGCGCGCACCGCAGGGTTGTTCGCGACCCCGGTGAGGAAGGTCGCCGTGAGGCCCGCGATGAGGACCGAGCCCGCGAGCGCCGTCCCGAGCGACGCGCCCAGGTTGGTCAGGGTGTTCTGCAGGCCGCCGACGTCGCCGCTCTGCTCGTCGGGCACGGCCGAGACGGTCACGGCCCCGAGCTGCGAGGCGAGCGCCCCGACGCCGAGCCCCGCGAGGGCGAGCGGGACCGTGACGACCTCGGGCCCGGCACCGACCTCGAGCCCGGCGAGCAGGCTCACGATTCCGGCGAGCAGCGCGGCCACGCCCCAGCGCACGACCGTGCGGGGCGAGGCGCGTGGGAAGAAGCGCGGGATCCCGACGGCCGCGAGCAGGAGCGTCACGGACAGCGGCAGGAGTCGGATGCCGGTGTCGAGCGCGGAGAGCCCGAGGGCGACCGACAGGTACAGGGGGACCGTGAAGAACAGGCCTGCCTGGAGCATGAACTGGAAGAAGAACATGGTCAGGCCGCCGTTGAGCTGGGCGTTGCGCAGCATGTCGGGCCGCACGAGCGGTTCCTTGCCCGCCGCGACGACGCGGTGCTCCCACGCGAAGAAGAGGCGGACGACCAGCATTCCGGCCAGGATCAGCCAGATGGTCGGGGACAGGCCGAGCCACGACGGTCCACCGGGTCGCGTCTGGACCCAGCCCCACTCTCCCGAGCGCAGCACGCCGAACACCGCGATGCCGAGCCCGACCGCGGACAGCACCGCACCGACCAGGTCGAGCCGGAACCGCGGACCGAGCGGGGCGTCGGCGATCCGGCGCGTGAGCAGCAGGATCACGGCGACGATCACGACCTCGCCGACGAACACGTAGCGCCACGTCCAGTACGTCGTGACGAACCCGCCCACGAGCGGCCCGGCGGCCACCGCGATGGCCCCCGCGGACGCGACCAGCCCGTAGGCGCGCGGCCGGTCGGGGGCCGCGAAGTTGGAGGCGACGAGCGCGACGATCGCGGGCATGATGAGCGCCGCCCCGACCCCCTCGAGCACCGACCAGCCGAGGATCAGCACGCCGAGGTTCGGCGCGAGGGCGGTCGTGAAGGACCCGCACGCGTAGATGATGCACCCGAGCACGAACGCCCGGCGGCGCCCGATCAGCCCGCCGACCTTCCCGCCCGGGATCATGAGCGTGGCCATGACGAGCGTGTAGAGCGTGATCGCGGTCTGGATGCCGGTGACCGTGGTGCCGACGTCCTGCGCGACCTGGGCGATCGACACGTTCATGACCGAGCTGTCGAGCGTCATGACGAACTGGCCCGAGGCGAGCGTCAGCAGGACGACGCCCGTGGCGCGCTCAGCGGTTCGAGCCACGGTCTGCTCCGGTGCTGCACGAGCCCATGGTCGCCCCCGGTCGTCTGCGTCGCGGCAACGGGTCGTCCCGCCGTGAGTCTCAGTGTGTCGCCCGAGGGGCCGACGGGCCACCGCACGAGTGGCCACCGCCCCAAGGCCTGCGCGGGAGGGGCCTAGGCCTCGACGTCCTCGACCGCCTCGGGCGCGCGCCACGGCCGTGGGGGCAGCCCGGGCGGCGGTCCGGTGGACTCGGGCGAGCACAGGGGCAGGCGTTCGCCCAGGATGCGCAGCGTCACGGACCCGGCGACGGCCGCGATCAGCGACCCCGCGAGGATCCCGATCTTGGCCTGCTCGATGAGCGCCTCGTCGTCGAACGCGAGCTCGGCGATGAACAACGAGATGGTGAACCCGATCCCCGCGAGCATCGCGCCGCCCAGCAGGTGCGAGTAGCGCACCCGGCCGGGCAGGTCGCCCAGGTTCAGCCGCAGGGCCAGGGCCGAGGCGCCGAAGATCCCGACGGCGTTGCCCACCACGAGCGCGACCGCGACCCCGATCGTCAGCCGCGACGTCATCGCGGCCGACAGCGACTCGGCGTCGAGCTGCACGCCCGCGTTCGCCAGGCCGAAGACGGGCACGACGACGTAGGCGCTCCACGGGTGCAGGACGCGCTGGAGCCGGTCGCTCGCGGGCACGGCCGCGCGTGCGGCGAGCTCGGTCAGGTGCTCGCGTTCCGCCGTCGTCTCCTCGCGCAGGCGCTGGGCGTACCCCGGGACGTCGTCGACCTGGTCCGGGCGGGCCCGGCGGGAGGGGACGAGCAGCCCGACCAGGACACCCGCGAGCGTCGCGTGGACGCCCGAGGCATAGACCGCGAGCCACAGCGCGACGCCTGTGCCCACGTACGGCGCGAGGCGCCAGACGCCGAGCCAGCGCATCACGAGCATGCCCGCGACCAGGACTCCCGCGATCGCGAGGCCGGGCAGCCACACGCCGTCGTTGTAGAAGACGGCCATGACCGTGATGGCGCCGATGTCGTCGACGACCGCGAGGGTCAGCAGGAACAGCCGGAGCCGGTCGGGGCAGCGCGGGCCGAACAGCGCGAGGACCCCCACGAGGAACGCCGTGTCGGTCGACATGACCACGCCCCAGCCGTGCTGCGCGTCGGTGCCCGCGTTGAACGCCAGGTAGACGAGCGCGGGGACGAGCAGCCCGCCCAGCGCGCCGAGCGCCGGGACCGCGACCGTCCGCCGGTTGCGCAGCTCACCGCTCGTGACCTCGCGGTTGATCTCGAGGCCGATCACGAGGAAGAAGACCGCCATCGCGGCGTCGTTGACCCAGTGGTGCAGGTCCATGTCGAGCGACCAGCCGCCCAGGTGGATACCGGCCGTCGTGGCCCACAGGTCGTCGTACGCCGCGGACCACGGCGAGTTCGCCCACACGAGGGCGACCACGGTCGCCGCGAGCAGCAGCACCGCGCCGCCCGCCTCGGTCGCGAGGAACTGCCGGACCGCGGGTGCGACCGGTCGCACGGGGAAGCGCAGCGGGGGCCCCGGCCGCTGGTCGAGCGTCGGGAGGAGCGGCCGCCCGCCGGGCTGCGCCGGCGGGACCGGGGGAGTGGACGTCACCGCTCCAAGGTCGCAGCGCGCGGCGCGCGGCGCAACCGTCGGACGGGCACGCTCGTGGCCCGCGGATCGTGACAGGCTGGGTCCCGTGGCCGCCGGGCGGGCGGCCCGTCCGGGCGGCGTGAGGAGCAGAAGTGACGGCAGAGCAGGCAGCGCCGAGCGACGAGGCGAGAAGCGGCCCGACGACGACGCCCGCCACCGCGCCGAGCGGACCCGGGACGGAGCACCAGCAGGCCGCAGGCGCTGGTCGCGTGAGCGTCGAGCAGCACCGTCGCGAGGTCGAGGCGCTGCTCGGGCCGGCGCTCGCGGACCGGCGCGTCGAGCGTGTGGCACTGGTCGACGCGCTCGACCGGGTGCTCGCGAGAGACCTGCTCGCACCCGTCGACCTGCCCGCGTTCCGCAGCTCGCAGATGGACGGCTACGCGGTGCGGTCCGCGGACGTCGCCGGGGCCTCGGACGGGTCGCCCGTCGTGCTGCCGGTCGTGGCCGAGGTCCCCGCGGGGCCCGGCAGCCCGGCGGTCCTCGCCCCGGGGACGGTGGCCCGGATCATGACCGGTGCCGTCGTGCCGGAGGGGAGCGACGCCGTCGTGCCCGTGGAGGACACCGACGCCGTGCGGTTCGGTGCGCACGCGACCGGGGCTCCGCGCGGGTCCGTCGGGACGGACGTCGGGGTGCTGGCGCCGCGCGGTGGGGGCGAGTTCGTGCGCGACGTCGGGACGGACGTGCGTGGTGGCGACCTGGTGCTGGCCGCGGGGACGAGGCTGGGACCGCAGCACCTGGCCGCCGCGGCGTCGTGCGGAGTGCCCTCGCTCGAGGTCCGGGCACGGGTGCGCGTCGCGGTCGTCTCGACCGGCACCGAGGTCGTCGGGCCCGGCGAGCCCGCCGCGACCGGGCAGGTGTACGACGCGAACCTGCCCGGGCTCGCGGCCGCTGCCCGGCGCGCGGGGGCCGAGGTCGTGCTCACCGGGCGCACGGGCGACGACCCGGGCGAGCTGGCCGCACTCCTGGCACGGGCCGCCGAGGCGGCCGACCTGGTCCTCACGTCGGGCGGTGTGAGCCAGGGCGCCTACGAGGTCGTCAAGGACACCCTCGGGGACGGCGTGACGTTCCGGTCGGTCGCGATGCAGCCCGGCGGCCCACAGGGGTTGGGGACCCACCACGGGACCCCGATCCTCACCTTCCCCGGCAACCCCGTGAGCGCCCAGGTCTCGTTCGCGGTCTTCGCACGCCCCCTCCTCGAACGCGCGGCGGGCCTCCCGGACCGGGATGACGAGACGCGCACCGTGACCGCGGCGATCGACTCCCCGCCCGCCAAGCGGCAGATGCTGCGCGGGCGGACGGTGCCCGGTGGCGCGGTCGAGGTCGTCGGTGGCGCGGGGTCGCACCTCGTGGCGACCATGGCGGCGGCCGACGTGCTGATCGAGGTGCCCGAGGGCGTGGCAAGGGTCGAGGAGGGCGAGAGCGTGCGGGTGGTACGGCTGTGAGCGGCGCTCCGGGAGCAGAGGACGGGAAGATGACGGCTGACGACCCGCACCGTGCGCCCGCACCGGGCGACGTGTCCCGCGTGACGAGCGACGTGCTCGACGACGCCGTGGTGCGGTCCGTGGAAGGTGCGGTGTCCTCGCGCGAGTGCGGCGCCGTCGTGACCTTCCGGGGGGTCGTGCGCGACGTCGACGGCGGGCGCGACGTCACGGGCCTCGACTATGAGGCGCACCCCGACGCGACCGAGGTGCTCCGGCGCTGCTGCGCGACGGTGTCCGCCGAGACGGGGCTGCGCGTCGCAGCCGTGCACCGCTACGGGGTGCTGACGATCGGGGACGTGGCGCTCGTCGCGAGCGTCGCCTCGGGTCACCGTGCCGAGGCGTTCGCGGCCTGCTCGCTCCTCGTCGAGCGCATCAAGGCCGAGGTGCCGATCTGGAAGCGCCAGCACTTCACCGACGGCGACTCGGAGTGGGTCGGGCTGTAGCGGCTGACGTGCGGCCCGGTCAGTCGCGCGGGTTGTCCTTGAGGAGACCGAACCCGATGCCGACGAGCGCCCCCAGGATGAGGCCGGGGCCCGCCAGCAGGAACGTGCCTGCCGTGACGCCGATCAGGGTGCCGAGGACGGTGCTCGGCCCCGCTGTGAGGCGGCTCGGACCGGGCCGGTGGACGGGGAGGGAGTCGGCTCGTGGAGCGGGCTCGTCGGGGGTACGGCTGTCGCGAGGAAGGTCGAGGAGGGCCACGCCTCCATGGTAGGTCGCGGGGCGCGTCCAGGCGCGGGATCCTGCGGCTCTCGCGCCGCCGCGGAGGATGATCTTGGACACGTCGGCCGGTCTGGCCGCCAGGCCGGTCAGCCCCCGATCGCGCCCATGCTGCGCTCGGTGCGCGCGAAGGCCTCGGGGTCGTCGGCCGGACCGCCGACCGCACCGGTGTCGGGGGCGCCGCGGTCGAGGCCGTGCGCGAACGGCTTGGCCCACATGGCGCCCTGCCAGGCGGTGACGATCGCGGCGTCGGTGGCTGCGTCGTCGGGCCCTTCGCCGCGCGCCTCCCCGGGCGAGCCGGCGGCCCGACCGGTTCGCAGGAGCGAGCGCAGGTCCACCTCCTCGTTCCCGAACAGGCACGAGCGGACGGTCCCCTCGGCGGTCAGGCGCGTGCGGTCGCAGTCGCCGCAGAACGAGCGCGTGACCGACGCGATGATCCCGACGGTCGCGGGGCCGCCGTCGACCGCCCACTCCTCGGCCGGGGCCGAGGGGTCCTCGCGACCCACCGGGGTCAGCGCGAAGCGCTCGCCCAGGACGTCGAGCAGCCGCTCGGCCGAGACGAGCTGGTCACGGGCCCAGTTCTGGTCGGCGTCCAGGGGCATCTGCTCGATGAAGCGCAGCCGGCACCCGTGCTCGACGGCCCACGCGAGCAGGTCGGTCGCGCCAGCGAGGGTCTCGGGCATGAGGACCGCGTTGAGCTTGACGGGGGACAGTCCTGCGTCGAGAGCGGCCCGGATGCCCGCGAGCACCTGAGGAAGGCGGTCGCGGCGCGTGAGCTCGGCGAAGTGCGTGCGGTCGACCGTGTCGAGCGAGACGTTGACGCGGTCGAGCCCGGCGTCCACGAGCTCGCCGACGCGCTTGTCGAGGCCGATCGCGTTGGTCGTCATCGAGATCCGGACGCCGGGGGCCGCCGCGCGCGTGCGCCGGACGATCTCGGCGAGGTCGGGGCGCATGAGCGGCTCGCCGCCCGTGAACCGCACGTCGCGGATCCCGAGGCGGTAGCCGATCCCGACGAGCCGTCCGATCTCGCCCGGCGTCAGCAGGTCGTCGCGGGGGATCGCGGGGAGTCCTTCGGCGGGCATGCAGTAGGTGCAGCGCAGCGAGCACTTCTCCGTGACGGACACCCGCAGGTCGTGGGCGACGCGCCCGTAGCGGTCGACGAGCGCCTCGGTGTCCGGGCGTCCCGGGGTGCTCGGCGCCCCGGTCGGGCGCACGCGCGGGAGCCCGAGGGCGACGGCGGTCATGCTCGCGAGTCTACGCAGCGGCGGGTGCCGAGGCGGAGGCTGCCCAGCCGCGACGGACGCGTGGCGACGGTCAGCGCGCGGCCCGGGCGTCGTACGCCTCCTGGGCTGCGACGACCTGCGGCACCGCGCCCTCCAGGACGTCGATGAGGTCGACGAGCCTGTCGGCGACGACCTGCCCGAGCTCGGTGAGCGAGTACTCGACGTGCGGGGGGATGGTCGCGCGGACCTCGCGCACGACCAGTCCGTCACGCTCGAGCCCCTGGAGCGTCTGGGCGAGCATCTTCTCGCTCACGCCGTCGATGCGTCGGCGCAACGCGTTGAAGCGGACCGCGCCGTCGCGCAGGCCCGCGACGGTCAGGACTCCCCACCGGCCCGTCACGGCCTCGAGCGCGTGGCGGGACGTGCAGCCGCGCTGGAACACGTCGGCGAGCATCTCGTCGGACGGTCCCGTGGCGTCGAGGGCGGGGTGGAGGTCGGTCACGGGGCCAGCCTAGCGCGCAAGCCGATCGTGAGCACTGTGACGTAGAACGCACTGCTGAATGGATTGCACTTACGAAAAGTTAGTGCCAGGCTGTCGCGGTACCCACCACCCCCTCAGGAGGACCCCATGATCGCCGTCACCGCCGCCACCGGACACCTCGGACACCTCGTCGTCGACTCGCTCGTCGAGCGCGGCGTCGCCCCCGAGCGGATCGTCGCCGCCGTCCGCACACCGGCCAAGGCCGCCGACCTCGCCGAGCGCGGCGTCGTCGTCCGCGAGGCCGACTACTCACGTCCCGAGACCTTGGCGACGGCGCTCGCGGGCGTCGACGTGCTGCTCCTCGTCTCGGGTTCCGAGGTCGGGCAGCGCGTCCAGCAGCACGCGAACGTGGTCGAGGCCGCGAGGGCCGCAGGCGTCCGCCACCTCGTCTACACGAGCGCACCGCAGGCCACGACGTCCGCGCTGGTCCTCGCCCCCGAGCACAAGGCCACCGAGGAGCTCGTCGCGGCCTCGGGCCTGCCCGCCACGATCCTGCGCAACGGCTGGTACACCGAGAACTACCTCGGCGCGGTCGAGCAGGCGCGCGAGACCGGAGTGGTGCTCGGCAGCGTCGGCGAGGGCCTCGTCGCCTCGGCGAGCCGCAAGGACTACGCCGAGGCTGCGGCCGTCGTCCTCGCGGCGGCGGAGGCCGACCCGGCCTTCGAGGGCGGTGTCCACGAGCTCTCGGGCGACGTCGCGTGGGACCACCCGTACCTCGCCGCGACCGTCGGCGAGATCGTCGGCCGCGAGGTCGTCTACCAGGACGTGACCCCCGAGGTGCACGCGCAGATCCTGCTCGACGCGGGCCTCGACGAGGGGACCGCGGGCTTCGTGGTCGCCCTCGACGGCAACACGCGCGACGGGCTGCTCGCCGCGACGTCGGGCGAGCTGTCGCGCCTCCTCGGGCGCCCGACGACGCCGCTCGCCGAGGGGCTGCGGGCTGCGGTGGGCGTGGCGTCGGCCGGGCGGCCGGGCGCCCGGCGCGTGGGACAACACCGGCTTCCTTTTAGTTGAAGCATCAACTATTCTGGTGAGCAGAGGTCGGGACCCGGCCCTGGACGGAGGACACCATGACTGACCGCACGACGAGCGTTCCCGGCTCCGACGCCACCGGCTTCGCGACCAAGGACCTGCTCTCGGCCGACACCTCGATGGACGCCGTGACGCTGCACGTCGCCGACCTCGACCTGATGACCCGCTACTACCGGGACGCGCTCTCCCTGGCCGTGCTGACGCCGTCGGACGCCCTGCTCGCGGCGATCCCCGGCGCCGGGACCGGCTCGCGCGACGAGATCGTGGTCCTTGGGCGCGGCGCGACGCCGCTCGTCGTCCTGCGCCGCGGCAAGGACCTGCCCCGTGCCCGCCGCGGCGAGGCCGGTCTGTTCCACACTGCCCTGCTGTTCGACGACGCCCCCGCGCTCGCCGCTGCCGTCGCGTCGGTCGCGCGCACGGCCCCCAGCACGTTCATCGGCAGCGGCGACCACCTGGTGTCCGAGGCGTTCTACTTCACGGACCCCGAGGGCAACGGCGTCGAGCTCTACCACGACCGCCCGCGCGAGACCTGGAGCTGGCAGGACGGCCAGGTCGCGATGGACACCCTCTACATCGACCCCCACGCGTTCATGCAGGAGCACCTCACGGACGAGGCGCTCCAGCGGGCGCTGACGACCGACGTCGTCGGCCCCGACGACACCGTGGTGGGGCACGTGCACCTCCAGGTGGGCGACATCCCCACGGCCCGCGAGTTCTACGTCGACACCCTGGGCTTCGAGGCCACGGCCTCGCTGCCCAGCGCGCTGTTCGTCTCGGCGGGCGGGTACCACCACCACATGGCCATGAACACGTGGAACAGCCAGGGGGCCGGGCCGCGCGCCTCGACGCTGGGCCTGGGGCAGGTCGCGATCTCCGTGCCCTCCGAGGACGACGTCACGGCGCTCGTCGACCGGCTGTCCCGGCGCGGGATCGAGATGCGCCACGACGGCGCGACGTTGCGGTTCGACGACCCGTGGAAGAACCTCATCGAGGTCGCGGTGCGCTAGCCCGCCCGGCCTCGGCCGCTGAGTGCGGAGCACGCGCCGTCCCGAGCCCGTCGGGGCGGCATCTGCTCCGCACTCGGCGTTCCGTGGGAGTCCCGGCGCGCGCGGGTCAGCGCTTCGAGGGTTCCTCGTCGCGCTCGATGCCCAGGCGCTTGGCGAACAGCCGCCGCTGGACGAGCCACCCCGCGAGGGCCAGCGCGGCCCACGCGAGGAACGACACGACCTGCTCCCAGCCCGGCGACGGGTCGCGCAGGAAGCCCAGCGTGTCCGGAGACACCCTGCCCAGGCCGCCGAGCACGAGGCCCGCACCACCGATGGTCGTGAGCCACAGCAGCGCCCGCCGCCGGTACCTGTCCGCGAGGAATCCGCAGGCCGCCGCGACCGCGATGACGATGATCGCCGCGAGGACCCAGTTCCCCGAGTCGCCCGAGACCGTGCCGTAGAGCTTGGCGCCGATCACCGCGCCGGTCACGATCCCGATGAAGAACGACGCGAGCTTGAACACGAACGCGACCGTGATCCACGCGACGAGCGCGCCCAGGACCCCGACCAGCAGCGCGGTCGACTGGCTCGCGCCGAACAGGTCGCCCAGCATCCAGCCGAGACCGAACCCGGACGCGATGACCGCGAGGTGGACCGAGCCGACACCGAGGAAGCACAGCAGCAACCCGACGGCGACGATGACGAGACCAGCGACGACCGGGTCCATGGGGACCTCCTGGCGTGATGTGGGCTAGTGCTTGGCCTTGATGACGAGCACGGGAGCATGGGCGTCGAGCAGGACGCGCTGGGTGGTGCTGCCGAGGAGGAACTTGCCGACGGGGGAGCGCTTGCGCGAGCCGATCACGACGAGGCTCGCTGCGAGGCGCTCGGCCTCGTCGAGGATCGCGACCGGCGGGTCGACGCGTGCCTCGCGGTACGTGACGGTCGCGACCGGTGTGCCCTCAGGCAGGGCGTCGAGCAGGTGCGCGAGGTCCGGCGGGAGCGGCGGGTCCTCCTGCGGGGGACCCTCGAGCGGGGTGAGGACGAAGACGGCGAGGGGCAGGGCTCGACGGAGCGCCTCGGCGGCTCCGGCTCGCAGTGCCGCCTCACCCTGTGGCGAGTCGTTGTAGGCCACAAGTACGGTCATCGCCGCGGTGCTCCTCGTTCGTCGTGCCCGGGTCGACGGGCAGATCGCGTGTGATCTGAACTCTCTCACACCGCAGGGGGCCGCGCAGCGAACGGCGGAGCGCGTCGAGGGCTCCCCGCCCGACGGCGTCGCTCGCCGTCGGCGTCCTTGCTCGGCCCGGTCGGTGGCCGGGCTCCCGGCCGGCACCCGGGGCCGCGGCCGGGGCGGCGGCCGGGTCAGCTGCTCGAGGGAGCGAGGTCGGCGGGCAGGCTCAGCGACGGGGGGAGCAGTGGCCGGGCGACGGTGTCGATCGTCCGGGCGAGCTCGACGTGCCGGCGGGTGTCCATGCGGTCCGCCGGGGCGGTCACCGACAGGGCCGCGACGGCCTGCCCGGCGCGCAGGAGCGGGACCGCGAGGCAGCTGATGCCGGGCTCGTTCTCCTCGGTCTCGGTCGCGTACCCGCGGGTCCTGGTCGTGCGCAGGGTCTCCCAGAGCGCGTCGTCGGTCACGGGGCTCGTGTCGCCGGCCGCGGCGGTGTACCAGCCCATCGCGGAGCGGTCGGTCGCGCGGAACGCGAGCAGGGCGCGGCCGAGCGCGGTGGTGGCGGCCGGGCGGCGGCGGCCGATCGCGGACCACACGCGGACGGCGCGCGCGGGCTCGACCTTGTCGAGGTAGACGATCTCCGGCCCGGACAGCACGCCCAGGTGGATGAGCTCGCCCGACGCCTCGCACACCGCGGTGAGCGCCGGCGTCAGCAGTGCGGGCAGGTGCTCCTCCCCGAGGAAGACGTTCCCGAGCGCGGTCGCCGCAGGGCCGAGGCGATACCTCCCGGTCGCGGGGTCCTGCTCGGCGTGGCCGCGGAAGCGCAGCGCGGCGAGCGTGCGGTGCAGCGAGGTCTTGTTCAGGCCGAGGTCTGCCGCGAGGGTGCCCAGCGGGGTGCCGTGCGGGCCTGCGGCCGCGAGGTGCTCGAGCGCGAGCAGCGCCTTGTCGACCGAGCCGAGGGGGCTGGTGGCCGGTGCGGGGTCGGCTTCGGGAGCGTCCGTGTCGGCGGGCGGCCGGGCTACCACGGGCTGGGGCCGTTCGCGTAGAGTGATTTCGCATTCCAGAACATCCGTTCACTATAACGAAACGCGAGGCCTCATGTCACCCGCTGCGCCCCCGACCGACCTCCACGAGCTCTTCGCCAGGGTCCGGGTCGTCCCCGTGGTCGTCGTGGAGGACGAGGCCCAGGCGCTCGCCCTCGGCGCCGCCCTCCTCGACGGCGGCCTGCCCATCGCCGAGATCACCTTCCGCACCGCCGGGGCACGCGCCGCGATCGCGGCCGTGACGCGCGAGCTCCCCGAGCTCGTGACCGGGGCCGGGACCGTGATCAACGCCGAGCAGGTCGACCAGGCCGTCGACGCCGGCGCCCGCTTCGTCGTCTCGCCCGGCCTGAGCGCCGACGTCGTGCGCCGCGCCCAGCACCACGGCCTGCCGATCTTCCCCGGGGTCGCGTCGCCGTCGGACATCATGGCCGCCCTCGCCCTGGGGCTCGACGTCGTGAAGTTCTTCCCCGCCGGCATCAACGGAGGGGTGCCCGCGATCAAGGCGCTGTCCGCACCGTTCCCCGGGCTGCGCTTCGTCCCCACGGGCGGCGTGAGCGCCACCAACGCGACCGAGTACCTCGCGGTGCCCTCGGTCCTCGCGGTGGGCGGCTCGTGGATGGTCGACAAGGCCCTCGTCGAGGCGGGCGACTTCGCCGAGATCACGCGACGCTCCGCGCAGGCCGTCGCGCTCGCGGCGGCTCCGACGTCCGCAGCCGCGCCCGCCTCCGCTGCCGCAGGAAAGTGAGCTGACATGACCGACAGCACCCGTACCGTGGGCGCCCCCCTGAACCTCCGCCCGGCCGCGGACTGCACCTACGACGTCGTCTCCCTCGGTGAGGTCATGCTCCGCCTCGACCCGGGCGAGCGACGCATCAAGACCACGCGCTCGTTCGACGCCTGGGAGGGCGGCGGCGAGTACAACGTCGCGCGCGGCCTGCGCCGCTGCTTCGGCCTGCGCGGCGCGATCGTCACGGCGCTCGCGGACAACGAGGTCGGCCGCCTGGTCGAGGACCTCATGCTCACGGGCGGGCTCGACACGAGCTACGTCCAGTGGGTGCCGTACGACGGGATCGGCCGCACGGTCCGCAACGGCCTCAACTTCACCGAGCGCGGCTACGGCGTGCGCGGCGCGGTCGGGGTGAGCGACCGCGGCAACACCGCGATCGCGCAGATGCAGCCGGACGACGTCGACTGGGACGAGCTGTTCGGACGCGGCGTGCGCTGGCTCCACACGGGCGGGATCTTCGCAGCGCTCTCCGCGTCGTCCGCGGACGTCGCCGAGGCCGCGATGAAGGCCGCACGCAAGCACGGCACGATCGTGTCCTACGACCTCAACTACCGCCCGTCGCTCTGGCAGGGCATCGGCGGCCCGGCGCGCGCGCAGGAGGTCAACCGCCACCTCGCGCAGTACGTCGACGTCATGATCGGCAACGAGGAGGACTTCACCGCGAGCCTCGGCTTCGAGATCGAGGGCGTCGACGAGAACCTCACGGACCTGGACACCGCGGCGTTCCGCGCCATGATCGAGACCGCTGCAGCCGCGTACCCGAACTTCCAGGTCATCGGCACCACGCTGCGCGCCGTGCACTCCGCGACCCGCAACGACTGGGGCGCCATCGCATGGTCGCGCGTGCAGGGGTTCGCCGAGGCCACGCACCGCGCCGACCTCGAGATCCTCGACCGCGTGGGCGGCGGCGACTCGTTCGCCTCGGGCCTCGCGTACGGGCTCATGGAGCTCGGCTCGATCCAGGAGGCCGTCGAGTACGGCGCCGCGCACGGCGCCCTCGCGATGACCACGCCGGGCGACACGTCGACGGCGTCGCTCGCCGAGGTCCGCAAGCTCGCGTCGGGCGGGAGCGCGCGCGTCCAGCGCTGAGGCGCTCGTCGAGGTGCGGCCAACGGGGGTCCGGGAACGTTCCGGACCCCCGTTGGCCGCATCTCGGGACGGTTCGCGGCGCGCCGCCGTCCGCCCTCCGCCGGGCCCGCGCCTCCTGGCGGCGCGCCGGGCGGCATCCCGCGCGCAGGCCATACCTCGCGGCTAGGGTGGACGAGGACGGACAGATCGGACACAGCCCGTCGGCAGCCCACGTGGCCCGACGAGTGCGAGGAGGCACACGTGGTGCAGCGCGGTGAGGTGCCGCTGGGCCGCCTCCCACGGCGCACCGTCGACGCGCCCGCCGACATCGCCCGTGCCGTCGAGCACGCACGCATCCTGCGAGGAGCGGGCGACCCCACGGGGGCGGCCCGCGTCCTCGACCGGGCCTTCGACGCCGAGGGCGTGCGGACCCGGACCGTCTCCGAACGCCTGCGCTTCCGGGCCCTCGTCCTGCGGGCGGACCTCGCGCTCCAGCTGCACGACGACGTCGCGGCCGCCCGGTTCCTCGCCGGCGCCGAGTCGCTGCCCCTGCTCGCGGACGCCCTCGCGGCGCTCGACGACGACCTGCACCTCGCCGAGGAGCTGCGCGAGCGCCTCGACGCCGACTGATCCCGTCTCGCCGCCCCTCTGATCCCGCCGCGACCCTTTGCCCGGGGGCGCCGGAGCCGACCCCGGTACCGGCCCCCGCGAGGAGCACGGGCGGTGCCGACCGCCCGCCGTCAGGGTTGCGTCAACACGCGCCCGGGCCCCGTCAAGAACCCGTCAACGCCGACCCGTGACGCCCCGCCCACGCCGTAGACCTGAGGTGTGCGCAGGAGCTGCGCACCGGCACCGCGCCTCCCGCACCGACCACGAGCAGCCGCTCGCGATCCACGGAGCCGCCCGCCGCACGACGTTCGAAGGCAGAGCTCAGATGGCCGACCTGGCCTACATCCTGCTGACCGTGGTGTTCTTCACCGCCGTCGGCCTCGTGGCACGCCGCCACGGCTCCTCCGGGGGGTCCGCGTCATGACGGTCCTCGACTGGGTCGGGCTCGGCACCGTCGTGGTGCTCCTCGGCTACCTGTTCGTCGCCCTGCTCCGCAGCGACAAGGTCCGGTGAGCGCGACCGTGCTCACCCAGACCTCCGCGCTGGCCCAGACCGCCGTCCTGACCCAGACAGCGACGCAGGCGGCGACACAGACGCCCAGCGTGTGGATCGCCGTCGGGCAGGTCGCCCTGCTCCTCCTCGCGCTCGCCGCGGTCCATGCCCCGCTCGGCGCCTACATGGCGCGCGTCTTCACCTCGCCCCGGCACCTGCGGGTCGAACGGGCCGGGTACCGGATCATGCGCGTCGACCCCGACGCCGAGCAGAGGTGGAGCACCTACCTGCTCTCGCTCCTCGGCTTCTCGACGGCCTCGCTCCTGGTCCTGTACGGGCTCGCGCGCCTCCAGGCGCACCTGCCGATGAACCTCGGGTTCTCGGCGTTCGACCCTGCCGGTGCATGGAACACCGCGGTCTCGTTCGTGGCCAACACGAACTGGCAGTGGTACTCGGGCGAGGCCGCCGCGGGGCACCTGCTCCAGATGGCCGGGCTCGCGGTGCAGAACTTCGTGTCCGCGGCCGTCGGGATCTCGGTCGCGGTCGCCCTGATCCGCGGCTTCATGCGCTCGGGCACCGACGGGCGCGTCGGCAACTTCTGGTCCGACCTGACCCGCACCTGCGTGCGCATCCTGCTGCCCATGGCGTTCGTCGGGGCGCTCGTGCTGCTCGCCACGGGCGTCATCCAGAACTTCGACGCGCACACCGCGATCGACACGGTCGCGGGCGGCACGCAGCACGTGCTCGGCGGCCCCGTCGCCTCGCAGGAGGTCATCAAGGAGCTCGGCACCAACGGCGGCGGGTTCTTCAACGCCAACTCGGCGCACCCGCTCGAGAACCCCACCCCGTTCTCCAACCTGTTCGAGATCTTCCTGATCCTCGTCATCCCCTTCACGCTGCCCCGCACGTTCGGCCTCATGGTCGGCGACAAGCGCCAGGGCTGGGCGATCCTCGGGGCCATGGGCGCGCTGTGGTTCGTCGCGGTCGCGCTCATCACCTGGGCCGAGATGGCCGGCCCCGGTGCCGCCCCGCTCGCCGCGGGCGGCGCCATGGAAGGCAAGGAGACCCGCTTCGGCCTCGCCGCGAGCGCCCTGTTCGCCGCGTCCACCACGGGCACCTCGACCGGGGCGGTCAACGCCATGCACGACTCCCTGACCGCCCCGGGCGGCGGCGTCACGATGTTCACCATGATGCTCGGCGAGATCGCGCCGGGCGGCGTGGGCTCCGGCCTGTACGGGATGCTCATGCTCGCGATCGTCGCGGTCTTCGTGTCGGGCCTCATGGTCGGGCGCACCCCCGAGTACCTGGGCAAGAAGATCGGCCGCCAGGAGATCACGCTCGTCGCGCTCTACATCCTCACCGTCCCGTTCCTCGTGCTGGTCGGCACGGCCCTCGCGATCGCGCTGCCCGCCGGGCAGGCCGGCATCCAGGAGGCGGGCCCGCACGGGCTCTCCGAGGTCCTGTACGCGTTCACGTCCGCGGCCAACAACAACGGCTCGGCGTTCGGCGGTCTCACCTCCGGCACGCCCTTCTACAACACGGCCCTCGGCATCGCGATGCTCGCCGGCCGCTTCATCCCCATGGCCCTCGTCCTGGCCCTCGCCGGACGCTTCGCCTCCCAGAAGACGGTCCCCGCCACCGCGGGCACCCTCCCGACGCACCAGCCGCTCTTCGTGGGCGTCCTGGGGACCGTCGCCCTGGTCGTCGTCGGGCTCACCTTCGTCCCCGTGCTGTCGCTCGGTCCCATCGTGGAGTCGCTCTCATGAATCGTTCTTCTTCCGTCGCTCCCTCGGGGAGCGTCCCCGCGGGGGGCGGGGCGGGTCTTCCAGAGGACCTCGTTCCTCGGTCCTCCGCCAAGCCCGCCACGACCCGCCCCGCCCCCCGCGGGGACGCTCCTGCTGGTGCGTCCGACGCGGTCCTGCTTCCTGTCGCTCCGGGCTCAGCCGGTGCTGCCGATGACGGTGCGGGCGACGCGGCTGGTGCAGCTGGTCCTTCGGCCCCCCATGGGCCTTCCGGCCGCAAGACCGGGGCCGGGCGTGGGGCGTCGCTCTCGGGGGCGCAGGTCCGGGCCGCGCTGCCCGGGGCGTTCCGCAAGCTCGACCCGCGTGAGCTGTACACGTCGCCCGTGCTGTTCGTCGTCGAGCTCGGTGCCGTGGCCACGACGCTCCTCGCCGCGTTCGAGCCCAGCGTGTTCGCGTGGGCCATCGCGGTGTGGCTGTGGGCGACCGTGCTGTTCGCGACGCTCGCCGAGTCGATCGCGGAGAGCCGCGGCAAGGCGCAGGCGTCGAGCCTGCGCGCGACCCAGCAGCAGACGACCGCGCGGCGCGTCATGGCTCCCTCAGACACCCTGGCGTCGGGCACAGGTCTCGCGGCCCTCCCGACGGCGGAGGTCCCCTCCTCGACGCTGGGCGTCGGGGACGTGGTGGTCGTCCGGGCGGGCGAGATCATCCCCGGTGACGGCGACGTGATCGAGGGCGTCGCGTCGGTCGACGAGTCCGCGATCACGGGCGAGTCCGCCCCCGTGATCCGGGAGTCGGGCGGTGACCGGTCGGCGGTCACGGGCGGAACCGTCGTCCTGTCCGACACGATCGTCGTGCGGATCACGGCCCCCGCGGGCCACACGTTCGTCGACCGGATGATCGCGCTCGTCGAGGGGTCGGAGCGCCAGCGCACGCCCAACGAGATCGCGCTCAACATCCTGCTGACCTCGCTCACGATCATCTTCCTGCTGGCCGTCGTGACGCTCCAGCCGTTCGCGGTGTACTCGGGCTCCAAGCAGTCGATGATCGTCCTCATCTCGCTGCTCGTGTGCCTCATCCCCACGACCATCGGCGCGCTGCTGTCGGCGATCGGCATCGCGGGCATGGACCGTCTCGTCCAGCGCAACGTGCTCGCGATGTCGGGCCGCGCGGTCGAGGCCGCGGGCGACGTCGACGTGCTGCTGCTCGACAAGACCGGCACCATCACGTACGGCAACCGGCAGGCGGCCGACCTCCTCACGGTCGGCGACGTCACGACGGAGCAGCTCGCCGAGGGGGCCCGGCTCTCCTCGCTCGCGGACGAGACGCCAGAGGGCAAGAGCATCGTGGTGCTCGTCCGTGAGCGGTACGGCGTGGGGGCCCCGGCGTCCGGCCCGGCCCCGGGGGCAGGGGAGCCCGACCACGCGGCGCGCGTGACGCCGTCGGGCAGCAACGGCACGGCGGGCGACGCGGACGACCTCACCGGCGCCGAGATGGTGCCCTTCACCGCGCAGACGCGCATGAGCGGGATCGACCTGCCGCTGCCCGACGGGCGCGTTCGCCGCATCCGCAAGGGCGCCGGCAGCGCGGTCCAGCGCTGGGTGCACTCGACCGGGTCGTCGACGAGCAGCGGGCCCGGTGGCACTGCCGCCGAACAGCTCGCGGCCCACGTCGACGCCGTGAGCTCCTCGGGCGGCACACCGCTCGTCGTGGCCGAGCAGGTCGGCGAGGGGCCCGCGCGAGTGCTCGGCGTCGTCCACCTCAAGGACGTCGTCAAGGTCGGCATGCGCGAACGGTTCGACGAGCTGCGCGCCATGGGCATCCGCACCGTCATGGTCACGGGCGACAACGCCGTGACCGCGCGGGCCATCGCCGCCGAGGCGGGCGTCGACGACGTCCTGGCCGAGGCGACGCCCGAGGACAAGCTCGCGCTCATCCGGCGCGAGCAGGCCGGCGGGCGGCTCGTCGCCATGGCGGGCGACGGCACCAACGACGCCCCCGCCCTGGCGCAGGCCGACGTGGGCGTCGCGATGAACACCGGGACCACCGCCGCCAAGGAGGCGGGCAACATGGTGGACCTCGACTCCGACCCGACCAAGCTCATCGAGATCGTCGAGATCGGCAAGCAGCTGCTCATCACGCGCGGGGCCCTGACGACCTTCTCCATCGCGAACGACATCGCGAAGTACTTCGCGATCCTGCCCGCGATGTTCATGGTCGTGTTCCCGCAGCTCGCGGTGCTCAACGTCATGCGGCTGTCGAGCCCCGAGTCGGCCATCCTGTCGGCCGTCGTGTTCAACGCGCTCATCATCCTGGTGCTCATCCCGCTCTCGCTCAAGGGCGTGCGGTACCGGCCGTCGTCGGCGTCGGCGATGCTGCGCCGCAACCTTCTGGTCTACGGCGTGGGCGGCCTCGTGGCGCCGTTCGTCGGGATCAAGCTCATCGACCTCGTGATCTCCCTCATCCCCGGGATTGGCTGACATGCCTGGAACTCTCTCGACCCCCGCGGGCGTCCCCGGACGCCCCGCCCCCCTCGCGCGCCCCTCGGCCTCGGCCGGTGCCGCCTCGCTGTTCCGCCAGACGCTCGCGGGCCTGCGCGTCCTGCTCGTCCTGACGTTGCTCCTGGGTGTGGCGTACCCGCTCACGGTGTGGGGCGTCGGGCAGCTCGCCCTGCCGTGGCAGGCGAACGGCTCGCTCGTGCGCAGCGACGGCACGCACGCCGCGTCGATCACCGACACAGGGGCGGACGGGGCCCCCGTCGTGGGGTCCGCGCTGATCGGCCAGGACTTCGCCGCGGCCGACGACGCCGAGCGCTGGTTCCACGGCCGTCCCTCGGCCGCGGGCGACGGCTACGACACGCTCGCCTCGGCCGGCACGAACCTCGGGCCGCTCAACCCCGAGCTCGTCGCCTCGATCGAGGAGCGCCGGGCGGCGCTCGCGGACCTGAACGACGTGGACCCCGCGTCGCTGCCGGCCGACGCGCTCACGGCGTCGGCGTCGGGCCTCGACCCGCAGATCAGCCCCGCGTACGCGGCCCTGCAGGTCGCGCGGGTCGCCGAGGCCAGGGGCCTCGACGAGACCGTCGTCGCGGACCTCGTGGCCCGGCACACCGCGGGCCGGGACCTCGGCGTCCTGGGTGAACCGCGTGTCGACGTTCTCGAGCTCAACCTCGCGCTCGAGAACTCGGAGAAGATGAACCCATGACGACGAGCGCGAGGCCCCCCGCCGTGGACCGGACGGCGCGGGTGCCCCGTGCCTGAGACGCGCGGCGGTCAGGAGGCCGCAGGGTCCGGGAGCCCCCAGGAGGGGCGCCCGGTCCCGGGCGCGTCCGGCACCCCCCGGCCCGACGGCGTCGCTCGCCGCCCGGGGGTCCTCACCGTGTATCTCGGGGCGGCCCCGGGCGTGGGCAAGACGTACGCGATGCTCGGCGAGGCGCACCGGCGGCGAGCCCGCGGCACCGACGTGGTCGTGGGACTCGTCGAGACCCACGGGCGCGCCGCCACGATCACGCAGATCGGCGACCTCGAGGTGGTGCCGCGCCGCGTCGTGAGCCACCGCGACGTCGAGCTGACCGAGCTCGACGTCGACGCCGTGATCGCCCGCGCGCCCCAGGTGGCGCTGGTCGACGAGCTCGCGCACACCAACGCGCCCGGATCGCGGCACCGCAAGCGCTGGCAGGACGTGCAGGACCTCCTGGCCGCGGGCATCGACGTCGTGACCACGGTCAACGTGCAGCACCTCGAGTCGCTCACGGGCGACGTCGAGGCCATCACGGGCGTGCGCCAGCGTGAGACCGTGCCCGACCAGGTCGTGCGCGACGCCGACCAGATCCAGCTCGTCGACCTCTCGCCCCAGGCGCTGCGCCGCCGCCTCGCGCACGGCAACGTGTACCGGGCCGAGCAGATCGACGCCTCGCTGTCGTCGTACTTCCGCACGGGCAACCTCACGGCCCTGCGCGAGCTCGCGCTCCTGTGGCTCGCCGACCGCGTCGACGACGCCCTGACCCGCTACCGGGCCGACCACGCGATCGTCGGCACGTGGCCCGCGCGCGAGCGCGTCGTCGTCGCCGTCACGGGTGGGCCGGAGGGCGAGACGCTGCTGCGACGCGGCGCCCGCATCGCCCAGCGCGCATCGGGCTCCGAGCTCGTCGCGGTGCACGTCCTGGCCACCGACGGGCTGCCCAGCGCCCCGCCCGCAGCCATCGCCGCGTCGCGCGAGCTCGTCGAGTCGCTCGGCGGGACGTTCCACACGGTCGTGGGGGAGGACGTCGCGTCGGCAGTCGTCGACTTCGCGCAGGGCGTCAACGCGACCATGATCGTCGTGGGCGTCTCGCGGCACTCCCGCTGGCGCGAGGCGCTGCTGGGCTCGTCCAGCACGGAGATCGCGCGCCTCGCCGGGACGATCGACGTCCACCTCGTGACGCACGAGAAGGCCCGCACGGGCAGGCTCCTGCGGGGGCGGTGGTCGGCGCTGTCCCGGCGACGCCGGGCCGCCGGGTGGGCCCTGGCCTTCGTCGTGCCCGCCGTGCTGACCGGGATCTTCTGGCTGCTGCGCGAGGACGTGTCGCTCTCGACCGAGCTCATGCTGTTCCTCGCGGGCTCGGTGGGCGTCGCGCTCGTGGGCGGGCTCTGGCCCGCCGTGGCCGCAGCCGTCGTGTCGTTCCTGTGCCTCAACTGGTTCTTCACGCCACCGACGGGGTTCCTCACGGTCCAGGACCCGGAGAACCTCCTGGCGCTCCTGGTGTTCGTGCTCGTCGCGGCGGCCGTCGCGTCGGTCGTGGACCTCGCGGCGCGGCGGACCGTGCAGGCGTACCGGGCGCGGGCCGAGGCCTCGACCCTCGCCGCGCTCTCGCGGTCGGTGCTCTCGGGCGAGGACACCGCGCAGGCCATCGTCACGCGGCTGGCCGAGACGTTCGGCCTGTCGCGGGTCGAGCTCGAGTCGCGCGCAGGGGAGAGGAGCGCGTGGCGGACGGTCGCGACCACGGGCCGCGCCGAGGGTGACGCGTTGCCCGCCGAGGGTGACCGCCCGCTCGCCGGGGGTGACGGGATCTCCGCCGAGGGCGACCGGATGCCCGCCGACGGCGACGTGCGCTCCCGGGCGAGCTCCGCCGTCGGGCACCGTGACGACCCCGGGCGCACCGAGCTGCGCGTCGACGACCACCACCGCCTGTCCCTGTGGGGGCGGGCCCTGCCCGCGAGCGACCGGCAGGTCCTCGAGGCCTTCGCCGCGCAGGCCGGGCTCGTCCTGGAGTACCGGCGACTGCGCGAGCAGGCGGCCCAGGCCGCCGTCCTCGAGGAGGCCGACGCGACCCGCACCGCGCTCCTCGCGGCCGTCTCGCACGACCTGCGCACCCCGCTCGCCGCGATCCGTACGGCGGTCGACGGGCTGGCCTCCCCGGACGTCGACCTCGACGCCGAGGACACCGAGGCCCTGACGCGGACCATCCAGGACTCGACGGGGAGGCTCGAGAAGCTGATCGACAACCTGCTGGACCTCTCGCGGCTCCAGACGGGCAGCGTGCGTCCCGTCCTGCGCGCGGCGTCGGTCGACGAGATCGTGCCGCTCGCGGTCGAGCCCTACGGGCCGGGTGTCGTGCGTCTCGACGTGCCCGACGACCTGCCACTCGTGCGCACGGACCCCGGGCTGCTCGAACGCGCGGTCGCGAACCTTACCTCGAACGCCGTGCGGCACAGCCCACCCGGCGAGCCCGTGCGGATCACGGCGTCGGCCGGCCCGCGCGAGATCGAGCTGCGCATCGTCGACACGGGTCGTGGCCTGTCCGACGAGTCCAAGGTCCGCATGTTCGAGCCCTTCCAACGCCTCGGTGACACGACCGGCGAGGGCCTGGGACTGGGGCTCGCCGTCGCCGACGGCCTCGCCCGGGCCGTGGGCGCGACCATCACGCCCGAGGACACGCCGGGCGGCGGACTGACCATGGTGGTCACGGTGCCGCGCGACGCACGGGAGGATGACGCCGTGAGCACTGACAGCGGTGGCCCGGCCGGCACGGCGGGCATGACGGACGACGAGAAGGGCGAGGTACGCGGATGAGCGTCGACGGCAACAGGGTGCTGGTCGTCGACGACGACGCGGGCCTCGTGCGCGCCCTCGCGATCAACCTGCGAGCGCACGGCTGGGACGTGACCGTGGCCATGACGGGCACGGAGGCCCTCGACGCGGCGGCGAGCGCCCGCCCCGACGTGATCCTCCTCGACCTGGGCCTGCCTGACCTCTCCGGCTTCGAGGTCATCGCGGGCGTCCGGGGGTGGAGCGCCGTGCCCATCGTGGTGCTCTCGGCCCGCCAGCTCGGCGACGACAAGGTCGACGCGCTCGACGCGGGCGCGGACGACTACGTGACGAAGCCGTTCGCGATGAACGAGCTGCTCGCGCGGCTGCGGGCCGCGGTGCGCCGCGCCCAGCCGGCCGAGGCGTCCGAGCCCGTCGTCGAGGCGGGCGACCTGCGGATCGACCTGGCCCGGCGCCGCGTGCTGCGAGCCGGGCAGGAGGTGCGCCTCAGCCCGACCGAGTGGTCGCTGCTCGAGGTCCTGGTGCGTCACCGTGGGCGCATGGTCGGACGGCTCCAGCTCCTGCACGACGTGTGGGGGCCCGCGTACTCGGCCGAGACCAACTACCTGCGCGTCTACACCGCGCAGCTGCGGCGCAAGCTCGAGGACGACCCCGCGAACCCGCGGCACATCATCACCCAGCCGGGCATGGGCTACCTCTTCGAGGTCTGACCCCGCCGCCGTACCCTGTCGCACGGCCCCGCTGCCCGGCACGTTCCGGGCGAGCGGGAACCACCGCCGCGCGCCGACCGTTGAGCGTTCGACCCGACGAAGGAGACCCGTCATGCTGTGCCCTCTCGACCAGACCGTGCTCGTGATGTCCGACCGCAAGGGCGTGGAGATCGACTACTGCCCCACGTGCCGCGGAGTGTGGCTCGACCGGGGTGAGCTCGACAAGATCATCGACCGCAGCCTCGAGGCCGAGATCGCCGCCGAGGCGGGTGGCCCTGCCGCTGCGGCCGCGCCGCACGGTGCGCCCCGCGCCGCGACCCCGCCGCCCGTGCAGTACCCGCCGACCCAGCAGCTCCCGGTCCCGCCGCAAGCGCCCTACGGCTACGCGGACGACCGCCGTCGCGACGACTACCGGGGCGACGACCGTCGCCGTGACGAGTACCGCGGGGACGACCGCTACCGCGGCTCCGACCAGTACCGCAGCGACGACCCGCGCTACCGCAAGCGCAAGAAGAAGGAGTCCTGGCTCGAGGACCTGTTCGACTTCTGAGCCGCCGCGGCGCCGGCCCCCAGGCGGGGCCGGCGCCGTCGTCGTTCCACCGGGCCGTGAGCACACACGCCGCCCGCCCTCACCCGCTCCTGATCGGAAGACCCATGCCCGTCCTGGACTCGTTCTCGCTCGCCGGCCGCACGGCGCTGATCACCGGGGGGAGCCGGGGCATCGGCCGCGGCCTCGCCCAGGCCCTCGGGGAGGCGGGCGCGCGTGTCGCGCTGACCGCCACCACGGTCGAGGCCGCGCGGTCCGCGGCCGACGAGCTGCGCGCGCTGGGCCTCGACGCGCACGGCTACGAGCTCGACGTGACGGACCGCGAGCAGGTGGACGACGTCGTCGCGCAGGTCGGGCGCGAGGGCGGCGGGGTCGACGTGCTCGTCAACAACGCGGGGATCTCGATCGGGGGCGCGGCCCTGGAGATCGAGGACGACGTGTGGCACCGCACGCTCGCGACGAACCTCGACGGCGTCTGGTACTGCTCGCGGGCCGTGGCCCGGCAGATGGTCGAGGACGGGCGCGGTGGGACGATCGTCAACGTCGGGTCGATGTCCGCGCAGATCGTGAACCGCCCACGCTGGCAGCCGGCCTACCTCGCGTCGAAGGCCGCGGTGCACCAGCTCACCAAGGGGCTCGCCGCGGAGTGGGCGCCGCACGGGATCCGGGTCAACGCGGTCGCGCCGGGCTACATCCTCACGGAGGCGTCGCCCGTGGACCAGCCCGAGTACTACGACGACTGCGTGGCGCCTGCGGCCATGAAGCGGTGGGGGACGCCGGCCGAGCTGGGGCCGGTCGTGGTCATGCTCGCGAGCGAGGCGTCGAGCTTCATGACGGGGGCCGTCGTGACGGTCGACGGCGGATACACGCTGTTCTGAGCGGCGACCTCCGCACGGTCCTGGCGGGGCTCGACGGGTACGGCCGGCCGTTCTTCTGGAGTGAGAAACGCTAAACAAAAAGGTATACCAAACAACTTGTGCTTGACCGACGACAGAAGTCTCCCTAGGGTCGGGCGTGCACCGGACCCGTCACCACGGGAGCCGCACCGCAGCGGGCCCACGACGTCGTCGGCCACAGAGCGGTGCCACGCGCTCCGCGTGCAGTCCACGCCCGGCCGAACGGTCCCGTCGCCCATCCCGCACGCGACCGCTCGACCCGGGCACGCAGGGATTCGACGACGAAGACCTGACCGCCCCCGGATCCCCACGACCCGCCGGTGGGCAGAGGAGAGGGAGAACGATGACACAGGACACCGCCGCCCCCGACGGACTGCTCAAGCGACAGATCTCGCGACGGTCGATGCTGACCGGCACCGTCGCGGGCCTCGTGGCGCCGGCCGTGCTCGGGCTCGGCGCGGCACCCGCCGCCGCGCACGGCAACGGGAACCACGGCAAGCCCGACAAGGGCAAGCCGGGCAAGGACAAGGTCCGCCGCCTGACGATGTACGCCGAGGCGTTGCCCGGCGGGCTGATCGGCTACGGGCTCGCTCCCGGACAGGCGACGGTTCCCGGCCCGACCCTCGAGATGTGGGAGGGCGAGACGTTCGAGATCACCCTGGTCAACACCACGGACAAGCGCCTGTCGCTGCACGCGCACGGCGTGAGCTACAGCTACGACTCCGACGGCAGCCCGCTCAACGCCTCGTTCAACGAACCCGGACAGTCGCGGACGTACGTGTGGCGGACCCACGCCGCGTACACGACCAAGGGCGGCCAGTGGATGCCGGGCAGCGCGGGCTACTGGCACTACCACGACCACGCGCTGGGCACCGACCACGGCACCGAGGGCGTCAAGGTCGGCATGTACGGCGCGCTGATCGTCCGGCGCAAGGGCGACGTCCTGCCCGACCGCCAGTACACGGTCGCCTTCAACGGCATGTCGATCAACAACCAGGTCGCGCCGAACGTGCCCGTGTTCGAGGCGAACCAGGGTGAGCGCGTCGAGTTCGTGGCGATCGGTCACGGCAACGCGTTCCACACCTTCCACCTGCACGCGCACAGGTGGGCGAACAACCGCACGGGCTACCTCACGGGGCCCGGCGACCCGACCCAGGTCGTCGACACGCGCGACCTCAACCCGGGGGACTCGTTCGGCTTCCAGGTGATCGCCGGGGAGAACGTCGGGCCGGGGGCCTGGATGGTCCACTGCCACGTGCAGTCGCACTCCGACATGGGCATGGGCGGGATCTTCCTGGTCGCGAACAAGGACGGCAGCGTGCCCGACCACGCGCAGGCCGCGCTCCACCGGTACCAGGGGCACGCGCACCCGTAGCGGCGTCCGCGTGCGAGGCGTCAGGACCGGCGAGGCTCCGAGGGCTCGCCGGTCCTGACGGTCGACGACGGCCGCCTACCGGCCGGTGACACCTAGACTCGTCCCTCGTGCGCCAGGTGCTGAAGCAGTGGGTCGACCCGTTCATCGTGGCTCTCGTCGCGACCATGGTCCTGGGGCTCGTGGTCCCGGTGCCGGCCGACGTCCAGCGTGTCGTCGACACGGTCGCCGACGTCGCGGTCGCCGTCCTGTTCCTGGTCTACGGCATGCGACTGTCGACGAGCGAGGTCTGGTCAGGCCTGAGGAACGTCCGCCTCCAGGGTGGGATCCTCGCCTCGACCTACGTGGTCTTCCCGCTCGTGGGGCTCGCCGTCTCGTGGGCCGTGACGCCCGTGGTCGGGGCGCCGCTCGCGGCGGGCATCCTCTTCCTGTCGCTGCTGCCCTCGACCGTCCAGTCGTCGGTCGCGTTCACGTCGGTCGCGCGCGGGAACATCGCGGGCGCGATCTGCGGGGCCACGGTCTCGAACGTCGTGGGCATGGTCGTGACGCCGCTGCTGGTCCTGTGGTTCATGTCGTCGAGCGGCGCGACCGGCGGACTGAGCGGTCTGCGCGACGTCCTGCTGCACCTGCTCGCCCCGTTCGTCGTGGGCCAGCTCCTGCAGCCGTTCGTGGGCCGGTGGGTCCGGGCGCGGCGCTGGCTCACGCTGTCGGTGGACCGCGGCACGATCCTGATCGTGGTCTTCGGTGCGGTCGCCGCGGCGACGAGCGCGGGCGTGTGGGCCGGGATCTCGGGGTGGACGATCCTGGCTCTCGTCGGGATCAGCGCGGTGATCCTCGCGGTCATGCTCGCGGTGACCTGGTGGGGCGGGGCGGGGCTGCGGCTCGGCGTCGAGGACCGCATCGCGCTGCTCATGTGCGGCTCCAAGAAGAGCCTGGCCACGGGGCTGCCCATGGCTGCGGTGCTCTTCCCGGTCGCGGTCGCGGGCACGATCGCCGTCCCGGTCATCGTGTTCCACCAGCTCCAGCTCATCGTGTGTGCGGTGCTCGCGCGGAGGTTGGCGCTGCGCGACCAGGCGTGATCGCGGGCCCCGTCCGGCCCGTACGTCGAGTGTGACGTTCGGGCTGTCCCGGAGGTCCGGTGACAGCCCGAACGTCACACTCGACGCGCTTCTCGGCGTCTCGGCGTCTCAGCGGCCCGACGGCGTCACGCGCCCCAGCCGGCGAAGCGCCCCACGGCGACGAACACTGCGAGCAGCAGCAGGACGGTGTTGACCGGCACGGACTGCTTCTCGCCGAGGCGGACGTGCAGCGGGATGGCGCCGACCTGCGTGACCGCGAGGCCGACGGCCGCGATCGGGGTGAGGATCGGCGCGATGTCGGTCACGAGCGGCAGGATCAGGCCGACGGCGCCGAGGATCTCGAGCGCCCCGAGCACCCGGACCGCGGTCAGACGCCCCGGCGTGACCCAGCGCATCTGCTCCATCAGCTTGCCGGCCGGGGTCGTGAGCTTCATGAAGCCCGCACCGGCGAAGGCGACGGCGAGCAGACCTGCGGCGATCCAGAGGGCGATGTTCATAGGGTTTCCTTCGAGGTCGTGGCACGCCGCCATGTCGCGGCGGGTGCGCGGAAGAGGATGGTCGGTAACCGTCCGTAGGGTCGGTCACCTTTTGTGCCGGAGGACATCATGGGTAACCTGGAGGAGGTCTACAAAAGGCACACCGGTGTTCCCGGTGGGTCCGGAACGGAGAACTCATGTCCGCCGCCACCAGCGGTACCCACCGGTCGCAGGCTCCCGACGACCTTCACGTGCCCGTCCCCGACGGAGGCGGCTGCGGCGCCGACCACGCGAGCAGCGAGGTCCGGCGTGTCCTGGACAGGGTCGGGGACAAGTGGAGCGCACTCATCCTGGGCACTCTCTCGAGCGGGCCGCTGCGCTTCACCGAGCTGCTGCACGGCATCAGCGGGATCTCCCAGCGCATGCTCACGCTCAACCTGCGCCAGCTCGAGCGCGACGGGCTCGTGAGCCGGACGGTCCACGCGGTCGTCCCGCCGCGGGTCGACTACGAGCTCACCGACCTGGGGCGCACGCTGCTGCCGCCGGTCCTGGCCCTCGTGGAGTGGGCCATGGAGAACACCGACGAGATCCAGGGGCACCGCGAGCGCTTCGACGCGCAGGCCGACGACCGCGGCTGAGGACCCTCAGCCCGCCGCGACCTGTTCGCGGATCTGCCGCTTGGCGCGCAGCAGGATGCCCGTCATGCCGTTGAGCCGCAGGGGGCTCACGGCGTTCGTCAGCCCGATCATGAACGGGTAGTCGTCGGGCACGGCGAGCGCCTGCTCGGGTGTCAGCCCGTCGAGCCCCTGCGCCAGGATCGACGCGAATCCGCGCGTGGTCGGGGCCTCGGCCGGCGCGGTCGCGTACAGGTGGACCCCGTCCTCCTCGACCTCGGCGAACGCGCGCACGGGCGACTGGCACTCCTCGACGCGCTCGAGCAGCCCGGGCGCGTTCTGGTAGCGCGCGGGCAGGTCCGGGAGCTCGCGCGAGAACTCGAGGAGGAGCTGGAGGCGGTCGCGCTCGCCGAGCGCGAGGAAGTCGTCGCGGATCTCGGTGAGGACCGGGGGCAGGGCGGTCGCGGCGTCGTCGGTCATCCGTCGATCCTCCCACCCGCGACGCGCCCGGGCAGCGCCGGACCGCCCAGCGGACGGCTCGCCGTCGGGCCGTCCGCTAGCGCCCGGGCGCCGGCCGCGGCGCCGGCCCGGGCCCGGCACGGCGCGCTCGACGCGCACCGCCTGCTCCCCGTCGATACGTTGAGCCACGAGTGCGCCGACGCACGGCGCGGACGGACGGAGCGTCATGGGAACCCTGTCGAACGACCTGCGCACGCTGAGCCACGAGGCGTACGTCTACCTGTACCCGCTCGTGACCATGGACCTCAGCCGGCGCCAGGCCACGAACGTGGCGGCCGGCGTCCGCCCCGGGTTCGGGCCGCCCAACGTGTTCCACCACCTGCGGGAGTTCCCGCCCGCGGACTTCCGGGCCGTGGTCCGCCCCAACTTCGACACGCTGTACGCGAACCTGTGGCTCGACCTGACCGACGGCCCCGTGCTGCTCCACGTCCCCGACACCGACGACCGCTACTACATGCTGCCCCTGCTGGACATGTGGACCGAGGTCTTCGCGACGATCGGCAAGCGGACCACGGGGACAGGCGCGGGGGACTACCTGATCGTCGGACCGGACTACGAGGGCGACCTCACGGAGTTCTACGACGACCTCCCGGAGGACGTCGCGCTGATCGTCGCGCCCACCCCGCAGGTGTGGGTCATCGGGCGCATCCAGACCAACGGCGTCGCGGACTACCCGGCGGTCCACGCGGTGCAGGACGGCCTGTCGGTGCAGGAGCTGGGGGAGCGGCCGCCGTTCACGATCGACCCGACCGCGGACACGCGGACCGAGCCGCTGCACCTGGTGGACTCCCTCAGCGCGGTCGACTTCTTCACGTACGCGACCAGGCTCCTCGACACGAACCCGCCGCACCTGACCGACTTCTCGGTGCTCGCCCGCATCGGTGCGCTGGGCATCGTCCCGGGCGAGGACTTCGACGCCGGGCAGTTCGACGACGCCGAGATCGCGGAGATCGAGGCCGGGGCGGAGAGCGCCCGCGCGCTGCTGGACACGTCGCGCGCGACGCTCGGGACCGTGGCGAACGGCTGGATGCTCTACCGCGACACCATGGGCGTCTACGGGAACTTCTACCTCAAGCGGGCCGTCGTCACGCTCGTCGGGCTGGGAGCCAACCCGGTCGAGGACGCGATCTACCCGCTCCTCGCGACCGACGCGGACGGTCAGGCCCTGAACGGGGACCACGACTACGTGCTGCACTTCGACGCCGACCAGCTCCCGCCCGCGGCGGCCTTCTGGTCGGTCACGATGTACGACGCCGAGGGCTACCAGGTGGCGAACGCCCTCGACCGGTTCGCGATCGGCGACCGCGACGACCTGCAGTACGGGGAGGACGGGTCGCTCGACCTGTACCTGCAGCACGAGAGCCCGCGCGCGGACCGCGAGGCGAACTGGCTCCCCGCGCCGCGAGGCCCGCTGGGCGTGACGATGCGGCTCTACGCACCGCTCCCCGAGGCGCTCGACGGCCGCTGGGTGCCGCCGGTCGTGCGCAGGGTCTGAGCCGGCGCACGTCCGCGCCCGCGGCGCCGTGGTGACACGACGGAGGCCCGACGGCGGTGGGCCGGGTACGTGACCCGGCCCACCGCCGTCGGGCATCCGCGGGAGACGGCGGACGTCAGAGGCGCGCGGAGACCTCGCCCGGCTCGGCTCCCTTGACGATCGGGACGCGGACCGCGTTGCCCCACTCGGTCCACGAGCCGTCGTAGTTGCGGACCTTGTCGAAGCCCAGCAGGTACGTCAGCGCGAACCACGTGTGGCTCGACCGCTCGCCGATGCGGCAGTACGTGATGACGTCGTCGTCGGTCGACAGGCCCAGGCCGCCCTCCTGGTAGATCGCCTCGAGCTCCTCGCGCGACTTGTACGTGCCGTCGGCTGCGACCGCGGTCGCCCACGGGACGTTGCGCGCCGTGGGGATGTGGCCCCCGCGCAGCACGCCCTCCTCGGGGTAGTCCGGGATGTGCAGGCGCTCGCCCGTGAACTCCTGGGGCGAACGGATGTCGACGAGCGGGCCGTTGCCCAGGTGCGCGAGCACGTCCTCCTTGAAGGCGCGGATCGTCTCGTCGTCGCGCTCGACCACCGGGTACTCGACGGGCTCGGGCGTGGGGACGTCGGTCGTGGTCTCGCGGCCCTCGGCGATCCACTTGCCACGACCGCCGTCGAGGAGACGGACGTCCTCGTGGCCGAACAGCGTGAAGACCCACGCCGAGTATGCGGCCCACCAGTTGTTCTTGTCGCCGTACAGGACGACCGTGGTGTCGCGCGAGATGCCCTTGGAGCCCAGGAGCTGGGCGAAGCCCTTGCCGTCGAGGTAGTCGCGCAGGTCGGGGTCGTTGAGGTCGGTGTGCCAGTCGACCTTGACCGCGCCCGGGATGTGACCCGTCTCGTAGAGCAGCACGTCCTCGTCGGACTCGACGACGACCACGTCCTCGTCGTGCAGGTGCTCGGCGAGCCAGTCGGTGGAGACCAGGCGGTCGGGGTGGGCGTAGGCGGCGATCTTCTCGGTCGTGTCGAGGGGAGCGGACATGGCGTCCTCCTGATGGCTCATGGACTGGCGGGGCTGGCAGGGCTGGCGGGGTGTCCGAGGGTGGTGCGGTCGGTACCGGCGGGCACGCTCGCCACTCTAGGAACGCGGTCCACGGACCGGAAGGCCCGTCGCGCATGCTGAGACAGTGTTACCCGCTGCCCCGGTAGCGGTCGTGGAGTCGTCGCAGGAACCGTCAGTCCCGCGAGATCGGCGCCGTCACCGCGCCCGTGAGGGACACCAGGTCGGCGGGCGCCAGCCCCACGTCGAGCCCGCGCCTCCCGCCCGAGACGTACACCGCGTCGAACCCGAGGGCCGACTCGTCGACCACGGTGCGCAGCCGCTGACGTTGGCCGAGCGGCGAGATGCCGCCCACCACGTACCCGGTAGCGCGCTCGGCCGCGGCCTGTTCGGCCATCGCCGCCTTCTTGCCGCCCGCCGCGTGCGCGAGGGCCTTGAGGTCAAGCTTGCGGTCCACGGGCACGACGCCCACGACGAGCGTCCCGTCGACCGAGGCGACCAGGGTCTTGAACACCTGCTCGGCCGGGATGCCGATCGCCGCGGCGGCCTCGAGCCCATAGCTCAGGTCGGAGGACGGGTCGTGCTCGTAGGGGTGCACGGTGTGCGGCACCCCGGCCTTCTCGAGCGCGACGAGCGCGGGCGTGCCGGCGTGGGGCGACTTCTGCTTCTTGGCCACAGGACGATTGTGCCCCTAGGTGCGCGTGCCCGGGGGCTGCGAAGGCGCGGAGGCGACGTCCGGCGGGGTCGCAGCGTCCTCCACGAAACGCGGTCGGCACGCGAACCAGCCGGCGACCACGCCGGGGACGGCGGTCGCCGCGAGCGCGAGGAGCGGGACCGACCATGAGCCGGTCGCCTCGCGGAGGAGGCCCAGGCCGAGCGGGCCGAAGCACGCCAGGCTGTAGCCGATCCCCTGGACGAACCCGGACACCGCCGAGGCGGACTCCGGGGTCCTGGTCCGACGGTTGATCAGGGTCATGCAGAGCGGGAACGTGCTCACCCCGATGCCCAGCGCGCACACCCAGAGCAGCGTGCCGTCCAACGGGGACAGGATCAGGCCCAGGTATCCGGCGATCAGGACGACCGAGCACGCGACGACCACGACGAAGGGGTTCGTCATGCGCGTGGCCACGTGGGGGACCACCAGGGCGGCGACCATGCCCCACGCCGAGTACAGGGCGACCATGGAGCCGCCCAGGGTCGGGCTCCCACCTGCGTCGGAGAGCACGGCCGGCACCCAGGTGATGATCCCGTAGTTGGACAGCGCCATCATCGCGAACAGGACGACCAGACCCCAGACGGTCGAGGACCGGCTGATCCTCGGTCTCGCACCGGTCGTCGCCGGGGCGGTGGGGCTGTGATGACCGGCGGGCAGCCTGGTTGCCAGGACGAGCCAGACCACGGCAGCCAGTGCGGCCGGGCCCGCCCAGATCCCGACCGAGAGCCGCCAGGTCGTCGCTTCCGCCACCGGGACGGCCAGCAGCGGGGCGACGAACTGGCCCGTCTGCATCAGGATCAGGTAGAGCGAGGTCCACAGGGCGAGCCGGTCCGCGAACCAGGCCTTCACCAGGGGGACGATCACGACGTTCGCGGCGCCGATCCCGGCGAGGGCCAGCGCGGTCGACAGCACGAGCGCGACGGGCGTCCCGGAGAACGCGCGGCCCAGGAGCGAGAGCGCGGTCAGTCCCAGTGCCGCCGTGGCCGTGCGCTCCAGCCCGAACCGCCTCGTCACCACGGGGGCGAGGAACCCGAAGATGCCGAACGACGCCGCGGGCACGGTCCCGAGCAGGCCTGCGACCGCCACTCCGAACCCGAGGTCCGCCCCGATGATCTCGAGGAGCGGGGTGATTCCGGTCACGGCCGTCCGAAGGTTGACCGCGGTGAGGGCGATGGCCAGGCCAGCCCACAGGATCAGCCGTCCGCGGCGTACCGGGAGGCGTGCTGGAGAGAGTGTCGTCACGCTAAACTCCACGATGAGGTCGGCGAATGATGGGATCATGGGATGAATTCTGGTGAGTCTGACACAGGTCGGCCCGTGCGTCGAGCAGGCCTGATCGACCAGGCCGTCGAACGCTTCCGTGCGGAGGTGGTCTCCGGCCGCTGGCCGGTCGGCGAGCGGATCCCGACCGAGGCCGATCTGGTGTCGGAGTTCGGGGTCGGCCGGAACACGGTCCGCGAAGCGATCCAGTCGCTCGTGCACGGCGGCCTGCTGCGCCGTGAGCAGGGCCGCGGCACCTTCGTCATCTCCAGCTCGGAGCTCACGGGCACCCTCGAGCGCCAGCTCGCGGGGGGCAGCCGTCGGCACTACCTGGAGCTGCGCCGCGCGTTGGACAGCACGGCAGCATCGCTTGCCGCATCGAGTCGCTCGGACGCCGACGTCGAGCAGCTGCGCGAGCTGCGCGACCGACGGGAGGCGATCTGGTCGACCGGTGATCGCGACTTCCGGGCCGACGCAGACCTCGCGCTGCACCGCGCGATCGTGGCGGCGACGCACAACCCGCTCTACCTGCAGCTCTACTCGAGCATGCTCGACGTCTTCGCCGTCCACATGCGCGACGAGGAGCGCGAGGACGAGGACGCGGCGCACCGCCACCACCACGAGCTGGTCGAGGCGATCGCTGACGGGGACGCCGACCGTGCGGCGTCGATGGTGGCCTCCATCTTCGGGCCCTTCATGCGCTGAGCCGCGAAGCCGGCCCCCGGCTAGACGTTCACGTCGACGAGCGACCCGATCCCGTACGTGACCGCCATGGCGATCGCACCGCCCAGGACCGTGCGGATCGTCGCGCGCCGGGTCGGCGCCTGCCCCAGCCGTGCGCTGCCCCAGCCGGTGAGGACCAGCGCCAGGACCACCGCGACGAACGTCACGGGGATCCGGGCCGCGGTGGGCGCCAGCAGGATCGCCGCCAGGGGCAGCAGACCACCGACCGTGAACGACACGATCGAGGCGACCGCGGCCTCCCACGGCGACGTCAGGTCGTCGGGGTCGATGCCCAGCTCGGCGTCGGCGTGGGCCGCGAGGGGGTCGTTCGCCGTGAGCTGGACCGCGACCTCGTGCGCGAGCTCGGGCGTGAGCCCCTTGGCCCGGTAGATCCCTGCGAGCTCGGCGAGCTCCTCGTCGGGCATGGTCGCGAGCTCCTGGCGCTCCTTGGCGAGCATCGCCTCCTCGGTGTCGCGCTGCGTGCTCACCGAGACGTACTCGCCCGCGGCCATCGACAGGGCGCCCGCGAGCAGCGCTGCGGCCCCCGCCGTCGCGATGACCAGGATCGACGTGCTGGTCGCGGCGACGCCCACGACGACGCCCGCGGTCGACACGATGCCGTCGTTCGCGCCGAGCACCCCGGCCCGGAGGCGGTTGAGCCGCGCGCCCGTCCCCTCGCTCCGGTGCTGCTCGCCCTCGTGCGGAGTCGACTGCGGTCCCGGTGTGCTCATGAGGCCACCGTAGGACGGTGGAGCAGGCGTGTCGTGGCGGGCCGAAGCGCGCCACGACGGGTCTCGCCTTCTGGTCGCCCAGGCCTGTGACCTGCACCTCGGCCCCGCCGGGACCTTTGGCACTGGCCGACCCGGGCACCTCCTGGGACGCTCGGAGTGGCAGAGGTGACCGCCGGCAGGGGATGCGTCAGGGGCGCATCGGAAGCAGGGAGAACGCACATGAGCATCGACGACCCCAGAATCGAACGGATCCTCGCGGCCGCGTCCCGCGCTCCCAGCGTGCACAACACCCAGCCGTGGTCCGTCCACGTGCACGGCACGACGCTCGACGTGCGCGCCGACGACTCGCGCCGCCTGACCCACGCCGACCCCGCGGGCCGGGAGATGTTCGTCAGCTGCGGAGCGTTCCTCGCGAACCTGCGCATCGCGGCCCGCCGCGAGTCCTTCCGTCCGGTGCTCTCGCTCGTCCCGGACGACGGCGATCCTGCGCTCGTCGCGCGCGTCGACCTGGTGCCGGGCGTCCTGCCCGACGCCGACGAGCTCGACCTCGCGGTCGCGATCGAACGGCGCTCGACGTCCCGCGTGCCGTTCGAGGATCAGCCGCTCGACGCCGACGTCGTCGACGACCTGGACGAGGCGGCGGCCTCGGAGGGTGCGCGCCTCGTGAGCCTCGCACCGCAGGCCCCCGAGCGGACCGTCCTGCTGGACCTCGTCCGGCGGGCCGAGGAGGAGGCCGGGCGGGACCACACCGGTCGCGTCGAGCAGGCGCGCTGGATCACGAACGATCCCGACCGCCCCGACGGGATCCCCGTCTCTGCGCTCGGCCCCGCGAGCGACGACGCCCTGGCGCCCGTGCGCCACTTCGGCGGGGACACCACGAGCGACCGGGCGGCGTTCGAGCACCGCTCGACGCTCGCCGTCCTCACGACCCCGGGTGACACCGTGCGCGACTGGCTCGTGGCCGGCCAGGCGCTCGAACGTGTCCTGCTGACCGCGACGACCTACTTCGTGCACGCCTCGTTCGCGACCACCGTCCTCGAGAACCCCGCCACGCGCGCCGAGCTCGTCACGGCGCTCGACGCGGGCGTCCCGCAGATGGTCATGCGGCTGGGCTACAGCCCGACGTCTCCCCGCACGCCCCGCCGCCCGGCCGACGACGTGCTCCGGTAGGCCGCGTCAGATCGTCCCGACCGCCACGACGCTCAGTACCACGGCGCCGGCCTCGTCGCTCGCCGCGAGGTCGACGACGGCGCTGATCGCCCAGTCGTGGTCGCCGGCCGGGTCGTCGAGCACCTGGCGGACGAACCACGTGCCCGGCTCGACGCGCTCGCCGTCGGGCCGCACGCCGTTCTCGACGATCTGCACGAGGGCTGACGACCGGGCCGCTGCGTCCACGCCGATCGCGTCGTTGCCGTGCAGCTCGAACATCGGGTCGAGGGCGTCGGCCCACGCGTCGCCGTCCCAGCCGCTCGCCTTGTCGAGGGCCTCGAGCGCGTCGTAGTTCTCCCGCGCCGCGAGCTCGACCCGGCGGAACAGGGCGTTGCGGACCAGGACGCGGAACGAGCGCGGGTTGCCCGTGACGGGACGGGCGGGGGCCTCGGCCCCCGTTCCGGACAGCGGGCCGTCGCCGATCTCGCCGTCCGCGTCGTCGTCGACGGGGTTGGCCAGCCGCTCCCACTCGTCGAGCAGCGACGAGTCGGTGCCGCGCACCAGCTCGCCCAGCCACTCCGTGATGTCCTGGACCTCCTCGGTGCGGTGCTCCTCGGAGACGGTCTGGCGCATCGAGCGGTACGCGTCGGCGAGGTAGCGCAGCACGACACCCTCGGTGCGGTCCAGGCCGTACACCGAGACGAACTCGGCGAACGTCATGGCCCGCTCGACCATGTCGCGCACGACCGACTTGGGCGAGAGCTCGGCGTCCGAGACCCACGGGTTCGAGTGCTTGTACGTCACGAACGCGGGCTCGAGCAGGTCCGCGAGCGGCTTGGGCCACGTGATGGTCTCGAGCAGCGCCATGCGTTCCTCGTACTCGTACCCCTCGGCCTTCATGGCCGCGACGGCCTCGCCGCGGGCCCGGTGCTGCTGCGCGACGAGCACCTGGCGCGGGTCGGACAGCGTCGCCTCCAAAACCGAGACGACGTCGAGCGCGTGCGTGGGGGACTCGACGTCGAGCAGGTCGAGCGCCGCGAGCGCGAAGGGCGACAACGGCTGGTTGAGCGCGAACTCGCGCGGCAGGTCGACCGTGAGGCGCACGGTGGGGCGCTGCCCGCTCGGGTACGTCGGGTCGGGCACGCGCACGCGCTCGACGATGCCCGCGACGCGCAACGAGCGGTAGATGCGGAACACCTGGCGCACGTGGCGCTCGCGCTGGGCGTCGGTGTCGTGGTTCGCCGTGAGCAGGTGCTTCATGGCTCGCACCGGGTCCTCGCCCTTGTCACCCCGCGCGAGCACGTTGAGCACCATGGCGTGGTTGACAGTGAAGTGGCTGGTCAGGGCCTCGGGGTCGGCGTCGCGCAGGCGCTCGAACGTCGCGTCGGTCCAGTTGACCGCACCGGCAGGGGCCTTCTTGCGGACGATCTTCTTGAGCTTCTTGGGGTCGTCCCCGGCCTTGGCCAGCAGCTTGCGGTTCTCGATCACGTGCTCGGGGGCCATGACGAGGACCTCGCCGAGCGTGTCGTAGCCGGCCCGGCCCGCGCGGCCCGCGATCTGGTGGAACTCGCGCGCCGTGAGGTGACGCATGCGCTCGCCGTCGAACTTCACGAGGCTCGTCATGAGGACCGTGCGGATGGGGACGTTGATGCCCACGCCCAGGGTGTCGGTGCCGCACACGACCTTGAGCAGCCCGGCCTGGGTCAGGCGCTCGACCACGCGACGGTACTTGGGCAGCATGCCCGCGTGGTGCACGCCGACGCCGTGGCGCAGGAACTTGCTGAGCGTCCTGCCGAACCCCGAGGTGAAGCGGAAGTCGCCCAGCTCGGCCGCGATCGCGTCCTTCTCCGAACGGCTCGCGACGTTGATGCTCAGCAGGGCCTGGGCGCGGTCGACCGCGTCCTTCTGCGTGAAGTGCACGACGTACACCGGCGCCCGGTGCGTCGTGACGAGCTCCTCGATGACCTCGCCCAGCGGCTCGACGACGTAGCTGAACGTCAGCGGCACGGGGCGCTCGGCGCTCGTGACCTCCGCGACGGGACGTCCCGTGCGGGACTCGAGGTCCTCGGTGAACGTCGAGGTGTCGCCCAGCGTCGCGGACATCAGCACGAACTGCGCCTGCGGCAGCTCGAGCAGCGGGACCTGCCACGCCCAGCCGCGCTGCGGGTCCGCGTAGTAGTGGAACTCGTCCATGACGACCTGCGCGACGTCCGCGTCCGCACCGTCGCGCAGCGCGATGTTCGCGAGGATCTCCGCGGTGCAGCAGATGATGGGAGCTGTCGGGTTGACCGACGAGTCGCCCGTCATCATGCCGACGTTCGCGGACCCGAACACCGCGACGAGCGCGAAGAACTTCTCGCTCACGAGCGCCTTGAGCGGGGCCGTGTAGTAGCTGCGGCCGGGGACTCCCGCGTGGTGCGCGGCGAGGGCCGCGTAGTGCGCGCCGACCGCCACGAGCGACTTCCCCGAGCCCGTGGGCGTGGCGAGGATGACGTGCGCGCCCGAGAAGATCTCGATGACGGCCTCGTCCTGGTGGGCGTAGAGGTCGATCCCCGTCTCGGTGGCCCACTCGGTGAACCCTTCGTAGAGGGCGTCAGGGTCCGGGGTGCCCGAGCCGTCCGGTGCCGGCAGGTGACGGACCAGGCCGGGCTCGGGACGGGTGGTGGGGGTCGTGGTGCTCATCGTGGCCATTGTCGCAGAGGCCTTGTCCCCCGGGGGATCGCGGGCCTCCCGTGCCCTCGCCGCGCGCGCCCGCGGCTGCCCGTGGAAGTGTGTGCGCATGGTGACCGACCGGCGCGCGGACGCGCCCCGCTTCCACCCCGAGACCGCGGCAGAGTGGCGTGCGTGGCTCGCCGAGCACCACGACGACGAGGTGCCGGGGGTCTGGGTCGTGCAGTGGCGGCGGGCGAGCGGCCGTGACCCGATCGACTACGACGCGCTCATCGAGGAGGCGCTGAGCTTCGGGTGGATCGACGGGACGGTGCAGACGATCGACGACGAGCGCTCCATGATGTGGCTCACACGGCGGCGGCCGGGGAGCCGCTGGACACGCCTGAGCAAGGAGAGGGTCGCCCGCGCCGAGGCCGACGGCAGGATGACCGACGCGGGTCGCGCGGTCGTCGACGCCGCAAGGGCGGACGGCTCGTGGACGAGGTACGACGACGCCGAGGCGCTCGTCGTCCCCGACGACCTGGCCTCGGCATTCGCCGCCGCACCGCCCGCTCGTGAGTGCTGGGACGGCTTCCCGCCGGGCGTGCGGCGACTGATCCTCGGCTGGATCGCGGAGGCCCGGCGGCCGCAGACGCGAGCGACCCGGATCGCCGAGACGGCCGAGAAGGCACAGCGCGGGGAGCGCGCGCACTCCCAGCCCCGCTGAGAGGCCGTCGCGACAACGACCACCGCGAGAGGTTAGCGTCCCTCCGGACGGCTGCCCCGCCGTCGGGCTGGAGGAATGAAGCATGGACGTCTTGCAAGAGGCGCTGATCGACCCGTTGAGCAACGCCCTGTACTCGTACGTCCTGATCTACGTCCTCATCGGCGCAGGCATCTACTTCACGGTCCGCACGCGCGCCGTCCAGGTGCGGCTGTTCGGGCTCATGTTCCGGCTCGTGGGCGGCTCGACCGGCTCGGCCGAGGGTGGCATCTCGTCGTTCCAGGCCTTCTGCGTGGGGCTCGCGTCCCGCGTGGGGACGGGCAACATCGCGGGCGTCGCGATCGCGCTGACGCTCGGCGGCCCGGGGGCCATCTTCTGGATGTGGTGCGTCGCGCTCATCGGGATGGCCACGGCGTTCGTCGAGGCGACGCTCGGCCAGATCTTCAAGGTCCGCGCCGACGACGGCTCCTACCGCGGCGGCCCCGCCTACTACATCCAGCGCGGCCTGGGCTCGCGCCGGTGGGGCATCGTGTTCGCGATCCTGCTGATCTTCGCGTTCGGGTTCGCGTTCAACATGGTGCAGGCCAACACGATCAGCGAGGCGCTCGACAACGGCCACGCGGTCTCGCCCGGCTGGACCGCGGTGCTCCTCATGATCCTCGCGGCCCCCGTGCTGTTCGGCGGCGTCAAGCGCGTCGCGAAGGTCGCGGGGATCGTGCTGCCGGTCATGGCCGGCGTCTACGTCCTGCTCGCGGCGACCATCATCCTCATGAACCTCGGCGCCGTGCCGGGCGTGGTCCGGCAGATCGTCGAGGGCGCGTTCGGGCTCGACCAGGCCGTCGCCGGCACCGCAGGCGGCATCCTCGCGGCGCTGCTCAACGGGGTCAAGCGCGGACTGTTCTCGAACGAGGCGGGCATGGGCAGCGCCCCGAACGCCGCCGCGACCGCGACGGTCTCGCACCCCGCCAAGCAGGGGCTCATCCAGTCGCTCGGGGTGTTCGTCGACACGATCGTGGTCTGCTCGGCGACGGCCTTCATCATCCTCATGGCCGGTCCCGAGGTCTTCGACCCGGGGACGACGACCGACGCGGCCGGCGCCTCGCTCACGCAGGAGGCCGTCGCGGCCCAGCTCGGGTCGTGGACCGTGTGGCCCATGACGATCCTCGTGTTCGTCTTCGCGTTCTCCTCGGTGCTCGGCAACTACTCGTACGCCGAGGTCAACCTGACGTTCCTCGGCATCCGTGCCAAGGCGCTCACGGCGCTGCGCACGCTCGTGCTCGCCGCGATCGGCATTGGGTCGCTCATCGAGCTCGAGGCGGTGTGGGCGGTCGCGGACGTCGCGATGGCGCTCATGGCCCTCGTGAACCTCGTCGCGATCACGTTGCTCGGCCGGTGGGCGTTCGGTGCGCTCAAGGACTTCGAGCGGGTCCGCAAGGACGGGACCGACGCCCGGTTCGTGGGGACCGGGAACCCGGACCTGCCCGGCGACGTGCCGGGTGACGTGTGGGCACCGGTTCAGCAGGACGCGAAGGCGTAGCCCGGGTCGCGCGGCCGGGCGAGGTCGCGGTCGCGGCCCACGACCGACGCCCCGCGAGCGCATGCTGAGGCGAGGCGCTCCGCGAGGGCGGGCCCGTCGTCGTACTCGATCTCCAGGACGCGCGTCCCGTAGGCCGCAGCGTAGTCGCTGCACTCGTCGTGGACCGCGCAGTCCTCGGTGACCACGAAGTCGAACCCGAGCGCCGGGCCGCGACCGCCCAGCTCGACCGTGTTCTTCTGCCCGATCGCCAGGCCCCGCGCGTGGGCGCGTTCGATCAGCAGCGCGGCCAGCGCGAGGTTGTCGTCCCTCGTGAGCGCGCCGTCCGAGCGGGTGAACGAGTCCAGGTTGTCGGGCTCGACCGCGTCGAAGCCCGCGTCCGCGCACGCGTCCACCTGGGCGCCGACGACCTGCGCGATCTCGCGGCGCGCTGCGTCGGTCGAGGTGTCGAGGAGCAGCTCGTCGGGCCAGCCGGGGTCGGCGACAGGTGTACCGCCGTCGTCGTGCAGGACGAGGTCGGGGTGGTCGCGCAGCCAGGTCTCGCTCTCGCCGGGCTGGGTCTGGAACCCGTTGACGTAGCAGACGTCGTAGCCCGCGCCCGCGGGGGAGTCGGTGACGTCGCGCACGACGACCGTGACGCCGTCGGGCGGCGGGTAGGCACCGCCGAGCTGGTAGTCGAGACCGGCCCCGGCGGGCGGGGGTGCGGGCGCCGCGCCGACCTGCCCGACCGGGCCGCTCGTCGAGGCCGACGTCTCACGGTCGCTCGCCCCGGGGGTGGGCGACGGGGCAGGGCCGACGGCGCACCCGGCCAGGAGGACGAGGACCAGGGCCGGCACGATGAGCGATGCGTGCGCGGACGTGCGGAGGGGGAGCGGGGGCACGGCTCCATGGTCGCACCCTGCCGGGTCGCGCGGCCGAGGGCGGGGGAGCAGTGTCAGCCCAGGTCCCACAGCAGCCGGTAGTAGGCGATGCGCTCGGGATCCGGCTCGATCCCGTAGGCCTCGTACACGATCCCGTCGTAGCCCGGCCCGTAGTTCCACTCGGTGCTCCACGCGGCCACGGCCAGGTCGGCCCAGCGGTCCGCGACGCCGAGCGACCCGAGATCGACGTGCGCCGCGAACGAGCCGTCGGCGGACAGCAGGGTGTTGGGCGCGCACGCGTCGCCGTGGCAGACGACCAACCGGTCCATCGGGGGCGTGAGGTCGAGCAGGGGGCGCGCCTCGGCGACCGTGAGCCGCGAGTGCTCGGGGAACCACTCGGACGGGCCCTCGCCGGCGGCGATGCGCTCGTCGGCGCGCACGACGCGCTGCTCGACGCTCCACGTGAACGGGCAGTCCTCGACCGGCAGGGCGTCGTGCAGGACGCGCAGCCCGCGGCCGATCGCCGCCGCGGCGGTGGCCGGTTCGGCGATCCAGCGCGGGTCGACGGCCGAGGCCGCGTCGATCGCCTCGGTCACGAGCCAGGCGCCGAACTCGTCCTGCCCGGCGTCGAGCACGCGCGGTACGGCCGTGAACCGCGACGCCCACGCCAGCCGCTCGGCCTCGGCGAGCAGGTCGATCTCCGGGGTCCCGGCCGCGACCCACTTGACGTAGCGGTCGGCGCCCCAGCGGAACGTGAGGCCGCCAAGACTGTTCTCCCACACGGCGACCAGGTCCCCGCCTCCGGCGGAGTCGACGAGCGAGCGGACGGCGGGCGGCACAGGAACGGGACGAGTGGGGATCTCTGCGAGGGGCGGACGCGACATGCCCCGATCCTGCCAGTCTGCTGAGCTTCTCGTGGCCGGGGCCCGATCAGCCCAGCAGGCGCTCGCAGACCTCGAGCAGCCGCGCGCGCAGCACGCCCGAGCGCTCTGCGAACCCGCGCTGGAGCCGCACGTACTCGGCCTTGCCCGCAGGGGTCTCGATCGCGACGGGGGCCTCGCCGTACGACGACACGTCGTAAGGGCTGGCCCGCATGTCGACCCAGCGGATGTCGCGTGCGAGCTCGAACGCGTCGAGCACGAGCCCGCTCGGTACCGCGGGGCTGAGCTTCACGGCCCACTTGTAGAGGTCCATGTTGGCGTGCAGGCAGCCGGGCTGCTCGAGCGCGGGCTGCGTCTCACGCGTGGGCTGCAGCCGGTTGAGGCTCACGGCTTCCGGGGTGAAGAAGCGGAACGCGTCGAAGTGCGAGCAGCGCACGGGGTGCGTCGCCACGACCTCGTCGGTGCCGCGGGCCCCGAGCCGCAGCGGCAGCGGGTGGCGGTGGTCGCGCCCCTGGGCGTGGTCGCGGTAGACCATGGCCCACTCGTGCAGCCCGAAGCACCCGAGCGTCGCGGGCCGGGAGGCCGTGGCCGCGAGCAGGTCGCGGGCGTAGCGCACGGTGTCGCCCCGGTCGGCGAGGAACGCGTCGATGTCGAGCGTCACCCCGCCGCCCGGGCCGGTCCTGTACCACCGCCAGGCGGCGCGCTCGGCGAGGAGGGGCGCGACGTCGTCGGGCCGGGTGGCGTCCGCGGGCCCGAGGACGACGCCCGCGCCCGGGTGCCACCGCCGCAGCTGGGCGGGGCGCGTGGGGTAGTAGGTGAAGAGGAAGTCCTCGACCGCGTGCTTCTCTCCACGGGTCTTGCGCTCGCGCCAGCCGGCGGTCAGTGCGTCGGCGCGCTCTGCGTGCGCCGCGGCGAGGGGGAGCCACTCGTCGTCGGCGAGAGGATCCGGCCCGACGGCGGTGCGCGCCGTCGCGGGGCGCGCCCGGTGGGGGGCAGGGAGCGTGGGCATGCTTCCAGGGTAGGTGTCGGCCGGAGCGGAGCGGTCGTGGGGCGCGTGCGCGTCCCCGGCGTTTTCACCCGAACGTCCCCTCCGCGCCATCTCCACACATGGAACACTTGTACCGGAGTGCGCCCCGAGCGTGCGCGCCTCCCTTCTCCGCACACCCAGGCGACGCCGTGCCGCGCCCGACCAGAAGACGAGCAGCCGAATGACGTACCCCCCTCCCGGACCCGCAGAGCCGACCCCGCCGTCGCTCGGCCATCCCGGAGCGCCGCAGCCCTCGCCCTACCAGCAGCCCGGATACCCCGGGCAGCCCGGATACCCCGGACTGCCCGCGGCCTGGGGACCGGAGCAGGGCGGCTACCCGCCCTACGGAGCCGTCCCGCCCAGGAAGACCAACGTGCTGGCGATCACAGGCCTCGTCCTCGCGATCGTCGGGCTCGTGCTCTGCCTGATCCCGTTCGTCAACTTCTTCGCAGCGGTCCTGGCGCTCGCCGGGCTCGTCCTGGGCATCGTCGGGCTCGTCAAGGCGGGGACCCTCGGCAACGGCAAGGGCATGTCGATCGCCGCGATCATCATCTCGGTGGTCGCAGGGATCGGTGTCGTCGTCTCCCAGATCTTCCTCGTCGCTGCGCTCGAGGAGCTCTCCTCGAGCCTCGGGTCGACGAGCATCTCGAGCTCGGCCCCCGAGGAGCCCGCCGTCGGCGAGATCCCCGCGGACGGGACCGGCTCGGACTCCCAGGGCGCCGGGGACGGCGCGGCGGGCGCCCCGTCGCCGGCCCTCGCCTTCGGTGACATCGCGGTCTACGAGGACGGTCTCGAGGTCGGCGTGAGCGCCCCGGCTGCCTTCACGCCCAGCGATACGGCTGCCGGTGACGAGGGCTTCACGCAGTTCGTGCGCCTCGACGTCACCCTGACGAACGGCACCGCGGAGACGTTCGACCCGACGTTCGCCTACGTCTCGGTCTCCTCGGGCGGCGCGGAGGGGTCCCAGGTCTTCGACGCGGCGCAGGAGATCAGCAGCACCCCCAGCACGTCCGTCCTCCCGGGGCAGTCCGTGACGTTCCCCGTGGTCTTCGGGGTCACGGATCCCGCCGACCTGACGATGGAGGTCAACGTGGGGGCGTGGGAGTACGACGCCGTGATCTTCTCGACGACGAGCTGACGCCCGCCACCGGCGGAGCCTACGGGCGCGTGGGCTCCGCCGCGGCGTCCCCGGCCGGCGCGGGGTCCTGCTCGGGGGACTGCTGCCAGGGCCACCGACCCGTGATCTCGAGCTCGAGCGAGAAGCTGAGGAACGTCCGGATGAGGACGATCGCGGCGAGCACCGCGACGCTCTCGAGCGTCGGCGTGATCGCGACGGTACGGATGATGTCGGCAGCGACCAGGAGCTCGAGCCCGAGGAGGATCGAGCGGCCGAGCCGCCGCCGGAACAGGCGGTAGACGTTGCCCTCCCGGCGTCGGGTCAGGGACAGGAACGCCGCGTACAGGGCGCCGACCACGATCGCGGCGACCCCCGCCGCGTCGACCACCTTGCCGACGACCTCGATCACCTCGGCGAACGTCATGAGCCGAGCGTAGGCCGGAACGACCGCGCGGGCCGGACGAGACGAGGCGGCGGCCGTCGAGTCAGGCGGGCCGGCCTGCGTGCACCGGCGACCTCACGAGGGCCTCGGCAGGGTGAGGATCTCGGCCCCGTCGTCCGTGATCGCGATCGTGTGCTCGCTGTGCGCCGTCCGGCAGCCCGTCGCGCTCCGGAGCGTCCATCCGTCGGCATCGGTGACGAGCTCGGCGGTGTCCTGCATGACCCAGGGTTCCAGGGCGAGCAGCAGCCCGGGGCGCAGCCTGTATCCCCGGCCCGGGCGTCCCGTGTTCGAGACGTGGGGGTCCTGGTGCATGGTCGAGCCGATGCCGTGCCCCCCGAACTCGGTGTTGATCGGGTATCCGGCGTCGCCGAGGACCGTGCCGATGGCGTGGGAGAGGTCGCCGACCCGGGCGCCGGGTCGAGCGGCTGCGATGCCCGCCGCCAGGGCGCGTTCGGTCACCTCGATCATGGCGACGCTCTCCGGGGGCCGCGCGTCACCCACGACGAAGCTGATGGCGGCGTCCGCCGCGACGCCTCCCAGGGAGACGGCGAGGTCGAGCGTCAGCAGGTCGCCGTCAGCAAGGGCGTAGTCGTGCGGCCGTCCGTGCAGCACGGCGTCGTTGACGGCCGTGCAGATGTGGTGGCCGAACGGCCCGCGCCCGAACGACGGCGCGTAGTCGACGTAGCAGGACAGTGCGCCGGCCTCGACGATCAGCTCCTTCGCCCACCGGTCGACGTCCAGGAGGTTCGTCCCGACGGTGCTGCGGTCCTTGAGCGTGTGCAGGACACGAGCGACCAGGGCTCCCGTCTCTCGTGCTCGGGTCAGCTCGGTGGGGTTCAGTATCTCGATCATGTGGTGTCTTCCTCGCGTTTCCAATAACTATACCGGCCATGTTATCCCGGTACTACAATCGGATCCATGGTCAGGTTGCCGCTCACTCCCGCCGAGGTCGAGCGCGGACAGCGCCTCGGCGCGCTCCTGCGCCGGGCCAGAGGGGATCGCTCGATGCTCGAGGTCGCACTCGCTGCGCGCGTCTCGCCCGAGACCCTCCGGAAGATCGAGACGGGCAGGGTCGCCACCCCTGCTTTCCCGACCGTCGCCGCGATCGCAGACGTTCTCGGCCTCTCGCTCGACGCGGTCTGGGCCGAGGTCACGCAGCCCGAGAACGATCGTCGCGTCCGCCAGGACGTGCGGGAGCGGTTGGCCTCCTAGGCGGCGACGTCCCTACTCGGTCGCGTCGAGGAACGCCTGCGCGAGGCGCTGGGGCGCCCGCGCGAGCCACGCGTCCTCGAGGAGCTCCTCGAGCTCGGGGACTGCGACGCGGTCGAGCCGCGCGAGCACGATCGGGTAGCCCGCGAAGTGGGCGGTGGTGAAGAAGGTGCTCGGCTCGTCACCCACGAGCGCGAGCTTCTCGCCCTCGTCGGCGACGTAGAACCCGAGGGGCGGGGTGTCCGGTGCCAGGTCGCCCAGCTCGTCCAGGTCCCGACGGCGCAGCGGACGTTCCCAGGCGAAGTTCCGTCCGTGCACGGCCCACTCGTGCGGGCGGTGCTCGGCGGTGTCCGGCAGCACCGCCGCGATCCGCCCGACGTCCTCCCACGTGGCCATGCTCCCGACGCTACGCCTCGCCGTGGGTGCTGTCATCGCCCGCTCCGGAGCGGGCGATGACCGACGCTCAGAGGGACGACCCCCAGCGGTACCCCGCGAACGCCAGCGCGACGCACGCCACGAGCACCCCGATCGAGTACGCGAACGCCGTGCCGTACCGCTTCTGGCGGACCAGCTGGACGGTCTCGTAGCTCGCGGTGCTGAACGTCGTGTAGCCGCCCAGGAAGCCCGTGCCGATCACCGCGGCCACGTCGGTCGGTGCGAGCCTGGCCACGACCAGGCCCGTGAGGACGCCCAGCGCGAGCGAGCCGGACAGGTTGATGATCGTCGTCGGCCACGGGAAGGCCGTGCGGACCTTCGAGCGCACGACGCCGTCGAGGACGAAGCGCGTCCCGGCACCCAGGCCACCGGCGACGGCGACGACGAGGAAGAGGGCGAGCGTCACCGGCGCACGCCCCCGTCGACGGGACGGTCGGACGCCGGGAGCCTCGAGCCCGCGACGATCCCGAGCACCGTCGCCACGGTCCCGACGACCAGCGTGGCGGCGACGTAGATCATCGCGACGTCGGTGCGCGCGGCGTCGACGAGCAGCGCCGTGCCGGTCGCCAGGGTGCTGTACGTCGTGAACCCGCCGCATAACCCCGTCCCGAGAAGAAGCCTCAGCCGCCCGGCGCGCGGCTCGCCGGTGGAGCGGCGGGTGAGGGACTCGTAGAGGAGGCCGAGGACGAAGGCACCGACGACGTTGACCAGCAGGATCGCGACGGGCAGCCCGTCGACGTCCGGCACGGCCAGCACGACGGCCTCACGACCCGCGGCGCCGAGCGCCCCACCGACGACGACGAGCCCGATCGCGGCCGGGCGCAGGTGGTTCGGCCGCTCGCGCGCGGGCATCAGGAGGGGCTCCCGGCGGGCACGGGCTCGGTGCCCGGGGGGACCGCCGGGACGACCACGACCGGACGGTGCTGGCGGTGCGCGAGATGGATCGCCACGGACCGGTTGAAGAGGTCGTGGACCCCGCGGCCCGGCCCGTGGGTCCCCACGACGATCAGCTCCGCGTCGACCGTCCGTGCGAGCCGGGCCAGAGCGTCCGCCGGGTCCCCGGCGAGCAGCCGGGTGCTCCAACGGACGCCGACCGCGTCCAGGGCCGACGCGAGACGCTCGGCGAGCTCCGGGTCGAGCTCGTCGTCGTGCGCGTCGTGGAAGTCCGGGTCGATCGGTGCGGACGTCACGTGACCGTCGGCGCTCTCCGAGACCACGAACCGTGCGGGGTTCACCGTCGCGCAGATCAGCTCGGCGCCGAGGCGCGCCGCGAGCCCGGACGCGGTGCGCAGGACCTCCTCGGGCTGCCCACGAACGACTCCCAGGACGACCGGTCGTGGGTTCTCTCCCATGGGCCCAGCCTACCGACGCCCCCAGGCTCCGCGGCGGTGGGCTAGAACGGTGCGACCTTGCGCGCCGGCGGGAAGATCGCGTCGAGCGCGGCGAGGTCCTCGGCCGTCGGGACCCAGGAGCCCGCCGCGGCGTTCTGGCGGACCTGCTCGGGCCGGGTGGCGCCGGCGATGACGCTCGACACCTGCGGCTGGGCCAGCAGCCACCCGAACGCGACCTCGACCTCGGTCACGCCGCGCTCGCGCGCGAACGTGTGGAGCGCCTTCAGTGCCTGCCAGGGCGCGGACTCCAGCAGGTGCGGCTTGGAGTGGACCAGGCGGCCGTCGTCGGGCCCCGTGCCGTCCGCGTACTTGCCCGTCAGGAGGCCGTTCGCGAGCGGGAAGAACGGCAGCACGCCCAGCCCGTAGGCCTTCGCCGCGGGCAGGACCTCGAGCTCGGCCTCGCGGTCGATCAGGTTGTACTGGTTCTGCGCCGACACGAACCGGACGGTACCGGTCAGGCGCGCCTGGTACTCGGCGTCGGCGATCTGCCAGCCCGCGCGGTTCGAGTGCCCCACGTAGCGGACCTTGCCCGCGCGGACCAGGTCGTCGAGCGCGGACAGCGTCTCCTCGACCGGCGTGCGCCTGTCCGGGGTGTGGAACTGGTAGAGGTCGATCCAGTCCGTCCCGAGGCGCCGCAGCGACGCCTCGACCGCCTTGACGACGTACCGCCGCGAGCCGCGCGCCCGGAAGTCCTCGCCGTTCGCGCCGTGCATGGGCATGCCGAACTTCGTGGCGACCACGACGTCGTCGCGGCGCGAGCCCAGCGCCTTGCCCAGCAGCTCCTCGCTCAGGCCGGGCTGCGCACCGTAGACGTCCGCGACGTCGAAGAACGTGATGCCCGCGTCGAGCGCTGCGTCGACCAGCGCGCGGGAACCCTCGAGGGACTCGGTCGCGGTGCGCGGGCGCCCCAGGTTGTTGCAGCCCAGGCCGATCGCGGACACCGCGAGTCCGGACGAACCCAGGCGACGGACCTCGGGGCGGGCAGGGGCGTCGGGTGAAGAAGTCGTCATGCGCCCGACTGTACGTCCCCGCTGGAGGTGGGCGGCGCCGTCGGGACGACGTCTCGCCGGGTGGGCGACGCGCCGTCCGGCGCGACGCCCGAGGAGACCGACGCCGCTCGCCCCGCGACCCAGCCCATGAACCTCTCGAGCGGGCCGCGCCCGAACGACCACCGCCACACCGTCGCGAGCACCAGGCTCGCCACGACGAGCACCAGCAGCTCGCCGTTCCCCGTGCCCGCCATGAGCGGCTCCTCCCAGACCCGGATCGCGACGATCTGCAGGCAGTAGACGGTCAGCGCCATGGACCCCACGGCCGCGAGCGGGGCGAGGACGCGCAGGACCGGGCGGCGGCTGCCGAGCAGCAGACAAAGGCCCAGGACCGCGAGCGCGAACCCGCCCGAGCCCAGCACCTCGAGCGTCGTGTCGGTGTGCGGCCCGGCGAGCCACAGGTAGTCCGACGTCGGTAGCGGGGCCGTCCACGGCAGCGGCTCGGGCTGGTACAGGCCCGAGGCGTCCACGGCCGACTGCTGGATGAGCGCGGCCCGCCCCGACCCCGCGAGGACCTGGGGCAGCGTCGTGCCCGTGAACAGCGCGGACAGCAGGTACGCACCCAGCGCAGCGGCCGCGCCGCCGCCCAGGAGCCGCACCTGGAGACGCTGCGACGACAGGTCGAGCCGCCCCACCCCGAGCCCCACGAGCACGTACGCCATCCACACGAGCGCCGGGTAGTGCCCCGTGAGCAGGAAGTCCGTGAGCGCCCCCGACCCGTCCACGGGCAGCGTGAGCTCGGCCCGCAGCAGGACCTCGGGCAGCCACTGCACGAGGACCGGACCCACGACCGCGATCACGAGCGCGAGGCCGAACAGCCGCCGCGGAGCCCACCGCAGGAACGGCAGCGCGAGCACGAAGTACGCCGCGTAGAAGCCCAGGATCAGCGCGACCGGGGTGCCGAGAAGGTCGAGCAGGCCCGCGAGGGCGAGCAGCAGCACGGCCCGCACCAGGATGCGCGTGCGTGCCTGGAGCGCCGGGAGGCCCGACAGGGGAGCGCGGCGCCCCGAGACGAGCGCGAGCGAGACCCCCGCGATCACCGCGAACAGGATCGAGGACCGGCCGTGCACGAGCGAGAGCCAGCCGTCGCCCGTCGAGAAGTCGTCCGACGTCACGCCGACGTGCGCGGCGAACATGCCGAGGATCGCGAGCCCCCGGGCCAGGTCGACGCCGGGTACCCGCTCGCCCGCAGGCAGCAGCAGGGCGGCGTGCCGACGCCAGAACCCGCCCGACGACGTCGCGTGGGCAGGGCGGGCAGCGGCGGCCGGGACAGTGGTCACGCAGCGATTCTCCCGGGTGGTCGCCCGCCCCGGCCGCGCGGCGCGCGCGACGCGCCGGGCCGCACCCCGACCCTTCCCCGCCCATGATGTGAGAACAGGGCTGTGGGAAGGGTGGAAGCGTTCTACCGTGCAAGCATGACCCACACCCCCACGCCGGACCAGGACGTCACCGCCGACGCCACGCCCGACGCCCATGCGCCCGACGCCCCCACCGGGGCCCTGGGCAGCACACCCAGCATGGAGTCCGAGTCGTACACCCACGGCCACCACGAGTCCGTCCTGCGCTCGCACCGCTGGCGCACCGCGGAGAACTCCGCGGGCTTCCTCCTGCCCCACCTTCGCAGCGACCACCAGGTCCTCGACGTCGGCTGCGGGCCCGCGACCCTCACGGTCGACCTGGCCCGCCACGTGCCCGGCGGCACAGTGATCGGCGTCGACGCCTCGGCCGCCGTCCTCGAGAGCGCGCGCGAGCTCGCCGCCGGCTCCGGGCTGAGCAACGTCTCGTTCCAGCAGGCCAACGCCTACGAGCTGCCCTTCGCCGACGACACGTTCGACGTCGTGTTCGCGCACCAGCTCCTCCAGCACCTGTCCGACCCGCTCGCCGCGCTGCGCGAGATGAAGCGCGTCGCCAAGCCCGGCGGCATCGTCGCCGTGCGCGACGCCGACTACGCCGCCATGACCTGGTACCCCGAGTCCGCGGGCCTCACCGAGTGGAACGAGCTCTACCACGAGGTCACGCACGCCTACGGCTACCAGGCCGACGCCGGTCGTCGCCTCCTCGCCTGGGTCCAGGAAGCGGGCTTCGACCCCGCCCAGATCGTGCCCTCGGCCGGGGTCTGGTGCTACTCGACCCCCGCCGACCGTGCCTGGTGGGGCGGGCTTTGGGCCGAACGCTGCATCGCGTCCAACTTCGCCGTCCAGGCCAAGGAGTCGGCGCTCGCGGACGACGTCGCCCTCGAACAGCTCGCGCAGGAGTGGCTGCGCTGGGCCGAGGAGCCCGCCGGATGGTTCGCCGTCCTCAACGGCGAGGTGCTCGCCCGGGCGTAGCGCCGCCGTCGGGCTGCACGTCAGCCCGGCACGACTCGCGACGAGGCCGCGACCCCCGCCCAGGGGGCCGCGGCCTCGCGCGTCGGTAGGCTGGGCCCGTGCGCATCGCCAGATTCACCACCGGAGAAGACCCCCGCTACGCCCTCGTGCAGGAGGAGGCGGGCAAGACCTACCTCGCCGTCCTCAACGGCGACCCCCTCTACATGCCCGTCCTGCCGACGGGCGAGCGCATCGAGCTCGGGGACGGCGTCCGCCTCCTCGCGCCCGTGATCCCGCGCTCCAAGGTCGTCGCGGTCGGCCGCAACTACGCGGCCCACGCGGCCGAGATGGGCAACGACGTGCCGACGACGCCGCTCATCTTCTTCAAGCCCAACACCTCGGTCGTGGGCCCGGACGACCCCATCGTGCTGCCCGACTTCACCGAGGAGGTCAGCTACGAGGCCGAGCTCGCGGTCGTGATCGGGCGCATCGCGAAGGACGTGCGTCCCGAGGACGCGGCGTCCTACATCCTCGGGTACACCGTGGCCAACGACGTGACCGCCCGTGACGCCCAGCGCACCGACGGCCAGTGGGCCCGCGCCAAGGGCTTCGACTCCGCGTGCCCGCTGGGCCCGTGGATCGACACCGACCTCGACGTCGACGACCTCGCGGTGACCTCGCGCGTCAACGGCGAGACCCGTCAGGACGGTCGCACGCGCGACATGATCTTCGACGTCCCGTACCTGGTGTCCTACATCTCCGAGGCGTTCACGCTGCTGCCCGGTGACGTCATCCTCACGGGCACACCGGCCGGCGTCGGGCGCATCGACGCGGGCGACCGCGTCGAGTGCGAGGTCGAGGGGCTCGGAGTGCTCGCGAACCCGGTCGTCCGGCGGGGCTGACGACTCAGGTGCCTCGGGCCGCCTCCAGGAGGCGGTCCTCGCACCAGCGCTGCGCGTTCTCGAACGTCGTGAACTCGTGGTCGACGCCCGCGAGCAGGCGACGCTCGAACGGGTCGACCACGACCACGTGCACCCCCTGGGCGCGCAACCGTGCCACGAGGGCGCGCAGGAGCTGCGCACCGAGCGTGACCACGCGGGACGTGCGGTGCAGGTCGAGGATGAGCCACCGTTCGCCGCCCGGCAGCGGGGAGGGCAGGTCGTCGACCGAGCGCAGGATCGTCTCTGCGGCCGCGAACTCGACCGTGCCCTGGACCGCGCGCACCGAGATGGCCGCGCCCAGCTCCCGCAGCCGCAGGAGCTGGGCGGGCGTGCGGTGCGCGAGGTGGCGCAGGCGGTCCGCCCGTGTCGAGCGGTAGAGCGTGGGCACGTCGCGGTCCGGGCGGTGCATGAGGTGCAGGTCGAACTGCCGGGAGATCTCCTGCGCCGCCGCGACCGAGCGCACGCTGTTGCCGCGCGCGTCGAGCGGCGGGCTGAACAGGCCCAGGCCGAACTGGCCCACGCCCACCGACACCAGCCCGCCCGAGACGCCGCTCTTGGCGGGCAGCCCCGCGCGCAGGAGCCACTCGCCCGCGTAGTCGTACATGCCGCTCGTCGCCATGACCGCGAGCACCCACTCGGTCACGACCTCGTCGACCACGCGCTCGCCCGTGACCGGGTTGACGCCGCCGTTCGCGAGCGTCGCCGACATGCGGGCGAGGTCGCGCGCGCTGACGAGGACCGAGCACTGGCGGAAGTACGTGTCGAGCGTGCCCTCGACGTCCGCGGTCAGGGCCCCCGTGCTGTGCATGAGGTAGGCGATCGCGCGGTTGCGGTCGCCCGTCTCCGACTCGCTCACGTAGACCCGGCCGTCGACCTCGAGCGGGCGCCCCGCGAACGCGCCGAGCACGCGCAGGATGCGCGCGAACCGCTCCTCCTCGGTGTCCCCGCGCACGAGCGACGTCGTGACGATCGCGCCCGCGTTGACCATGGGGTTCGGTGGCCGCCCCGTGACGGGGTCGAGGCGGATCGAGCTGAAGCCCTCGCCGCTGGGCTCGGCGCCGACGTGCGCGAGCACCTCGGGCAGCCCCCGGTCCATGAGCGCCAGGGCGAACACGAAAGGCTTCGACAGGGACTGGATGGTGAAGGGGACGTCGGCGTCGCCCGCGGTGTAGATGCTGCCCGTGACCCCGGCCAGGGCGACGCCGAACAACGAGCGGTCGGCCGTCGCGAGCTCGGGGATGTAGGTCGCGACCGTGCCCTCGTCGAGACCGCGGAACGCCTCGTGGACGCCGGCGAGCGCGTCCGCGATGAGGCCGCTCGCACCGGTGCCGGCCGGGTGGTCGGAGGTGTCGGTCGCGATGGTCGGGGAGTGATCGGAACCTGCCATGTACGCGATTGTGCGCCTCGCGCCGGTCCTGTGCCCGGCGGGCGGACGGCATCGTGCCAGGCCGGCGCCCGGCCTCGTGCCCGGCCTCGTGCCGGCGGGCTGCCGAGCGGGCGCGGAGCCGGCGCACGGCCCGCACGACCGGGCGGCGATAGGCTGTGGGACGTGATCCCTGCACCTGGTTCCTCGCCCGTCCGCGTCCGCTTCTGCCCGTCGCCCACGGGGACGCCGCACGTCGGCCTCATCCGCACGGCCCTGTTCAACTGGGCGTACGCCCGGCACGTGGGCGGGACGTTCGTCTTCCGCATCGAGGACACGGACGCCGCGCGCGACTCCGAGGAGAGCTACCAGCAGCTCCTCGAGGCGCTGCGCTGGCTCGGCATGGACTGGGACGAGGGCGTCGAGGTCGGCGGCCCGCACGAGCCCTACCGCCAGTCGCAGCGTGGGGACCTCTACCAGGACGTCGTCCGCCGCCTCGTCGAGGGCGGGTACGCGTACGAGTCGTTCTCGACGCCCGAGGAGATCGAGGCGCGCAACGTCGCAGCCGGTCGCCCCAAGGCCATGGGCTACGACGGGTTCGACCGCACCCTGACGGACGAGCAGAAGGCCGCGTTCCGCGCCGAAGGTCGCGAGCCCGTGCTGCGCATGCGCATGCCCGACACCGACGTGTCGTTCACGGACCTGGTGCGCGGCGAGATCTCGTTCGGTGCGGGCTCGGTCCCGGACTACGTGATCGTGCGCGGCAACGGCCAGCCGCTGTACACGCTCGTCAACCCGGTCGACGACGCGCTCATGGGCATCACGCACGTGCTGCGCGGCGAGGACCTGCTGTCCTCGACGCCGCGCCAGGTCGTGCTGTACCGCGCGCTGCTCGAGCTGGGCGTCGCGCAGGTCATGCCCGAGTTCGGTCACCTGCCGTACGTCATGGGCGAGGGCAACAAGAAGCTCTCCAAGCGTGACCCCGAGTCCAACCTGTTCCTGCACAAGGAGCGCGGCTTCACGCCCGAGGGCCTGCTGAACTACCTCGCGCTGCTGGGCTGGAGCATCTCCGCGGACAACGACATCTTCACGGTCGAGGAGATGGTCGCGGCGTTCGACGTCGCCGACGTCAACCCGAACCCGGCCCGCTTCGACCTGAAGAAGGCCGAGGCGATCAACGCGACGCACCTGCGCATGCTGGCTCCCGAGGACTTCCGCGACCGGCTGGTCCCGTACCTGCACCAGGGCGGGTTCGTCCCGGCGGACTCGTTCGCGGACCTGTCGGCCGAGCACCAGGCGCTCGTCACGGCGGGTGCCCCGCTCGTGCAGGAGCGCATGGTCCTGCTCGGCGAGGCCAAGGGCATGCTGGGCTTCCTATTCGTGGCCGACGACGCCGTGCCCGTCGAGGACGAGGCGCGCGCCGCGCTGCGCGAGGAGGCGCCGGCCGTGCTCGACGCCGCGATCCGCGTGCTCGACGCCCTGGACGACTTCTCGACCGACCCGGTCCAGGAGGCCCTCAAGGCCGTCCTGGTCGAGGAGATGGGCATCAAGCCGCGCTTCGCGTTCACGCCGCTGCGCGTGGCCGTGACGGGCCGTCGCGTCTCGCCGCCGCTGTTCGAGTCGATGGAGATCCTCGGCAAGGAGTCGACCCTCGCGCGCCTGCGTGCGCTGCGCGCGTCGCTGTGAGCACCCCTGAGGCCACGCTGCCCGACGGCGCCCCTCACCCCGGCGGTGCCGCTCACCCCGGTGGGGGAGCGGCGCCCGGCGCGGTCGACGGCGTCCTGTTCGACGTCGACGACACGCTCGTCGACACCCGCGGAGCGTTCGCGCTCGCGATCGACGCGGTGTGCGCGGTGTACCTGCCGCAGCTGCCGGTCGAGCGGTACGGCGAGGTCCTGGCGCTGTGGCGCAGCGACCCGCACGGCTGGTACCGGGCGTACACGCGCGGCGAGCTGACGTTCGACGGGCAGCGCATGCTGCGCGCGAACGAGCTCCAGGAGACGTTCGGCGGTGCGGTCCTCGACGAGGACGGGTACGCAGGCTGGAGGTCGGTCTTCTGGGGCACGTTCGAGGAGGGCTGGCGCGCGCACGACGACGCCGCCCCCGTCCTCAAGCGGCTCGCCGCCGCGGGAGTGCGGGTGGGCGCCCTGTCGAACGCGGCCGTCGCGCTCCAGACGGACAAGCTGTCGCGGTCGGGGCTGTCCGAGGTGCCGATGCTCGTGGGCGTCGACACCCTGGGCTTCGGCAAGCCGGACCCGAGAGTCTTCGTCGAGGCGTGCGCGCGCCTGGGCACCGACCCGGCCCGCACGGTCTACGTGGGCGACGAGCTCGACGTCGACGCCCGCGCGGCCGCCGCGGCCGGGCTGACGGGCGTGTGGATCGACCGGCCGGGGACCCGGCGCGGCGGCCCGGCCGAGGAGGATCCCGAGGCCGCGCGAGCGGCCGGGGTGCACGTCGTGGCGAGCCTCGACGAGGTCGGCGACCTGGTGCTCGACGGCCGCTGACCGCTCGTCGGACGGCGAGGTAGAACGTGCCGCTCGAGGTGGTGCGCGGCGCGTTCTACCTCGCGGTCGCGACCGCCGCGATGCGCCGTGCCGCCGCCGTCAGCTCGGTGCCGTCCTTCCAGATCATGCGCAGCCGCCGGGTCAGGTCCAGGCCGGGCACGTCGACCTGCACGAGCGAGCCTCGTGCGAGGTCGTCGGCCACGGTGAGCCGGGACAGCACCGCGACGGCCCCGCCGTACTGCACGGCGGTCTTGAGCGACGCGGTCGACCCCAGGTAGGGCAGGTGCTCCGGTAGCCGAGCGCCCGTCGCGAGCAGCGACTTCTCGAGGGTCTCCCGGGTGCCGGACCCGCGCTCGCGCACCACGAGGCCTCCGCCCAGCAGCTCGTCGACGGTCGCGGTGCGGCGCCTCCGGGACGCCCACGGGTGCGTGGGGGCGACGACGACGAGCAGCTCGTCGCGGGCGAGGGTGCGGCTGCGCAGCCCCCGCCGCATGGTCGAGCTCTCGATGAACCCGAGGTCTGCCTCGTCGGCGAGCACGAGCTCCATGACGGTGCGCGAGTTGCGGACGAGCAGCTCGACGTCGGGGGCCGGGGTCGGGTCCTCCGGGCCGGTCATGCCGCCCGCGGCTCTCGGAGCAGCGAGCGTCGCGAGCCATCGGGGCGCGAGGTACTCGGCGATCGTGAGGCTCGCCGCGAGCCGGATGCGGGCCGAGGGGGCCTCGCGGAGTGCCGCGGCCGAGGTCTCGAACCTGTCAGAGGCGTCGATGACCTCACGGGCCCAGGTCGCGGTCGCGCGCCCCGTCTCGGTCAGGCGGGCTCCGCGGGTCGAGCGGGTCACGAGCTCGAGGTCCAGGTGCCTCTCGAGGCGTCGCATGCCGGCCGAGGCGCTGGGCTGCGACACCCCCAGCGCACGAGCGGCCGCGCTGATGGACCCGTGCCGGTCGGTCGCGACGAGCAGCTCGAGCAGGGCCAGCGAGGTGCGTTCGCGGCGCGGGTGAGCGGTGCTCGTGGGGGCTCCCCGGTCGGCCTCGGTCATAGCCTCATCCTATGGCTAGGTCGTGAACCGGGCCTTCTGGTGCGGGTCCGGTCGCGGCACCGTGGAAGCATGACCCCCACGAACGACCTCGCCGCCCGCACCCCGGGCGCGACGCGCGCCCCCGACCGCCCCGCCACGTCCGGCGGCCCGGCCCCGACCGGGAGCCCCGCACCCTGGATCCGGCGCGCCGCCCCCGGGCTCGTCCTCTGCGCCGTCGCGACCCTCGGCGCCTACCTGCTCGCGCAGGTGGTCCCGCTCTCGCCGCTCGTGCTCTCCCTCCTGGTGGGCGCCGCCGTCGGCTCGCTGCTCGGGAGCCTGCGGCGCGCGGGCGGGGCGAGCGCCGCCGTCGGGCAGGGAGCCGGGGTCGCGCGGTGGGCCGCGGTGCTCACGTCCCGCACCCAGGAGGGGGCGCGGTGGACCGCGACGCGTGTCCTGCGCGCCGGCGTCGTGCTGCTGGGGCTCCAGCTCTCGCTGCCCGAGGTCCTCGCGCTCGGGTGGCGAGGGCTCGCGGTCGTCGGGATCACGGTCGCCGTGACCTTCAGCGCGACGCTCGCGCTCGGACGGGCCCTGCGCGTGCCGCGCGTGACCTCGTTGCTCGTCGCGACGGGGTTCTCGATCTGCGGCGCAGCCGCGATCTCCGCGATGCAGGGAGTCGTCGGGAGCGGCGACGACGAGGAGTCGCGCCGCGAGGCCGACGACGCCGTGGCGACCGCGCTCGCGCTCGTCACGATCTTCGGGTCGCTCGCGATCTTCGTGCTGCCGTGGCTCGCCGGGCTGCTGGGCCTCGCCGACGACCGCGCCGGACTGTGGATCGGCGCGAGCGTCCAGGAGGTCGCGCAGGTCGTGACCGCGGGCGGCGCCGTCTCGGCCGCCGCCCTCGCGACCGCGACCGTGAGCAAGCTGGCCCGCGTGGTGCTCCTCGCCCCGCTCGTGGCCGGGGCCGGGGTGCTGAGGGCTCGGCGCGAGCGGGTGGCGCCACCCGCGGACGTCGAGGTCGCCGCGGGGGGCTCCGGGGCCTCGGCGGCCCGCCGGACGCCACCCGTGCCGCTCTTCGTCGTCGGCTTCCTCGTGGCCGTGCTGGTGCGGAGCACGGGCGTCCTGCCCGCGTCCGTCATCGAGGTGACGACCATGGTCACCACGCTGCTGTTCACCGCCGCGATGTTCGCGATGGGCCTCGGGGTCGACGCCGCGCACCTGGTCCGCACAGGTCGGCGCGCGCTCGTGCTCGGCACCGCGTCGGCCGCGGTCGTGACCGGGACCTCGCTCGTCGCAGTGCTTCTCCTGACGTGACGCCCCGTGACGGCGACCTGACACCCCCGACCCGACACCCCCGGCCTGGCGGCGACGACTCTCCGACGTCGCCACCAGGCGGTGGGCTACCGGACGCTCGCGTCCCAGCGCCAACGGGTCCGTCGCGGCAGGCCGGGCAGGTCGCTGCGGCCCGTCGCCCACACGAGGGCGTCGTCCGGGGCCAGGTCGAGCGCGGTGGGCGGCAGGTCGGGGAAGAGCCGGGCCAGCACCCGGGCGCTCATGCCCTCGGGCAGCGTCGGAGACGTGCCCGTGAGTCCCTGGAAGACGTCCCGGCCGTGGACGAGGATCTCCACGACCCCCATGGCCGCGAAGCCCTCCGGGTCCGAGAGCCCGTACGGGTGGTAGGCGCGGGCCGTGGGGGGACGGGCCGCGACCTGGGCGGCGAGCAGCTCACCGCCCGCGACGATGACCTCGGCCAGGCCCGCCGGTCCGGCCTCGCGCTTGACGTGCGCGATCTCGTCCTCACCCTTGGGACCCGCCAGCGGCAGGTAGTCGAGCAGGGGGAGGCCCGCGACCTGGAGCGCGTAGGCCAGGAGGTCGTCGACGACGTGCTCGGCGGTCGCCCAGCACGACCACCGCACGGGCCCCGCCTGCGCGTCGAAGGCCGCATCGGGATGCCGCGCGACGCCGTCGGCGAGCCAACGGGAGGCCGCGCGGACGTCGTCGGGCGTGACGGGGCCAGGGGCCAGCGTGGTCGCGAGATCCTCCGGCTGGGCGCTCACGCGTCGGCCGCGTCGGTGTCGGTGCCGCGGACGCGGTCCGCGCGCCAGCACTCGGCGCGGTACGGGAGGTCGATCTCGGACCGGCCGGCGAGGGCCGGGTGCGTGGCTACCAGCCGGTCGACGGCGTCGAGCAGCTCGTCGCGCTCGGTCGCCGGCAGGGTCAGGAGGTGGCTGCGCGTGGACGCGAGCGTCCGCAGCGACGCGGCCGGCAGCCGGTCCGCCCACGAGAAGGTCGCGTGCTCGAGCGGCGTGAAGGCCCCGTCGGCGCCGTCGATCGTGGGCGTCCGGTGGACCGGCTCGAGCGAGTCGCCCCGATGGATGATCTCGGTGAAGCTCTCGACCCAGTCGACCGTGTGGTCGCGGACGTTCCACACGACGCCCAGGCGCCCGCCGGGACGCAGGACGCGCGCGATCTCCGGGACCGCGACGGCGACGTCGAACCAGTGCCACGCCTGGGCGACGAGGACCGCGTCGACGCTCCCGTCCTCGAGAGGGATGCGCTCGGCGGTCCCGGGCAGGACGTGGGCCCCCGGCACGGCGTCCTGGAGCTCGGCGCGCATGCCCTCGGAGGGCTCGACGGCGGTCACGTGGAGCCCGCGCGCCATGAGGCGTTCGGTGAGCTTGCCCGTGCCCGCGGCGAGGTCGAGCACGTGCCGTGCCCCCGCGGGGAGCATCCAGTCGATCGCGGCGTCCGGGTAGGACGGCCGGACGGCGCGATACTCTCCCGCTCCGGCGCCGAACGAGGACGCGCGCGCGGCGTGCGAGGCGCGCGGGGGGTCGGGGGTCGGGGCGTCGTCGGTGCTCACGTCTTCGACGGTGCCACGTCCGGGCGGCGAGGTCTACATCTGGCGCACGACGTGTCGTACGGGGCCGTGGACCGGCTGCCGCCGCAGCCGGGCGCGGTCGGACGAGGCGGGCCGAGCGGCGGGGGCGACGCAGCCGGGCGTCGCGAGGGCGATTTGGCCGGGCCGGAAGTGTCCGGTAATGTTTTCTCTCGGTGAGGCGCTCAACCGCGGCCCGGGAACGGGACGAGGGTGCGGCGCTGATACCTCCTTGGGGTATGGTGTAATTGGCAACACAACGGTTTCTGGTACCGTCATTCTAGGTTCGAGTCCTGGTACCCCAGCGCAGAGCATGCAGCGCATCGAGTCGGTCAAACCGACACGAAACGTGCAGTAGAGTTCTCAACGGCACGGCGCCCCTCGGGGTGACGAGCTTAGGCCCCCATCGTCTAGCGGCCTAGGACGCCGCCCTCTCACGGCGGTAACACGGGTTCAAATCCCGTTGGGGGTACGTACGAGGCCTGGCCATCGTCAGATGACCGGGCCTCGATGACGCTCACTCGCCCTTCTGGGTGGGGGAGCGGTCCTGGCCCCCATCGTCTAGCGGCCTAGGACGCCGCCCTCTCACGGCGGTAACACGGGTTCAAATCCCGTTGGGGGTACCAACGCAGAGCTCGATCATCGGAAGATGGTCGAGCTTTCGTCGTCTCCGGGGGGCATCCGGTCGGCTACCCGTTCCGGGGGAGCATCCGGTCGGCGACCCGTCCGACGCGCGACGGACGAAGGTGCTAGGTTCCTGCGATGTTCATCGACGTGACGTGCAGGGTCTGCGGCTGGTCCGACCCGGGCGACCCGGAGGAGCTGTGGCACGGGGGCACTCCTCTCCACGCCGTCTGCGACTGCTGCGGATCCGAGAGCGGGGTGCAGGACGTCTCCTGGCGCACCGCGCTCCGAGCCCGCAAGGCCTGGGTCGACGGGGGTGCCCCGTGGTTCGCACCCGGCGCGCGCCCCGGGGACTGGGACCTGTCGGCCCAGCTGGAGAAGGTCAGGAGCCGTCGCGTCCCGACCCCGGGCTGAGCCCGTCAGGCGCCGATCGTCGAGGCCGGCGCCCCCTCGTCCAGGAGCCAGTCGAGCACGTCGCCGGCCGACCAGGCGCCGTCGTGCCGCTCTGCGAGCCGCGCCGCTCCGGCGACGTCCGCCCCGAGGGTGACGAGGGGGAGCTCGACGTACCCGTCGGCACGTGTCTGACCGAGCCCGACGTCGGCCGCGAGCGAGTTGCACAGGCACGACCGGCCGACGGCGTCGTCGGCCCCTCCGCCCTTGCGCTCGAACATGTGGGCCGGCTCCGCGGGGCAGCGATAGGTGACCTTGCCGTCGTCCTTCTCGACCGGGGTGCGGAGGTAGCCCAGGTCGCACAGCCGGGGCCGCGCCGCCGCGACGTCCGTGGCCGAGAGGGTGCCCGGGAGCTGGGCGACCTTGAACGGGAAGCCGGTCGGCGAGGTGAGCGGCTCGGTGCGTACGTCGAGCGTCCCGGCGCGCAGCCGCGCGAGCACGTCCTCGCGCAGGGCAGGGTCGAGCCCCGAGTCGGTCGAGAGCGCGAAGAGCGTGCCGACCTGGACGCCCGTCGCCCCGGCCTCGCACGCGGTGGCCAACGCCTCCGGGGTGCCCTGCGCGCCCGCCAGCCAGAACGGCAGCCCGATCGCGGCGACCTTCGTCAGGTCGGCCTGGTCGCGTGGGCCGAATACCGGCTGCCCGGCCTCGTCGAGCGTCAGGCGCCCGCGGGGAGGGGCGTTGTGCCCGCCGGCAGGAGGGCCCTCGACCACGAAGCCGTCGGGCCGGGTGTGGTCCTCGCGCACCAGGTGCTCGGCCAGGGCGTGCGCGGAGACGACGGCGAGGAACGTGGGCCGCGTCACGGGAGGCAGCGACCCGCCGAGGAGCGTGTCGGGGTCGAGATCGACCGTGTGGTGGCTGCCACCCACCACCGTGACGGGGAACTGGACGGCCTCATGACCCGCGAGCTGGTCCAGCAGGTGCGGGATGTCGCGGGGGATGCCCGCCCCGGTCACGACGTAGTCCGCGCCGGCGAGCATCGACCCGTAGGCGGCCGCAGGAGCGGCCATCTGGATCTTCTCGAGGAAGTTGATGCCCACCCGCCCGTCGTGCCCCTCCTTGGCGAGCCACACCTCGACGAAGCTGCCCAGGATCATGAGCTCCTGCGCCAGGCGGGTCTGACGGAGCGCGAGGCGAGGCACGGGGGCGTAGGGCTGGCCCTCGCCGCGCCCCTCGGGACGGAAGTAGCGCGAGAGCACCCGCTGGGCGAACCGCGGCACCGGGAAGGCGTCGAGCGCCCTGCGCACCGCGCCGTCGCGGTCGCCGTTCTGCAGCCTGCGCGCCAGGACGAGGTCCAGCGCGGTCCCGGAGACCAGGCCGAGCTGCCCCGTGCGTGCGACGGCCGACGCGAGTCGCCAGGACGAGACCGCCATCCCCATCCCGCCCTGGATCACACGAGGTAGGGGCGGGAACGATGCGGGGGCGGGCAGGGACAGCGTGGTCACAGGTGGACCCTTCTCAGGCCTGGGGCGGGTGGTTACTGCACCGTAGGTTGGGGACCTGCGTCGAGAACAGGGTCGAAGGGCCCGAACCTGGCGGAGATGTCACGGTGCCCTGCTTCCGGCCCCGGGGCGGAGGGTCTCGGCCGCGACAGCCGACGAGCCCACCGACCCGTGGGCCAGGCCGACGAGTCAGCGGGGCAGGGGCGGGACGGGCGGGTTCGCCGACGGCGGGCCCGACGCGCCCTCGGGGCGCGACCACGGGTCCGTGGCCTGCCACCCGCTCTGCGGGTCCCAGGGCGTGACGGGCACGAACCGGCCGCGGTCGTCGTCGGAGACCTCCCATGCGGGACCGTCGGACTCACCGTCGGGCCCGTCGCCGAGGCCGTCGCCGATCTGCTCGGCGATCTCTTCCGGCTGCTCCGGCCGGGCTGAGCGGTCCGGCCGGTCGGTCACCGGGTCCGGCGGCAGCGGGGGAGCCATGACCGGTCGGTCGGAGCCGTCCAGCCGGGGGGAGCTGCCGCGGGGTGCGACGAACAGGTGGCCCTGCCCGCCGGCCTGCACCGAGCGCACGGCGATGGGCTGTGTCGCGGCGGCCGACAGGTCGCCCTCGGGCCCGTCGCTCGTCGGTGCCCAGCTCAACCGGCCCGGGACAGGGGTCGGCGCCTGCTGAGCTGTCGCATATGTAGCCTGCGCGGGCTGTGCGGGGGGCGGGGGAGTCGCGCCCCCACCGGGTGCGCCGCCCTGCGGCTGCTGGCCCCACGGCCCGCCGCGCCCCCCGGGGATGAAGATCGTGTCGCACAGCTTCCGGTACGTGGCGTCCGGGTTGGCGACCCAGTTGATGCGGCTCATGGCCTGGTCCTGCCCGGCCGACTCGAGGATGAACTGGCCGTAGCCGAGGATCCGCCCGAGGATCGAGCGGCTGTAGCTCATGTCCGTGACCTTGCCGAGGGGCATCATCGCGACCTTGTGGGTCACGAGCCCGAACATCAGGAGCATGCGCTTGTCGGTCGCGACGAACCACTCGTTGCGCCAGTCCAGGACCTTCCACAGCAGACGGAGGGCGACCAGCACCCAGGCCCACCAGAGCAGCAGCGAGCCCTCGCCCACGGCAGGAGCCAGGACGCTGACGAGCCAGGCCGCGAGCAGGAAGGCGGCGGCCGTCGTGGCGACGGGCTCGGCGAGCTTGCCCCAGTGGGCACGCGTGGCCAGGACCACGCGCTCACCGGGCAGGATGTAGCGCCGCAGGTGGCGCGCGCTCAGGCGCGGCGCAGACTCGTACGCCTGCGAGGGGAGGTCCTGCGCCACGGTGCGCCTACTTCATGAGCGACTGGACGAACTGCCCGAAGCTCTGGAAGGCGCCCAGGATGACGTCCCAGATCGCCTGGACGATGTCCGCCGCGCGGTCGGGGCTCTGGACGACCGCGTACAGCAGGAAGACGATGACGACCCACATCAGGATGGTCTTGGCCTTGCCGGGCATCGTGTGGTCCTCACGTCGTCGATCGGGGCGGTTCTCGGCTCTGCCCGCCATGGTGGAGCGAACAGGCGGAGCGCCGTCGGAGGCGCGCCGGGGCCGAGTCTAGCGTTTCGCCCGAATCGGTCGTGGGTCCCGTGTCCGGACATGGCGGGGCAAGGCCGCAGCACCACTGGGACGCGCCAGGGCGTGGCTGGGTGCCGGACGCCGTGAGGGGTGGGCGCCTCTCGGCCCCCACCCCTCACGGTCCCACGGCCGATGGACGGCTACTCTCCGGCGCGGCGCAGGACCTCGGTCAGTCGGTTGGCTGCGGCGACGACCGAGCCCGAGTGCAGGCGGCCGGGCTGGCGCGTGAGGCGCTCGACCGGCCCCGAGATCGAGACGGCGGCGACGATGCGCCCGGACGGTCCGCGGACGGGCGCCGACACCGAGGCGACCCCGAGCTCGCGCTCCGAGACGGACTGGGCCCAGCCGCGCCGTCGGACACCCGAGAGGATCGTGGCCGTGAAGACGGCCTCGCGCAGGCCGCGGTGCAGGCGGTCCGGCTCCTCCCAGGCGAGCAGCACCTGGGCCGCGGAGCCCGCGCCCATGGTGAGCGTCGCGCCCACGGGGATCGAGTCTCGCAGGCCGACGGGGCGCTCGGCCGCGGCGACGCAGATGCGATGATCCCCCTGGCGGCGGTAGAGCTGGGCGCTCTCGCCGGTGTGGTCGCGCAGCGCCGTGAGAACGGGGTTCGCCGCGGCGAGCAGGCGGTCCTCGCCGGCGGCCGTCGCGAGCTCGTTCAGGCGCGGCCCGAGGACGAAACGGCCCTGCATGTCGCGGGCCACCATGCGGTGGTGCTCGAGTGCGACCGCGAGGCGATGGGCCGTCGGACGGGCGAGTCCGGTGGCGGTGACGAGCTGGGCCAAGGTGGCTGGTCCCGACTCCAGAGCGCCCAGAACGGACGCCGCCTTGTCCAGCACGCCGACTCCGCTAGAATTGTCCATAGGTCGATATTGACGTCTCGCACAGTGAGATGCAAGTCAGCGGGTGTCGTGTCGACGAAGGACCAGGAGTTTCCGCCCGGTCCACGACCGAGATGTACCCCCCGATCGTCGCCCACGGCCCCCGCGTGAGCGACCACCGCAGGACACAGGTAGGAGAGAACCAACATGGCCGGCACGCTGGCGGAGAAGGTCTGGGACGCGCACCTGGTGCGACGTGGCACCGACGGGTCGCCCGACCTCCTCTACATCGATCTGCACCTCATCCACGAGGTCACCAGTCCGCAGGCCTTCGAGGGCCTGCGCCTCGCCGGCCGGCAGGTGCGCCGTCCCGACCTGACGATCGCGACCGAGGACCACAACACCCCCACGCTCGACATCGACCTGCCGATCGCGGACCTCACGAGCCGCACCCAGATCGACACGCTGCGCAACAACGCCAAGGAGTTCGGCGTGCGCATCCACTCGCTCGGCGACGCGGACCAGGGCATCGTCCACCAGGTCGGACCGCAGCTCGGGCTCACCATGCCCGGCCTGACGGTCGTGTGCGGCGACTCGCACACCTCGACGCACGGCGCGTTCGGGGCCCTCGCATTCGGCATCGGGACGTCCGAGGTCGAGCACGTGCTCGCGACCCAGACCCTCCCGCTCGCGCCCTTCAAGACCATGGCCATCACGGTCGACGGCGAGCTGCCCCCGGGCGCGACGTCCAAGGACATCATCCTCGCGATCATCGCGAAGATCGGCACGGGCGGCGGTCAGGGCTACGTCCTGGAGTACCGCGGCGAGGCCATCCGCAAGCTGACCATGGAAGCCCGCATGACGGTCTGCAACATGTCGATCGAGGCAGGCGCGCGCGCCGGCATGATCGCGCCCGACGAGACCACGTTCGAGTACCTCAAGGGCCGCCCGCACGCGCCCGAGGGTGCCGACTGGGACGCCGCGGTCGAGTACTGGAAGACGCTCCGGTCCGACGACGACGCCACGTTCGACGAGGAGGTCGTCCTCGAGGCGGCCGACCTCGAGCCGTTCATCACCTGGGGCACCAACCCCGGCCAGGGCCTGCCCCTGTCCGCGAACGTCCCCGTCCCCTCGGAGATCGCCGACGAGAACGAGCGCGTCGCCGCCGAGCGTGCGATCGAGTACATGGGCCTGACCCCGGGCGCGCCGCTGCGCGACATCGCGATCGACACGGTCTTCATCGGCTCGTGCACCAACGGCCGCATCGAGGACCTGCGCTCGGTCGCCAAGGTCGTCCAGGGCAAGAAGAAGGCCGACTCGCTGCGCGTCCTCGTCGTGCCCGCCTCGGCGCGCGTGCGGCTCCAGGCCGAGGCCGAGGGGCTCGACCAGATCTTCCTCGACTTCGGTGCGGAGTGGCGCAACGCCGGCTGCTCCATGTGCCTCGGCATGAACCCCGACCAGCTCGCCCCCGGCGAGCGCTCGGCCTCCACGTCCAACCGCAACTTCGAGGGTCGCCAGGGCAAGGGTGGGCGCACCCACCTCGTGTCGCCGCTCGTCGCGGCCGCGACCGCCATCCGCGGGACCCTGTCCTCGCTGGCGGACCTGGACCTGCCCGCCGACGTCGACATCACGTCGTTCGACGGCACCCCGCTCGCGCCGCTCGACCCGCGCGTCCCGCTGCAGGTCTGACACCGGCCCCCTGACGACACTCATCGAGGAAGCAGAAGCATCATGGAGAAGTTCACCACCCACACCGGTGTCGGTGTCCCGCTGCGCCGCAGCAACGTCGACACGGACCAGATCATCCCCGCCGTCTACCTCAAGCGCGTGACGCGCACGGGCTTCGAGGACGCGCTGTTCGCGGCGTGGCGCGGCGACCCCGCGTTCGTCCTGAACCAGCCCGCGTACACGTCCGGCTCCGTGCTGGTCGCGGGCCCCGACTTCGGCACCGGCTCGTCGCGCGAGCACGCCGTGTGGGCCCTCAAGGACTACGGGTTCAAGGTCGTGCTGGCCTCGCGCTTCGCGGACATCTTCCGTGGCAACTCGGGCAAGCAGGGCCTCGTCGCGGGCATCGTCGCCCAGGAGGACATCGAGCTGCTGTGGAAGGTCCTCGAGACCAAGCCCGGCACCGAGGTCACGGTCGACCTGGTCGAGCGCACCGCGACGGCCGACGACGTCGTGGTCCGCTTCCAGATCGACGACTACACGCGCTGGCGCCTCATGGAGGGCCTCGACGACATCGGCCTGACCCTCCAGCACGAGGGCGACATCACGGCGTTCGAGCAGACGCGTGCGTCATGGCGTCCCAAGACGCTGCCCGCGAAGCACCTGCCGACGGTCGAGATCGAGGCGGCGCGCCCCTTCGTGTGACGCTCGCCTGAGCAGGTCACTGCCCGACGGCGCCGCTTCCCCTGGGCGGGGGAGCGGCGCCGTCGGCGTGTGCTCGCGGGGGGCACCGAGGGTGGCCGCCGCACCCGCCGAAGGTCAGGGGCGCGGCGGGCCCTGGCGGATCCTTGCGAGCTGCGACTCTGCCGTCACCTTCGTCGGGTCCCAGCCGGCTTCGAGCCACCAGGTCGCGCCCGCAGCCTCGAGCGCTCGCGCGTCCTCGGCGGCAGCGTCGAGGTCCGTCGCGAAGTCGCGCTGCACGACGAGATCGAACGGCCCGGCGCCCGGGTCACGGTGCTCGGCGACCCAGCCGGCGACCTCGCGCACCTCGACGGGCGTGAGCGGGTCCATGCCGCGGTCGCCGCGGAGCTGGACGGTCACGCCGTCCCAGCGCACCGCGCGGCTCATCGACTTCTCGCTCGGGAAGACGCCCACAGGCCAAACCGGGATGCGCCCGTTGACGGGCTGGGGTGAGATCGTCATCTCGCCGGTCGAGATGTGCTTCCCGTCGAACGAGAACGCCTCACCGGACCAGGAACGCTCGAGGAACGCGAGGACGTCGTCGAGCAGCTCGGCCCGTTCGCGCAGCGACGTGAGCTGACCGGGGACGGCGCTGAAGCCGGCGTCGTCGAGCACCCCGACACCCGCCGGCAGGACCAGCCGACCGCCCGACAGGTGGTCGACCGTCAGCGCCTGGCGCGCGAGCTCCCACGGGCGCCTGCGCGGCAGGGCGAACACGAGCGCGCCGAGCGTCACGCGCTGCGTCTGGACGGCGGCCGCGGCGAGGATGCCCCACGGGTCGTACCCCTCCATGCCGGGCAGGCTGATGCCGTCCCACGTGAAGTAGCCGTCCCAGCCGTGCTCCTCGGCCTCACGGGCCATCGTGACCAGCTCTGACGCGGAACCGAAGCTCCCGACGAACCCGAACTGCAAGCCCATGACATCCTCCTGCGACTCGTTGGCGGTCCTCCCACGGTAGGGGTGGCCACCCACACGCGCCGCGAGAACGAGAACGGGCGGGCTCCCGGAGGACCGGGAACCCGCCCGCAGCGCCCCTGCGAGGGCGAGGATCAGTGCTTGTTCTTGCGCGGGATGAAGTGCACGACCGTCACGACGACCGCACCCGCCACGACGCCGACGATCGCCGAACCCAGGGTGTCGACGAGCCACACCAGGAACCCGCCGACCGCCGGGACGCCGTGCACGGCGTCCTCGAGGACGTGCAGGAGGTCGTAGGGCGCATGCCAGCCCAGGTCGTAGGTGCCCTGCAGCAGGATGTGGCCACCGACCCACAGCATGGCGACGGTGCCCACGATCGAGATGACGGCCATGACGCGCGGCATCGCCTTGACCAGGCCGTGGCCGAACGACTTGACCCAGCCGGTCTCGCGCCCCGCCAGGTGCAGGCCGATGTCGTCCATCTTCACGATGAGCCCGACGATCCCGTAGACGACCGCCGTGATGAGCAGCGCGACGACGACCAGGATGATCGCGCGGGCCCAGAAGCCCTCCGTCGCGACCTCGTTGAGCGCGATGACCATGATCTCGGCGCTGAGGATGAAGTCGGTGCGCACCGCGCTCGACACCACGCTGTCCTCGTCGACGGCCTTCTTCGCCGCAGCGTCGTCGACGGCCTCGGCGTGCTTGCCCGAGACCATCTCCCAGAGCTTCTCGGCGCCCTCGAACGCGAGGTAGGCGCCGCCGACCATGAGCAGCGGCGTGAGCAGCCACGGCAGGAACTGACTCAGCAGCAGGGCCGCGGGGAGGATGAACAGGAGCTTGTTGCGCAGCGAGCCCATCGCGATGCGCTTGATGACGGGCAGCTCGCGCTTCGCGGCCAGCCCGGCGACGTACTGGGGTGTGACCGCGGTGTCGTCGATCACGACACCGGTCGCCTTGACGCTCGCCCGCCCCGCAGCGGCGCCGATGTCGTCGACGGACGCGGCCGCCAGCTTGGCGAACGCTGCGATGTCGTCCAGGAGGGCTACGAGTCCAACGGCCATGAGGTCTCCACGAGGCCCGTGTCGCCGCCCACGAGCCCTGAGGTCGGGAATCGACGCGGCTGTAGCGCATCGTAACGACTCCGGCGCCCCGCCGTCGCGGCCCGTCCGCGCGCCGAGGGCGACGTACCCGCTGCCCGACGGCGCCACCGCCCGGGCGACGTGTGACGCGATCGGTCGCACCGCCGTCGGGCAGACGTCCTAGGCTGGTCCCCATGGCTAACCACTACGACGTCGTCGTCCTCGGCGCGGGCCCCGGCGGCTACGTCGCCGCCATCCGCGCGGCCCAGCTCGGCCAGTCCGTCGCGATCATCGAGGAGAAGTACTGGGGCGGTGTGTGCCTCAACGTCGGGTGCATCCCCTCCAAGGCGCTCCTGCGCAACGCGGAGCTCGCCCACCTGTTCACGCACCAGGCCGACTTCTTCGGCATGTCGGGCGACGTGTCGTTCGACTTCGGCAAGGCGTTCGACCGCAGCCGCGACGTCGCCGACGGCCGCGTCAAGGGCGTGCACTTCCTCATGAAGAAGAACAAGATCACCGAGTACGACGGGCGCGGCACGTTCCGCGACGCGAACACGATCGACGTCGCGCTGTCCTCGGGCCAGACCGACACCGTGACGTTCGCGAACGTCATCATCGCGACGGGCTCGAAGGTCCGCCTGCTGCCGGGCGTCGAGCTGAGCGAGAACGTCGTCACGTACGAGAAGCAGATCCTGACGCGCGAGCTGCCGCGCTCGATCGCGATCGTCGGAGCCGGTGCGATCGGCATGGAGTTCGCGTACGTGCTCAAGAACTACGGCGTCGACGTGACGATCATCGAGTTCCTCGACCGTGCGCTGCCCAACGAGGACATCGAGGTCTCCAAGGAGATCGCCAAGCAGTACAAGAAGCTCGGCGTGAACATCCTGACGTCGACCGCGGTGCAGACGGTCGTTGACGGTGGATCGTCGGTGACCGTCTCCTACAAGGGCGTCAAGGACGACAAGCCCGGCTCGATCGAGGTCGACAAGGTCCTCATGGCTGTGGGCTTCGCGCCCAACGTCGAGGGCTTCGGGCTCGAGAACACGGGCGTGCAGCTCACGGACCGCGGCGCGATCGCGATCGACGACGTCATGCGCACCAACGTGCCCCACATCTACGCGATCGGTGACGTCACCGCGAAGCTCATGCTCGCGCACGTCGCCGAGGCGCAGGGCGTCGTCGCGTCCGAGACCATCGGCGGCGCCGAAACCATGACGCTCGGCGACTACCGCATGATGCCGCGCGCGACGTTCTGCCAGCCGCAGATCGCGAGCTTCGGCCTCACCGAGCAGCAGGCCCGCGACGAGGGCTTCGACGTCAAGGTCTCCAAGTTCCCCTTCACCGCCAACGGGAAGGCGCACGGCCTCGGCGAGCCCACGGGCTTCGTCAAGCTCGTCGCCGACGCCCGCTACGGCGAGCTGCTCGGCGGCCACCTCATCGGCCCCGACGCGTCCGAGCTGCTGCCCGAGCTCACGCTCGCGCAGAAGTGGGACCTCACGGCGTCCGAGCTGGGGCGCAACGTGCACACGCACCCGACGTTGTCGGAGGCCGTGCAGGAGGCCATTCACGGGCTCGCGGGGCACATGATCAACTTCTGACACCTGGACAGGACGGACCGGTGCGAGCGTCCTGCTCAAAGGAGGTCCTGATCTGCGGTATTGCCGCGGATCAGGGCCTCTTTCTATGCCTGGATCATGGTGGACAACCGGGGTCGGCTGGGGACAGGAATGTCCATCTTGGGGGCACGCAGGGGCACGGCGGCGCGTATCGTCGTGTCGTGCCCCTCTCGTCCGGGGCCGCACGAAGGGCTTGGGGGAAGGGCGCGCATGGCGGAGGCGACGACGGCCCAGCGAACGGCGGGGGGTCGCCGCAAGGCATGGGGCCGGCTGCGCAAGTTCCCGTCGAAGCGGTGGCAAGCGCGGTACCCGGCTCCCGACGGGAAGTTCCTCTCTGCGCGGACCGAGGACGACCGCCCGCTGACGTTCCTTACGAAGAGCGACGCGCGCCACTGGCTCAACCGGGTCCGCATTCCGACGCCCGTGCGGAGTGGGCGCCGCCCGCGGAGGCCGTGGCCCGGCGCGAACGCGAGGAGGCCGAGGCCGCCGCAGGCGACGTAACGATCCGGGCAGCGATGGCGGCTTCCAAGGCGACGCGGGTGGGGGAGGCATGGCATGTCGGCAGATCGGGCACATGGGGCTCCCCTCCGACGTGAGTGAGTTCGGGTAGCCGTGTGGGCACTCAACCGTGAACATAGTCACCGGAACCCATCCTCACTGTCATTTCTGCTGCCTCCGATGGGGGCTCACTTATGAGAACGAAACGACGAACGTCGGGTGACTTTCCCCCAGGGAACGCGTGGCCAGCCGATCCCAGGCCCTAGGCTCGGGATCGTGGCCAGGTTCGATGATGTGTTAAGAGGCGATGTCCTGCGAGCCATCGCGGAGCACGACCGCCTCGGCGAAGATGCCTGCCACGCCAGGTATGGGTTTGGTCGTGCCCGGACCTACCGAATCGTCTACGAGGGGCGGCAGTACGCCTCCAAGGCCGTCCTTGGTGCAGCGGCTGGCCTGGCCGCCTCAGAGTTCAGTGGTGGTGAGGGCCCGACTGCCCCTGTACTGCGGCGACTCGGCTTCGACGTCAGCCCCGGTTCGCCTCCGAAATGCGAGGCGGCTGGCTCCTTGGGGGCGTTCAGTCGTGGCAGCGGCGTGCGCAGGTCGAAGCGGGCGAGCGGCCTGGGGCGACGACCGAGGCCGCCGCGGGAGATCAAACGGTTGCAGCGGGAGAACGCCGACCCAACGGCGTCGAGCGCTGTTTCGTCTGGCCAAGTGGTGACGCCCCCTGGCCACCGGCTACGAGAAGCTCGCCATCACCCATCGCGCCGCCGTCGTCCTCTCAGCCTGCACCACGTGGACCCGCATGCAGAAGACATGCCCAGTCAGGTTAGCGCGTGGCGTCGACGCTGCCAGCGGCAAACGCGACGACCGTCACCGTTATGGTGAGGGCCGTCGCTGTGACGAGCGCGCTCACGCGTGAGGTCAGTGTGCCCTGGCGTGACGTCCCCCTACGACCCAGCGTCACGTCAGTTTGAAGACTCGCCCGCAGGGAAGTGTGAACCACCCGCCAGCAATGCGACAATCGAGCAAGCATCCGCCTGGCGGATCGGACATTCACGAGGTTCCGAAAGTTACCTCAGACACGAAAGAGAAGAATGAGAGTACGCATTGAGAGGTCAAAGTGGTCTCATAGCACCCGCGCGGGGCACTCGCGCCTACACGTCTCACTCTTAGACGACAATTGGGACGACTTCGGGTTCAAGACCCTGTACGGTGTGGAAATCTCCGCCCCCGGCTTCAACCCCATCGACCTCGGTGGCGTAAAGATCATGAAACTAGGACAAGAATCGGGACGCACAGAACTCCCGCTAGCACCTCTTAAGCGACTGTCTGGCGAGTACGCTTCACTTGGCCAGGATATCGAATACTACGAGAAGCTCGGCACGCTCCCGAAGGCGATGCGCGATGCGTACCTTGAATCAATGAACGACGTTATCGCCAATTCAGAAGTTAGGGAGCGGGCAGAACAATATCCGGCATGGGAGCTATCGCTCCTACGGTTCGGCGAAGCTCAACACGTACTCGAGACCGCAGTAGAGTTTATCGGGGGCGGTTCCACCCGTGCCCGTCAACGCGCGAGTTTCTCGTACGTAGATCCCTCAAGCGGCTCAGAGGTGCAGTTCAACTTCGACGACACTGGGCCGGTACCCGGACGCTGTAATGCCCTGATTGGATACAACGGCGCAGGTAAAACCCGTCTGCTTGCCGAAATTGCTAGGCTGGTCAGCAAAGTCGGCGCTAATAGCCCGCTGACCAAGGAATCGCCACACCTAACGGGTGAAGACCGTACATTCGCGGCCGTTGTCGCCGTCTCATATAGCGCATTCGACACCTTCAAACTTCCCGAGATTGACTCGCTTCAAGGCTCAACTAACGACAAGCGGGGAAAGACTGAGTTCTTCGGCTACACTTACTGCGGTCTGCGCCGCGTCGTCGGTGCCGATAGTTCGGAAGTCGAACTGAAGAGCATAAGCGAGATTGACCGTGAATTCATGCGGGCGCTGAAATCCGCTCAGAGCTCCAAAGGTGCTGACGCCGTGCGGCGCGCCTTGCAAATCATTGGAGCCGAGCCCTCGTTCGGTCGAATTGGGATCCGACCAGACGAATGGGTAGACGACTCTTTTGAAGCGGAAACAAGTTTGGGGAGACTTAGCACTGGACATAAGATCGTCCTAAATATCGTGGTGCAACTCGCCGCTCACCTCCGGAAACGTTCATTGGTTCTACTCGACGAGCCCGAAAGCCACCTCCATCCACCTCTTCTGGCTGCGCTTCTGAAGGCGACTCAGTATCTGCTTAAGGAGTTTGACTCCTTTGGATTGATCGCAACGCATAGCCCTGTAGTGCTCCAGGAGGTCCCGGCCTCGTCAGTTCGAGTTCTGAATCGCATCGGCAGTAAGACCACAGTTCAGACTCCGACGATCGAGACATTCGGTTCGAACATTGGTGAGATTACGAGACATGTATTTTCTCTCGATAGCAGCTCCACCGACTATCAAGGAGTTCTACGAGAACTCGCCCAGAGTAGGTCCGAGGGCGACCTCGAGCAGTTATTTCCGATGGGTCTGAGCGCGCAAGCGCACGCCCTGTTTCTCCGATTCTCCAACAGGGGTGGTTGAGATTATTTTTCTTGACCCACCTGATCAAGCGGGTATGGAGCTTTACGACCGCGTCCGCAATTCCAGCACCGCTGAAGATGCGCTCACCCGCATGCGTCTTTTACGGCCTAGGGTTTCGCAAAGGTGCGATTCCTACTCCCCAGACCTGGTTGACGGCACCCACCCGACAGTTGCTTGGAACGCCTTGGATGTTGGTATTCTCCACAAGACTTACAAAGTTATTCGCAGCGGGAGACTCAGGTCTGAGGGTTCGGCAATTCTCTCTCTTAGCCTCAAATGCTGCCTTTGCGGCCACCGAGATACGTCAGAACTCGACCACTTCCTGCCGAAGTCGATATACCCAGAATACTCTGTGCTTCCAACCAACCTAGTGCCCTGTTGCAGCGTATGTAATAACCTCAAGGGTGACAAGGTCTCAGATTCGCTAGGGCCTCTCTTTGTGCACCCCTATTCTGTGTTGTTCAACTCAACTACGCCGTTCTTGCATGTGTCGTTGAGTTTCGAACCCCATCTCAGTCTTAAGTACTCCGTGCAGTCGTCTAGTTCACTCCCCGAGGATCTTATTTCGCCGCTGCGCCGACAGTTCGAGTTTCTTCGACTGGGCGAACTATACGAAACGCAGGCGATTGAGGAGGTCGCGGAGCAAGCGAGGGGGCTCCATGAACTGCATGGGATAGGTGGAGCCTCGCGAGTTGCTGATCATCTGGCCCGCGCTTCACGTAGTATTCGTGCGCGCTTGGGGATCAATCACTGGAAGCCAGTCGCCCTGGCAGCACTAGCTGGGAGTCTGGAGTTTTGCGATGGCGGCTTTCAAGAGTTTCTCGTCGAATAGCAAGGACGTCAGGCGTTTTGGCAGTGAAAAGCGAGCTGCTAATTAGTTCCGCGGTGCGCCGTGCAGCAGGCAGAGCACAGTCCACTCGCTACCACTCGCAAGTGCCCAAAACCTCGGGTTCTTTTGTGGTGTCCGATCCGACAGGGAATCGCTCGGTTTCGGTGCCGCGTGAGGTGAAGGTGGTGGACACGCCGACCTTGCTCGAACTCGAGGAGCGCGCCTGTGGGCGCAGGCTGAACAAGCGCCTTGATCCGGTGTGGGTGCAGGAGAACGTCGCAGGTGGAGGGGCCCACTACCTGCGGCCTGCGTTGTGGCATTCGTTGGACCATCGTCCTGACATCCCCCGTCATCTCCGGTGCGAGTTGCTCGTTGAACTTCGTACAGGGGATCGTGTGCTGAGCCTCCTGGATGTCCGTCCTGCTGAGTTTGCCCCACTGGCGAGGGTGATCTCCCGTGACGAAGGTTTAGAGGTCGCGCGGCTCTTGAGTTCCGTGCCGACCGTCCGCGAATGGTTGCTGAAGCGGGCGAACAAGGCTGAGTGAGTACGCCGTCACGGCGGTGGAGCCTCGGGTCAGGAGCCACCGGGCACCGGGCGCCGTCGAGCGGTCATGCGTGGGAGGGATGTGCGCTCCCGTAGCGAGCAGCGGCCTCACCCGATCCCGAACTCCCGTCGCAGCATCTCCCCGACCATCGACGGGACGTCGACCTCCCCAGGGTGGAGCGCGTCGAAGACCTGGAGCCCTTCCCAGGTGGAGATGACGAGCGCGGCGCGGGCCTCGGGCGAAGGCCCGGCATCCGGCAGGACCCGCCGCGCACGCTGCGTCCGGATCATCCCGCCGATGACCCCGACGAGGACCTGGTGCCGCTCCTGCAGCACCGGCCGCGCGGGATGACCAGGTGTCCCGGCCTCGGCCGAGAGCGTCGAGAGGAGCTGGACCAGGCCCGGGGCCGACCGGTTGCGTTCGGCGGTGCTGACGAACCCGTCGACGAGGTCCTCGGCGGTGAACTCTGAAGGCATCTCGGGCGGCGCGTGCTGCGCGTCGTGCCACTCGATGACGGCGAGGAGCAGCGCGGTCTTGTTGCCGAAGTGGTGCAGGAGCGTCGAGTGGTCGATCCCGGCCTCGCGGGCGATGCCGCGCAGCGATGCGCCGTAGAAGCCCTTCTGCGCGAAGGCCTCAGCGGCGCGGGCGACGATCTGCTGCTTGGTGGCGCGACCGGTGGCGTACCCCTCGGAACGCCCGGTGGCGCCTGCTTGCTGCGTGGTCACGGTGCATCCCCTCCGAGGTCAGAGGCTACCCCCTCTCGTAATTCCACCAACTGGTGGAGGTTGGGCTAGCATGTGGCCGTGCTCACTCCTGACGCCCGACGACGTGCCCGTAGCGAGATGACCCTCACCGAGAAGGCCTCGCTCACCTCGGGCGCGAACTTCTGGAACACCAAGCCGGTCGACCGGCTCGGCGTTCCCTCGATCATGCTCACCGACGGACCGCACGGGCTGCGCAAGCAGGGCGGGGCGGCGGACCACCTCGGTCTCAACGCCAGCCTGCCCGCGACGTGCTTCCCGACGGCCGCCACGCTCGCCAACAGCTGGGACCCGGGCCTCGTGGAGCGGGTGGGCGAGGCGCTCGGCGCCGAGGCCGCCGCCGAGAACGTCAGCGTCCTGCTCGGACCCGGCCTCAACATCAAGCGCAACCCGCTCGCGGGCCGCAACTTCGAGTACTTCTCCGAGGACCCGCTGCTCGCGGGCCGGCTCGCCGCGGCGCAGATCCGCGGCATCCAGTCCCGCGGCGTCGCCGCGAGCGCCAAGCACTTCGCGGTGAACAGCCAGGAGACGCACCGCATGACGATGGACGAGGTCGTCGACGAGCGCGCGCTCCACGAGACCTACCTCGAGGCGTTCCGCATCGCAGTCACCGAGGGCCGGCCCTGGACCGTCATGAGCTCGTACAACAAGGTCAACGGGACCTACGCGAACGAGCACCGTGAGCTCCTCGACGAGATCCTGCGCAAGCGCTGGGGCTTCGACGGCCTGGTCGTCACCGACTGGGGCGGCAACAACGACCGCGTCGCGGGCCTGGTCGCAGGCAACGCGCTCGAGATGCCGTCGACCGACGGGGTGACCGACGCCGAGGTCGTGCGCGCGGTCGAGGAGGGGCGCCTCGACGAGGCGGTCCTGGACGCCCGCGTCGACGAGCTGCTGACGCTCGTCGAGCGCACGGAGCGCGCCCGCGCTACGAACCGCACGCCCGACGGCGCCGCACCCGTCGACCTCGACGCGCACCACGAGCTCGCGGTCGAGGCCGCACGGCGCTCGGTGGTCCTGCTGCGCAACGCGCGCGGGACGCTGCCGCTCGGCCCGCACTCGGGCCGCGTCGCGGTTATCGGCGACTTCGCGGCGAACCCCCGGTACCAGGGCGCGGGCAGCTCGCTCGTGAACCCGACCCGGGTCGACGTGCCGCTCGACGCACTGCGCGACAGCGGCCTGGACGTCGTGGGCTACGAGCAGGGCTTCGCCCGCCGCGACGGGGGCCGGGGCGCCTGGGACTCGCCGTCGTCGGCCCGTCGTCGTCGGCGCGCCGTGCACCTCGCGGAGCGCGCCGACGTCGTGCTGCTGTTCCTCGGCCTGGACGAGTCCGCCGAGGCCGAGGGCGTCGACCGGACGCACATGCGGCTCGCCCGCAACCAGCTCGCCCTCACGAGGGAGCTCACGACGCTCGGCGTGCCCGTCGTGGTCGTGCTGGCCGGTGGCGCGCCCGTCGAGCTGCCGTTCGCCGAGCACGTCGACGCGATCGTGCACGGCTACCTCGGCGGCCAGGGCGGTGGCCGGGCGATCGCCGACGTGCTGACCGGGAAGGTCGACCCGGCCGGACGTCTCGCCGAGACGTACCCGCTGCGCTACACGGACGTGCCGTCGTCGGCGACGTTCGGGCGGACCGAGGCGACGTCCGAGCACCGCGAGAGCATCTACGTCGGCTACCGCCACGCCGACAAGGTCGGCCTGCCGGTCCGCTACCCGTTCGGGCACGGGCTGAGCTACACGACGTTCGAGCACAGCGACCTCGTCGCGGACCGCACAAGCGTCCAGGTCACGATCACCAACACCGGCGACCGCGTCGGGACCGAGACCGTGCAGGTCTACGTCGAGGCGCCGGGCGGGGCCCAGGGCGAGTTTCGTGCGCCCCGCGAGCTCGCCGGGTTCGCGCAGGTCACCCTGTCACCGGGGGAGAGCGCGAGCGTGGCCGTCGACCTTGCGGAGCACGCGTTCGCCGCCTACGACACGGGCAGCCACGGGTGGCGCACCGTGCCCGGCACCTACACCGTGCAGGTCGGCGCGTCGTCGCGCGACCTGCGGCTGTCCGCGCCCGTCGTGGTGGACGGCGAGCCCTGGCCGCTCTCCACCGGCAGCGCCGCCGACGACCTGCCGCACTATGTCAGCGGCCAGGTGGACCGCGTCCCCGACGACGAGTTCGCCGCGCTCCTGGGACGGACGCCCCCGGCCTCCGACTGGCCCGCCGGGCGCCCGCTCACGCGCGCCGACATCATCGCCCAGGCGCGCGGTCGCGGCGGCGTGGGAGGCGGGCTGGTCCGGCTCATCGACGCCGCCGGACGACTGCTCATGCTGCTGGGGCGTCCCCACGCGGCGAACAACACCCGTTTCGTCCTCGACCTGCCCTTCCGGTCGGTGTCGCGGATGAGCGCAGGCAAGGTCGACGACGCGATGCTCGACGCCTTCCTGCTGATGGTCAACGGCCGGTTCTGGCGCGGTGCACGCCGCCTGGTCCCGGCATGGCGTGCCCACGCGATGGCCGCGCGGGCTCCGAAGAAGGACTGAGAAGGAATGGCGACACGCACAGAGATCAAGCGGGACGCCGTCGCGCGCGCACAGGAGCTGCGCGCGGCAAGGCGGGCCCGACGCGCCGAGCTGAAGGCGATGGCGCCGCAGGAGCGCAGGGCGGCCAAGGCGGCCGACAAGCGTGCGGCCCGTGAGGCGAGGAAGATCGCCAAGGCGGAGCGCAAGGAAGCCCGCGCCGGGATGACCCGGGCCGAGCGCCGTGAGGACAGGCGGCGCGCGCGCATCGACCGCAAGGTCGAGCACCGGCCACGCCGCGCGGTCGGCTGGGGCGTCACGGCGGTGGCCGTGATCGCGATCGGGGGACTGGTCGCACCGTTCGCGAGCGCGTTCGGCCGCCTCATGACGATCGAGTACGACTCGTCCACCGCAGCTGGCGTGGCCGCCCGCGAGAACGCCGCCCAGGTCTCGGAGGACATCTCCGACGAGGGGATCGTCCTGCTGAAGAACCAGGACGACCTCCTGCCGCTGGCCGAGGACAACCTCAACGTGTTCAGCTTCGCGTCCTTCAACCTCATCCTCGGGGGCGGCGGGTCGGGCGGCAGCAACCAGTCGCAGTCCGTGACGTTCTACGACGCCCTCGCCGAGCAGGGGGTCACGGTCAACACCGAGCTCAAGGCGACGATGGAGGAGGCCGGCGCCAGGACCAGCACGGGCAACAGCAACGGGCTCCTGCAGATCGCGAGCTCGATGCTCAAGCCGGCCGAGGGCGAGCCCGCACCGGACTACCTCACCGAGGACGTCATGGCCCAGGCCGCACAGTTCTCCGGCACCGCGCTGGTGGTCATCGGGAACGACGGCGTCGAGGGGTCGGACATGAGCCCCGAGCAGCTGCGCCTGACCGACGAGCAGCGCGAGCTGTTCGACGTCGTGACGGCGTCGTTCGACGACGTCGTGGTGGTCGTGAACTCGGGCAACCAGATGGAGCTCGGCTTCCTCGACGAGTACCCGCAGATCAGGTCCGCGGTGTGGATCGGCACACCGGGCCCGCGCGGCGCGGTCTCGCTCGCCAAGGTGCTGACGGGCGACGTGAACCCGTCCGGCCGCCTGACCGACACCTACGCCTACGACGTGACGAGCGCCCCGGCGATCGCGAACGTCGGCGACTTCGACTACGCCAACGTCAAGCGCTCGTACATGGACTACGAAGAGAGCATCTACGTCGGCTACCGCTACTACGAGACGCGCTACGCGGGCGACGAGGCGGGCTACGCGCAGGCCGTCCAGTTCCCGTTCGGCCACGGCCTGAGCTACACCACGTTCGCGCACGAGGCCACGGCGCCGCGCGTCGAGGGCGACACGATCAGCGTCGACGTCACGGTGACCAACACGGGCGGCACGGCGGGCAAGGACGTCGTGCAGGTGTACTTCTCGGCCCCCTGGACGCCGGGCGGCATCGAGAAGTCCGCGATCGAGCTCGCGGGCTACGACAAGACCGGGATGCTCCAGCCGGGGGAGTCCGAGACCGTGACCGTCACGTTCGACGTGCGCGACATGGCCTCCTGGGACACCGAGGGTCACGGCGCGTACCTGCTCGAGGCGGGGACCTACCAGGTCTCGGTGCGCACCGACGTCCACACGCCGGTCGCGCAGTTCGACCACGTGGTGGCCGAGGACGTCGTCTACGCCACGGACGCCGACACGGGGGCCGAGCTCACGAACCGCTTCGACTACGTCGAGGGCGACCTGACGTACCTCTCGCGCTCCGACTGGGAGGGCACGTGGCCGCAGGCGCCCGAGGCCGGGGCCACGGCCTCCGACGAGCTGCTCGCGCGCATGGACCCGGAGATCGAGCCCGCCGAGGGCGAGACGCCGACCTACGGCGCCGACAACGGCCTCGTCCTGGCCGACCTCGCGGGCCTCGACCACGACGACCCGACGTGGGAGGAGTTCCTCGACCAGCTCACGCTCGACGAGCAGGTCGACCTCTTCGCCAAGGGCGCGTACCGCACGCACGCGGTCGACCGCCTGGGCATCCCCGCCATGGACCTGCTCGACGGGCCCGCCGGGCTGAACTCCCTGTTCAGCTCGCTCGAGGCTGCCGCCTATCCGACCCAGATCGTCGTGGCCTCGACCTGGAACGACGACCTCGCCCGCGCGCTCGGCGAGTCCGTGGGGACCGAGGCGAACGCCTACGGCATCGAGGGCTGGTACGCCCCGGGCATGAACCTGCACCGCACGGCCCTGGGTGGGCGCGACTTCGAGTACTTCTCGGAGGACCCCCACCTGTCGGGCATGATGTCGGCCGCGATGGTCTCGGGCGCGGAGAGCAAGGGCGTGCTGACCTTCATGAAGCACTTCGCGCTCAACGAGCAGGAGGTCAACGCCCGCACGGGCGTGAACGTCTTCGTCGACGAGCAGGCACTGCGCGAGCTGTACCTCAAGCCCTTCGAGATCACGGTCAAGGAGGCCGACCCGACCGGTGCCATGAGCTCGTTCATCAACATGGGCGGCGTGTGGGCCGGTGCCAACGAGCAGCTCCTGCAGGACGTGCTCCGTGGTGAGTGGGGTTTCCAGGGCGTCGTCTCGACCGACGCGGTGCTCGGGGCCTGGATGGACCCCGGCCTCGCGGCCCGCTACGGCAACGACCTCATGCTCGCGATGCTCCCGGGCTCCGACAAGGCGACGAAGGCCGCGGTCGACGAGGACCCGGTGGGGGTCGGGAACGCACTGCGTGACCGCGTCCACACGGTCCTGTACACCACCTTGCAGACGAACCTGTTCGACTGATCCTGGCAGTCTCCTTCAGGCGCCCGACGCCGGAGCGCACCTTCCCCGTGAAGGTGCGCTCCGTCGTCGGGCGTCCGTGGTGAGCCACGCGGGCCATGGACAATTCCCTCGCCGGGCGGCCACGCGGCCGCTAGCCTCCGAGCCATGACGCTGACCCCTCGCCGAGGCCCTCGCCCCACCACGTCGGACGAGGGGCCGCACCGGCAGGTCGACCAGCTCTCTCCGGCCGCGCTGTGGGGCGAGCTGGTGCTCGCGGCGACCACGATCGACGGGGTCCGGGAGGGGCACAGCTCGGTGTCCCCGGCGACGTCCCGGGCGCTGTTCCTCGACGGCCTCGACCGCACGACGGTCCCTGCGACGTCGCTCGCGGCACCCGACCAGCGCCTCGAACCGGTCCACCTGCACGGCGTGACCGACACGAGCCTGCACCTGTGCCTGCCACGAGCGCGGGCCGAGGAGGTCTGCGCGGCCGGCTGGGGCGAGCCGCACCAGTACGCGGACCACGCGACCGAGATCATGGTCTACGGACCGCGCGACGCCGACGAGCTCGCGGTCGTCCTGGGGCTGGTCCGCGAGAGCCTGGACTCGGCACGGGCAGCCGCGACGAGATAGCGGACTGCCGTCGAGACAGAGGCACCTGGCCCGCTGTCTCGACGCCAGCCCCTGTCTCGCGGCACCGAGCGGTCAGCTCACGTTGTCGGTGTACTGCACGTCCTTGGTCTCCTTGCTCACGAGCAGCGCCACGAGCGTCAGGACCGACATAGCCGACAGGTAGACCCCGACCAGCACGGGCGAGCCGTCCGCCTGCTCCCACAGCGCGACCGCGATGAACGGTGCGACGGCCGCCCCGAGGATCGACGAGAGGTTGTAGGCGATCGCCGAGCCCGTGTACCGGACGTTGGCGGGGAAGAGCTCGGGCAGGATCGCGGCCATGGGGCCGAACGTCAGGCCCATGAGCGTGAAGCCCACGACCAGGAGCGTCATGACGCCCACCGTCCCGCCCATGAACAGCGGCACGAACAGGGCGCCGAACGCGATGATCGCGACCGTCGTCCAGATGAGGTGCTTGCGCCGCCCGAACCTCTCGGCCATCGGCCCGGAGACGAGTGTGAAGATCCCGAAGAACACCACCCCGACGATGAGCATCACGAGGAAGTCGGTGCGCTCGTAGCCGAGTCCCGGCGCGCCGCCGCTCCCCGCGGGGACCTCGGCGGGCGCGGTGCCGAACGTCAGCGTGAACGTGGTCATGAGGTAGAACAGCACGTAGGTCGCGAGCATGATGAACGTGCCGAGCACGATCTGGCGCCACGAGCTGCGGAACACCTGCGCCACGGGCAGCTTGGCGACCGCGCCGGTCTCGACGACCTTCTGGAACGAGGGGCTCTCGACCAGGCGCAGCCGGACCCACAGGCCCACGATCACGAGGAGCGCGCTGGCCAGGAACGGCACGCGCCAGCCCCACGAGGAGAACTGCTCGTCGGTCAGCGTCTCGGCCAGGACCAGGAACGTGGTGTTCGCGAGGATGAACCCGATCGGGGCGCCGAGCTGGGGGAACGTGCCCCAGATCGCGCGCTTGCCCGCGGGGGCGTTCTCGGTCGCGAGCAGCGCCGCGCCGCTCCACTCGCCGCCGAGCCCCAGGCCCTGGCAGAAGCGCATGAGGACGAGCAGCGCTGGCGCGAGCACGGACCAGCCCGGGGTCGTCGACGGCGGCAGCAGGCCGATGAGGAACGTCGCGACGCCCATGGTCAGGAGCGACGCGACGAGCGTGCCCTTGCGGCCGATCCGGTCGCCGTAGTGACCGAACACGATCGACCCGAGGGGCCGCGCGACGAACGCGACGCCGAACACCGCGAACGACGCGAGGAGCTGGGACGTGCTGCCGTCGAGGGCCGAGAAGAACACGGCCGGGAAGACGAGGACCGCGGCGGTCGCGTACGCGTAGAAGTCGTAGAACTCGATCGAGGTGCCGATGAGGCTCGCGAAGATCACGCGCCCCTTGCTGTTGGCGGGGGCGTCCGGGGTGCCGGGCGCCCCGGTGGTGCCGGCCCGCCCGGCAGGTCCGGCGGTGCCGGAGGGGTCGGCGGTCGAGTGTGCTGCCGTCGTGGTCACGGGAGTGCTCCTGCGGGGTTCGGGGAAGCGTCGAGGAGGTCCCCTGGGCATCGAAGGGGGACCGTACTACCCGGTAACTTCGCGTCCCACGGTAAGGACGAGGACCGTAGGGCGAGCAGGCCGTCTCGCGATGTGGTCACGCTGTGGGAGGCGAGGCCGCGACCAGCCAAGGGCCACCACGGCGCGCAAGGCATGATGGGAGGACGACCCCCACACGAAGGAGAACCATGCCTCTGCCCCTCCAGCCCACCCTGGACTTCGTCACCGGGCTGCCCAAGGCCGAGCTCCACCTGCACCTCGAGGGCACCCTCGAGCCGGACCTCAAGCTCCGCCTCGCCGAGCGCAACGGCATCGACATCGGCCAGTCCACGGTCGAGGAGGTGCAGGCGACGTACAGGTTCACGGACCTCACGAGCTTCCTCGCCGTGTACTACCCGGCCATGGACGTCCTGCAGACCGAGGACGACTTCTTCGAGCTCGCCCACGCGTACCTCCTGCGCGCGGCCGCGAACGGCGTCAAGCACGCCGAGATGTTCTTCGACCCCCAGGCGCACACCGCGCGCGGCGTCCCGTTCGAGGCCGTCGTCAAGGGCTACCACCGCGCCGCGGCCGCCGCGGCCGACTTCGGCGTCGACGCCGACCTCATCCTGTGCTTCCTGCGCGACCTCTCGGCCGAGAGCGCCGCCGAGACGCTCGAGGCCTCGGTGCCGTTCAAGGACCTGATCCTGGGCGTGGGCCTCGACTCCGACGAGCGCGGCAACCCGCCCGAGAAGTTCACCGCGGTCTTCGCCCGGGCCCGCGAGCTCGGCTACCGCCTGACGATGCACTGCGACATCGACCAGGTCGGCAGCATCGACAACATCCGCACGGTGCTCGAGACGATCGAGGTCGACCGCATCGACCACGGCACCAACATCGTCGAGGACCCCGCGCTCGTGGCCGAGGTCAAGGCCCGCGGCATCGGCCTGACGAGCTGCCCCGTGTCGAACAGCTTCGTGACCGACGACATGAAGGCCGTCGAGGTCGCCCAGCTCCTGCGCGACGGCGTCAAGATCACCATCAACTCCGACGACCCGGCCTACTTCGGCGGCTACGTGGCCGACAACTACGCCGCGGTCGCGGCCAAGGCCGGCCTCACGTCCGAGGAGGTCGTCACGCTCGCGAAGAACTCGTTCGAGGCCTCGTGGATCGACGCGGAGCGTCGGGCGGCGTACCTCGACGAGATCGACCGCTACGTCGAGCAGTACGAGCCCGCCCAGGCGTAGCCCAGGTGCCCGACGGCGGAGCGCACCTCGCGCACGAGGCGAGCCTCCGCCGTCGGGCATGTCAGGCCTGCCGGGCATGTCCGGCAGGGCGACGACCGCGCGACCCGCCCAGGGCGACCGCGTTCTCGCTGGTCAGCGGCCGCTCGTGGCGGGCGTCGTCGTCGGGCACACGCTTGTGGGTGAATAATCTTCGGATGCCCTGCGTTGGGGGACGGGGGAGTGCGGCACCGCGAGCGGCGCCGCACGACGGCACGGGCGCGCAGCCCGCGCCGGACGCACGACCATCCGGACGATCCTCGAGAGAGCTAGGCGACCACGACCACATGAACGATCTGCTGTACGTCAACGGCGGCACTCCGCTCAACGGGACCATCACCGTGCGGGGGGCGAAGAACTTCGTCTCCAAGGCGATGGTGGCCTCCCTGCTCGGCGAGGGGCCGAGCGTGCTGCGGAACGTGCCGCAGATCCGCGACGTCGGTGTCGTGACGGGACTGCTCGAGCTGCACGGCGTCAAGGTCGTCGCGGACGAGGCCGGGGGCGTCCTGCAGCTCGACCCGACCGACGTCGAGTCGGCGCACGTCGCGGACATCGACGCGCACGCCGGGTCGAGCCGCATCCCGATCCTCTTCTGCGGCCCGCTCCTGCACCGCCTGGGCGAGGCGTTCATCCCGGACCTGGGCGGCTGCCGCATCGGCGACCGGCCCATCAACTACCACCTGGACATCCTGCGCCAGTTCGGGGCCGTGGTGGACAAGCGCGAGCAGGGCATCCACATCCGCGCCCCGCGCCGCCTCCAGGGCACCAAGATCTCCCTGCCCTACCCGAGCGTCGGCGCGACCGAGCAGCTCCTGCTCACGGCCGTGCGCGCCGAGGGCATCACCGAGCTGTCGGGCGCCGCGATCGAGCCCGAGATCATGGACCTCATCGCCGTCCTGCAGAAGATGGGTGCGATCATCTCGGTCGACACCGACCGCGTGATCCGCATCGAGGGCGTCGACAAGCTCATGGGCTACCAGCACACGGCCCTCGGCGACCGCATCGAGGCGGCGTCCTGGGGGTCCGCGGCCCTCGCGACCGGCGGCGACATCACCGTCAAGGGCGCGACGCAGCCCGAGATGATGACGTTCCTCAACACGTTCCGGAAGGTCGGCGGCGAGTTCGAGGTCGAGGAGGACGGCATCCGGTTCTACCACCCGGGCGGCGACCTCAACGCGATCGTGCTCGAGACCGCGGTGCACCCCGGCTTCATGACGGACTGGCAGCAGCCGCTCGTCGTCGCGCTCACGCAGGCCAAGGGACTGTCGATCGTCCACGAGACCGTCTACGAGAACCGGTTCGGCTTCACGGACGCGCTGCGCGGCATGGGCGCGACCATCCAGGTCTACAAGGAGTGCCTGGGCGGCCTGCCGTGCCGGTTCGGGCAGCGCAACTTCCACCACTCGGCCGTCATCTCCGGCCCGACGCCCCTGTCCGCGGCCGACATCGAGGTCCCGGACCTGCGCGGCGGGTTCAGCCACCTCATCGCGGCGCTCGCGGCCAAGGGCACCTCGACCGTGCGGGGGATCGGTCTGATCGACCGTGGGTACGAGTACTTCCAGGACAAGCTCGAGGCACTGGGCGCGGACGTCAGCCGGGGCTGACCCGGCTCCTCCGGCGGCTCACAGGGCCGATCGGAGGCTTCCGACACCCGACGGGCGCGGTACGTGCGACGGCACGCACCGCGCCCGTCGTCGTCCTCTCAGGCTTTCCACAGGCTCGCGTCATCCTCCGCGCAGGTCCGAGGACCACTGTGGGGGCACGGGCGAACGGGTCGCCCGGGCTGGAGGAGCGACATGTCGAGCGAGCGGCCGTCCGAGACGTCCCCCGAGAACACCCCCGAACCGCGTGCACCCCGTCGGCGGGCGCTGACCTGGGGGGCGGGAGCCCTGACCTTCAGCGTCCTGACCCTGGGCGGGCTCGCGCTGAGCGCACCCGCGGGGACCGGCGGGAGCGCCCCCGGCACGGACGCGGGCACCGGGGCGTCGGCCGGGCCGGCGGCCTCGGTCACCAGCGCGGCCACCGTCGCGGACGACATGACAAACGTCATCGAGGAACGGTGACGGACCCGACGGAACGGGTGACGGGGCGCACTGCCTGACCTCTCCTGCCGGCACCAGGCTGGAGGCATGGACAACGACACCTACGGCAGCGGCACCCCGGGCCGCTCCACCTCCCCGGACGACCTCGTCATCGACGTGCGCGGCCTGCGCCGCCGGTACGCGAGCGCCTCGCGCGGCGCGCGGGGCTTCGAGGCCGTCGCGGGCGTGGACCTCCAGGTCCGCCGCGGCGAGCTCTTCGCGCTCCTCGGCACCAACGGCGCAGGCAAGACGTCGCTCCTCGAGGTCGTCGAGGGACTGGCCCGCCCCACGGGCGGCACGGTCCAGGTCTTCGGCAAGGACCCCTACCGCCAGCGTGCCCAGGTCCGCCCCCGCATCGGGATCATGCTGCAGGAGGCGGGCTTCCCGTCCGACCTGACGGCGATCGAGACCGCGCGCATGTGGGCAGGGACGCTCACCGCGCCGCGCCCGGTCGAGCAGGCCCTCGACCTGGTCGCGCTGCGCGGCCGCGCCGACGTCCCCGTGAGCTCGCTCTCGGGCGGGGAGCGGCGCCGTCTGGACCTCGCCCTGGCGCTCCTCGGGCGCCCCGAGGTCCTGTTCCTCGACGAGCCGACCACGGGGCTCGACCCCGAGAGCCGCCGCTCGGCGTGGGACCTCGTGCGAGGGCTGCTCGACGACGGCACGACCGTCGTCCTCACGACCCACTACCTCGAGGAGGCCGAACGCCTCGCCGACCGCCTCGCGATCATGCACGGCGGCAGGATCGTCCAGGAGGGCACGGTCGCGGACATCGTCGAGGCCGAGCCCTCGTTCGTCCACCTCGACGAGGAGAGCGTGCGACCCCACCTGACCGACCTGCCGCTGCTGCCCGGGGAGACGCTCACGCGCGTCGAGGGCGGCACCGTGGCGATCGCGACGCGCGACCTCCAGCACACCCTCGCGGTGCTGCTCGCCTGGGCGACCGACCGCGACGTGACCTTCGGCCGCATCGAGGCGCGCCCTGCGTCCCTCGAGCAGGCCTTCCTCGCCATCGCGGACGGGCCGGGCACCGCCCGCACCGCGTCCGCGTCCACCACCGACCCGACGGAGCGTGCCGCATGACCACCCTCGCCCCTGCCTCGACCCGCACCCCGGGCGCCCCTTCGACCCAGCGCTCCGCGAGCGCCCTCACCGGGTCGCTGCGCCGCATCCGCTCGCTCGTGCGCGCCGAGACCACGCTCCTCCTGCGCAACCGCACGGCCCTGTTCAACGGGGTGCTCCTCGCCCCCGCCATGGTTGCCTTCCTGCACTTCTCGGGCGCGTTCGAGGCGTTCGTGGGTGACGACGCGGGAGCGTCGATCATCGGTGCGTTCGCGCTCACGAGCCTCATCTGCTTCGCGCTGATGTTCGTCGTGTACTACAACCTGGCCAGCGCCTACGTGGCCCGGCGCGAGGAGCTCGTGCTCAAGCGCCTGCGGACAGGGCAGTGCTCCGACGCCGAGATCCTGGCGGGGGCCGCGACGCCCGCCGTCGCCACGATGCTGGGTCAGCTCGTCCTGGGAGGGGCCGCGATCGCGCTGTGGATCGGGCTCGACGCCCCCGCGAACGTGCTGCTGCTGCTCGTCGCGGTCCTCGGGGGGGCGTTCGTCTTCGCGGCGCTCGCGGCCGCGAGCACGGCCTTCACGCGCACGGTCGAGACGGCCCAGCTCTCGACGCTGCCGATCATGGCTCTCGCGCTGCTCCTGTCCGGGACGACCCTCCCGCTCACGATGCTCCCCGAGCGCGTCCAGACCCTCGCCGAGCTCACGCCCCTGCACCCGGTCGCCGAGCTCCTGACGATCGGCCTCACGGGCCTCGGTCCCGACGGCGTCGCGGTGGGCTTCGGGGAGACGTTCGCCCTGGCAGCACAGCCCCTGGCGGTCCTGGCCGCCTGGTGCGTGCTCGGCGCGTGGCTCGCGACCCGGTACATGCGGTGGGAACCGCGCCGGTGACCACCGCGCCCCTGGCGGGCACGCCCGGACCTGGCTCGCGCCGGGGCCGGGCGATGCGGTCGAGCACGTGGTTGCGGTCGCTCTCCTGCTGAGAACGACCGCAACCTCGTGCTCGTCCGGAGCGCCGAGATGCCCACGTGAAAGGCTGACCCCGTGAGCTGGAATCCCCTCGTCGGCGCGTGGTCGCGTCGCAGCAACCCGGAACGGTTCGACACCTACACGCGCTGGTCGCTGTACGTCGTCGCGACGTTCGAGCTCTTCGTGGTGCTCTGGGTCGTCGGCGAGGTGCCCACGGGGCACCCGGCGCTGCTCGCCCCCCTGATCGGGCTGTGCCTCGCGCACACCGCGTCGTGCGTCGTCGTGATCCGGTACGGGGTCACCCGGTTCCTCGGTGGCCCGCCGCCTCCCCGGTGGGCCCTGGGCGCCATGTGGGGGCTCGCGCTCGCGACCTGCGTGGTCGGCCTCGCGGCGTACCCGACAGGTGAGGGATCCATGTTCCAGGGCAACACCCCGGTCCTGGTCGTGACCGCGGCGACCGCATTCTCGGTCGCGGCCTGCGCGCCGCTCCTGACCTTCCGGTGGTTGGCGCTCGGGGCGGTCGGTGTCGCGGCGGTCTCGGGGCTCGTCTCGTGGTTCGTCGCCCCGGTCCGCGACGAGACGGCAGCGGGCATCGCGGTGGGCCAGGGCATCGGCGTCGTCCTCATGTGCGTCGGCGTGTTCGCGTCCTACCGCGTGTCCGTCTGGATGCTGGGGATCGTGTGGGAGCAGGAGCGCAACCGCGTCCTGCACGCCCGTCTGGCCGTCGCCGAGGAGCGGCTGCGCTTCTCGCGCGACCTGCACGACGTGTTCGGCCGCACGCTCTCGGTCGTGGCCGTCAAGAGCGAGCTGGCCGCCGAGCTCGCGACACGCGGTCGCCCGGGAGCCGCCGAGCAGATGCTCGAGGTGCGCCAGATCGCGCAGGACTCGCTGCGCGAGGTGCGGGCCGTGGTCGCCGGGTACCGGGCCACGGACCTGCCGGCCGAGCTCAGCGGGGCCCGCTCGGTCCTGCGCTCGGCCGACATCGAGACCACGATCGAGTCCTGCGGCGACGTGCAGGAGGCCGCGCTGCCCCTGGCCACGCAGGAGGCGCTCGCCTGGGTCGTGCGCGAGGCCGTGACGAACGTGGTCCGGCACTCGGACGCCGCACGGTGCGAGATCACGCTGCGCGTCGAGCGCGGCGAGGCGGTGCTGACCGTCACGAACGACGGCGTCCCCGACCTCGACCGCACCACCACCAGCCCGGGGAGCCCCAGCGGGTCCGGCCTGATCGGCCTGGGCGAACGGCTCGCCGAGACCGGCGGGCGCCTCGAGACCCATCTCCTCCCGCCCGTCTTCCGTCTCACGGCCAGCGTCCCGTTGCCGAGCCCCGGCATGGGTAGCCTCGTCCCGCGCATGCCGCGCGGCTCCCGGAGCCGTGGCGCAGGCACCCCCAGCCCCACCGAGGAAGGCCCCACCGCGTGATCCGCATCCTGCTCGCCGACGACGAGAACCTCATCCGTGACGCGCTCGCGACCCTGCTCTCGCTCGAGGACGACCTCGACGTCGTCGTCCAGGCCGCGTCCGGGACCGAGGCGCTCGCGGCAGCACGCAAGCACACCCCCGACGTCGCGGTGCTCGACCTCCAGATGCCCGGCCTCGACGGGATCGAGGTCGCCCGGGCCCTGGCCGTCGAGGCGCCGGGATGCCGGGTCGTCATGGTCACGAGCCACGGGCGCCCCGGGTACCTCAAGCGCGCGCTCGAGGCGGGTGTCGGGGCCTTCCTGCCCAAGACGGTCTCGTCGCGCGTCCTCGCGGACGTGGTGCGCCAGGTCCAGGCCGGTGGACGCTACGTCGACCCCGAGCTCGCGGCCGAGGCCATCGCGGCCGGCTCGAGCCCCCTGACGGCCCGCGAGGCCGACGTCCTGGAGCTCGCGGCCGGTGGAGCGCCCGTCGAGGAGATCGCGACCCGCGCGTCGCTCGCGCCGGGCACGGTGCGCAACTACCTGTCCTCGGCCGCCGCCAAGCTGGGTGCGACCAACCGGCACGAGGCCGTGCACCTCGCGCGCCGCCACGGGTGGATCTGAGCCGTCGTGGCAGCGGCGTCGGGCCCGCGCACCCAGGGCGCGCGGCGCCGTCGGGCCCGACGACGGCACGCGGCCCGGTAGGCTCGGTGACCGTGCCGAAAGCTCATCCTGACAGCCGCGCGTACCGCCTCGTCGCGCTCGTCGTGCGACCCCTCATGTTCACCATCACCCGCCGCGACTGGCAGGGCGAGGAGAACATCCCCGCGACGGGCGGGTTCATCGCTGCGGGCAACCACATGTCGAACATCGACCCGCTGACGTTCGCCCACTTCCTGTACGACAACGGGCGGGCGCCCAAGATCCTCGCCAAGGCGTCGCTGTGGAAGGTGCCGCTCCTCGGCGGTCTCCTGAACCGCACGGGCATGATCCCCGTCCAGCGCAACACCGTCGGTGCGGCGTCCTCGGTCAGCGTGGCCGTCGACCAGCTCGCGCTGGGCGAGTGCGTCGCGGTCTTCCCCGAGGGCACGCTCACGCGCGACCCCGACCTGTGGCCGATGGTCGGCAAGACCGGTGCCGCGCGCCTGGCCCTCGCGAGCCGCATGCCCGTGGTGCCCATCGCGCAGTGGGGCATGCAGGACCTCCTGCCCCGCTACAGCAAGCGGTTCCGGCCGTTCCCGCCCAAGAACGTCGCGGTGCACGCCGGGCCACCGGTCGACCTGTCGGACCTCTACGAGCGCCCCGTCGACACCGCGACCCTGCGCGAGGCCACCGACCGCATCATGGACGCGATCACGGGTCTCCTCGAGGACATCCGCGGGGAGAAGGCTCCCGCCGAGCGCTTCGACGTCCGCAAGAACCCCGGCTCGGAGGAGCGCAAGTGAGCGACCAGCAGATCACCGCGACCGTCCTGGGGTCGGGGGCGTGGGGCACGACGTTCGCCGCCGTCCTGGCCGACGCCGGCTGCGAGGTCCGGCTGTGGGGTCGCAACGCCGAGGTCGCGGCCGACATCAACGCGACCCGCCGCAACTCCGCGTACCTGCCCGACATCGAGCTGCCCGCGGGGCTCACGGCCACGACCGACGCGGCCGAGGCCCTCGCCGGGGCGCAGCTCGTGGTGGTCGCGATCCCGTCCCAGAGCGCCCGTGCGACGCTCGCGCCGCTGCGTGAGCACCTTGCGGAGGGCGTCGTCGCGGTCTCGCTCATGAAGGGCGTCGAGCTCAGCACCGACCGCCGCATGAGCGAGGTCGTCGCCGAGGTGTGGGGCCTGCCGCTCGACCGGGTCGCGGTCGTGTCCGGGCCGAACCTTGCGCGGGAGATCGCCGAGCACCAGCCGACCGCGACCGTCGTCTCGGCCACGAACGAGGAGACCGCGCGTTTCGTCGCGGCGGCCTGCTCGTCGTCCTACTTCCGCCCGTACACCAACTCCGACGTCGTGGGCGTCGAGCTCTGCGGCGCCGTGAAGAACGTCATCGCGCTCGCCGTGGGGATCGCCCAGGGGCGTGGGTTCGGGTACAACACGACGGCCACCGTCATCACGCGCGGACTCGTCGAGATCACTCGGCTCGGTCTCGCGCTCGGCGCCGACGCCGAGACGTTCTCGGGCCTCGCCGGCATGGGGGACCTGGTCGCGACCTGCACGTCACCCCTGTCCCGCAACCACACGCTCGGCAAGCACATCGGCCGCGGCATGAGCCTCGACGAGGCCGTCGCGGCGACAGGGGGGACAGCGGAGGGCGTCAAGTCCTGCCGCTCGGTCCTCGAGCTCGCGCAGAAGGTCGGCGTCGACATGCCCATCACGGCCGGCGTCGTCGCGGTCCTGCACGAGGGCATGCCCGTCGACGACATGGCTCGCGGGCTGCTCTCGCGGCCCCAGAAGTCCGAGGGCGTGACGTCGGGTCGCTGAGTCCCGCCCGCTCTGTCGGCTCGGCGCCCTGACGGTTGCCGAGCCGACACCCGTCACACGTCGTCGTTGCGGACCTCGACGACGACCCGCGTCGGGTCGGTCAGTGCGTAGACCCGGAACGGACTGACCTCGTCCGTCCCGACGAACGCCTGGGTGGACCCCTCGAAGACGCTGCCGAGCAGGACCTCCTCGACCTCGTCGGTCTCGGCGACCCGCAGAGGGTTGGGACCCGCGTACTCGGCGACGCCCGTGTCCGTGGGGTAGCCGGAGCCGGAGATCATGACCTGGAGTGTGCCGTCGCCGTCGAGGTCGACGACGTTCCCGCTCCCGTCCTCGACCGCCTCCGGCACGTACTCGACGCGCCAGCCGGGCGTGCCCGTGCCGCCGAGCTCGAAGACCACGCGGTCGAACCCGTCGTGCCGCCCGACACGCACGTCGGTCACGGTCAGCGCCGCACCTGCGGACGGCTCTGACGTGTCCGGCTCGGTGTTCGCAGGGAACGGGGGCGCGGAGGCGGAGCCGTCGTCGTCCGTGGACCCGGTCGGGGTGTCCGTCGGGCCTGCCGAGGCGGACGGGTCGGGGGTCGACGAGGCGGCAGGGGACGGGGTGCTCGGCCCGGGGTCGTCCCGGTCGTCCCCGCCCGAGCAGGCCGTGATCACGAGGACCGCGGTCGCGACTCCGGCGGTGAGTGCTGCGGCTCGGCGTCGTCGGGTCGTGCCCTTCATCGGTGCGCCTCCGAGGAGCTCCGTCCGGGACCTCTTCCCGGGTGATCTTCGAGCGTAGGCGCGCAAGGACACGGTCGCACGGAGGGGCTCGAACGAGGAACGGCTGGCGCCCGTGCCGTCGTCGCCGCCGGTGCTCCCCTCCCTCGCACGAGGGATGACAGCGGCTCCCGTCGGCCCTACGGTGGCTGCATGCCGTGGATCAGCAGTGCGGGCGGGCCGCTCTTCTTCATCGTCGTGCTCGTGATCGTCGCGGTCGTCGCGATCGAGCGCATGGTGAGCGGGCGCTCCAGGGACCGGCAGCTCGGGGACGGACGAGGGGCGGGCGAGAGCGCCGGGTCCGGTGCGTTCGGCGAGCTCGTCGACGTCTTCCAGCCGAGCAGGGTCCACCTGACCGAGGAGAAGGAGCGTCAGCGGCTCGACATCGTGCAGGCGCCGTCCACCGCGCCCCCGATCGACGTGGACCTCGAGTCGGGGGTCGTGGTCTTCAGCGCGGACGTGTACGAGCCACGGCCTGATGGGCCGCGGGCCGTCGAGCCGCAGGCGGTCGGGGACGGGTCGCCCGCCGCTCGTTAGCCGCGGGCCGCGGCGCGCAGGGCCTGGTCGAGGTCCGCCCACAGGTCCTCGACGTCCTCGATGCCGACGCTCAGGCGCAGCAGGTCCTCGGGGACCGTGTGCGACTCGGTCGCGAACCGCCGCCGCCGCTCGAGGCTCGACTCGACCCCGCCCAGGCTCGTCGCCGGGACCCAGAGCTCGACGGCCTCGACGAGCGCGTCGGCGGCCTCACGCCCGCCCTGGGGCCGCAGCCCGAGGATCGACCCGAAGCCGGTCATGGTGCGGGCTGCCCGCTCGTGGCCAGGGTCGGTCGGCAGGCTCGGGTGGCGCACCTCCTCGACGAGCGGGTGCCGGGCCAGGCGTCGGGCGATCTCTGCGGCGTTGGCCTGGGAGCGCTCGACGCGCAGCGCGAGGGTGCGCAGCCCGCGCAGCGCGAGCCACACCTCCCACGGCCCGGCGATCGCGCCGTGCAGGGTCCGGTAGGCACGCACCTTCGCGGCCAGGCCCGGGTCGTTCGTGACGACGGCCCCGAGCACGACGTCGGAGTGTCCGGCGAGGTACTTGGTGACCGAGTGCACGACGACGTCCGCCCCCAGGGTGAGCGGCTGCTGCCCCAGCGGGGTCGCGAACGTGTTGTCGACCGCCGTGAGCACGCCCTGCTCGCGTGCCGCGGCCAGCAGCACGGGGAGGTCGGCGACCTCGAGCATGGGGTTGGTCGGCGACTCGATCAGGAGCAGGTCCGCCCCGTCGATCGCGGCGAGCACCTGGTCGGTGTCGGCGACGTCGACCCGGACGACCTCGACCCCGTGGCGGGCCGCGAGGTCGTCGGCGAACCCCAGCGTGACCTGGTAGGCGTGCCGGGGCAGGACGACCTTGCCGCCCGCCGGGACGAACGAGAAGACGGCTGCGATCGCCGCCATGCCGCTGCCGAACACGATGCCGGGTTCCGTGGCACCCTCCAGGGTCGCGAGGGCCTCCTCGAACGGGTGCCACGTCTCGGTGTCCATGCGGGTGTAGAGGAGCTCGCCGGGCTGCTGCACACCGCGCGAGACGTACGTCGAGGACAGGACCACGGGCGGGTTGACCGGCCCGCCCTGCTCGCGCGGCGGGCGTCCCGCCGCGACCGCGATCGTGGCGGGGGACAGCGGTGAGCGGTGGCGGGCGGGCTCGGTCGTCATGGGGGTGAGATTACGCCTGGCGGGCGGGTGGGTGCCGCGGGCAACCGCAGGAGGAGACAAGGGGTGGTGCGTCGAGTGCGCAGTTCTGGTTGTCGCCAGCCGTGCCGGGACGGCCCGAACTGCACTCTCGACGCGACCTCGGCCTCCGTCAGCCCTCGACCGGTCCGAGCAGCGCGCTCGCGAACGTCGAGTGCGCGGACTCGTCGTCGGACGGGTGGAAGATCCCGGCGAGCACGTCGCGGTAGAGCCGCCCGAGCTCGGACGACGTGAAGTACGACGAGCCCCCGGACACCCGGATCGCCTGGTCGACGACGACGCGCGCCGTCTCGGTGGCCCGCACCTTGAGTCCCGCGACGGCCGTGAACCAGCCGGCACCCCTGTCCACGAGGGCGTCGATCTCGCCCGCCACCTGGTCGATCTGCGGGTAGATCCCGTCCATCGCGATGCCCGCGTCGGCGACCCGCCAGCGGATGTCGGGGTCCTGCGACAGCGGCCTGCCGCCGTTCTTCATCGAGGTGCGCCGGTGGGCGTTCTCGACGGCGAGCTCGAGGGCGCGCTTGCCGATGCCCGTGTACACCGACGCGAGGAGGACCTCGAACGTCGTGAAGATCGCGAGCACGAGCGGGTCGGTCGAGGGCCCGGGGGCCAACCGGCGCACGACCCGGTCGGCCGGGGCGTGCGCGCCCACGAGCATGGTCGTGCGGCTCTGGCTCGCGCGCATGCCGACCGTGTCCCAGTCGTCGAGCACGTCGACGCCGCCGCCCTCGCGCGTCACGAACGCGTGCACGAGGCGCGGGTCGCCCTCCAGCGCGGGGCCGTCCTCGGCGGCCGTCTCGACCCCGAGCACGCCCAGCCGTGTCCACGCGGGAGACAGGGACGTGAAGATCTTCCGGCCGTGGAACGAGTAGCCGCCCTCGCCGTCGGGACGGGCCTGCGTCCTGGACCCGAAGAGCACCAGGTCGTTGCCCGGCTCGGAGTAGCCGAACGCGAAGACCTCGCCCCGCGCGGCCTCCTCCAGGACGAAGTCGAGCGAGTGGTCACCGCGCTCGTACAGGTAGCGCGCGACGCCGGTCCACACGTGGTGCATGTTCACGGCGAGCGCGGTCGCGGGCGCAGCGCCCGCGAGGCGGATCTGCTCGTGCGCGACGTCGCGCAGGCCCAGCCCCGGGCCGCCCATCGCGGCGGGCACGAACGCCTTGAGGTAGCCGGCCGCGGTCAGCTCCTCGAGGTCCTCGGTGAAGAACGTGTTCTCCCGGTCGTAGGTCGCGGCGCGCGAGCGGATGCGGTCGAGCAGGTCGTCGGTCAGCAGCGGAGAGGTCATGCCCCCGTTCTACCACCGCTCCTCCACCTCCTGGGCACCTCGCCCGCCCGCTCCTGTTCACGCTGTCGAGCGCGGTTCCGGTAGGGTCGTCGGCGATGTCCAGCCAGCCAGAACCCAGTGCTCCCGCGCGCAAGACGCGCGTCCTCATCCTCTTCGGCGGACGCTCCGGCGAGCACGTGATCTCGTGCGCCACCGCGGGTGGCGTGATGCGCGCGATCGACCGCGAGCGCTACGAGGTCATCCCCGTCGGGATCACCAAGGCGGGGCAGTGGGTCCTCGCGGCCGACGAGCCCGAGCGCTGGGAGATCACGCCCGGCAACCTGCCGGAGGTCACGGCCTCGGGCGGCGAGGTGCTGCTGCCGCTCGCGGTGGGGCAGCGCGCGCTGCGCGTCCTGGAGCCGGGCGAGTTCCCGCGCGAGCTGGGAGAGGTCGACGTCGTCTTCCCGCTGCTCCACGGGCCGTTCGGCGAGGACGGCACGCTCCAGGGCCTGCTCGAGCTCGCCGACGTCCCCTACGTGGGCGCAGGCGTGCTCGCCTCCGCCGTAGGGATGGACAAGCAGTTCATGAAGCTCGTGCTCGCAGGCCAGGGGCTGCCCATCGCGCCGTACACGGTCATCCGTCCGGGGGAGTGGGACCGTAACCCGGCAGCGTGGACCGAGACCGTCGCGGGTCTGGGGCTGCCCGTGTTCGTGAAGCCGGCGCGTGCGGGGTCGAGCCTCGGGATCACCAAGGTCGACGACCTCGCGGACCTGCCCGCGGCGATCGCGGAGGCCCGTCGGCACGACCCGAAGGTCCTGGTCGAGGCCGGGGTCGTGGGACGTGAGATCGAGTGCGCGGTCCTCGGTGGCCGTGAGGGTGAGCGCCCGCGGGCGTCCTTGCCCGGCGAGATCGTCGTGACCGACGCGCACCACGACTTCTACGACTTCGAGGCCAAGTACCTCGACGAGGCGGGGGTCGAGCTGAGCTGCCCGGCCGACCTGCCGCCGCACCTCGTCGACGAGGTCCGCGACATCGCGGTCCGCACGTTCGAGGCCGTGGGCGCCGAGGGACTCTCGCGCGTCGACGTGTTCGTGACGACCGACGGCCAGGTCATCGTCAACGAGATCAACACGATGCCGGGATTCACGCCGTTCTCGATGTACCCGCGCATGTGGGAGAAGTCCGGGATCACGTACCCGGAGCTGATCGACGAGCTCATCCAGCTCGCGCTGCAGCGCCCCACGGGCCTGCGCTGACCGTCCCGGCCGCCTGACCCGGTAGACGCGAGGAGCGCGCCACCCCTCACGGGGCGGCGCGCTCTCGTCGTCCTGCGGCTTGCCCAGGTGCTGTGCCGACCTACATGCAGTAGCTCGTCTGCTCGACCTTGGACACCGCGCGGTTGAGGTCCGAGACGAACGACGAGGTGCGGGTCGTGCTCACGGCCGGGGGGAGCTGGACCTCGACCGCGGGATCGCGGCCGTAGGTCACGAAGGTCCAGGTGTCCTTGCCGTCGTCGGTGACGATCCAGTCGACGCTCCCGGCGTTGCTCGGCACGCCCATGCACCCGACGGTGGTGGGCTCGGGCGGGGTCACGCCGCAGCGCAGCGTCACGGCAGCACCGGGCTCGCCCCAGGCGGCGGTGGCCTGGCTGTCGGTCTTGATCTTGGGCAGGCCTGCGAGCTCGTCGGGGACGGCGAGGACGACCTCGGCACACTTCGGGTTCGCGGCATCGTCCGCGACCGGGACACCGATGGTCGGTGCGCAGGCGCCGAGGCCCGCGGTGACGGCGACCAGCAGGATCGCGGTGGGCGTCCAGCGTCGGGCAGGGGTACGAGGGGCGTTCAGCACCCTCCAACGGTAGCCGCTCCGGCGGGCGTGCCGGTCCCGCGTAAGGTGGCGCCGTGAGCGATCCGAACGAGAACCCGACCTTGGTGCGCGAGACCTCGGAGGAGGAGCTGCTCGCCGCGATCTTCCCGCTCCTGCCGACGGGCGAGGCGACCCTCGTGGGCCCCGGTGACGACTCGGCCGTGGTCAGCGCTCCCGACGGGCGCTTCGTCGTCTCGACGGACGTCCTGGTCGAGCGGCGACACTTCCGCCCGGAGTGGTCCACGGGGTACGACGTCGGGTGGCGGGCCGCCATGCAGAACCTCGCCGACATCGCGGCCATGGGGGCACGGCCCACGTCGCTCGTGGTCTCGCTCGTGGTCCCGGGGCACCTGCCCGTCGGGTGGGTCACGGGTCTCGCGCGCGGCCTCGCCGCGGCGTGCGCGCCGAGCGGCGCGGCCGTCGTCGGGGGTGACCTGTCGAGCGGTGACGACGTGGTCGTCGCGGTCACGGTCCACGGGGACCTGGGCGGTCGGGCGCCGGTCCTGCGTTCGGGTGCCCAGGTGTCCGACGTCGTCGCGCACGCCGGGCGCAGGGGCTGGTCCGCCGCGGGGCTCGCCCTGCTCGACCACGACCTGGGGGACGCGGACCGCGAGCTGGTCGACGCGTACCTGCGGCCCGAGCCGCCGCTTGCCGCGGGCCCAGCGGCAGCCGACGCCGGTGCGACCGCGATGCTGGACCTGTCCGACGGGCTGCTGCGGGACGCGGGCCGTGTCGCCCGCGCGAGCGGCGTCGGGATCGACCTGGACCTCGACGCGTTCGCGGCGGACCTCGCCCGGCTCGCCCGTGCGGCGTCCGCCGTGAGCTCGGCCACGGGTCGGCGTCCGGCGGGGGAGTGGCCGTCCGCCGCCGAGGACGTCGCGGGGTCGGGAGACAGGGCGGCACTGGCTCGCGACTGGGTCCTGACGGGTGGTGAGGACCACGGGCTGCTCGCGACCTTCCCTGCGGGGACGGCCCTCCCCGAGCCGTTCCGGGAGGTCGGGCGCGTGGTGGCTGCGGGACCCGCGGCCTCCGGCGCCGCACGTCCGGCGGTCACGGTCGACGGGGCCGCGCCGCGCGCGCACGGCGTGGGGTGGGACCACTTCCGCGGCTGAGCCCTGGGACGACGGTCGAGGGGGCCACCCTCTCGGGCGACCCCCTCGACGGGAGGACTGTCGGAGGCCCGGCGTCAGGACCTGCGGCGGTACCGCACCTGGGTCAGGTCACGGCCGCCGATGTCGTCGCGGCGCTCGACGCCGTCCGGGGCGAACCCGTGGCGGCGGTAGAAGTGCTGCGCGCGGTCGTTGTCCTTGAGCACCCACAGGGAGACAGGGGTGCGCGGGGGGACCTTGCCGAGCATGGTCCTCATCAGGTCACGGGCCACGCCACGGCCCCACGCCTCGGGGTCGAGGTAGATGGCGTAGATCTCGAGGTCGCCGTCGTCGGCGTCCTCGTCGCGGGCCGGCCCGATGCTGGCGAAACCGAGGGCGCGCCCGTCGGCCTCGGCGAGCAGGATGTCCGCGCCGGAGTTCGTGAGGTTCGTGGTCCAGGCGGACTCACGCTGGTCGTGGTCGAGCGAGGCCAGGTACTCGTCAGGGACGATCCCGGCGTAGGCACCGCGCCAGGAGGCGATGTGCACCTGGGCGATCGACGCCGCGTCCTGCGGTGTCGCCGTGCGGATCGTTACCTCGTTGAGTTCCGTCACCATGACCAAATCCTGCCACTTCCGTGGAGATTCGCCAACCCTCTTTGTCCGGATCTTCAGCAAATCTCCCCAAGGGGATGTGTTGTCGGCTTCGACGAGGGGTGGCTGGGCCGTCGGCGTCGCCCCTCGCGGTCCGTCGTCCACCGATCCTCTCAGCCTTTGCCGACGGTCGCCTGCCGGGTGCCGACGGAGCCCGCGACCGCTCGTCGGACGTCGTCGGCGATCAGGTCGGCGTTGGTCGCCGCAGCGGCCTGGACCCCGGCGGCGGCCGCGGCGACGACCTGCGCCATGATGTTCGTGACGTTGCCCGCGACGCGAACCCCGGGCAACGAGGTCGCTCCCATCGGGTCCGACGGGACGTACGTCCCGACCACCGTGCCGTCGACGACCTGCTCCGCGGTCTCGACCCCCAGGGACTCCAGGACCGCGGACCGGGCGGTGAAGCGGGGCGCGACGACGAGGGCGTCGCACGGCACGACCTCGCCGGACGCCAGCCGCACGCCGTTCAGCACGCCGTCCCGGACGTCGAGCGCCTCGACCGGACCGTCGACGACCGTGACGCCGCGCGCGTCGAGCGCGGCGCGGGTCGGTGCGTCCGGCGCGGGCTCCTCGTGGAGGAAGAGCGTCACGTCGTCGGTCCACTGTCGCCACATCTGGGCCTGGTGGAGCGCCACCGGGCTCGTGGCGAGGACGCCCACGGCCTGGTCGCGCACCTCCCAGCCGTGGCAGTAGGGGCAGTGCAGGACGTCCCTGCCCCAGCGCTCGGCGACCCCGGGGACCGCGGGCAGCTCGTCGACGAGCCCCGTGGTGACGAGCAGCTGCCGAGCGTGCAGGTCCCGGCCGTCCGCGAGCCGGACCTCGAAGCCGCCGTCCGGCAGCCGGGCGGCCGACTCGACCGTGCCCTGCGTGATGCGGCCGCCGTACGCCGCGACCTCGCCGCGCCCGGTGGCCAGGAGCGCGGCAGGGTCCTCGCCGTCGCGGGACAGGTAGCCGTGCATGTGCGCGGCGGGGGCGTTGCGGGGGCGACCCGCGTCGACCACGAGCACGTCGCGCCGGGCGCGGGCGAGGGTCAGGGCTCCGCTGAGCCCGGCCGCGCCGCCTCCGACGACGATCACGTCGTGGACGCGGGGCGTGGCGTCGGTGTGCGTGTTCTCACCCGTGGCGGGTGTCGGGCTCGTGCGGGTCATGGGGACCACCTCCTCGACGAGCATCGGTGCGCAGGGTCGTCGGTGGCAATTCCTGTTGCCGGAGTGGCAAACTCGGGTGCATGAACGCACCAGAGGACGACCCCTTCGCCGCCGCCCTCGAGGCCGTCGGCCCCCGGCTGCGGGCACTGCGACAGCAGCGTCAGCTGACCCTCGTCGAGCTCTCCGACCGCACGGGCATCTCCGTGAGCACCCTGTCCCGCCTGGAGTCAGGAGGCCGGCGCCCGACGCTCGAGCTCCTGCTGCCGCTCGCGCGCGAGCACGAGGTCCCGCTCGACGAGCTCGTCGGCGCGCCGCCCACGGGAGACCCGCGCATCCACGCGCGGCCCGTGAAGCGGGGAGACTCGACGATCCTGCCGCTGTCCCGCCGCCCGGGCGGGGTCCAGGCCTACAAGCAGGTCCTGCACGGACGGACCTCGGACGTGCTGCCGGAGACCAAGGTGCACGAGGGCTACGAGTGGCTCTACGTGCTGGGCGGGCGGTTGCGGCTCCTGCTCGGAGAGCACGACCTGGTGCTGGGCGAGGGCGAGGCCGCAGAGTTCGACACGCGCACCCCGCACGCGATCCTCAACGCCGACGAGCACCCGGTCGAGCTCCTCGTCCTGCACGGCCCCCAGGGGGAGCGGGCGCACTTCCGGGCCCGGCCGAAGCGGCGTCGCGTGGACTGACACGACCGGTCACGGCCCCCGACGACCCCGTGCGCACCGCGGCCTCGCGCCGCAGGGGAGCACCGCCGTCGGGCCCGGGCGTTCCCCAGGAACGCGAAAGCCCGCCAGGACGATTCCTGGCGGGCTTTCGGCGAACGAGCGGGAAGGCTCAGACGTGACGGACGACCTTGCCGGCCTTCAGGCACGAGGTGCACACGTTGAGACGCTTCGGGGTACCCGAGACGATCGCACGGACGCGCTGGATGTTCGGGTTCCAGCGACGCTTCGTACGGATGTGCGAGTGCGAGATGCTGTGCCCGAAGCTCGGGCCCTTGCCGCAGACTTCGCAGTTGGCAGCCACGATTTCTCCTGATCGTCGTGCACGCCTCCGCGAAAGGACAGCGGCGACGTAGTGAATGGTCTGTGGGGTGAACGCTCCGAACCAGCACACAGGCCGGGGAACGTCCGTGGTCGCCCGGATCTGTCCGGGCAACCTCCATAGGGTAGCCGATGGCCACCCTCCACCCCAAACCGACCCGAGAGCGTGCATGGTGCAGCGCGCAGGGCGGACTACGGTGGTCCGGTAAGTATCGCAGGCTCTGCGGGGGTTCGGCACCCCCGCGCGCCCGACCCCGACGAAGGAGCCCCACGAGCGTGACGGACGGCACGGAGCACATCGAGCCCGCGGTGGTGCGGGCATGGGTGGCGGAGACGGTCCGGACGCTGGGCGAGGCCAGGGCGCGCATCGACCGCGCGAACGTGTTCCCCGTGGCCGACGCCGACACGGGCACCAACCTGTTCCTGACCGTCACCGAGGGTGCGCGGGCCGTGGGCGAGGTGCCCGACGGCGCGCCCGTCGACACCCTGCTGCTCGCCTTCGCGCGGGGTGCCCTGATCGGGGCCCGCGGCAACTCTGGTGTGATCCTCAGCGAGTTCCTGCGCGGGTTCGCCGGTGCGACCACCGTGGCCGACGAGCCCGTCGGGTCCCTGCGGGTCGCGACGCGCCTCGAGGCGGCGGCCCGCTCGTCGTACGCGGCCGTCGCCGTCCCGGTCCCCGGCACGATCCTCACCGCGGCCGACGGAGCCGCCGTCGCCGCGCGCCTCGCGGCGGACGCCGGGGCAGACCGGAACGGCGTCGTGCTCGCAGCGCGCTCGGGGGCGCACGAGGCCATGCTGCGCAGCCCCCGAGAGCTCGACGTCCTGTCCCGCGCGGGCGTGCTCGACGCCGGGGCGTTCGGGCTCGTGCTCGTCCTCGACGCGCTGTGCCGGGCGTTGGGGGTCGTCGCCGCTGACGCTGCGGGGACCGACGACGTCGCCACCGACGGCCTTCGCCTCGGTCCGGGCAGCTCCCTGTCGGTGGTCGACGGCACCATGGCCCCCATGACGAGCGGGCCTGCCGACGAGGACGTGACCGATGTCACGGCGAGCGTGACCGCGCAGGGGAGCGACGTCGTCGGGCCGGTGAACGGCGCGGCGCCCGAGCACGCGCCCGTCGGGATCGACGGCGAGTTCGAGGTCATGCTCGTGGTCGACGGCACAGACGGCACAGGCACCCCGGCTCCGTCGTCGTCCCTCGCCGACGCGTTGCGAGCGGCCCTCGCGCAGGTCGGCGACTCGGTCGTGGTCGTGGGGGAGGGCGTCTGGCAGGCCCACGTGCACACCGACGACCCCGCGCGCGCGGTCCAGGCCGCCCGGACCGCGGCCGGCGGCGCCCGGCTGCGTCAGGTGTGCGTCCGTCACCTCCCGACCCAGGTCGCGGCGCGCGGCCTGCACGGGCACGCTGTCCCGACGCCCGGCGAGGTACCCGAGCACGGCGTCGTCGCGATCACGTCGGCCCCCGGCCTCGTGCCCGACCTGGCCCGCAGCGGTGCCGTCGTCCTCCTCGCGACCGACCAGGCGCCGACACCGGGGGAAGTGCTGCGCGTGGCCGTGGACACCGGCGCGCGCCGCGTCGCCGTCCTGCCCGGGAGCGAGGACGCGGCCGGCGTGGCCCGCGAGGCCGGCGGGCTCGTCGGCACGGGCGCCGGCGACCTGCGGGGCATCGAGGTGCTCGACGCCCCCACCGACCTGCACGTCGTGGCGGCGCTCGCCGCAGCGACCCTGGGCTCCGTCGACGACGTCGTCTCCCTCATGCGGGCGACCCTCGACGACGTCCGGGCCGTCCAGGTCCCCGCGGACGGGGCGCTCGTGCGACCCGCGCTCGAAGGCCTCCTCCGCGCCGACGACGAGGTGCTGACCGTCCTGCCGGGGCGACGGGTCGACCCGGTCGTGATCGACGTCGTCGCAGGCATCGCCCGCCAGCGCGTCCCGGGCATCGAGGTCGTCGTCCTCGACTCGGGGCGCGACCACGCCGACCTGGAGCTGGGAGCAGAATGAGCAGCGACCCTCGCACCGCCGCCCCCGCGGACGCGGACCACCTGACCGGCACGCGACGCCTCGCAGGCGACCTGGTGACCGGACCGGTCGACCGCTTCGCCGAGCCCCTGACCAAGGTGCTCGGCCCGCGCTCGGCGGGCGCCCTCGCCAAGCTGGGCCTCGAGACCACGGGGGACCTGCTGGGCCACTACCCGCGCCGCTACGGCGACCCGGGCAAGCTGACCGACCTCGGTGGCCTGGTGCTGGGCGAGCACGTCACGATCATGGCTCGTGTCGTCCAGGCGACCGTGCGGGCCATGCGCTCGCGCGGCGGCGCCATGCTCCAGGCCGAGGTGACCGACGGCGTCCACCGCCTCTCGCTGACGTTCTTCGCGAAGGGCACCGGTGCGCTGCGTACCCACGAGAGCCGTCTCCAGCCCGGCCGCACAGGCCTGTTCACCGGCGTCGTGAGCGCCTACCGCGGGGCCCGCCAGCTCACGCACCCGGACTACCTCGTCATCGGGGTCGACGCCGACGACGAGGAGGCCGCCCTCATCGAGGCGCGGCGCCCCATCCCGCTCTACCCGGCGAGCGCCTCGATCCCGAGCTGGCGCATCCAGAAGGCCGTCCGCCAGGTCCTCGACCCGCTGACCGAGGACGAGGTGCCGGACCCGCTGCCGCCCGCCGTGCGCGAGGCCCGGGGCTTCGGGTCCCGGCACGCGGCGCTCAAGGACGTCCACGAGCCCTTCGACACGCGCCAGTGGCAGCACGGGCGGGACCGGCTGCGCTACGAGGAGGCGTTCGTCCTGCAGGCCGCGCTCGCCCAGCGGCGCGCGCGGGCCGAGGCCGAGGAGGCCACGGCGCGGCCGCTGCGCGCACCGGGCGAGCCCAGCGCGCTCGCGGACTTCGACGCGTCGCTGCCGTTCACGCTCACGGCCGGGCAGCGCGAGATCGGCGAGGAGATCTCCGGCGAGCTCGAGCGTTCGCGGCCCATGCAGCGCCTGCTCCAGGGCGAGGTCGGCTCGGGGAAGACGGTCGTCGCGCTGCGCGCGATGCTCCAGGTGGTCGACGCCGGAGGTCAGGCCGCGCTCCTGGCTCCCACCGAGGTGCTCGCCTCGCAGCACGCCCGCACCCTGCGGACCCTGCTGGGGCCGCTCGCGGAGGAGGGCATGCTGGGCGGGGCCGACCACGGCACGCGCGTCGCGCTCCTCACGGGGTCGATGGGGGCCGCGGCAAAGAAGGGCGCGCTGCTCGACGCAGCGAGCGGCCGGGCCGGGATCGTCGTCGGGACCCACGCGCTGCTGAGCGAGAACGTGCAGTTCGCGGACCTCGGCCTCGTCGTGGTCGACGAGCAGCACCGGTTCGGCGTCGAGCAGCGCGACGCGCTGCGCGCCAAGGCCCGCACCAGCCCGCACCTGCTCGTCATGACCGCGACCCCCATCCCGCGCACGGTCGCGATGACCGTGTTCGGAGACCTCGAGACGTCGTCGCTCACCGAGATCCCGGCCGGCCGCGCCGGCATCACGACGCACGTGGTCCCCGCGGACAACGAGGCCTGGATGGACCGGACGTGGCAGCGCGTGCGCGAGGAGGTCGACGCCGGCCATCGGGCCTACGTGGTGTGCGCGCGGATCCACCCCGACGAACCTGCGGCGGGCTCGGGCGCCGCCGACGCGGAGGGCGCCCCCGCGAAGAAGAAGACCCGGACCGACGACTTCGACGAGGTGCCCGACTTCCTCGACCTGGACGGACCGGGCACCGGGTCGGACCGGCCACCGCTGCGCGCCGTGCTCGAGGTCGCCGAGGAGCTCGCGAGCGTGCCGGCCCTGCGCGGGCTCGCCGTCGGGGTCCTGCACGGGCAGATGGCCCCCGCGGACAAGGAGAAGGTCATGGCCGACTTCGCGTCCGGGGCCGTCCAGGTGCTGGTCTCCACGACCGTGGTCGAGGTCGGCGTGGACGTCCCCGAGGCCACCGTCATGGTCGTGTTCGACGCCGACCGCTTCGGCCTCTCGCAGCTTCACCAGCTCCGCGGGCGCGTGGGCCGCGGATCCGCGCCCGGGCTGTGCCTGCTCGTCTCGACCGTCGAGCCCGGGACGCCCGCGGCCGTGCGCGTCGAGACCATGGCCGAGACGACGGACGGGTTCCGGCTCGCGACCGTGGACCTCGAGCTGCGCAGCGAGGGCGACGTGCTGGGCGCGGCCCAGTCCGGCAGGGCGAGCTCGCTGCGGCTGCTGCGCGTCGTCAAGGACGTCGCGGTGATCGAGCAGGCGCGAGCCGACGCCGCGGAGGTCGTCGGCGGCGACCCAGAGCTCGAGCAGCACCCGGAGCTGCGGGCCGCGATCGCGAGCCAGCTCGACCCCGAGCGCGAGGAGTTCCTGGAACGCGCGTGACGGTTCTGCCCGCCGAGGGTGACGGTCGTGCCCGCCGAGGGTGACACCGTCCAGGCGGCGCGGGCGTGCCAGGGCGTCCGTCTAGGCTGTCCGCATGACGAGGATCGTGGCCGGGACGGTCGGTGGACGCAGCCTGCAGGTGCCCCCCAAGGGGACGCGGCCCACGAGCGACCGGGTACGCGAGGCGATCTTCTCGCGGCTCGAGCACTACGGGGTCCTCGACGGCGCCTACGTCCTGGACCTGTACGCGGGGTCCGGCGCCCTGGGGCTCGAGGCGGCCTCGCGCGGCGCGCAGCGAGTCGTGCTCGTGGACGCGGCCCGTGTCGCGGCAGAGGTCTGCCGGGCCAACGTGAAGACCCTCGGCCTGACGAACGTGCAGGTCGTCCAGGACAAGGCCGAGAAGTTCGTGCAGTCGCCTCCGTCGACCACGTGGGACGTCGTCTTCATCGACCCGCCCTACGACGTGTCGGAGGCCGTCGTCGCCGAGCTCCTGCGCCAGCTCGCGCAGACCTCGGCGCTCGTCGAGGACGCGGTCGTCGTGGTCGAGCGGTCTACACGCAGCCCCGAACCGACGTGGCCGTCCGGGTGGGAGCTGCTCGCCCGCAAGGACTACGGCGAGACCGCGGTGTACTACGCGGGCCCCGCGACGGCCGAGGAGCCGCAGGCCGACGCGTCCTGAGACCCGTGCGAGACGGGTGCCGGGGTGCGGGTGGTTCGGTCCGAGACGGGTCTCCCCGCAACGGGCGAAGGCTCCCGTCTGGGACCGAACCTCCCGTCTCGCGGGCGGACGGCGGGGGGCCGGACGGCGTCAGCCCGCCGGCGCGCGCAGCGACGACCCGTCGAGCAGCCCCACGGGCACGCGGTCCAGCTCGTCCACGCCGAGCAGCGCGACCCGGTCGCCCGACACCGCGTCGAGCAGGGCGCGGGTCGGTGCGTCGTTGGCCAAGGATCCCTCGCTGGCCTCGAAGTACTCCCGCAGGAACGCGCGCAGGGGCGCGGCGGGTACGCTCGCCGCCTCCGGGTCCTCGGTCGCGAGCGTCATGAGCAGCAGTGCCGGGACCCGCTCAGCCCCCGGCTCGTTGCCGGGCTGGAAGTACGGCACCGCGAGCACGCGCCCACCGTGGCGGGCGTAGAACCGCAGCCGAGCCTCGGGGTCGCCGTGCGCCTCGCTCGCGGCATGGAACCGCGGGTGCTCGACCTCGCCGAGCACCATGACCGGGTGCAGGTCCTTCAGCCACGCGGCGACCGCGGCCCCGAGCAGTGCGGCACCGATGCCACCTCCGCGGCGCCCCGGGGCGATCGCCAAGTACTGCACCAGCAGGACGCGCGCCTCGGCCGACCAGGACCCGACGACGCCCGCCACCACGCGACCGGTCGGCACCGGGCCGGTCCCGCCCGTCGCGGTGCTCTCCTCGCCGAGGCCGTCCGAGGCGGTGCCCGCCTCACCCGACCCCGTGCCCGCCGCACCCGACCCCGTGCCCGCCGCGGCCGGACCGGCCGGGGGAGTGGCGCCGTCGGGCACCTCGACGACGCCCAACGACTCCAGGTGCCCCGCCGCGTGGTCCGCGAGGAACGAGTCGAGCGAGACCAGCTCGGCAGGCGGGAACGACGGGCTCAGCACGTCCCGGTAGAGCTGCGTGAGCTGCTCGACGGAACGCAGGGGGACGACGACGGGGCCGGACACGGGAGGCATGGCCCCCATCCTGCCGCGCTCGTGGCGTGCGCGCAGGACGGTCGGGCGTCCCCGGCCGGGCTGCCGCCCCGGCGCCGTGCTGGCGCTCCGCGGGTCGCCCGACAGCCCTGACCTGCCCGGATTCCCGGCGGGCGTGTACTACCGTGGCGAGGTGACCATCGCCGTCTGCCCGGGGTCGTTCGACCCCCTCACCCTCGGCCACCTCGACATCGTCCGCCGAGCGCGGTCGCTGTTCGACGAGGTGATCCTGGGGGTCGCCCGCAACTCCTCCAAGTCAGCGCTGCTGAGCGCCGAGCAGCGCGTCGAGATCGCCCGCGCGGCGCTCGCCGTGAGCCCGGGGCTCGAGGACGTCCGCGTCGAGATCGTGCCCGGCCTCCTCGTGGACTTCTGCCGGGACGCCGGCGCGGCGGCCGTCGTCAAGGGGCTGCGGGGCGGTGCGGACTTCGACGCCGAGCTGCCCATGGCCCTCATGAACCGTCATCTCGTGGGCGTCGAGACGGTGTTCGTCCCGGGCGACCCCGCCCTCGCCCACGTCGCGTCCTCGCTCGTCAAGGACGTGGCCCGCTTCGGCGGTCCCGTCGACGACCTGGTGCCCGCGGGCGTCGGGGACCTCGTGCGCCAGGCGCTCGCAGACCGCGCCGCCCGCGCCGACGGGTCGGCGCAGGCGCCCCCCACCACGGAAGGAACAGGCCGATGAACGACCACCCGCTCGGGCAGACCGAGGACGAGGCGCAGACCGAGGCCGGTCTCCACGTGATCCTCGACGACCTGGCCCTGCTCGTCGAGAACGCCCGGGCGATGCCCATGTCGTCCTCGGTCCTCGTGCACAAGGCCGACGCTCTTGCCCTCGTCGACGAGATGCGCCAGGCGCTGCCCGAGCAGCTCGCGCACGCGGACGAGGTCCTGGCCGAGGCCAACGCCGTCCTGGAGGACGCGAACCGGCAGGCAGAGGACATCCTCAACACGGCGCGCGCCCGGGCGATCGAGCTGGTCCAGAAGGAGCAGGTAGCGGTCCAGGCCGAGTCCCGCGCCCGAGCGATCGTCGAGGAGGCCGAGCGGACCGCCGCGGAGCTGCGCGTCGACGCCGACGACTACTGCGACCGTCGCCTCGCGGAGTTCGAGGTGGACCTCGGCAAGATCATGGCGCAGGTGCACGCGGGGCGCGCCAAGCTCGCGCAGCGCATCGGCGACTACCAGGGGCAGGCGGACGGGGCCTGACGCTCGCACCGAGGGGCGGGTCGGGCTCGCCCGGTCCTCGCCCGCGCCTCCCCGCACACGCTGCGCGGACCCGAGCGGCGCGGTGGGCAGTTCGCGAGGTTCGACGGCAGTTCCGCGATGCCGTAAGATAGTCCGTTGGTCCTGCCTGTCATCGACTGGGACCGAGGACGCTCGTCCATCCCCCGAGTTCTCGCGGGGCAGGCGTGCGTGCTGTGACCTTGAACACCGGTGGCCCGCTCGGGTCGCCGAAACCCTGTGGAGGAACCCATCACTCTCGACTCGCGCTCGCCTCTTGTGCTCGACACGTACGAGCTCGGTCGGCGTCCCGGATCGATGCGTGAGGTGACTCGCTCGGTCAAGGCTCCGGCCGACCTCGGAACCGTCGTGATCGGCATCCCTGAAGGCACCGACCTCGAGCTGGACGTCCGGCTCGAATCGGTGATGGACGGTGTGCTGGTGACGGGGACTGCCCAGGCCCAGGCGGTCGGGGAGTGCGTGCGGTGCCTGGAACCGGTGACGGCTGACGTCGTCGCGGACGTCCAGGAGCTGTTCGTGTATCCCGAGCGTGCGAAGGCCGCGGCAGAGTCCGGTGACGACGAGGACGAGGTGTACGAGCTCGAGGGCGACCTGATCGATCTCGAGCCCGCGCTTCGGGATTCCGTCGTCACTGCACTACCATTCAGACCGTTGTGTCAGCCCGATTGCCAGGGCCTGTGCTCCGAGTGCGGAGCACGTCTGGCTGAGGATCCTGATCACTCGCACGACATTGTCGATCCCCGGTGGTCGGCACTACAGAGCATGCTCGAGGATCCGAGCGTGTCCGACGAGACGAAAGAGAGCTAGCCGTGGCTGTTCCGAAGCGCAAGATGTCGCGCAGCAACACCCGTGCGCGTCGTTCGCAGTGGAAGACCACCGCCGCGAACCTCACGACCTGCCCGCAGTGCAAGGGCGACAAGCTGTCGCACGCTGCGTGCCCGACCTGCGGCACCTACAAGAGCCGTCAGTACGTCGAGGCGCTGCGCACCGAGCACGCAGGCTGAATAGCGTGACGCCGGACGCCCCCGCGGCCGCCGGTCTTCTCGAGAGGCTCGGGATCCACCTGGATCCCGAGCTTCTCGTGCTTGCACTGACGCACCGTTCCTTCGCGCACGAGCACGGCGGGATCCCGACCAACGAGCGCCTCGAGTTCCTCGGCGACGCGGTCCTGGGCCTGGTCGTGACCGAGGCGCTGTACCGCCGCCACCCTGACCTCCCCGAGGGCGAGCTCGCCAAGATGCGCGCCGCCACGGTCTCGCAGAAGTCCCTCGCCGCGATCGCGCGCACCCTGGGGCTCGGCGGGTACATCCTGCTCGGCAAGGGCGAGGTGCGCACGCACGGGAACGACAAGGACTCGATCCTGTCGGACACCGTCGAGGCCCTCATCGGCGCGACCTACCTCAGCCACGGCCTCGAGGTCGCGCGCGACCTGGTGCACCGTCTCGTGGACCCGACGCTCGCCGTCGCCGCGGACCTGGGTGCGGGGCTCGACTGGAAGACCTCCCTCCAGGAGGCGGCTGCCGCGCGGAACCTCGGTGCCCCCGCGTACGCGAGCCAGGGCGACGGTCCGGACCACGCCCGCACCTTCACGTCCGAGGTCTCGCTCGACGGCGTCGTGTACGGCACGGGGAGCGGCTCGGCCAAGAAGTACGCGGAGCAGGACGCCGCCGAGATGGCCTACCGGGCGATCATCGAGCTTCCGCTACCCGCGGCGGCCGTGCCTGCGGCCTCCGCGGCCGACCCGGGCGAGCCGATCGACGGGGCGCACGGGACCGTTGCCTGAGCTCCCCGAGGTCGAGACCGTCCGTGACGGCCTGGCCCGCCACGTCACGGGCCGGGTCGTCACCGGCGTCGAGGTCCTGCGCGACTACTCGGTCCGCCGCCACGAGGGCGGCCCCGAGAGCTTCCGCGGCCAGCTCGTCGGCCAGCGCGTGGGCGCCGCGGTCCGCCGCGGCAAGTACCTGTGGCTCCTCCTGTCGCAGGAGCCCGCCCACGCCTCGGTTCGCAGCCCTCTGCCCGACGGCGCACCGCCCGCGGGCGATCACGTCACCGCGCTCATGGCGCACCTGGGCATGAGTGGCCAGCTCCTGGTCCGTTCGGGGACGGCCGCGGTCGACAAGGTGCCGCACCTGCGTGTCCGGCTCGAGCTGTCCGCGCTCCCCGGGGAGCCCGGGACGCCGCGGACCCTCGACTTCGTGGACCAGCGCACGTTCGGGCACCTGTCGGTCACGGACCTCGCGCCCACCCCCGACGATGGCCCCGGTGGCTGGGGCTCGGCTCTCGCGGAGATCCCCGAGCCCGCCGCCCACATCGCGCGCGACCTGCTCGACCCCGCGCTGCGGCGCGACGACCTCGCGAGGGCGATCCGCCGTCGTCGGACCGGGATCAAGCGAGCCCTGCTCGACCAGCGCCTCGTGTCCGGCGTGGGCAACATCTACGCCGACGAGGCGCTGTGGCGCGCCGGCCTGCACTACGCGCGCCCCACCGACACCCTGCGCCTGGCCGAGGCGCACCGCGTGCTCGACGCGGCCGAGGAGGTCATGCGCGAAGCCCTCGCCCAGGGCGGCACCAGCTTCGACGAGCTCTACGTCAACGTCAACGGCCGGTCCGGCTACTTCTCCCGCTCGCTCGCGGTGTACGGCCGCGAGGGCGAGGCCTGCACCCGCTGCGGTGCGCTCGTGCGGCGCGACGAGTTCATGAACCGGTCGTCGTACACGTGCCCCGTCTGCCAGAAGGTGCCGCGGAACGCTCGCTGGTAGGTGCCCGTGGGGCGGCGCTCAGCCGCGCGGGACCACGTTGCGCAGCGGGCGGCCCGCGCGCAGGTTCTCCACGTTCTCCCGGACCAGCGCTGACGCTCCCTGGGGACGCCCGCCAGCGACGTGCGGCGTGATGATCGTGCGTGGGGTGTCCCAGAGCGGGGAGTCGGACGGGAGCGGTTCGGTCTCCGTCACGTCCAGGGCCGCGCAGCCCAGCCGGCCCTCGCGCAGCGCGGCGACGAGGGCTTCCTCGTCGACCGTGGCACCCCGGCCCACGTTGACGAAGACCGCGTGGTCCGGGAGCGCGTCGATGCGCGCGGCGTCGAACGCGTGGCGGGTGGCCGGGACGGCCGGCAGCAGGGAGACCAGGACGTCGGTCGTGGCGAGGACCCGCGGCAGGTCCTCGTCGGTCACGACCGGGAAGCCGTGCCGTTCGCCTGCCGTGCTCGCGACCCCTGTGACGTGCGCCCCCAGTGCCGCGTAGAGGGGCGCGAGCCTGGCGGCGATCGACCCGAACCCCCAGATCGTCACGCGCGCGCCGTGCAGCGTGAAGTGTCGGCTCGTCGCGGGATCGGCCTGCCAGTCGACCGTCGCGGAGTCCCAGCAGTGCTCGCGCTGAGCGGCCCCGAGGCGGTCGAGGTCGCGGACCGCGGCCAGCGTGAGCGCGAGGGCGTGCTCGGCCACGGGGCCGTCGTGCAGCGACCGGCCGTTGGTCACGACCACCTCGGGAGCGAAGCCCGCCGCGAGGATCGCGTCCGGTCCGGCGGCGAGCGTCTGCACCCAGCGGAGCCGGGGGAGGTGGGCTGCGGCGTCGGCCAGGTTCTCGGGGGAGTTGGCCCACGCGACGAGGACCTCGGCGTCGCGGTGCTCCGGGGGCAGGGGAGCGGAAGCGTCGTACAGGACGACCTCGTCCGGAGTCTCCGAGCGGTCCCGGCCCGCCGGGGCCGCCCCCGAGGTGAGGTCGAGGGTGATCGTGTGGGGGACGAGGATCTTCACGCGTGGCTCCAGACGAGGGAAGGTGCGACGGGCGGCAGTCGGGCGGTGGTCGAGCGGACGGCCGGCGCAGCCCGGCCCGGACCCGGCGCGGTGGACACGCCGACGCTACCAGCGCCGACACGTCGTCCGACCTGGCGGGCGAGGGCCGCGCGGACCGCCCGGCGTTCCGGGAGCGCAAACCGGTCCCTGGCGATATGTTCGCAACGTCTGGCACGTCCCAGCGGTTCACGGCGACCCGCCCGTCCAGGGGGTCTTGGCGGCACGGAGGAACGATGACCTCATCCACAGCGGAGTCGGGCGAGACGGGGGCGACCTCGACGGCCGCGCCGGGGTCCCGCGGGGCGCCGCCCACGCGGGAGGAGATGCGCGCGGCGATCACCGCCAGGACGCCCAAGAACTACATCACCTGGCTCATGCTCGCGTTCATGATCACGTCGTCGGTCGCGAGCCTGCGTGCCGCGCCGACCATGGCCGTGTACGGGCTGGCGGCGGTGTTCCTGTACATCGTCCCGGCGATCGTCTTCCTCCTGCCCACCTCGCTCGTGTCCGCCGAGCTCGCGTCCGGCTGGTCGGGAGGCGTGTACCGCTGGGTCGCCGACGGCATCTCGAAGCCCGCGGGGTTCCTCGCGATCTGGTGCCAGTTCGCGATGACGATCTTCTACTACCCGAGCCTGCTCGGGTACGTGGCGAGCACGTTCGCCTACGTCATCAACCCGTCGCTCGCGAGCAACGGCCTGTACGTCGCGATCGTCATCGTCGTGCTGTTCTGGACCGGGGTCTGGGTGTCGTCGCAGGGCACCAAGACCGTCGCGGGCCTGTCCAGCTTCGGGCTCATCATCGGGACGCTGGTCCCCGGCGCGCTGCTCGTGGTCCTGGGGCTCGTGTTCCTCGGGCAGGGCAACGCCTCGGCCGCTCCCATGGACGCCTCGCACCTGCTGCCGCAGTGGACCGGGATCGCGTCGCTCGTGCTCGTGGTCAACAACTTCCTGTCCTACGCGGGCATGGAGATGAACGCGGTGCACGTGACGAGCCTGCGCAAGCCCGCCAAGGAGTTCCCGCGCTCGATGTTCCTCGCGATCGGCCTGGTCCTGCTGATCTTCATCCTCCCGGCGCTCGCGATCAGCTGGGTCATCCCGGCCGACCAGCTCAGCCTGACGGCCGGTGTCATGCAGGCCTTCGACGCGTTCTTCGCCAACTTCGGGGTGAGCTGGCTGACGCCGATCCTGGGCCTCATGCTCATCGCGGCCTCGCTCGGCGGCATGCTCACCTGGCTCGCGGGCCCCTCGAAGGGGCTGCTGACGGTCGCGCGCGAGGAGGGTTACCTGCCGCCGTTCCTGCAGAAGCTCAACAAGCACGGCGTCCAGCAGAACATCCTGGTCTCGCAGGGGCTCGTGACGACCGCCATCGCGCTCCTCTACGCGTTCATCCCGGACGTCTCGAGCTCCTACTGGATCCTGTCGGTCATCACCACGCAGGTGTACCTGATCATGTACCTGCTGCTCTTCGTCGCGGCCGTCCGCTTGCGCCGGAACCAGCCCGACCACCCCCGCGGGTATCGCGCGCCGGCGCTCACGCTGCTGTGCACGGTCGGCTTCCTGGCGTCGGTCGCGGCGATGATCATCGGCTTCGTGCCGCCCGCGCAGTTCTCGAGCGGCAGCGGCGGGGTGTACCTGCTGATCGTCGGTGGCGGGCTGGGCGTCGTCGGGATCCTGGTGCCCGCGCTCTTCTACTTCCTGCGCAAGCCGGGGTGGAAGAACCCGGACAACGTCGGGGGGCCCGAGGAACCGCTCGTCGACGCCCCGGCCGACGGACCGAAGGAGGCGTGACATGACCGCGACGTCCACCACCGAGGGCCCTGACGGCCTGCCGCAGCACGAGGACGAACCGGGTGACCCCCGGCGCTGGATCCTCTACACCGCCGCAGCGCTCCTCGCGGTCGCCGTCGGAGTCCTCATGGCCGTGCTCTACAACAACTACCACGCCGCGCAGGACCGCGAGCTGGCCGAGCAGCGGGCCGCCGAGCTCCACGCCGAGTTCGAGGCGATCGGCATCACGGCGTTCGACGAGGACCAGATCGTCGCGGTCCTCGGTGCCGACGGCGGCGGGTTCTGCACCGACCCGGCCGCACTGGTGAAGGCGACGGCCAACCTCGGGTCCACGAACGGGGCCACCGGTCCGGGCAGCAGGCCGTCGCTCGTCGACGAGCGACGGCTCGCCGGGGACCGCCTCGTGGTCGAGGTGTACTGCCCCGAGCAGCTCGACGAGTTCGACGCCTACGTCGACTCGCTCAATCTCGACAGCAGCACGACGCACCAGGAGGACTCGTGAGCAGCACACCGGAAGATCTCGCCCCCGTGAAGGCGCAGGTGGCGTCGCTGCTGCCTCGAGCGCTCGACGACCTGCGGACCCTCGTCGCGATCCCGTCGGTCGCCGACGAGCGGCTGTTCCCGAAGGAGAACTGCGAGCGCGCAGCCCACTGGGTCGCCGACGCCTTCCGTGCCGAGGGGATCGACGACGCGCACCTGGAGGAGACCCCCGACGGGTCGCACGTGGTCCTGGGCCACCGCCCCGGGCCGCCCGGGGCGCCGACCGTCCTGCTCTACTCGCACTACGACGTGCAGCCGCCGCTCGACGACGCGGCGTGGCGCACGCCCCCGTTCGAGCTGACGGAGCGGGACGGGCGCCTCTACGGGCGGGGTTCCGCGGACTGCAAGGGCAACATCGTCACGCACCTCACGGCGCTGCGCGCCCTGCGAGCGCTCGGCGGTGACGACTACCCGGTCGGCATCCGCATCGTCATCGAGGGCTCCGAGGAGCAGGGCACCGCGGGACTCGACCAGTACGTCGAGGCCCACCCGGGAGAGCTCTCGGCGGACGCGATCCTCATCGCGGACACGGGCAACGCGACCCTGGGCCTGCCGACGCTCACCGTGTCCCTGCGTGGCGCGGCCAACGTGGTCGTGACGGTCGAGGCGCTCGAGGGCGAGATCCACTCGGGCATGTTCGGGGGAGCGGCCCCCGACGCGCTGGCGGCCCTCGTCCACCTCCTGTCCTCGTTGCGCGACGACCAGGGCAACACCACCATCGACGGTGTCCCGTCCGAGATCGCCGACGCGACCTGGCCCGGCGTCGACTACGACCCCGACCAGTTCCGCAGCGACGCCGGCATGCTCGACGGCACGCGACTCCTCGGGTCGGGGCGCGTCTCCGACCAGCTCTGGGCGCGTCCGGCGGTGACGATCCTGGGCATCGACGCTCCGAACGTCGTCGGCTCGGCCGCCGCGATCCAGCCGCGCGCGGCCGCCCGTCTCAACCTGCGCATCCCGCCCGGCGCGGACGCGCGAGACCTCCAGGACAAGCTCGTGGCCCACCTGGAGAACCACGCGCCCTGGGGGGTCAGGGTCACGACGGTGCGCGACGCCGTCGGACAGCCGTTCCAGGCGCGCACCGACGGCCCGGTCTTCGACACGCTCTCGCGCGCCCTGGCGGACGCGTTCGGCAAGGAGACCGTGACGGCCGGCCAGGGCGGGTCGATCCCGCTGTGCAACGTGCTCGCTTCTGGCTACCCCGACGCGCAGATCGTGCTGCTCGGCGTCGAGGAGCCCGCGTGCCTCATCCACGCGCCCAACGAGTCGGTCGCGCCCAGCGAGATCGAGCAGCTCGCGGTCGGTGAGGCGCTCTTCCTGTCACGACTGGGGGCGTCCCGAGGCTGAGCCGCGCCGCGCGGGCCCGTGTCACCGGATCCCCGTAGGGTCGTCCCGACGGGCGGAGCAGCCCGCGGAGACGGAGAAGAAGACATGGGGACGTGGGGCTCAGGTCCGTTCGAGAACGACGGCGCCGGCGACCTGCTCGCGGCACTGCGCGCAGGGAACTTCGGGATCGAGGACTTTAGCGGGTATCTCGACGAGGACTACCTCGAGGTCGACGACGCGCAGGCCGCGATCGCGGTCGCGGAGGTGCTCGCCGTGGCCCGCGGCCTGCGGCCTGCGGACGATCACCTCGAGGGGGTCGACGCCGTCGCGTTCGCCGCGTCGTTGACCGACCAGCAGCACGCATGGGTCCTGACGACGCTCGAGCGCGCGGTCGAGGGCAGCGACACGTCCGAGCTCCACGAGCTCTGGGCAGAGAACGGGCCCGAGGACCTCGCGGAGTGGCGGGACCCGGTCGTGAGCCGCCTGGCGAGCCTGCGGTCGCCGGGCTGAGCCGACTCGTGGTGGCGTCGTACGCGCCGCCAGGTCAGACGCTCGCGGTCTCCTGCGCGAGCGCCCACCGGTAGCCCTCGTCGTGCGCGAGCAGCTCGGCGTGCGTGCCACGGGCCAGCACGGTCGCCGGCGCGTCGGGAGACGCGTCGGCGGGCCGTCCCAGGAGCAGCACCTCGTCGACCGCGGCGAGGGCCGACAGGCGGTGCGTCGCGACCACGATCCCGCGCCCGCCCGTGCGGCTGGTCGCCACGAGGTGGGTGAGCAGCTCGTCGGCCGTCGCCGGGTCGAGATGCTCGGCGGGCTCGTCGACGAGCAGCAGGGGAGCGGGGGCGAGCAGTGCGCGCGCCACGAGCAGCCGACGACGCTCCCCGCCGGAGATGGTCGTCGCGTCGGGGCCGAGGGTCGTCTCGACCCCGTCGGGCAGTCCTGAGAGCCACTCGTCGAGCCCGACGTCGACCAGGGCGGCCGACGCCTCGTCCGGCGTCACGTCGCCCCGGGCGACGCGCAGGTTCTCGAGCACCGTGGTGTCGAAGACGTGCCCGTCCTCGGCGACGAAGACGACCTGGTGCGCGACGTCGTCGGGCGGGAAGGTCGCGATGGGCGCGTCGTCGAGGGACACGCTCCCCGCGACCGGGGGGATGAGACCGGCGGTCGTCATGAGCAGGGTCGTCTTGCCGACGCCCGAGGGGCCGACGACCGCGACCGAGCGCCCGGGGCGCACCAGCAGGTCGACCCCGGTGACGGCCGGGCGGCCGTCCCAGCCGCACGCCGCGCGGGTCACGACGACTTCCGACCTGTCGGACCAGGCGTGCCCTCTGGTGCTCGGCGGTTCTGACACATCGGTAGCGGCGGCGTCGAGCAGCTCCATGATGCGTCGCGCGGCCTGGCGCGAGCGGTGCATCTGCACCGCGGCGGCGGGCAGCACGCCCGCTGCCTCGAACACCGCGAGGGGCGTGAGGACGACGACGGCGAGCTCGACCGGGGTCAGCGTGCCCGCGGCGACCGCAGGGATCCCGAGGAGCAGCGCGGCGAGCACGGCGAGGCCGATCGCGGCGTTGTTGACGGCCGCGGCCGTGCCCGACGTCCTGGCTCCCGAGTCGGTGACCGCCGCGAGCTCGCGGTCGGTGCGACGCAGCGAGTCCATGCGCTGCGCGAGGCGGCCCGAGACGGTCAGGGGGCCCGCGCCCTCGAGGGTCTCGAGCACGGTCGAGGTCATCTCGGCGCGCGCGGCGGCGCCCCGTTCCTCGGTGTGCCGAGCGGCGCGGGCCGAGAGCCACGGGCCGAGGACGCCCGCGAGGAGCAGGCACGCGAGCAGGGCGAGGCCGGCCGAGGGCAGGAAGGCCCCGACGAGGATCACCGATCCCGCGGACACGACGAGCGCGACGCCGGCGGGGATGATCGCGCGCACGACGACGTCGCCCACGGCGTCGACGTCGGCGCCGACACGGGCGAGCAGGTCACCGCGTCGCACCCCCGCCACGGCCGCTGTACGTCCGGAGGCGAGCGAGGTGTACACGTTCGCGCGGAGCGAGGCCATGCCGCGCAGGGCGACGTCGTGCGAGGCCAGGCGCTCGAGGTAGCGGAACACGCCGCGCGAGATGCCGAACGCGCGTACGGCCACGGTCGCCACGGACAGCTGGAGCACGGGCGGCATCTGCGAGGCGCGCGCGATGAGCCAGGCCGCGACGGCCGCGAGGCCGACCGAGCTCGCGAGGGCCAGCGAGCCCAGGCCGATCGCCTTCGCGGCACGTCCCCAGCTCACGTCGAGGAGCCGGACCGCGCGCCACAGCGGGTCGGTACCGGTGCGATCGTCGGCGGCGCCGACCCGCGCGGTGGACCCGGCGGCGACGGGCTCGCCGGGTACCTGGTCGAGGTCGCTCATGCGACGGCTCCTGACGAGGAGGCGGACGCGGTCGACGCGTCCGGCACGGAAGGGGCGGGCTCGGTGCCCGCGGCGGGCGGGAGCGGTGCCGAGGCCACCGTCACGACCTGGTCGGCGAGCTCGACGAGGCTCGTGCGGTGCGCCACCACGACGACCGTGCGTCCCTGGTCGCGCCACGTGCGGACGGCGTCGAGCACGGCCTGCTCGCCGCGCGCGTCCAGGTGGGCCGTGGGCTCGTCGAGCACGACGAGCGGGACACGGGCCGGGTCCCCGAGGAGCGCGGCCGTGAGGGCTACGCGCTGGCGCTGACCCACGCTGAGGCCCACGCCTCCCTGCCCGATCACCGTGTGCCAGCCGTCGGGCAGGACGTCGAGCACGGCGTCCAGCCCGGACAGGCGCGCGGCGGCGGCGAGGTCGGCGTCGGGGACCTCGCGACCGTCGAGCACGACGTCGCGCACGGTCCCCGGGGTGAGCGTGGGGCGCTGCGGCACCCAGGCGACCTGCGGCCACCAGGTGGTCGGGTCGACGTCCGCGAGGTCGACGGGCTCGCCGTCGCGCGGGGTGACCAGGACGCGCCCGGCGTCGGGGGCCAGCAGGCCCAGGAGCACCAGGGCCGTGGTGGTCTTGCCGGACCCGCTGGGCCCGGTCAGGGCGACCACGGTGCCCGACGGCGTCGCACCGGTCCCGGAGGCGTCGGTCGCCGCCGCCCGGGCGCCGAACGCCGTCGTCAGCGCGGCCGGGGCCAGCACGTCGCGCTCTCCCGCGCGCACGCTGACGCCGTCGAACGTGATGCGTGCGCCGGCGAGGGCCGGGGCGGGGGTGGTCCCGACGGGCGGCACCGGCTCGTCGAGCACCTCGAACGCCTGGTTGGCCGCCGCGATGCCGTCGGTCGAGGCGTGGAAGTGCATGCCGACCTGGCGCAGCGGCAGGTAGACCTCGGGGGCCAGGACCAGGACGGCGAGCGCAGGCTCGAGCCCGACCTCGCCGTACACGAGCCGCAGCCCGATGCCGACCGCGACGAGCGCGACCGACAGCGTCGTGAGCAGCTCGAGGACCATGCCCGACAGGAACGCGACGCGCAGCGTGCCCATGGTGGCGCGGCGGTTCGCGTCGCCGAGCGCCCGGACGCGCTTCTCGGGGCCGTGCTCGCGACCGAACGCGCGCAGGGTCGGGAGCCCGGCCAGCAGGTCGAGGACCTGCGACCCGAGCCGCTGCATGACCTGGAGCCGTCGCTCGGACGTCCCGGCCGTGAGCTGCCCGACGAGGATCATGAAGAGCGGGACGAGGGGGATCGTGACCGCGATGATGAGCGCGGAGATCCAGTCGAGGCCCAGCACCACGGCCAGGGTCGCGGGCGTGACGGTCGCCGCGAGCAGGAGCTGGGGCAGGTAGCGGACCATGTAGGGCTCGAGGTCGTCGAGCCCGCGCGTCGCGAGCGTCGCGACGGCCGGTCCGCGGCCGGTCGCCAGCCAGCGGGGCCCGAGGGCCACCGCATGGCTGACGACCTGCTCGCGGAGCTCCGCGACCGTCCTGGTCGCGGCCTTGAGCGCGAACCGTTCCTGCGCCCACGCGACCCCGGCACGCACCACCACGACCGCGGCGAGCCACGACAGAGGGGTGGCGACGTCGGGCAGCGTGAGGCTGCCCTGGATCGCGGGGGCGAGGACGCTCGCGATGAGCAGCGCCTGCGCCACGACGAGCCCGGCCGTGACGAGGCCGAGCACCGCCGTGAGCACGACGTACCCGCGAGCCGCCCGCGCCTGGCGCAGGAGCCGTGGATCGAGAGGCTTCACGCGGACGTGCTGCCGGTGCCGTCGTTCGTGCTGCCCGACGCCGCCGCGTCCGTCCCCGGGTCCCGCTCACCCGTGGCGGGGGTCAGGTCCAGGTTCTTGGCGCCGCCCGAGGACGGCCCGCCGAACGCGGAGTCCTTGAGCTTCCTGAGCGAGAGACCGATGGGCGGCGGGATGTCCTTGGTCGACAGGCGACGGCGGAACACCCAGTACGTCCACGACTGGTAGACCAGCACGAGCGGCACCAGGAACACGGCGACCCACGTCATGACGGTCAACGTGTACTGCGTCGAGGACGCGTTGTCGATGGTCAGCGAGTTCGCGGGGTCGAGCGCCGGCATCACGTCGGGGTACATGGACCCGAAGATCAGCACGGTCGCGGAGAGGATCGCGAGCGCGGAGAACAGGAACGCCCAGCCCTCGCGGGCCTTGGCGTTGGCGAGCACGACACCCACCAGGGAGACGGCCGCGACGACGACCACGGCCCACGTCCACGGCACCGAGTAGGCGACCTGGGCCCACACGGCCCAGCCGCCGGCCACGAACACCGAGGCGATCGAGAACCAGCCGGCCAGGCGGCGGGCCTTGACCCGGACCTCGCCGTCCGTCTTGAGGGCGATGAACACGGCACCGTGCATGAGGAAGAGCAGCACGGTCGTGAGGCCGCCGAGCAGCGCGAACGGGCTGAGCAGGGCCCAGAAGCCGCCGACGTACTGGTGGGCCGCGTCGAGCTCGACGCCGCGGACCAGGTTGGCGAACGCGACGCCCCACAGGATCGCGGGGATCCACGAGCCGAAGACGATGGCCTGGTCGCAGCGTGCGCGCCAGCGGTCGTCGTTGATCTTGCCGCGGTACTCGAACGCGACGCCGCGCACGATGAGCGCGAGCAGGATCAGGAAGAGCGGGATGTAGAACCCGGAGAACAGCGTGGCGTACCACTCGGGGAAGGCCGCGAAGGTCGCACCACCCGCGGTGATGAGCCAGACCTCGTTGCCGTCCCACACCGGGCCGATCGTGTTGATGATGAGCCGACGCTCGGTGTCCTTCTTCGCCTTGTCCTTGCTGCGGGACAGGATCGGCAGGAGCATGCCCACGCCGAAGTCGAAGCCTTCGAGGACCAGGTAGCCGATCCACAGGATCGCGATGAGCACGAACCAGAGAATGGTGAGTTCCATGAGTACTGGGTCTCCTTGAGCCGTCAGAGCGCGTCAGTACGCGAAGGACAGGGGGCGGTCGGACTCGTCGGTCGAGTCCGGGGCGTCGGGGTCGCCCTTGGCGCGCGCCTCGGGGGAGTCGTCGTGCACGATCTCGGGCACGCCCTCGACCGAGTAGCGGTGGATGAGCTTGAACCAGACGACCGCGAGGGCCCCGTAGACCAGCGTGAAGACGATCATCGAGGTCAGGACGACGCCGGGGCTCACCACGGTCGACACGCCACGCTCGGTGAGCAGGCGGATCGAGTCGATCCCGGAGGGGTTGGGGGCGACGACCCAGGGCTGGCGCCCGGTCTCGGTGAAGATCCAGCCGAACGACGACGCGATGAACGGCATGGGGATGGCCCAGATCCCGACGCGGGCGAACCACTTGTTGTCGGTCACGCGTCCCTTGCGGGTCAGCCACAGCGCCATGGCCGAAAGGACGATCGACCCGACCGCGAAGCCGATCATGAGGCGGAAGCTCCAGTACGTCAGCCCCAGGTTGGGGGAGTAGTTGACGGGCTCGCCGGCCGCGGTGAGGTCGCCGTAGCGCTCGGTCATGCTCTGCTGGACCTCGTCGACACCTGGGAGCGGGGCGGTGAAGCTGCCCTTGGCGAGGAACGACGTCATGCCGGGGATCTCGAGGATGTGGTTGACGCCCTCGCACGAGTCGGACAGGTCGCCGATCGCGAGGATCGAGAACGGTGCGCCGTCGGGCGAGCTCTCGCACAGGGCCTCGGCCGCGGCCATCTTCATGGGCTGCTGCTGGAACATGAGCTTGGCCTGGAAGTCGCCGCTGACCGCGACGCCGAGCCCGCCGACGATCATCGCGATGACGCCGAGCGTGATGGCCGGGCGGTAGACGTTGCGCGCGAGGTCGATGTTCTCGGCCTTCTTGGTGCGCACGAGGCGCACCATCCACCAGGCGGCGATGCCGGCGACGAACGTGCCCGCGGTGAGGAAGGCCGCGGTGATGGTGTGCGGGAACGCCGCCCACAGCGTGTTGTTGGTGAGCACGGCGCCGATGTCGTTCATCTCGGCACGCCCGGTCTCGGGGTTGTAGATGGTCCCGACGGGGTGCTGCATCCACGAGTTGGCCGCGAGGATGAAGAACGCCGAGAGGTTCACGGCGATCGCGACGGCCCAGATGCACGCGAGGTGCACCTTCTTGGACAGGCGGTCCCAGCCGAAGATCCACAGCCCGAGGAACGTCGACTCGATGAAGAAGGCGGCGAGCGCCTCCATGGCGAGCGGAGCACCGAAGACGTCCCCGACGAAGCGCGAGTACTCGCTCCAGTTCATACCGAACTGGAACTCCTGGACGATCCCCGTCACGACGCCGATCGCGAAGTTGATGAGGAGGAGCTTGCCGAAGAACTTGGTGAGCTTGAGCCACCGCTCGTTCCCCGTGCGCACCCATGCGGTCTGCATGATGGCGACGAGAGGAGCGAGCCCGATCGTCAACGGCACGAAGATGAAGTGGTAGACGGTCGTGATGGCGAACTGCCACCTCGCGAGATCGAGGACGTCCACAAACGCTCCTGGGGGGTTCCTGGGGGCTGCCGGGGGTTCTGAGGGGTTGTCTCAGGGCAGGGTCAGCGTTCCTACTGCCGACGCTATGACCAATCTGCACCATCGGCGAGGGGAGCAGGCGCCAAAACTCTCGGGAAACGACAGTTTGTGAGAACCTTCACAAGGTCCGAGTCGGGACCTTGGTCCTCTGGACGACACGGGCGGCGGACCTGTAGATGCCCATCTGATCGACGTCGGCTGTGCGATACTTGACCCAGCAAGGGGGACCACATCTCCTCCGCGCCCAGTACGTGCTCGACGCAACCGCAGTCCGCGGCTCGCGGAGCGCCGCCGAACGGGAAGAATGGCCCGCCCGGCGAAGCGCCCCCCGCCGCCCGCCCTTGCCCGAGCCGCCACCGCCGACTTCCGTCGCGGGGACGACAGCGCTGCGATGCGCACGTCCCGAGCGACGACAACCGCCCGAACGGGCCGCACGATGTGGGGACGGACCTTCGGGGTACCAGGAGCGCATCGCGTGACCCTCGACCACACCCCTGACACGACGAGCTCGACCCCTGACCCGACGAGCTCGGCCGCCGGCCAGGACGCAGCACCCGCCAAGAAGCCGGCCCGACGACGCGTCACCCGGACCGCCGCGGCGCCCGGTTCCGCCGAGGCCGTCGCCCAGGCGGCCACAGCCCAGATCTCCCTCCCCGCCGTGAAGGCCCCCGCGCAGCCCGCGGCCGTCAACCCCGTCGCCCCCACGGGCTCGCTCGGGATCGACCTCCCGACCGCCGAGGCCGCCCCGCGTCGCTCGCGCCGCGTCGTCCGCCCGACGACGACCCCCTCGGCCTCGAACGCCGCCGAGGCACCCGCCACGGAGGCCCCCGCCACGAAGCCCGCGACCACGACGGCGCCCGCCGCGAAGGCTCCCGCCACGGTGCAGGCGCCCGCCGCGGACGCCCCGGCCGATGCCCCCCGTCGTGGTGGCAAGCGGGGCGCTGCGGCCCGTGCCGCCGCCGACGCGCCGGTCCTCGACGTGCTGTCCGAGCTCGGGCTCAAGCCCGCCGCCGAGGAGGACGCCCCGGCCGAGAAGCCCGCCCGCGCCCGCCGCACCCGCAAGCCCGCCGCAGAGCCGGCTGCCGAGCCCACCACCGCACCCGTCGCTGCCGCACCGGTCGCCGACGTGCCCGCTGCAGCCCCTGCCGCTCAGGCGACCCCCGCGGCGGACGAGCCTGCCGCCCCGGCCGCGAAGCGCCGTCGGGCCACGCGGTCCTCCGCAGCGCAGGCCGTAGCACCGGCCGCCGAGGAGACCACCACCGAGGTGCCCGGCGACGCGCCGGTCGAGAAGGCCCCCGCAGCCAAGCGTCGCCGTGCGACCTCGAAGGCCCCGGCCGAGGAGACCGCTCCCGTCGTCGAGGCTCCCGTCGAGCCCGCCGCGCCCAAGGTCCGCTCGCGCCGCGTCAACAAGGTCTCGGCAGCAGCCAAGGCCGAGGCCGAGGCGGCCACCCCGGTCGTGGAGGAGGCGCCCGCCTCGCCCGCGTCGACCGGTGGCGGCTCCGCCACCCCGCGTCTGGCGACCACCGCGCTCCTGTTCCAGGCTCCGGACCCGGCCGCCGCGCCGCGCCGTTCGCGCCGCGTCGTGCGCCCCACCACGTCGCCCACGGGCGCCCTGCCGAGCTTCGCCACGCCGGGCACGCGCCCGACCGAGGAGGCGCCCGCCCGCGTGGAGGCCCCGGCCCCCGAGGCTCCCGCCGAGCAGGCTCCGCAGGCGCCCGCCGAGCAGTCCCCGGTCGAGCAGCGTGAGGCCCCCGCCCGCACGCGCGGCGGCCGCGGCCGGTCCGCACGCCGCGGCGCCGGTGCGCCGTCGACCTCCGGGACGACGACCCCCGCCCAGGCCCCGGCGGTCCCCGCCGCGGAGTCGGCGCCCGAGCAGGCGTCCGCCGTCGAGGTCGAGCTCGTCGGGGCGGACCTGGCCGCTGTCGAGGAGATCGAGCTGATCGAGGCCGAGCTCGTCGCCGAGGGCGTCGAGATCCCGGCCGACGCGTTCGAGGCCGACGACCTCGAGATCGTGGTCGAGACCGACGAGCAGTCGGCCTCCGCCGAGGACGACGAGCAGGGCGCACCGCGCCGTCGTCGCCGTCGCGGTGGCCGTGGCCGCCGCTCGCGCGGCGGCGACTCACGAGCCGACGGCGACGAGTACGGCGACGACGAGTCGGACGACCGGGCGGAGCAGCCCGCGGGCGCAGCCTCCGAGGGTGAGCCGGGCGCCGAGACCACCGAGGACCAGCAGGACCAGCAGGACGACCACGTCGACGAGCACGACGGCGAGGAGGGCTCGGGATCGAGCCGTCGCCGTCGCCGCCGTCGTCGTGGCGGACGGGCCGACGGCAGCGAGACCGCCGGCGTCTCCACCTCCACGTCGTCCACCCGCACCCGCACGCGCGAGCGCAGCGGCAGCACGTCCTCGGACGAGGTGACCGCGCTCAAGGGCTCGACGCGCCTCGAGGCCAAGCGTCAGCGCCGCCGCGAGGGCCGCGACGCGGGTCGCCGCCGCCAGATCATCACCGAGGCCGAGTTCCTCGCACGCCGCGAGTCGGTCGAGCGCTCCATGGTCGTGCGCGAGAAGAACGGCCGCACGCAGATCGCCGTGCTCGAGGACGGCGTGCTCGTCGAGCACTACGTCTCGCAGCAGTCGCAGGTCTCGATGGCCGGCAACGTCTACCTGGGCCGCGTCCAGAACGTCCTGCCGTCCATGGAGGCCGCGTTCATCGACGTCGGCAAGGGCCGCAACGCCGTCCTGTACGCCGGCGAGGTCAACTGGGACGCCGTGGGCCTCGACGGGCAGCCGCGCCGCATCGAGCAGGCGCTCAAGTCCGGCGACTCCGTGCTGGTCCAGGTCACCAAGGACCCGATCGGCCACAAGGGCGCTCGCCTCACGTCGCAGATCACGCTCGCGGGCCGCTACCTCGTGTTCGTCCCCGGCGGCGGCATGACCGGCATCTCGCGCAAGCTCCCGGACACCGAGCGTGCCCGCCTCAAGAAGATCCTGCGCGAGGTCGTCCCCGAGGGGTCGGGCGTGATCGTGCGCACGGCAGCCGAGGGAGCGAGCGAGGACGAGCTGCGCGCCGACGTCGAGCGCCTGCAGAGCCAGTGGGAGGCGATCGAGAAGAAGGCGAAGTCGGTCTCCGCCCCGGCACTGCTCCAGGGTGAGCCGGACCTCGCGATCCGCGTCGTCCGCGACATCTTCAACGACGACTTCAGCTCGCTCGTCGTCTCGGGCGACAACGCCTGGAACGAGATCTCGAGCTACGTCGCCGAGCTCGCGCCCGACCTCAAGGAGCGCGTCTCGCGCTGGACGTCGGAGAAGGACGCCTTCTCGGCGCACCGCGTCGACGAGCAGCTCGCCAAGGGGATGGACCGCAAGGTCTGGCTGCCCTCGGGCGGTTCGCTCGTGATCGACCGCACCGAGGCCATGACGGTCGTCGACGTCAACACGGGCAAGTTCACCGGTTCCGGTGGCACGCTCGAGGAGACGGTGACGCGCAACAACCTCGAGGCCGCCGAGGAGATCGTCCGCCAGCTGCGCCTGCGCGACATCGGCGGCATCATCGTCATCGACTTCATCGACATGGTGCTCGAGTCCAACCGCGACCTGGTGCTGCGTCGCCTGGTCGAGTGCCTGGGCCGCGACCGCACCAAGCACCAGGTCGCCGAGGTCACCTCGCTCGGCCTGGTCCAGATGACGCGCAAGCGCGTGGGCCAGGGCCTGGTCGAGGCGTTCAGCGAGACGTGCGACCACTGCAACGGTCGTGGCTTCATCGTGCACACCGACCCGATCGAGAAGTCGGGCGGCTCGAACAACGGCGGCGGTCACCAGCACGCCCCGGCTCCTGCCGCAGCGCAGGAGGAGCCCGCAGAGTCGGAGAGCTCGCGTTCCCGGTCGCGCCGCAAGCGCGTGACCAAGGAGACGGCGCCGGCCGCGGCCCCTGCGGTCCCGGTGCTGCCCGAGGTCACGTCGGAGGCGCGCGAGGCCGTCAAGGCCACGCTCGCCACGATCGCTGCCGCGGCGGCCCACGCGCACGACCACGACCACGACGGCGTCGCGTCCGTCGAGGGGTCCGTCGTCGCTGAGGCGTCGGTCACCGAGGTGACCGAGGCCGAGGTCGTCGTACCGGCCGAGGTCGAAGCGGTCGGGATCGAGACCGCGCTGACGGACGCCGAGTCCACGGAGGGTGCCCCGGAGGTCGCCGACGACCAGGACTCGTTTCCGGTCGAGCAGGCGGCCGCTGACGAGGAGGTTGCTGGGGAGGCTGCGTCGTCGGCTGACCTGACCGACGAGGCCTCCGACGAGGGCTCCTCGCCGCAGGGCGACGTCGACTGACGCACGCTGAACCACCGATGACGGCGAGGGATCCGCAGGTGCCGGTCTACGGCGTCGGGCATGCTGCCCGGCTCCGAGGCTGGCGGCCCGCGGACCTCGCCGTCTTCCGTGAGTGGTTGCGTCCCCACCACGAGTGGCACGAGTGGGACGGGCCGTACTACCCCGTGCCCGACGACGCGCAGGCCGACGCTCGGGTCGCCGCCCTCGCGCTGACACCGCCCGGGGTGGTGGACGGCCTGCCGCCTCGCTCGGCCGTGATCGCGGACCCCGACGACCACCTCGTCGGGACCGTCTCCTGGTACTGGGAGTCGCGCGAGACCGCGTGGGCACGCATGGGCGTCGGCGTCTACGACCCGGCCGTGCGCGGGCGGGGCATCGGTCGCGAGGCGCTCGCGCTGTGGACCACCTACCTGTTCTCGGTGACCGACTGGGTCCGGTTGGACTTCGCGACGTGGTCCGGCAACGGGCCGATGCTGGGCGTGGGCCGACGACTCGGGTTCGTCGAGGAGGGCCGCTTCCGCGACGCGCGGGTCGTGCGTGGGCAGCGGTACGACGCGGTCGTCATGGGTGTGCTGCGCTCGGAGTGGGACGCCCGAGGCTGAGCCCCGGGGCTGCCTTGTGGGCCCTGCCGTTGTCATCACCCCATGGTCTACTGGCTGCGTGGACGACGTGCGGCGGGGACGGGTCGAGGTCATCAGCGGGCCCATGTTCGCGGGCAAGACCGAGGAGCTGCTGCGGCGCGTACGCCGGGCGCAGATCGCGGGTCGCCGCGTCGAGGTCGTGCACCACGCGCTCGACGACCGGCGCGGCGAGGGCATCGTGAGCTCGCACTCAGGCCTCGACATCCCCTCGCGTGCCGCGACGTCCGCCACGGAGATCCTCGACCTGGTCGATCCCGCGGTCGAGCTCGTCGCGGTCGACGAGGCGCAGTTCTTCGGCCCCGACCTGCTCGACGTCGTGCAGCACGCGGCCGACGCGGGCCTCGTGATGATCGTCGCGGGGCTCGACGTGACGTTCGACGGACGCCCCTTCGACCCGATCCCGGCGCTCGGCGCGCTGGCCGAGCGCGCCGACCGCCTCACGGCCGTCTGCACGGTCTGCGGCGAGGACGCCCCCTTCCACGAGCGCGTCGTCGTCGGCCGTGGCGACGACGGACGTGGTGACGCCCTCACCGCGGGGGCCGAGCACGTCGGTGGCGTCGAGTCCTACCAGGCACGGTGCCGGGTCCACTTCTCGGCCGCGCGCTGGCGCGCGGGAGCCGCGGCTACGACCCGATGAGCGGCACGAAGCTGTAGCTCCCGTGCCGGCTCGTCACGGTGCCCGTCAGGTGCTGCTCCACGAGGACCAGCACGTGCTGCACCGGGATCACGAGGCGCCCACCGATCGAGAGCTGGTCGACGAGCTCCTGCGGCAGGACCTGGGCGGCCGCCGAGACGAGGATGCGGTCGTAGCCCCCCATGGTCGGGCGCCCGAGCACGCCCGGCTCGGCGACCTCGATCCGCGCCCACGACATGGGGTAGGTCGCGAGGTTCGCCGCCCCCCACTCCGCGAGGTCCGGGTCGATCTCGACGCCCACGACGCTCCCGCTCGACCCGACCAGGTGGGCGAGCAGCGCCGTCGTCCACCCCGAGCCCGACCCCACGTCCAGGACGCGCGCACCGCGCGGCACCTGGAGGAGGCGCAGCGTGTCGGCGACCGTCCGGGGCTGGGAGTTCGTCTGGCCGTGGCCGATCGGCAGCGGCCGGTCGTCGCGTGCGTACGGGCGCTGGTTGCGCGGCAGGAAGCGTCGCCGGTCGATCGCCGACATCGCCGCCGAGACCTCGTGCGCGTAGATGGCCTGGGTTCTCCGACCGTTCGGCACTGGGGATCGCCTCCTCGGGACCTCCTCCCAGAGTAGGACGGGCGCGTGCGCGCTGCGTGATCGGGGACCTGCGCGGGGGCCCGTGCGGCGGTAGGGTCCGGCGCATGACGAGAGCGACGTGGTGGTCCTCGGCGACGTGCGGCCGCGCGCGCACGATCACGCCTGTGGTCGCGGTGTGCATGCTGGGCGTGGCCGTCCTCGCGGGCTGCGAGGCGGGGGAGCCGCAACGTCTGCGGGTCGAGTGGGTGCTCCTCGCGCAGGACGGGACCGATCTGGAGGTCGCCGTCTTCGCCGGGGGCAGCACGTGCATCGACGTCGACGAGGTCGAGGTCGACGAGAGCACGGAGACCGTCGAGGTACGGGCCTTCGTCCAGCGGACCAGGGGAGCGTGCAGCGAGGACTTCGGGGTCCGGCCCACGACGGTCGCGCTCGAGGAGCCGCTCGGGGACCGGGAGCTCGTCGGGTGCGCCGGGGACGCGGTCCAGGTCAAGGGGTGGGGACTGGCCGCCGACACCGACTGCACCGAGACGAAGCCGGGACTGGTGCCCGGGGCGATCGAGGTACCGGTCGGCTGACCGGGGACAGAAGGTGCGCGAGGCGGGACTCGAACCCGCACGTCCGAAGACACCAGGACCTAAACCTGGCGCGGCTGCCAATTACGCCACTCGCGCGCCCGCACAGTCTACGGGCGCGCGAGGGGTGCACCGATCGGCGGCTCGCGGACCGGGCGGCCTACTTCTTGGGGTCGATCCCCAGGTCACGGCGCAGCTTGGCCACGTGGCCCGTCGCCTTGACGTTGTACTGCGCGAGCGCGACCTTGCCGTCGGGGTCGACGACGACGGTCGAGCGGATCACGCCCGTCACGGTCTTGCCGTAGAGCTTCTTCTCGCCCCACGCCCCGTACGCCTCGAGCGTCTCCTTGGACTCGTCGGACGCGAGCGGGAACGTCAGCGACTCCTCCTCGGCGAACTTCACGAGCTTGGGCAGCGCGTCGGGCGAGATGCCGACGACCTTGTAGCCCGCGCCCTGGAGCGACGCGAGCGAGTCGCGGAAGTCGCACGCCTCCTTGGTGCAGCCGGGCGTCGAGGCCGCGGGGTAGAAGTAGACGATGACCGAGCTGCCGCGCAGGTCGGACAGCGTCACGGAACCGCCGTCGGCGGTCGGGAGGGTGAAGTCGGGGGCGTCGTCTCCGACGGCAAGGCGCGTGCTCATGGAACTCCTCGTGGTGCGTATCGCGGTTCACACCGAGCCTAGAGGACACCGGTAGCGTGGGGACTGTGAGCACGACGACCCCCACCCCGCACGACGCCCCCGCACCCGAGCCGGACGCCGGGCCCGAGCCGGACGCGCGCCCCGAGCCCGCCGCCGCGGCCAGCACCTCCCGGAAGAAGTCCTCCGCGACGCGCGGGACGCCGTCGGGCAGCGAGCCCGCGCGCCTGCCGCTGCGCATGCTGCACGACCGCCTCCTGGTCCTGCCCGAGGTCGACTCGTCCGAGCGGCAGTCGTCGGCGGGGCTCGTGATCCCCGCGACGGCCGTCGGGCCCAAGCGGCTCGCGTGGGCCCAGGTCGTCGCGACGGGCGAGAACGTGCGGCACGTGAGCCGGGGCGACCGCGTGCTGTTCGACCCCGAGGAGCGCGCAGAGGTCGAGCTGAACGGCAAGAGCTTCGTGCTGCTGCGCGAGAAGGACGTCAGCGCGGTCTCGCAGCCCGAGGAGACGAGCGGCAAGACCGGGCTGTACCTGTAGCACGCGCGGCCTCGACGGCGGCCCGCGCAGCGGGTTGTCGCGCAGGTCACAGCCCTGCCCGGCCCCCTGATTTGTCTCCGGGGGGCCGGTTCAGTAGTGTTTCTTCTCGCGCGCCATTAGCTCAATTGGCAGAGCAGCTGACTCTTAATCAGCGGGTTCATGGTTCGAGTCCATGATGGCGCACCACGATCGCGGCCCCGGAGACGGGGCCGTCGTGACGTCCGCAGCGGCGGGCACGCAGCACCGCACGACCAGCACCACCAGGCGCCATTAGCTCAATTGGCAGAGCAGCTGACTCTTAATCAGCGGGTTCATGGTTCGAGTCCATGATGGCGCACCACCTCGAAGGCCCCTCACCTGCGTCGACGCGGGGAGGGGCCTTCGTCGTCCCCGGCGCACGGCCGTCCGTGAGACGCGCTTCACAGTTCGCCGCCCCGCGGGCTATGGTCTGCCCGTGAACCTGCTCACCGCACACACCTGGTGGCCCGACCGCTGACGGTCGGACGCTGTGGCGTGCTGACCGAGCCCGACGAAGGGCGGTCCAGCAGGTCTCCCGGAGTGGATCGCCCGGAACGTTGCCCCCGCACGTGCCCATCCACGAAGGAGAGAGTTCCTTGACGACGTCCCCCCTCCCCGCCCCGGCACCCTCGGTGCCTGCCGCCCCGACCGCTCGCTCGCTCGAGCCGCTCGGCGTCGAGATCCCCTCCACCGTCCCGACGCACTGGTACAACCTGAACGCGGACCTGCCCGAGCCCGTCCCGCCGCACCTGCACCCGGGCACGCTCGAGCCCCTGGTGCCCGCGGACCTGGCCCCGTTGTTCCCCCTGGCGCTGATCGAGCAGGAGGTCAGCACCGAGCGTTACATCGAGATCCCGCAGACGATCCGTGAGATCTACGCGATGTGGAGGCCGGCGCCGCTCATCCGTGCGCACCGCCTGGAGCGCGCGCTCGGCACGCCCGCCCGGATCTACTACAAGTACGAGGGCGTGAGCCCGGTCGGTTCGCACAAGCCCAACACGGCGATCGCGCAGGCGTACTACAACGCGATGGAGGGCACGACGCGGCTCACGACCGAGACCGGCGCGGGGCAGTGGGGGGCCTCGCTGTCGATGGCCGCAGCCCTGCTGGGGCTCACGTGCGAGGTGTGGCAGGTGCGGGCGTCGTACGACTCGAAGCCGTACCGCCGCTTCCAGATGGAGGCCTACGGGGGCGTGTGCCACTCGTCGCCCTCGGAGCTGACGGCGTCGGGCCGTGCGATCCTCGCGAGCGACCCGGACACCACGGGCTCGCTCGGCATGGCGATCAGCGAGGCCGTCGAGGTCGCGGCGCAGGACCCGCAGGCGCACTACTCGCTGGGCAGCGTGCTCAACCACGTGATGCTGCACCAGACGGTCATCGGTCAGGAGGCCCTGGTCCAGCTCGAGGAGGCGGGGGAGCCGGTCGCCGACGTCGTGTTCGGGTGCGCGGGCGGAGGGTCCAACCTCGCAGGGCTCACGTTCCCGTTCCTGGGGCGCAACCTGCGCGAGGGCACGACGACGCGGCTCGTCGCGTGCGAGCCCTCGGCGTGCCCGTCGCTCACGCGGGGCGAGTACCGCTACGACCACGGCGACGTCGCGGGGCTCACGCCGCTGCTCAAGATGCACACGCTGGGCAAGGACTTCGTGCCGCCGGCCATCCACGCGGGCGGTCTGCGCTACCACGGCATGTCGCCCATGGTCTCGCACGCCGTGAACCTGGGGCTCATGGACGCGATCGCGATCGACCAGGACGAGGCGTTCCGGGCGGGGCTCGAGTTCGCCCGCTCGGAGGGCATCATCCCGGCGCCCGAGTCGACGCACGCGGTCGCGGCGGCGATCGCGTACGCGCGCACGCTCACCGAGCCCGAGGTCGTCGTCATCGGCCTGTCGGGCAACGGTCAGCTCGACCTGCCGGCGTACGCGCAGTACGTCTGACCCTCCGCGGGAGGGGCCTCGGGCGCCCGCCTAGACTGGGCGGGTGCCCGAGACCCTCTCCGAGGCCCGCGAGCAGGGCTTCCGTACCGACATCGTGTCCTTCGTCCGCCGCAGCGGCCGCCTCAACACCCGTCAGCAGCGCGCGTGGGACGACCACGCCGACCAGTTCGTCCTGGACGTCCCTCGGTCGATCGCGCGCACGTCCGTCGACCCGGCTCACGTGCTCGACGTCGCCGCGACCTTCGGGCGGACGGCTCCTCTCGTGGTGGAGGTCGGGTCGGGCCTGGGGGAGGCCGTGGTCAACGCGGCCGAGGCCACCCCGGAACGTGACTTCCTGGCCGTCGAGGTCTATACGCCAGGACTCGCGCAGACCGTGCTGCGGGCGACGCAGCGAGGTCTGACGAACCTGCGCCTGGTGCAGGCGAACGCGGCCGAGGTCCTGACGACGATGCTGCCGGAGGCCTCGGTCGACGAGCTCTGGATCTTCTTCCCCGACCCGTGGCACAAGGCGCGCCACCACAAGCGCCGCCTCGTGACGCCCGAGCTCGCGCAGCTCGCCGCGCGGGTCGTCCGTCCCGGTGGGACGTGGCGGCTCGCGACCGACTGGGCCGAGTACGCGGACCAGATGCTGGAGGTCGTCGGCGCGAACCCGTCGTTCGAGAACGTCCACGGGGTCGGTGCGGTCGCGCCGCGCTTCGAGGGGCGCGTGCTCACGAGCTTCGAGAACAAGGGCCACGCGGCTGGCCGGGGCATCACGGACCTGGAGTTCCGCCGGGTCTGAGCGCGCTGCGGGGCGCCGCCGTCGGTCCGACGGCGCCGCTCGCCTCGGGCACGTCGTCGAGTGTGCACTTGTGGTCGTCACGGGCGCCCGTGGGCAGCCCGAACTGCACGCTCGGCGTCGGAACCGTGCCCGGTGGCCCGCCGCGGCACCAGGCGAGGCCGCCCACCCGTCGACCCGGCGCCGCAGCCTCCGACACGCCCGGATCGGGTGTTTGGCGACAAGGGTGATGTACGGCACATTGGCGGAGCGGGTGAAAAAGCCGCCCGAGCCACGCAACGCCGCGTGCCGCACGCATGAGCCAACGGAGGCATCATGACCGACATCTCGACGGACGATCCCGTCGCTGAGACCGACTACCAGCGGGTCCAGCGCTCCCCCGAGTTCCAGGACCTGCGCCGCAGGTTCCGCCTCTTCGTCTTTCCCGTCACTGCCCTGTTCCTGGTCTGGTACCTGGTGTACGTCCTGCTCGCGGACTACGCGCACGACTTCATGAGCATCAGGGTCTCGGGCAACATCACGGTCGGGCTGCTGTTCGGGCTGGGCCAGTTCGTCTCGACGTTCGCGATCACCATGATCTACGCGCGCTGGGCGAACAAGCGGTTCGACCCGGTCGCCGACGACATGCGTCGACAGATCGAGGGGGAGGACCGGTGAGGGGGGCGCCGGGCGTGGAGCCGCCCGTCGTGACCCTGGCTGCGGAGGCCTCGGACGTCGGGAACCCGTGGATCAACATCGGGATCTTCGCGGCCTTCGTCGCGGTGACCATGGTGATCGTGCTGCGGGCCTCGAAGCAGAACAGGTCCGCTGCGGACTTCTACGCGGGCGGGCGCAACTTCACGGGCCCGCAGAACGGCACGGCGATCGCGGGCGACTACCTGTCGGCCGCGAGCTTCCTGGGCATCTGCGGGGCCATCGCGATCAACGGCTACGACGGGTTCCTGTACTCGATCGGCTTCCTCGTGGCGTGGCTCGTGGCGCTGCTGCTCGTGGCCGAGCTGCTGCGCAACACGGGCAAGTTCACCATGGCCGACGTCCTGAGCTTCCGCCTGCGCCAGCGCCCGGTGCGCATGGCGGCGGCGCTCGCGACGCTCATGGTCGTGTTCTTCTACCTGCTGGCCCAGATGGCGGGGGCGGGCGGCCTGGTCGCGCTGCTGCTCGGCATCTCGTCGACCGCGGGGCAGTCCGTCGTCATCGCGATCGTGGGCGTCCTGATGATCGCGTACGTGATGATCGGCGGCATGAAGGGCACCACGTGGGTGCAGATCATCAAGGCGGTCCTGCTCATCGCGGGTGCCGGGGTCATGACGTTCTGGGTGCTCGCGAAGTTCGGCTTCAACCTGTCGGACCTGTTCCAGGGCGCGATCGACAAGGCGGGCCCGGGCGGGGAGGCGCTCGTCGAGCCGGGCAAGCAGTACGGGGCGACGCCCATGTCGCAGCTCAACTTCCTGTCGCTCGCGCTGGCCCTGGTGCTCGGCACGGCGGGCCTGCCGCACGTCCTGACCCGCTTCTACACGGTGCCCACGGGCAAGGAGGCGCGCCGCAGCGTCGTCTGGGCGATCTGGCTCATCGGCATCTTCTACCTGTTCACGCTCGTGCTGGGCTACGGGGCGGGCGCGCTCGTGGGTCCCGAGGCGATCTCGTCGGCCCCCGGCGGCGTGAACTCCGCGGCGCTCCTGCTCGCGTACGAGCTGGGCGGCGAGATCCTGCTGGGCATCATCTCGGCGGTCGCGTTCGCGACGATCCTCGCGGTGGTCGCGGGGCTGACGATCACGGCCGCGACGAGCTTCGCGCACGACATCTACGCGAACGTCATCAAGAAGGGCGCCGTCAAGCCCGACGGCGAGGTCAAGGTCGCACGCCTCACGGTGCTCGTGATCGGCGTGCTCGCGATCGTGGGCGGCATCTTCGCGCAGGGCCAGAACATCGCGTTCCTCGTGGCGCTGGCCTTCGCGGTCGCGGCGAGCGCGAACCTGCCGACCATCATCTACTCGCTGTTCTGGAAGCGGTTCAACACGTCGGGCGCGCTGTGGAGCATGTACGGGGGCCTGGTCTCGTGCCTGGTGCTCATCGCGTTCTCGCCCGTCGTCTCGGGCAAGGTGGACCCGGTCACGGGGGCGAGCCTGTCGATGATCAAGGACACGAGCATCGACTTCGCGGTCATCCCGCTCGAGAACCCGGGCCTGATCTCGATCCCGCTCGCGTTCCTGCTGGGTGTGCTGGGGACGTTCTTGAGCAAGGAGACGTCGCACCCGGAGAAGTTCGCCGAGATGGAGGTCCGCTCGCTCACGGGCGCGGGCTCGGAGAAGGCGGTCCTGCACTAGGCGTGCGCGTCGAGCGTGCGGCTCGGGTCGCGGACTCCCGCGCACGGCCCGAGCTGCACGCTCGGCGAGCGCCCCGCAATCCGCTCGCGTCCGGGCCGCCGCACGTCCTAGGGTCCGGAGCATGCCTGCTGAGACCTCCTTGCCCGACGGCGCCGCTCACGTCCGCGCGTCCGCTCCCGTCCTCGTCGTCACCGGTGCCATGGCCTCCGGGAAGTCGACGGTCGCGCAGGCCCTGGCCCGGTCCTTCCCCCTCGCGGCCCACGTGCGCGGCGACATGTTCCGCCGGTTCGTCGTGAGCGGGCAGGCGTCGATGGACCCGCCGCTGTCGGCGCAGGCGCGTGCCCAGCTCGACCTGCGGCACGCTCTCGCGGCCCGCGCCGCCGACACGTACGCGGCCGCGGGGATCACGGCCGTGGTCCAGGACATCCTGCTGGGGCCCGACCTGGCCCGCTTCACGGCGAGCCTGCGCACCCGGCCGCGCTACGCCGTCGTGCTGGTGCCCGACGCCGCGGCCCTCGCCGCGCGTGACGCCGCCCGGCACAAGCAGGCCTACGGCGCGTGGACGCCCGACGAGTTCGCTGCGGCCGCGCGCGAGACCCCGGGCGGGCTGCACCTCGACACGACCGGGTGGACCGTCGCGGAGACAGTCGCACAGATCCTCGAGCGCCTCGACGAGGCCCACGTCGACGACGCGACCTGAGGCGGGCGTCACCCCGCCCGGCGGGCAGCCGCGCCAGGTCCTGCTAGGCCGGTCCAGCGCGCGTGACGGGGGTGGTCGATGTCCAGATCGGCTCCGTCGTGATGTGCGTTAGTCGCCAGCCGGCGTCGGTCCTGCGTGCCCTGAGTCGGTAGACCGCTCCGAGGGTGACGGGCCTGTCCGCCTGCGGCTCGCGTCGGGCGAACGTGGCGACCACGTTCGCCCGGACCTCTGCGTGGTCGTGTGCGAGATCGACCAGGACGTTGCCGACGAGGTGCTGGACGCCGTCCTCCGGCCGATGGTTGCGCGCGGCCTGGGCGACGACGGCGTCGACCCCCTGCGCGGTTCCACCGGGGGTGGTGGCGCGTGCGTCCGGGACGAGCAGGTCTCGGAGCCGGTCGGTGTCGCCGTCGTCGAGGGCGGCCGTGAGGCGGGAGACGAGGCGTGCGACGTCCTCGCGGTCGAGCAGCCCGCGCAGGGCGTCGTGGTGCGTGACGGGAAGGTGGGCGTCGTCGTGCACGGGCATGAGAGCCTCCGAGAGTTCGTGACCACGGCAAGTCGTTGGAGCCCCCAACGTTAACCATGGTTGGCAGTGCCCACAATAGGTAGAGCCAACAAAGCGTAGGATCTGGGGATGGAGACCGAGACCGCCCCTGAACGCCTCCGGGCACTTCCCAGCTGGCTGCTCTCCCAGGCGGCGCTGGAGGCGGCCCGGACCGTCTCGGAGCACCTGTCCGCCGCGGGGGCGCACCGGTCCCACTACGCCGTGCTCGCCGCCCTGGAGGAGTTCGGCCCAGCGAGCCAGGCCGCGCTCGGGCGCCGGTGCGGGATCGACCGGAGCGACATGGTCGCGCTGCTCGACAGACTGGCAGCCGACGGTGACGTCGAGCGCCGAGCCGACCCGTCCGACCGGCGTCGCAACATCGTCACGCTGACCCCCAGGGGGATGCGTCGGCTCGACGAGCTCGGCGCAGCGCTCGGCGACGCGCAGGACGCCCTCCTCTCGTCGCTGCCGAGCAAGGACCGCGACGTGCTGGTCGCTCTGCTGCGTGAGCTGGTCACCGGGCACGCCGCGCGCCGCTAGGGGGCTGGGCTCTCCTCCCTGGGCACCCGCCCCCGCGCCCCGGCGGGCAACCGCGCGAGGTCCGGGTCACGATGGGAGGCATGAGCACCGACCCACGCACCCAGGCCACCCCGGACGAGACCTACGACGTGATCGTGATCGGTGGTGGGCCCGTCGGCGAGAACGCCGCCGACCGCGCGAGCCGCACCGGGTTGAGCGTTGCCGTGGTCGAGGCCGAGCTCGTCGGCGGCGAGTGCTCCTACTGGGCGTGCATGCCGTCCAAGGCGCTGCTGCGCCCGGGTGCGGCGCTGGCGGCCGCGCGCGCGGTCCCCGGCGTCCGGACCGACCCGGAGCTCGACCCGGCGCCGATCCTCGCGCGCCGCGACGAGATGGTCTCGCACTGGGACGACTCGGGGCAGGTCCAGTGGCTCGACGGCGCCGGCATCTCGCTCGTGCGCGGCCTGGGCCGGCTCGTCGGGGAAAAGCTCGTCGAGGTCAGCCCCGAGGACCCCGACGCCGACGTCGACGACCTCCCCGAGACCCGCCTGCTCGCCGCCCGGCACGCCGTGATCGTCGCGACGGGCAGCGTGCCCGTCCTGCCCGACACCCCGGGGCTGGCCGAGACCGACCCGTGGAGCAGCCGCGAGGCCACGAGCGTCCAGGACGTCCCGCCCTCGATCGTGATCCTGGGCGGGGGAGTGGTGGGCGTCGAGATGGCGACGGCGTTCCGCGACCTGGGGTCGCAGGTCACGCTGCTCTCGCGCGGACGCCTGCTCGGACGCTCGGAGCCCTTCGCGAGCGAGGCCGTCGCGGCCGGCCTGAAGACGATCGGCGTGGACGTGCGCCTGGGTGTGAGCGTCACGGGAGCGTCGTCCCTTCCCGACGGCGGAGCGCGCCTCGCGTACGACGGCCCCCAGGGCAAGGGGTCGGTCGCGGCGGCGCAGGTGCTCGTCGCGACGGGCCGCGTGCCGCGCACCGCGGACCTGGGGGTCGACGTCGTCGGGCTCGAGCCCGGGAAGGCGCTCGCGGTCGACGACCAGCTCGAGGTCCAGGGCGTCGACGGCGGCTGGCTGTTCGCGTGCGGGGACGTGACCGGACGCGTGGCGACCACGCACCAGGGCAAGTACCAGGGGCGCGTCGTGGGCGACGTGGTCGCGGCGAGGTTCGGGAGGGCGAAGCCGGGGGAGGCCGCGGCAGCCGGGGCGGACGGCGAGACCCCCGAGCCGTGGAGCCGCTACGCCGCGACCGCCGACCACTGTGCGAAGACCCAGGTCGTGTTCTCCCGCCCCGAGGTCGCGTCGGTGGGGCTGACCGAGGCCGAGGCCAGGAAGGCGGGGCTCACGGTCAAGGCGGTGTCGTACAAGCTGGGGTCCGTGTCCGGGGCCGTGCTCGTGGCCGAGGGCTACGAGGGGACCGCGCAGATCGTGGTCGACACCGACCGGCAGGTCATCGTGGGCGCGACGTTCGTCGGCCCGGACGCGGCGGAGATGCTGCACGCCGCGACCATCGCGATCGTCGGGCAGGTGCCGCTTGCACGCTTGTGGCACGCTGTGCCCGCCTACCCGACGATCAGCGAGGTCTGGCTACGGCTGCTCGAGACCTACGGCCTGTAGCCGCGAAGGCCCCGAGCAGCCGCCTGCTCGGTCAGCCGAGCTGGCCGTCCGAGGAGAACACGAGGCCGAGCACGATCTCGCCCTGGAGGAGCGCCGACTTCGTCAGCGGCCCACCCACGTCGAGGTTCACGAAGTTGGTCACGTTGAGGCCGTAGGTCTCCTCGAGCCCCGGCTGGCAGAACGCGCGCTCGGGGCACTCCGGGCCGGCGCCGAGCGTGACACCGCCGGGGCAGGCCTCGGCGAGCTCGCTGAGCGTCGACACGTCGTACTTCTCGGCGAAGGCCGTCGTGACGGCGAACGCATTCTGGTCCTGGGCCGCCGACGGCTCCCCGAACGTCAGGCCCTTCTGCGTCCCGAGGTCGCGCAGCGCGGTCACGGTGGAGTCGAGGTCACCGCTCGCGAGGGGCTCGGCGTCGGCGCCGTTGATCTCCTTGTTGAGGAACTCGGTGAGCGTCCCCACGTACTCGGGGAACACGCTGAGCTGGCCCGACTCGAGCGCCGGCAGGTACGTCTCGCGCGCGTCGACGGTCTGGACCGTGACGTCGTAGCCGCCCGAGCGCAGGACCGCGGCGTAGATCTCGGCGAGCGTCGTGCTCTCGGAGAAGTTGGCCGCGCCCACGACGAGCGACGTGCCGGTCCCCGGGGTCGACGTCGCCGCGAGACCCTCGTCCTCGACGAACTTCTGCGCGGCCTGCGAGGACGTCTGCCGGTCCACGTCGACGGCCTTGTTGAGCGCGATGAGCTTGTCGGTGTCGAGCGCCGCGGACACGGTGTCGAGCAGCTCCAGCACGGCCGGCTGGTTCGCGACGGCGGCCGCGTTGGCCGCCGGGATGATGTTGTCGACGGTCTGCAGGTTCTTGTCGTCCTCGAGGACGACGAGCGCGTCGCCGGCGACGGGTTCGCACACGGTGCCGCTCGCGGTCGACGTGGAACCCCCGGACGCCTCGGTGCCGGAGGAACCGGCCTCGCCGCACGCCGCGAGAGCGACGACGAGGAGGGCGGAAGCGGTCAGGGTGCGGAAGGTGGTGGATCGCCGTGACATGGGTGTCAGGTGCCTCTCGGGTCGTCGGCTCGCACGGACAACCCATTCCACCCCCGAGGGAGGGCCCCGGCAACCCGAGGGGGACCTCAGCGCACGGTGCCCGCCTTCACGCGCAGCGGCGCGGGGGTCACGGCCCGCTGGACGAGCGCGAGGACCGCGTCGACGACGAGGCACAGCACCGCGATCACGACGCCCACCGCGAGGACCTGCCCGTAGCGCTGGTTGGAGAACCCGACGCGCAGGGGCACGCCGAGCCCCCCGCCACCGACGAACGCCGCGAGCGTCAGCACCGCGATGACCTGCACGATCGCGGTCCGCAGCCCCGCCGCGACCAACGGCACCGCGAGCGGCAGCTCGACGAGCCACAGCGAGCGCTGCGAGCTCATGCCCATGCCGCGCGCCGCGTCCTTGACGTCGGGGTCGACCTCGGCGACGCCCGTGTAGGCGTTCGCGAGGATGAGCGGGATCGCGAAGATCACGGCCGAGATGACCGCGGCCCGGTCACCGAACAGCCCGCCCGCCGCGAGGATCAGCAGGATCCCGAACGTCGGCAGCGCGCGCGAGGTGTTGACGATCACGATCGTCGGCCCTGCGCCCTTGCCCGAGTGGCCGAGCCAGATGCCCGCGGGCAGCGCGATCAGGGCGGCCAGGAGGACCGCGATCGCGGTCATCTCCAGGTGCTCGCCCGTGCGGACCAGCAGCCCGTCGGGGCCGGTCCAGTTGAGCGGGTCGTTGAGCCACGTCAGGGCTTCCTCGACGACGTTCATGCGGTCCGCTCGCTCGCCGTTTCGGCCGCCTGCGCGACCGCCGCCTCGGTCGTGCCCCGTCCCGTCGGGCGGGCCGTCGAGCCCGGCGCACGGGTGCGCGACCACGGTGTCAGGACCCGGCCCAGCAGGAGAAGCAGCAGGTCGAGCACGACGGCCAGCAGCAGGCACAGGAGCGTGGCCGTCATGATCTGGGCGTTGTAGCTCGACCGGAAGCCGCGGAACATCAGGGTGCCCAGCCCGCCGTACCCCGCCACGAACCCGACCGTGACGAGCGCCACGGTCGAGACCGTCGCGAGCCGCACGCCGGTCATGATGCTCGGCAGCGCGTTCGGGATCTCGACCGCTGCCAGCAGCCGCGTGGGCCCGTAGCCCAGGCCCTTGGCCGCGTCGCGTACGTCCGGGTCGACGCCCTGCAGACCCACCAGGACGTTGCGCACCAGGATGAGCAGGGCGTACATCACGAGACCGATGAGCACGGGGGTCCGACCGATCCCCGTGAACGGGACGAGGATCGAGAACAGCGCGAGGGAGGGGATCGTGTACATGACGCCCGTCGTGCCGAGCACGGGGACGGCGAGCCAGCGCACACGGTGCGCGAGCGCCGCGAGCGGCAGGGCGATGACCAGGGCGATCAGCACGGCCTGGATGGTGATCGTCGTGTGCTCGACGAGCGCCTGGGAGATCTCTCCCCAGTTGTTCTGGACGTAGCTCCAAGAGAACCACGGGTTGGGCGGCATGCCGTCGAACCTATCCCGAGCCGCCCACCGCTCGCGCGACGGGGTGGCGCGCCGGGTAGCGTCGTGGCATGGCGAGCACCCCGACCGGCACCACCGAGGCCACCCCAGCGTTCCCGACGATCACCGACGAGGCGGCGATCGTGTTCGACGGCGTCCGCAAGGAGTACCCCAACGGGACGGTCGCCGTGGGCGACCTGTCCCTGAGCGTGCGCGAGCACGAGATGCTCGCGCTCGTCGGGCCGTCCGGCTGCGGGAAGTCCACGACGCTGCGCATGACCAACCGCCTCGTCGAGCCGTCGGCCGGGCGCATCCTGCTGAGCGGCGAGGACATCACGCAGGGGGACCCCGTGGCCCTGCGGCGGCGGATCGGGTACGTGATCCAGAACGTCGGCCTGTTCCCGCACCGCACCGTCGCCCAGAACGTCGCGACCGTCCCGGGGCTGCTCGGCTGGGACAAGGCACGGACCCGCTCACGGGTCGGCGAGCTGCTCGAGCTCGTCGGTCTTGCCCCCGACACCTACGCCAAGCGCTACCCGCACGAGCTCTCGGGCGGCGAGCGCCAGCGCGTCGGCGTGGCCCGGGCCCTCGCGACGGACCCGCCGGTCCTGCTCATGGACGAGCCCTTCGGTGCCGTCGACCCTGCCGGGCGCCGAAGGCTCCAGACCGAGTTCCGGCGTATCCAGCGCGAGCTCGGGACCACGGTCCTGTTCGTGACGCACGACATCGACGAGGCCGTCCACCTCGCCGACCGCATCGCGGTCTTCAGCTTCGGCGGGCACCTCGAACAGCTCGCCGAGCCCCTGACCGTCCTGGCCCACCCCGCGAGCGACGCCGTGCGGGAGTTCATCGGAGAGGGCGCGCCCGTTCGCATGCTCGGGCTCGCGATGGTGCAGCGCGCAGACCTCGAGAGCGTCGACCTCATCTCGGCGCCCGCCCCCGACCCGATCCGCCTGGGCGCGCCGCTGTCCGTCGCCTTCGAGGCGATCGCGGCGCTGCCCGGGGCCGCGATGGGCCGGGTGCCCGTCGCGGACGAGGCGGGCGACGTCGTCGGGTCCCTCACCGCGGACGGGATCCTCGCCGCCCTGCGTCGCACCGCGGACGCCGCTGCGGCCTAGGGGGCGCGACGGAGATCTCACCGCCCGCGCGTGTACGGTGCGCGCGGGGCGTCTAGGCTCGTACGCGTGACCACCACCGCGCGCATCGCCATCGCCACCTGCTCCGTCCTGCCCCACCTCGACCCGGACGACGCCCCCCTCGTGGGAGCGCTCGCCGCCCGGGGCATCGAGGCCGTGCCGTCGGTGTGGGACGACGAGTCGGTCGACTGGTCGTCGTTCGACGCGGTGGTCGTGCGCTCGGCCTGGGACTACGCGCCCCGTCGCGACGAGTTCGTCGAGTGGGCCGAGCGTGCCGGTCGTGTGCTCAACCCCGCCGCCGTCATCAGCTGGAACACCGACAAGCGCTACCTCAAGGAGCTCGAGGAGCAGGGCGTCCCGGTCATCCCGACGCTCTGGCTCGACCCGAGCCAGAACCTGTCCTCGCGCGCCATCCACACGCGCCTGCCCGCGCAGGGCGACTTCGTCATCAAGCCTGTCGTGAGCGCCGGGGCCAAGGACACGGGGCGCTACCAGTCCGGCGAGGCGCACTCGCGCGGGCTCGCGATCCAGCACGCCAAGAACCTCCTGGCCTCCGGCCGTCAGGTCATGGTCCAGCCGTACGTCCGCAGCGTCGACACCGCGGGGGAGACCGGCCTGATCTTCGTCGACGGCGAGTTCTCGCACGCCGTGCGCAAGAACGCCCTGCTCACCGGTCCGCACCGTCCCACCCAGGGCCTGTACAAGCAGGAGGAGATGAGCCGTTTCGAGGCGAGCCCCGAGCAGCTCGCGGTCGCCGAGCAGGCGCTCGCGGTCGCGGCGAAGGCCGTCCCGGGGCAGGAGCCCAACCTCTACGCGCGCGTCGACCTGGTGAACGGGGACGACGGCGCCCCCATGGTCATCGAGGCCGAGCTCACCGAGCCCTCGCTCTTCTTCTCGCTCGGCAAGGGATCGCTCGACCGCTTCGCGGACGCGGTGGCGCGGCGGCTCGTGGCGAGCCCCGAGGCCTGACCGCCGGGGGCGTCCCAGGGCCCCTCGATCGACGGGCGCACGTCACGGCGCCCGACCCCGGACGTGATGAAGGCCCGACGAGCGGTTGCTCGTCGGGCCTTCACCATGCCGGGAGATTCTTGCCGGGTGATCTGCCGAGCTGGTCGTGCTGGTGCTGCTGTGTCAGGCGTTGACGACCTCAGGGGTGGGGTTCGCGGTGCCGACGCTCAGTGCGGGGGCTGCTCCGATGCGACGCAGGGCGTAGCCGAGGAGACCGAACAGGACACCGAGGCCCATGACCAGTGCGCTGACGCCGTAGGAGACGACCGAGGTGAAGAGCGAGGCGCGGAGGAACGAGCCGTTCATGACCGTCGCGCGGGTCGGGTCTTCCTTGTCGAGCTCGGCGTAGGTCTTGCCCTCGCTCATCTTGAGCGCGTGCTCGTTGATGATCTCGGCCTGGGCGTAGGCGCTGAAGGGGCCGCGGACCGGCGAGCCGGCGAGCATCGACGCGTCCTCGGAGACCGTGATCTTCTCGGCGGCCAGCTGCGAGGTGATGGTGGCCCAGGTGGCTGCGCCGGCGAGCAGCAGCACGAGGCCTGCGATCATCGTGACGAGGCCGATGAGGCGGACGGAGCGGGCGGGACCAGCGGTGCTGGTGCTCATGGTGTGACTCCCAGAAGAAGAGGTCGAGGCGACCTGAGATGAGGTGCGAAAGGATCGAACTTCGTTGCGATCCCTATGCTGGGAGCGCTTCGATAAGTCGACCCTACAGACCTTGTGAACGTCTTCACAAGCGAGATTCTGTGGCCTCCGTCACGCGGAGATGACAGAGTGTCAATGCCGGGAGGAACGACCGGACGGGCCGTCCCCGAGCGTAGGGCCGAAGGTTTCCCGGGCCCGGGACCAAGGTCCCGAGCGGCCCTCCGAAACGGGTCCGTGAGCACCAGGAGGGTGGCATGGGACACGACACCGACCACGACCTGCAGGGCGAGCTGGAAGCCGTCGAGGCGGACTGGGGGCACGCCATCGTGGCCAACGACGCCGACGCGATCGGCCGGTTCATGACCGACGACTGGCTGATCGTCGGCGAGGACGGCACCACGTCCCGGGAGGGCTTCCTGGCCCTCGTGCGATCAGGCGACCTCACGCACGAGTCGATGAGCAAGATCACCGGCAGCGTCCGCTCGCTGGGCGACGTCGCCGTGCTCGTCGGCCGCGGCACGAACACCGGCCACTACCAGGGCCAGGCGTTCGCCTCCGACGAGTGGATCACCGACGTGTTCGTCCGGGGCGCCGACGGGTGGCGGTGCGCGCACACGCACCTCACGGCGGCCCGCGACGGGTCCTGACCCCGGGGCCGTCGCGCGACCCTGCCCGACCCGCGCCCGACCGGGAGGCGCCGCGGAGAGGGGCGCGGCGCCGTCGGGCCTACGGGGTCCAGTCCGGGCGCAGCGGGAAGCCCGACGCCCCGCCCGGCTCGGGGCGCACCGCGAGCACCTGGTGGAGCTGGATCTCGTTGCGCTCGAACGCGAGCCGCGAGCCGGCCATGTACAAGCCCCAGACGCGGGCCGTGCCGATCCCGACGTCGGCCACGCACTCGTCCCAGTGCCGGGTGAGGTTCGCGCCCCACTCGCGCAGCGTCATCGCGTAGTGCTCGCGCAGGTTCTCCTCGTGCCGCACCTCGAGACCCACGTCCTGCATGGTCGAGATGATCCGGCCTGAGCCCGTGAGCTCCCCGTCCGGGAAGACGTACCGGTCGATGAAACCACCCGCGCGAGGACGGGCCGTGTTGGTCGGGCGCGTGATCGAGTGGTTGAGCAACCGGCCGCCGTCACGCAGGCGACCCTGGAGGAACGTGAAGTACGCGCGGTAGTTCGCGACACCGATGTGCTCGGTCAGCCCGATCGAGCTCACGGCGTCGAAGCCGCCGTCGGTCACGTCGCGGTAGTCGCCGTACCGGACCTCCGCGAGGTCCGCCAGCCCCTCGGCCTCGATCCGGGCCTGCGCCCACTCGGCCTGCTGCCGGGACAGCGTGACCCCCAGCGCCCGCACCCCCGCACGCGCCGCGTGCCGGACCATGCCGCCCCAGCCGCACCCGACGTCGAGCAGGCGCATGCCCCTGCGCAGGCCCAGCTTGCCCGCGACCAGCCCGTACTTGTGCTCCTGCGCCTCCTCGAGCGTCGCCTGCGACGTGGGGAAGCACGCGCACGTGTACGTCATGGACGGCCCCAGGACGCGCTCGTAGAACGTGTTCGAGACGTCGTAGTGGTGGCTGATCGCCTCGGCGTCCCGCTGTCGCGAGTGCCGCAGCCCCTCGGTCAGCCGGCGCAGGCGCGACAGGTGCTCCTCGGGCGGCGGCTCCGGAGGCCGCAGGACGCCCAGGCCCAGACCGCGCGCCCACCGGGCCACCTCCACAGGGCTCGGGCGGCGCAGGCGCAGCCCGTCGGCGGCCGCCCGGAGCAACGGGTACGGGTCGCCGCCCGGCACCCCGTCCACCTGCAGGTCGCCCGCGACGTACGCGCGGCCGAGCCCCAGCCCCCCGGGCGACGTCGCGACGTACCGCAAACCCCGCTCGTTCGCCAGGTGCACGTGGAACGGGGCGTCCGCCGGACCTGCGCTCGACCCGTCGTACGCGCTGAAGCCGAACGGCAACGGGCCCTCCGCCAGCTCGTCGAGGACCTCGGCCACCGCGATCTGCGTCATGCTCCCTGCACCGCCTTCTCGTAGAGCGTCGGCGTGCGCCCCGCCGGGTCGTAGCGGTCCTTGACGGCCGCGTAGTCGATGCCGCCGTACAAGGTGTCGAACGTCTCGCGCCCGTACGTCGAGGTCGAGTAGAGCGACTTGTGGCCGTGCCGCACCGCGACCGCCATCTCGATCAGGCGGTTCACGTCGCCGTCGCGCCCTCCCTCGGCGATCGGCACGCCGCCCCAGAAGCCCACGTTGACGTACACGCGGTGCGGTTCGAGCGGGTACAGCGGCCACGGCTCGGGAGAGGCGAGCCGCAGGGGGCACAGCCACACGGGCGTCATGGGGACGTGGCCCGTGAACCACGCCATGAAGCTCTCGAGCTGGTCGAGGGGCACCTCGACGTCCTGGACCACCCGTTCGTTGCGCGGCCGACGGCGAAGGTCCGCGAGCCGGCCCGTGAGGTCAAGGCGCTCGTCGAGGCCCACGATCCGGCGGTAGACGTCCGAGCGTCGCCACCGGCGCGGCCACAGCCTGCGCACCAACGGGTTCTGCACCCCGAACGCACGCGAGCACCAGAACCAGTCCGTGTCCCAGCGCCAGAGGTAGTCGTGGGTGCTCAGCACGTCGAGCGGACGTTCACGCACCGAGAGGTAGTAGATACGCTGCCCCGTGTAGTCGCTCGGCGCAGGCGCGAGCGACCGGGCCTCCTCACGCGACGCGAAGCGGCCCAGGCACAGGTACACCTCGCCCGGGGCGAACAGGACCCCGTCGCAGAAGTCGACCCGCTGCCCGTCCCACGAGCCGTCCGCCGCGATCTTGCCGACCGCCGCAGCGACCTCCGCGACCGACCCGAAGCGCACGTTGCGGACCGCGACGAACGGCTCGGTCCGGTCGAGGCGCAGCCGCACGCGTGTCGCGTACCCCAGGGTCCCGTACGAGTTGGGGAACGCGTGGAAGAGATCGGCGTGCTCGCCCGTGGGCCCGGCCGTGACGAGCTCGCCGGACGGCGTCAGGACGTCGATCTCGAGGACCGCCTCGTGCGGCAGGCCGTTGCGCAGCGAGCTCGACTCGATGCCGAGCCCCGCCAGGGCGCCGCCCACCGTGATCGTGCGCAGCTGCGGGACGACGGTCGGGACCAGCCCCTGCGGCAGCGTCACCGCGACCAGGTCCTCGTACGTGCACATGCCCTGGACGTCTGCCGTGCCAGCGGCGTCGTCGACCGAGATCACCCCCGTCAGGCCCGACGCGTCGAGGCCGGGACCAGGGGACGGGCGCCGGGGGCGGAACAGGTTCGTCGTCCGCTTGGCGAGGCGCAAGGGGCGACCGGGGTCGACGGCAGCGGCGGAGCGCACCAACGAGGCCACGGCCTGCGCGTGCTGGTGCTCACCACGGACGGCAGTGTTCGCGGGGGCTGACACCTCACCCACTGTAGGACGGGCAGGCGAAGCCGCCACCGGTGAGCGGAATCACAGCCGCCGCGGGGGCGTCTCGCGGGGGTGATGCGGCGTGCTGGAAGCAGAAGAGGCCCCTCGCGCGAACGCGAGGAGCCTCTTCCCGTGGGGTGAGTAACGGGACTTGAACCCGCGACCCCCTGGACCACAACCAGGTGCTCTACCAGCTGAGCTATACCCACCACGGCCTGCTCGGGTTCCGAGGAACCGTTCTAGCAGCCGTCGAAAAGTGTACCTGGTTTCTGAGGGGTCTCAGGACAGGTTTTCGGCGTCGGCCCCGGCGGGCGCCGAACCGGGGGCTGCGGTGTCTCCCGCGGCGGCTCCTGGCAAGGGCGCGACGATCGTCCCGAGCGTCGTGCCCACGCTCGTCGCCTTGATCCGCTCGGCGATCGCCTTTGCCGTCCGCGAGTCCGTGCCGGGCTGGGGCACGAACAGGGCCTCGCGGTAGTAGCGCAGCTCGTCGATGCTGTCGAGGATGTCGCCCAGGGCACGGTGACCGCCCGTCTTGGCCGGGGACGCGAAGTAGACCCGCGGGTACCAGCGACGCGCGAGCTCCTTGATCGAGGAGACGTCGACGATCCTGTAGTGCAGGTGGCCGACCAGCTCCGGCATGTCCCGCTCGAGGAACGTCTTGTCGGTGCCGACCGAGTTCCCCGCGAGCGGGGCCTTGCCCGGCTCGGGCACCCAGGTGCGGATGTACTCCAGCACGCGGGACTGCGCGTCGGCCATGGTCGTGCCGCCCGGCAGCTCCTCGAGCAGCCCCGAGGTGGTGTGCATCTCGCGGACGAAGTCACCCATCTGCTCGATCGCCTCGTCCGGCGGGGTGATGAGGACGTCGACCCCCTCGCCCAGGACGTTCAGCTCGGAGTCGGTGACGACGGCGGCGACCTCGATGAGCGCGTCGGCGCCCAGGTCGAGGCCGGTCATCTCGCAGTCGATCCACACGATGCGGTCGTTGGTGTTCACGGGGCTCACGCCCACAGCCTAGGCCGTGGGGGCCGGGGCCGAGGCCCTGGACGCCCGTGCTGCGAGCCGGACGGGCCCGACCTACGGTCGAGGAGGACCTGGATGCGACCGCACCCGGGTGCTCTGACGACGACGAGAAGGAGACAACCATGGCTGACACCGACCTGGCGGGCCGTCGCGTCCTGGCGATCGTGACGAACTACGGCGTCGAGCAGGACGAGCTGGTGGTGCCGCTCGAGCACCTGCGGTCGGCAGGGGCGGCCGTCGACGTCGCGGCCGTGACGATCGACCCCGTCGAGACCCTCGTGGGTGACAAGGACCCGGGGACGACGGTCGCGCCCACCCTCCGGCTGCAGGACGTCGACCCTGCGGGCTACGACCTGCTGCTCGTCCCCGGCGGCACGCTCAACGCCGACTCGCTGCGGCTCGAGGACGAGGCGATCGCCGCCGTGACGTCGTTCACGACCACCGGGCGACCGGTCGCGGCCATCTGCCACGGTCCGTGGGTGCTCGTCGAGGCGGGCGTGCTCGAGGGCAAGACCCTGACGACCTACCCGTCGCTGCGGACCGACGTGCGCAACGCGGGCGGCACCTGGCAGGACCGGTCGGTGGTCCGGGACGACGCCGGCGGGTGGACGCTCGTGACGTCCCGCAACCCGGGCGACCTCCCCGACTTCCTGCGCGAGGTGGACGCCGTCCTGGCCGAGCGCGCCGAGCGCGCCTGACGCGAGTCCGCGGACAGCGCGAAGGCCCTGGCTCCCGTGAGGAGTCAGGGCCTTCGGCGTGCGGGGACCCGGTGGGCGGGCGGCGCCGGAGGGTCGAGCCGCGTCATGCGGTGTGACGGGGTCGGCGGGATCGCCGGGTGTGCTCCGGGAGGCGCGTCGTCACCCGGCGCAGCGAGCTGCGGCGGCGGGTCTGCTCCTGGAGCTGTTCGCGCCGACCGAGGTCGGCGACGTCGTACATGAGCTGGGGATGCATGGTGGTGTCTCTCGTGACGTCGGATTCGTGGACCTGGCCGGGCCCTCCACCGCCCGGTACTGACCGGACGGACGCCACCGCGGTGATGGGTGCCACACTTCCACCTCCTCACCGAGCGGCGCACCCCTTTTTCTCCCTAGGCTCTCGGGATGAACCCTGACGACGAGGCGCGTGACGCCCGAGGTGACCTGAGTGCGGGGGAGGCGGCGCCGTCGGGCGGGCGGGACGTGTGGCGCTCGCGGCTGGTCGCCGCGCTGCCGGGCCTGGTCCTGATCGTGATCGGCGTCCTGGGGTTTCTGGTCGTCTACGACTCCGTGCGCGAGCGCGACGACCTCTGGTTCACCGACGACGTGGTGCTGGAGTGGATGGTCGCGCACCGGAGCGCGGCCGCGACGACCGTGCTGACGTTCATCACCAACATGTTCGGGCCCGTGGTGCTGCCGATCCTCGTGGCCGTGGGCTGTCTGTGGTGGGGGCTCGCGACCAAGCGCTGGTGGGAGCCGGGGTTGCTCGTCGGGGCCATGATCACCTCGACGCTCGTCTCGACGGTCCTCAAGGCGCTCGTGGCCCGACCGCGACCGGACGAGTCCGCGATGGTCGTCGCGGGCGTCGAGCGCAGCTTCTCGTTCCCGTCGGGGCACACGATCGGCGCGGCGACCCTCGTGCTCGTCGGGGGATACCTCGTGTGGCGGCAGTGGAAGGAGGGGCGGCAGCGGCGGATCGTGTTCGCGCTGTGGGTCGTGGTGAGCGTCGTCGTGATCGTCGTGGTCGGTGGGAGCAGGCTCTACCTCGGCTACCACTTCGTGACGGACGTCCTGGCCGGTGCGAGCCTGGCCGTGGCGGTGCTCGGGGGAGTGGTCGTGATCGACCGGCTGCACGACCTGCGGCAGGAGAGCCAGGTGCTCATGTGACTCTATAGAAGTCTTGCGCAAGACTTCTTTAGAGTTGTACCGTGGCTGTCATGCCGCAGACCACCCCGCCCGACGACGCCGCTCACCAGCCCGCGCAGCCCCCGGCTCCGGCGCAGCGAGACGAGGCCGTCACGACCTCCGACCCGGAGCGCATCCGCGCCCTGGCGCACCCGCTGCGCCTCGCGATCCTCGACCTGCTCGACGACGAGGGTCAGGCCACGGCCACGCGCTGCGCGGAGGTCACGGGGGAGTCGGTCGCGAGCTGCTCGTTCCACCTGCGGATGCTCGCCAAGTACGGGTTCGTCGAACCGGCCGAAAGGGTGGGGCGCGAGAAGCCGTGGAAGCCCGTGGGTACCGGTCGCACCAGCCGCTACGACCCCGAGCAGCCCGAGTCGCTGCGTGCCGCGGGCGAGCTCGCGCGGATCGTCGTCGACCAGGAGGCCGCGCGGATCGCGCACTGGATCGACGGCGCGCCCCGCCAGCCCCACGAGTGGCTGCTCGCGTCCGTCATGACCAAGAGCTCGTTCTGGGCGACGCCTGCCGAGCTCACCGAGCTCTCGCGCGAGCTCCAGGCGATCACCGACCGTTTCGAGGGCCGCTGGGCGCACCCCGAGCTGCGCCCCGAGGGATCGCGGCCCGCACGGCTCTTCGGTGTCGTCAACGCGGACCCCTTCGACCCGGACGCTCCGGTGTCCGCCGTGGACCCTGCCGCTCCCGGCACGAGCGCGTCCACCCCCGGCTCGGTCACGGTCGAGCTGCCGACCGGCGAGGAGGCCGACGCATGAGCACGGACACGGACACCGACACCGGCACCGCGGCACTGGTCAAGCAGGCCCTGCGCACGCGCCCCTTCCGCCTCCTGACGGTCGCGTGGGGCTTCACGAACTTCGCCGACTCGGTCCTCGCGGTCATCTTCGCGGTGTGGGTCAAGGACCTCACGGGCTCGAACGGCACCGCGGGCCTCGTGTTCGCGGCGCTGGGCCTCCCGGCGCTCGTCTCGCCGCTGCTCGGCCAGGTCGCCGACCGCGTCTCGCGCCGCCGCATGATGATCGTCGCCTACCTCGTCGGCGCGGTCTCGCTGCTCTCGCTGTTCGCGGTCAGGGGGCCGGACCAGGTGTGGCTGATCTTCGTCGTCACGGTGCTGTACTCCGGGATCGGTTTCGCGACGGCCGCGGCCCAGTCCGGGCTCATCCGCGACCTGCTGCCCGACGAGGCGCTCGGGGCAGCCAACGGCCGCCTCACGACGATCGACCAGACGTTCCGCCTCGTCATGCCGGTCATCGGTGCGGGCGTGTACGTCGCCGTCGGGCCGCTGCCTCTCGTGGTCTCGGCCGTCGTGGCGTTCGTGGTCGCGGCGTTCTTCGTGTCCCGGATCGTGCTCGTCGAGACCCCGCCGACGCCGCAGGACGAGCGTGAGCCGTTACTCGCCGAGGTCACCGCGGGCTTCCGGCACCTGATCCGCACCGCGCCGCTCGGCGTCCTGACCGTTGCGCTCGCGGTCGCGTTCGGGGCCGTGGGCGTGCTCAACGCGGTGAGCTTCGCGGTCATCGAGAACGGACTGGGACTTGGCCCGGAGATGCTCGGGCCGATCTCGAGCGTCCAGGGCGTCACGGCGATCGTCGCGGGGCTCACGGCCGCACGCATGATCACGAGGATCGGGTCGCAGCGCCTGGTCGCCCTCGCGCTGGGGATCGTGACGCTCGGGATCCTGCCCACCCTGGGCACGAACCTCGTCGCGATCATCGTGGGGATGGGGGCGATCGGGCTGGGTGTCACGTGGGCGATCGTGGGGTTCGTGACCGAGCGCCAGCTCAAGACCCCGCCGACGCTCCAGGGCCGCACGTCGGCCGCGACGAACATGCTGCTCAACGTGCCGCAGCTCGTCATGACCGTGGTCGCGGCGGCCGTCGTCGGCGCGGTCGACTACCGTCTGCTCGTCGGGGTCACCGCGGCGGGGCTCGCGGTCTCGATGCTGCTCTCGCTCAGGGGCTCGCGCGCGTCCGCGACCGAGGAGGCCGCCGAGCCCGCGGAGGCCGCCGGCCGTTGAGTGCATGGTTCGGCTGCGACACGCCCGGCGAGTCGCAGCCGAATCACGCACTCAACGGGCTGCGAGGGCCGCGTCGACCGCGGCCTCGAACCGTACGCGTGCCCGACGGCGCAGCGCCCGCCAGCCCAGGACCGCACCGACCAGCAGGGTCGCCAGGGCGAGCGCCGACCACGGGACCGCCCACAGGTGCCCCTCGCCCGTGGCGAGGGGCACGGGGTGGGAGGCGGCGCCGTCGGGCAGGGTGGTGCTCGCCGGGGTGGCGACGACGGGCGCGAGAGTCACGGACGCGCTGAGCCACCCGAGCGGCGCGACGCCGCTCACCGTCCCCGTGAGGGTGATCGCGTCGCCCGGAAGGAGCTCGGGCAGGTCGCCCAGCGGGACCGACACGCTGCCGACACCGCTCGCGACCGTCGCCGAGAGCGGGCCCTTGAGGCGCACGTTGCCCGTGTTGGTCACGGTGTACGAGACCTGCGCGTCCCCGGTGCCCGCGGGGTTCCACGCCCCGGTGTAGGCGGCATGGACGGCCGTGATCGCCGCCGACGGGACGAGGTCGCCCGCGACCCTGACCAGGACTCGCGTGCCGAGGCGCCGGTCGACCGCGACCCCGCCCTCGCCCGCCCCCGTCACGAGCGAGGTGACGAGCGCGGCCGTGTGGTCGCCGGGCGTCGCCCCGGCCGGGACGGTCAGGGTGAAGGGGACCGTGACCCGTTCGCCCGGGCCTACCGCGACGCGCGCGGCGTCCGGGGTGATCCAGGCGCCCAGGTCCTCGGACGGCGTGCCCGCGGGCAGGACGTCGAGAGCACCCGTGGGCGAGGTGAAGGCGTCGGCCGCGTAGACCGCGAGGTCGAGCGGGACGTCGCCGTGGTTGGTCACGACGAGCTCGTCGGTGACCGTGGCCCCGGGGTCGAGGACGAGGTCGAACGTCGGGGCCGAGGCGGGGGCCACGCCCCAGCTGACGGGTTCGCCGACCGGCACGGGCTCGACCGGTGCTGCGCCGTCGGGCGCTTCGAGGGCCCCGGCCGGGGCGGTCGACAGCAGCGCTGCCACCACCCCGGCGAGGACGGCCGCCGCACTGCGACGACGACGGGCGGCCGCGGCGCGACGATCCACGGCCGGTCAGCCGATCGCGGTCAGCGTGAGTGTCGCGGTGTACGTGCCCGCGGCGGCGTCGACCGGGAAGCGCAGGTCGAGGTCGGCCCCGAGGACCGCGCTGCCCAGCTCGTGCCCGGCTGCGGCCGAGCCGAGGAGGGCCGAGTCGGCGAGGCCGTTGCCGCTCACGAGACCCGAGGCCACGGGGGCGCCCGCGAGCGTCCCGCCGCCCGCCGTCACGAGCGACGGGGTCCAGCCGAGGTGCTTGCCGGGCAGCGTGCGCGCACCCGCGCCGGCGCCGCTCGTGAAGTCGTCGACCTGGGCCGAGACGGACCATGCGGGAGCCGTCGCACGGGTGTCGGTGACCGTCACGGCGCTCAGCCGTCCCGTGGCCGCGAGGTGGTCGCCCGCGAGCCGGGCCGTGCCGAGGTCCACGACGCGGCTGCCGCCGTCGATCGTCCACACGAACTCGCCCGGCTCGACGGGTGCGGCGGGGATGGTGACCGTGAGGTCGATCCGCCCGTCGTCGGGCTCGGCCCCGGGGACGTCGACGCCGTAGAACGTCGTGGTGCCCGAGATCTCGTTCCCGACCGCGAGCAGCGGCGCGCCCGTGGGCGAGTCGCTCGCGGGGACGAACGTGAGGCCCTCGGGACCCAGGTCGCCTGCCTCGGCGAGCCTCTCGGGCGTCGCCTCGGCGCTCACCGAGAAGTCGCGGTGGTTGACGTAGGACACGGAGGTCGCGCGCGCGGGGTCGGTGATGTCGAAGACCGCGATGCCGCCCACGCGCTCGAAGCCGATGAACGCGTACGTGCGACCGCCGACCGCGCCCAGCGCGAGCCCCTCGGGCTCGGGGCCCTTGTCGTCGCTGCGCCCGTCGAACCCGGACGCGGTGTGGTTCGAGTTGAAGAAGTCGGGGTTGACCGAGGCCACGAGCTGCTCGAACGCGTCGCCCGAGTCGAAGACCTGACGGCCGTCTGTCGACCAGATCGAGAACGAGCGCGATCCGTACGAGTACAGCTCCTCGTAGCACGAGCCGTCGGCGCGCAGCCCGCTCGCGGTGCTGACGTTGAGCCGGCCCAGGTGGGCGTCCGCGGTGAGGTCGGCGAGCGTCGCCGGGTTGCCGGGTGCGCCGACGAACGTCGAGAACGCGTCGGCGCACAGACCCGGGACACCCTTCTTGCCGAGGTCCTTGGCGCGCGCGACCTCGGAGTACCCGGCCCAGTCGCGCGAGTCGCCCTCGTTGGCCGTGACGAGGTACGTCGCGCCGCCCGCCTGGTAGGAGGCGATCGTGTCGGGCTGGTAGAGGCCCTTGACCGGCCACGCGCGGATGTCGATCTTCCCGTCCTTGTCGGACGCGTCGAGGCCCGTGCCCGCGGCGGCGTGGTCCTGCGCCCCGAGCGGCAGCAGGTCCGTCACGGTCGCGCTCGCGACGTCGACGACCGCGAGCGCGTTCGCCTCCTGGACGCTCGCGTAGGCGAGGGTGCCGGTCGCGTCCCACGCGATGTACTCGGGCTCGAGGTTCTCCGACACCGGGCGATCAGGTGTGCCGGTGCCCGCGGCCTCCCGGCCGCCGAACACGCGGACCCCGGCCGGGAGCGGCTTGGCGCCACCCGCCTCGAACGCGTGGAACGTCGCCGTGCGGACGTCCGCCTGGGCGGCGCTCGCGAGGCCGGCGGGGGCCGTGACGATCGAGATCGAGCCCTCGGGGTCGACGCTGTAGTCGTCCGCAGGCTCGCCCTCGTTCGCGACCGCGATGCGCGAGCCGTCGGGCGAGAACGTCACCATGTCGGGCAGCGCGCCCACGCGCACGGCGCCGAGGATCGCGTTCGCGGGGGCGGCCCCCGGCGTGGTCACGGGCGCGGCCGCGTCGAAGAGGACGAGCCAGCCGTCGTCGGTCTTGGTGCTCGACTCGACCGCGGCCACCGCGAGGCCGTCGGGGCGGATCGCGACCGAGTTCACGACGGCGTCGGCCGCGACGACCGAGCCGTCCGCGGAAGCCGTGCCGCCGACCGCGAGCTCGAACAGGCGGGTCGGGGCCGAAGGGTCCCGGGCGTCGAGGACGTCGACCTTCCCGGACTGGGCGTTGACGACGAACAGTCGCGTGGAGGCCGCGTGGAACGCGACGATCTCCGCCGCGGACTCGTCGAGCTGGCCCGTCGAGTACGTGCCGAGCGGCGAGAGCGTGACGGCAGGGGGGACGGACGGGTCGGGGGCCGCGACGGCGGTGCCGACGACCCCGAACGTCCCGGCGGCGACCGCGACCGTGAGGCCGACGGCCACGATCCCGGCCGACCTCGGGTGCCGCAGGCGGGACTGGTGAACCACGCGCATTCCGTGCTCCTCGTTCCGATGGCCCCGCAGGGCGCAGGGCGGACGCTCGGAACCTAGGCCCGGCCGGTGACCGGCCGGTGAACGGCGGCCGACGGGACGAGGGCCGCCGGATGGCCGATGGGGCGTACGCGACGAATCCGGCATCTCGGCGACTAGGGGATGACCCTGGGGGACTCGCCCTCGGCCTGCGACGAGAGAGGGAGACCGCCTGCCACAGGGTCCCGCGAGCGGTGCAGACGAGCGCGCGCAGGACCCGACCAGGACCCGACGCGTCGCCCCCGGGCGACTCCGTAGCGTCGATGCCATGACCACGAACACCACGTCCCCGTCCATCGCCCGCCGACCCCGCACGCTCGCCGTCGTCGCCCTCGGCGGCCTCGCAGCCCTCACGCTCGGCGCGTGCGGGGGCCTCTCCGAGAGCCTCGAGGAACGCAACGACGGCCACACCAAGACCTACGCGTTCGACACCGGCAAGGCGGGCAAGGTCGACGAGGTCGTCCCGTCCTGGGTGCCCGACGACGCCGCGACCGTCCAGGGGATCTTCCGCACCACGGGCATGGAGCGCCTGCTCACGTACCGCGGGAGCCTCGACGGCCTGCCGGCCGACTGCACCACGGTCTCGGCCGAGAACCCGCTCATCCCGCAGCCCGAGCGCGAGGGGTTCACGGCCGACGACTTCCGGACGGACGCCACCCTGCTGGCGGCGTGGTGGCCCGACGGTCAGGAGAAGGCGAGCACCGTGATGTGCGGCAAGTGGTGGATCTCCTCGGACGGCGAGGACGTGTACGCGTTCACCCCCGAGCTCACGAGGGTCGAGATCGAGAAGCAGCCGACCCCCGAGGGGAAGTAGGCGCGCGAGGCGCTCGGCGCGGGTGATGCGGCTGACCTGCGAGGACACGACAGGACTCGCGGGCGCGCGCTCAACGGTCCCGCGCCGCGCGCCGACTACTGTCACCCGGATGGACTCGACACGACGCACCGTCTCGACGCGGCGCACGACCTGGCAGGAGCTCGCACCGCAGGTGCGCGCGGACGTCGAGACGATCCTGGGCAGCGAGGTGGTCCTGGCCGAGAGCCAGGCGCACGGGTACTCCCCGGGCAGCGCCGACCGCGTGCGCACCGCTGCGGGCGACCGGGCCTTCGTCAAGGCCGTGAGTCGCACCCGAAGCGCCGACGCCTACGACATCCACCGCCGTGAGCTCGACGTGCTGCGCCGCCTGCCCGACGCCGCGCCGGCCCCCCGGCTCCTGGGCGCGCACGAGTCCGACGAGTGGGTCGCGCTCGTGATCGAGGACGTCGACGGCCGCCACCCCGGTCTGCCGCCCGAGCGCCGCGAGCTCATCGCGCTCCTCGGTGCGCTGCTCGAGCAGCCCGTGGTCCGGGACCCCTCGGGTGCCGCGCCGTTCCCCGAGGCGACGGCCGAGCTCGCCCCGTCGTTCGACGGCTGGACGCGGCTGCGCTCCGACGGTGACGTGTCGGCGCTCCCGGCCTGGGCCGCCAGCCACCTCGACGAGCTCGAGGCGCTCGCGGCCGGGGCAGCCCGCGCCGCGCACGGCGACCGGCTCGTCCACCTCGACCTGCGGTTCGACAACCTGCTGGTCGACACGTCCGCCCGCGTGTGGGTCGTCGACTGGCCCTGGGCCGGGACGGGTGCGCGCTGGATCGACGGCGTGACCCTGCTGCTCGACGCGCGGGTCAACGGCAGCACGGTCGACGTCGACCGGATCGCGGCGACCCACCCGCTGTTCCGGGGGGCCACGCGCGAGGACGTCGACGCGTTCCTCGCCGGACTCGCCGGGTACTTCTTCGACGCGGCGCGCCACCCCGCCCCGCTGAACATGCCGACCCTGCGCGCGTTCCAGCGGCGGCAGGGCGTCGTCGCGATCGAGTGGCTCGAGCAGCGGCGGGCCTGACGGTCAGTCGTCGAAGCCGCGCGCCCGCAGCGCCTCGCCGAGCGCGTCGGCCTGCCGCATCGCGCCCACGACGAGCGGCACGGCGAAGGCGCGCACGTCGCGTTCGTGGCCACGGGCTCGCTGCGCGTCGCGGACCCGTCCCGCGAGGTCCGCGATCACGGGCACGCTGCGCAGCGCGAGGGCCAGCACGAGAGCGATGCGCTCGACGTCCACTCCGACGCGGCCGAGCGGCGAGAGCCCGCGCTCGATCGCCGCGAGCAGGTCGGCGACCCGCGTCGTGCAGGTCACGAGGCCCGCGAGCGCCACGAGCACCAGGAGGCGCGTGCTGAGGACCGCGGCGGACGTGAGGTCCATGAGCCACCACTGGAGCGCGAACACCACGGGCAGGAACATGCGCAGAGGGCGCACCTGGCCCCACGCGCTGCGCCACCCGAGGCCCGCGAACCCGTAGAGCCCCACGACCGCGAGGGCCGCGAGGCCCACGCCCACGGCGTCGCGCACGAGCAGCAGGGCGAGCGAGCACACCATGAGCGCGGCGAGCTTGGGTCCTGCGGGTGCGCGGTGCAGCAGCGAGCGCCCGACGACGTAGGCACCGGCCGTGCCCGCCGCCGTGCTCGGCCGGGCCGCGCTCGCAGGGGTCATGGCCGCTCGTCCAGGAGCCGCCGGTAGTACGCGACGGCCGGTGCGGGCTCGTCGTCGGCCACGACCCGGCCCTCGTCGATCACGAGCACGCGGTCGTAGCCCGTCATGAGGTCGAGGTCGTGCGAGACGAGCACGACCTGCTGCGGGATCTCGGACAGCAGTGCGGCGACGCGGCGCGTGTTGCGCAGGTCGAGCAGGGTCGTCGGCTCGTCGGCGACGACGAGGCGCGGCGAGGTCACGAGGACCGACGTGAGCGCGAGGAGCTGCTTCTGGCCGCCCGAGAGCAGGTGCGCGGGGTGGTCGGCGTGACCGTCGAGCCCGTGGCGTTCGAGCCAGTCCGCGACGAGACGGTCGCGGACGGCGCGGTCGTGCTCGCTGCGTCGCAGCGAGTAGGCGACGTCCTCGGCGACGGTGGGCATGACGATCTGCGCGTCGGGGTCGGAGAACACGAAGCCGACACGTCGCCTGACCTGGGCCCCCGAGCGGCGCGTGTCGAGGCCGTCGACCCGCACGGTGCCGTGGGTGGGCAGGACGAGTCCGTTGAGCAGCCGCGCGAGGGTGCTCTTGCCCGAGCCGTTCGCGCCGACGATCCCGATGCGCCGCTCGCGCAACCGGGCGGTGACCCCGCGCAGGACGTCGCGCTCGCCGAGACGCACGTGCACGTCCTCGAGCCCGACGACGCAGCCCACCTCGGCGGGCGCGGTCGCCGGGTCCGGTGTCTGGTTCTCGACGGTCGACCCGTGCATGCGTGCCCCTCTCATCGGACCACCTCGAACAACCCAGCCACACCCAGGCCGCCGCCCACCGCCGCGGCCGCGAGCCCGAGCGAGCCCGCCGGGGCCCCCGCGCGCACGAGTCGGCTGAACAGCCGCACGACCGACACGGCGCCGCTCGCCCCCCACGGGTGCCCCAGCGCCAGGGCGCCGCCGTCCGCGCACAGGCGAGCGTCGTCGTCGGGCAGTCGGAGCGCGCCCGTGAACGCCAGGACCTGCGCCGCGAAGGCCTCGACGAGCTCGATCGCGGCGACGTCGTCGATGCTCCGGCCCGTACGGGCCAGGAGCTTGCGTACCGCCGGGACAGGCCCCCAGCCGGGCAGGCGCGGGTCGCAGCCGCGCGTCACGCCGCCGACGAGCCGCAGGCCGGGCACCCCCAGGCGGGCGCGCACCCGCTCCGGGACGATCACGACCGCTGCGGCGCCGTCGCTGAGCGGGCTCGCGTTGCCCGCGGTCACTGTCCCGCCCGGGGTGAACACGGCCGGGAGGCGTGCGAGCAGCGCAGGGTCGAGCCGGCGAGCGCGCTCGTCGCGGTCGAGCGTCCCGACCGGGACCGTCTCGTCGGCGAACCTGCCCGCCGCGTGGGCGGCGAGGGCGCGTGCGTGCGATCGTGCGGCATAGGCGTCCTGGCGCTCGCGGCCGATGCCCCGCTCGCGGGCCAGGGCGTCGGCGGCGGCGCCCATGTCGGGGTCGCCGAGCTCGGGCGGCGTGAAGGGGGCGCGGTCGTAGGGGACGGGCAGGTTCTCCGATCCGCGCGGCGGGCGGTGGGCGCGCAGCGGGGCGGTCGAGGCGCTCTCGACGCCCCCGGCCAGCACGACGTCGCCGTCACCGGCGCGGACGCCCTGGGCCGCGAGCAGGATCGCGGCCAGGCCGCTGCCGCACTGCCGGTCGACCGTGACCCCGGGGACGCGCTCGGTCAACGGCCCGTCCGGGTCGCGCAGCGAGGCCGCGAGGACCGCGACCCGCGCAAGGTTCCCGCCCGGTCCCGTGCAGTTGCCCAGCACGACGTCGTCGACGTCCAGGCCCCCGGAGAGGTCGGAGAGGGCTGCGCCCAGGACCGGCGCGGCGAGGTCCACCGCGCCGACGTCCGCGAGCCCGTGGCCCGCCGTGCCGATCCAGGTCCGCCGCGCGGCGACGACCACGGGGGAGTCGGGCGACGCGCTCACCGCAGCGCCTCGTACGCGGGCTCCCCGGACAGCAGCGCCTCGCTGATCGCGCCGCGCGCGGCCTTGCCCGACGGCGTCCGGGGCAGCTCGCGCACGCCGTACCAGTGGCGCGGGCGCTGGGCCGAGGACAGCGAGGCCCGGGCCACGCGTTCGAGGTGCGCGCGGAGCCCCGGCCGGTCCGCGCACTGCACCACGGCCGTCACGACCGCGCCCAGCCGGCGGTGCGGGGTCCCGACGACCACGACGTCCTCGACGCCCGGGATCGCGCGCAGCACGACCTCGACGTCCTCCGGGACGACCGTCGCGCCGCCGGTGAGGATCGCGCCGTCTCCCCGGCCGCGCAGGACCAGCGGGACATCCTCTCCCGTGGTGGGCTCGGGGACGGGCACCTCGGCCAGGTCGCCCACCGTGCACCACTCGCCGTCGCGGCGGAACGGGCCGGTCGCGCGGGCGAGATACCCCTGCGCGACCCACGGCGACCGCACCCAGACCTCGCCGAGCGTCGCCCCCGGCAGCTCGCGCACCTCGACCTCGACGCCCGGGAAGGGGCGCAGGCCCGTGCCGTCGGTGTCGATCGCGACGAACGACAGCTCGACGGCCCCGTAGTACGTCACGACGCCCACCTCCGCGCGGGCCGCGCGCTCGCGCACGTCGTTCGGCAGCGACGCGCCCCCGACCACGGCGGTCCGCAGTCGGCTCGGGGCGCCCGCCTCGATCGCGTCGAGGATCGGCTCGAGCGCCGAGGGCACGAGGTGCACGACGTCGGAGGTCGCCAGGGCCGTCGTGATCGCGGCGTCGCCCCTGGCGAGCTGGACGCACGCCCCCGTCGCGAGTGCGTGCACGGCCGCGAAGCAGTACAGCGACGACGCGAGCGGACCGGGCACCAGCACGGTGTCCTCGGGACCGGTGCCGGTGAGTCGCGCGGTCGCCGGGAACGAGCCTGTCCACGAAGCGCGGGTGCGCACCACCGCGCGCGGCCGGCCCGTGCTCCCCGACGAGAACCCGGCCCACGCGAGATCCGACGCCGATGGCTCGGCGGGAGCGACGTCGTCGGGCCCGCTGTCCGCGACCGGGCCGCCGAGCGGGGCGAGCGCGTCCGTCGCGCTGCCCCGCGGGAGCGGGACCTCGACGAAGCCCGCCGGGGCGATGGTGCGCAGGACCTCGGCGCGCTGGGCGCGCGACCACGAGTGGTCGCAGACGAGGGGAGTGGCACCCGCGAGGTCGACCGCGAGGAGGGCCGTGAGGAGGTCGACCGGGTCGGGCAGGGAGATCGCGACGACGTCGCCCACGGCCGTCCCGGTCGCCCGCAGGAACTCGGCTCCCGCCGCGACGTCCGCAGCGAGGGCACGGTAGGTGCGAGAGCGATCGGGGGAGCGCAGCGCGCAGCGCCCCCCTGCGGAGCTGCGGGCGTGCGCGATGACGGCGTGGGCGACGGGCATGAGGGGATCGTAGGTCGATCAGGCCGCAGGGCTCGCGGCGGGCTGGTTCTCTTGTGTCCTCGGACCGCGGCGCAGCGGGGAGGCCGCGGGGTAGGCGCGGACCACGCCGACCGTGACCGAGGCCGCGACCACGGCCTTGACGAGGTCGCCCGGGAGGTACATGAGCGCACCGGTCGCGACCGTCCGGAGCGAGAAGCCTGTGACGAGCGACTGCAGCGGGATACCCAGGGCGTACATGACGAGCATGCCGCCCACGACGCACGCCGCCAGGACACGCCAGAAGGACAGGGTCGTGAACCGCTGGACGATCAGCCCGATCACCGCGGCACCCACCACGAAGCCGACAAGGTAGCCCGCCGACGGACCCACGAAGACCCCCGGCCCGCCGCGGCCGCCCGACAGGAGCGGGAGGCCCGCCGCGACGAGCGCGAGGAACGTGAGCATCGCGAGCGCGCCACGCCACGCGCCGAGGAGCGCGCCGGCGAGCATGACGCCGAGGGTCTGGAGCGTGATCGGGACGGCGTTGCCGAACAGGGCCAGAGGCCCCGGCATGCCGAGGACCGCCGTCAGGGCGGCGAACGTCGCGATGCGGGCCGCGTCGGATGCGGTGACGCTCCAGCGGGATGGCTGGTGTGCCGGGGCGTGGGGCGAGACCGACAGGTCGGGGTGTGCGGGGGTGGGGACGTCTGCGGGCAGGTCTGCGGGCAGATCGGTGCGCACGGGGCGGGCCACAGGGTCTCCTCGGGAAGGGCGTGAGGTGCCGGGTGGCACGGGTCAACTCTGGTCCTCGCGAGGGTGAAGATGCGTCGGCGCAACGGGCCAGCGCGAACGGCGCGAGGTGGTGGAAGTCGACAAGCGGTTGGAGGAAACCTCCCAGCCCGGCTCCACGAGGTCCGGGGAGCCTGTCGGGAATCTACAAGTGTGTGCGGATCGTGGCGAGGACTTGCGCTGGCGGTACTACTCGTTCGCAGGCAAGACCGTCGCCTCCCGGACGGCGAACGGCTCGGCGGGCGTGCGGACCCTCATCAGTGACCACCACGCCACGGCCGAGATCTCGATCAACAACTCGACCAACCAGCTCACGCGGCGCTACCACGACCCGTACGGGAACCCCCGTGGCGCCGCAGCATCCACCTGGGTCGGGGATCGCGGATTCCTCAACAAGCCCACAGACTCCACAGGGCTCACGCAGGTCGGTGCGCGCTACTACGACGCGCAGACGGGGCGCTTCATCTCGGTCGACCCGCTCATGGATCTCACGGACCCGCAGCAGTGGAACGGGTACGCGTACTCGAACAACAACCCCACGACCTACTCCGACCCGACGGGGCTCATCTACTGCGGGCGTGTCGACTACCGGGATTGCAACCAGGCGTACGAGTACAACTCGAGAACTGGAATCGGTACGGTCCACAAGCCCAGAATGGGAATCTCGAACACATTCATCGTCAACCCCTCCCAGTACCGAGAGCATCGGCGCCAAGAACTGAAGTTGCAGCCTGCCAAGAATCGATTGTTCAAGCAGTATCGGCGCACGGCTCTCGATGCTGCCGGCATGATTCCCGGCCCGATTGGAATGGCCGCTGACGGCATGGGCATGGTTGGTTCGGCAAGAGAGCGGGACTGGACGAGGTTCAGCGGAGCGCCACGAGCTTCCTCCCGATCGGTGGTGATATCTATAGAGGGTTCAAGATCGGGCCCGCAGTTTCACGCCTGAATAAGGCGACCCGTGACTTGTCCGGCGGTGCCGCAAACACCGCAGCCAAGGCGTGCTCCTTTACCGGAGCCACCCCTGTCCTGATGGGTGACGGCTCGAAGAAGCCCATCGATGAGGTGAAGGTCGGCGATGAGGTGACCGCCTCTGACCCGGAGACCGGGGAGCAGGAGGCCCGGAGAGTCACCCACGTCTTCGTGCACGAAGACACCGTGACGGACCTCCGGCTCGAGAACGGGGCCGTCCTCGAGACCACCGAGGACCACCCGTTTTGGTCCGTGACCGACGGGCGGTTCGAGCGCGCCGACGAGCTGTCTGCTGGCGAACTCGTTCTGAAGGCTGACGGGCGGACGATCGCGATCGATGAGTTGCGTGGCTCCGCCTCGCGCACTGCATGGGCGTACAATCTTTCGGTTGACGGCATCCACACCTATCATGTTGGCCAGCAAGAGGTTCTGGTTCATAACACCTGTCCGATCGCAGGCAACGTGGGTATTGGACCGCTTCCAAAGCATGTGCAGGACGTTCTTGACCATGTCGACGCCAACAATGGCGCGGGACCGGCTGGCTTTGGTTTGCCAAATTGGCAAGGCGCTCAGCGCCCCTTTGGGAACAAGGAGGGCTATTTGCCATCAACCGACGGTGCGGGTGGCGTGGTGAAGTATTTTGAGTATGACGTGAATCCGTACGCTCCCGGTGTGAACCGTGGCCCAGAGAGGCTTATCACTGGGACCGACGGCTCGGCGTACTATACTAGTGATCACTATAGCAACTTCGTTCAAGGGCGGTGAGGGAAGTGGGACCCGGACATGGGTCTGAACGGTCGTGGCCGAGGATGGTAGATGCTAGCTTCCTCTCCGAGCGTGCTAAGAGTCCTGGATTGATCCTCGCTGAGGTTGATGGTGAGAAGGTGAATTCGAAGGCGACCCTTATTGCCGAGCTGGCGCGAGCCCTCCGGTTTCCCGACTATTTCGGTGGGAGCTGGGACGCGGTCTCGGACTGTCTCCAGGACCTGTCATGGCTAGGTAACATCTCGTCTTTGCTCGTTGTATTTAGCAATGTTGATCACCTAGAGAAGGCGATTTGTTCAGATTTTCATGTCCTTCTCGATGTGCTTCATGGCGCTGCCCAAGTTTGGGAGAGTCAAGGCTTCGATTTTTCGGTGGTTCTGGCAGAGGGGAAGTGAATTCCGTGGGGCGTGGTTCGGAGGCGGCGACTCGTAGTAGAAGCCGCGAATTCGCGTTCACCCGCGTGGGTTGGCAGTTCGCGCCCGACATCGGTGTGCTCGAGTCAGCAAGGCTGATGCGGTTTGTGGAGGCCCGCCGCACCCCCTGAGACTGAAAGGCCCTGAGTCCAGACCGGTCAAGCGGGATAATAGAGGGAAGGTGGCAGTGTTTCCGAACCATCCTCTCTGATGCAAGGCCGAGATCGTCATCGGCCTCCTTCTTTCCGGAGCGAACGAACGGTTGCGCGCCGATTCGCGACTCTGTGTGTCGTCGTCGACAGTTCGTGGAGTCGGGTGATCAGACTATCTGCGTTTGACCCGGTTCGGGTTGACGGCCGTGAGCACCACCCCTCGACGCCCAATCGAGAGACGACTTCTTGATCGACGACCGCGAGATTACGGCCCGATGGTTTGGTCGGGCAGGTCGCGAGGCGGAGCGTTGATGAACAGGGGAGGATGGGACGCCCCATGACTCTGGCATTAGATCGCATGAGTGTACTTGGAGCATTCTCAGCACTACTTGTGGTTGCTGCTGCGGCGAGTGCAATCACGCCTCTCAACCTCGTTTGTGGAGCAGGTGTCGGTGAACACTCACCTGGCTGCGGGCGCGTAGGTCGTGTCTGTCCAACCGTCGCCCTCCGTCGGGACGTGCCGCGGCCCGGCCTCAGCCGGCGTCCGCGCCACCCGTCGCGCACGACGCGAAAGGTTCAGACCTCCCCAGGCAGCGCCTTGCGGATCACGAGGCGCGTCCAGCCGCCGAGGTAGATGCGGTCGCCGTCGGCGACCTCGCGGCGCTGACCGGCGGGGATGGGGTCGATCGGCAGCTCGCCGCCCGCGGGGCTCAGGTAGGTCCCGTTGGACGACTGGAGGTCCTCGACCCACCAGCGCTGGCCGTCGGTGTTGAGCTGGCAGTGCCGCCGCGAGACGCCGGTGTCGGCGCCGCAGTCGATCTGCGGGTGGATGTTGCGTGACACCGACGGGCGTCCCACCAGGACGCTGCGCTCGCGCAGCACCACGAGGCCGGGCAGTCCGGCCGATGGCAGCGGGTCCTCGGCCTTCTGCGCCTGGTACCAGTCGGGGTCGATCCACACCTCGACGACCCACTGGTCCTCGCCCGGCACGGGCGGGGTGGGCAGGTGCGTCCCCGTGCTCGACGGCGTCGCTCCCGTCCGCGCGGACGCCGCCTCGCCCTCTGCCGGGCCGGTGGGAGCACCCGGATCTCCAGGAGCGACGAGGGGTCCGGTTCCCGGGTCTCCACCAGCGACCGGGGCGGACGACGGGTCACCCGCCTCCGGGCCACCGACCGGCGGCGTGAGCGCGGCCGGCGCCGACAGCGGGTCCGCCGACGGCGCGGCAGCGGGCGACCCCGCGGGGGGAGCGACCGGGTCGAGGTCGAGCGACGACGCCGGGGGATCGAGCGGCCCCGGTGCAGCCGCACCCACCGAGCCCGGGGTCGCGGCGGACGGCGCCCCAGCGGGCTCGGGCAGCGAGCCCGTCGTGAAGTCGTAGCCGCAGTTCTCGCAGAACAGCGCCCCGGCCGCGGCCGGGAACGAGCAGTGCGGGCACGTGATGGGCTCGCCACCCGCAGCCGCGCCGCCAGTGCCGGCAGCACCGGCCGCGGCCCCGACGGACCCGGAGGCCACGGCCGCCGACGCGCTGCTCGCAGCCCCCATGGGTTCGCCGCACACGTCGCAGTAGTCGGTCGACTCGGACGCGTGCCCGTTGGGGCAGATCGCGCTCATCGCTTGACCCGCGTGGTCTTGGTCGAGGCGGTGTCGAGGGCCATCTCGTCGAGCTTGTCGGTGTTGCGCTTGAGGCGCACGGTGCCCTGCTCCTCGCTCTCGATCTCGACGACCTTGCGCAGCCGAGACGTGGCCTCGTCGTTGCCGGTCTCGGCAGCGAGCTGGACCGCGCGGCCGAGCTTGACCGTGGCGGTCGCCTCGTCACCTGCCGCCTTGGCCGCGAGGCCCTCCTGGATCGCGGACGCGAGCTCGGCCTGACCCGTGTAGTGCGCGACCTCCGGGTTGATGCGCGTGGTGAGCGCGCCGTCGTCGGACCACTTGGCCTTCACGAGACCCGACGAGACCACCTCGCCGTTCACGGCGAGCTGCACGCGCGCCGCGAGCTGCTCGGAGCCCACGGGCTTCGAGGCCACGCGCACGGCCACGTGGTAGTCGCGCGACTCGTCGCCCCACGAGCCCGTGGGGTAGGAGCCCGTGAGCGGGTTGACCACGGCGCGGCGCGTCGTGAGGTCCTCGACCGTCGGGGCGACCTGGCGGACGAACAGCACCTGGGCGCCCTGCGGGGCCCAGACGCGCAGGTCCGCGGAGGCCACGCCGCGCGACATGGACTTCTGGACGAGCGAGGAGAAGTCGGCCGCGATCTCGCTCGGGTCGGCGATCAGGTCGACCGTCCCGAGCAGGGCCGTCGAGATCTCGCGCAGCTCGTCGACCTGCCAGCGCGACCCGACGCCGCGCGCGTCGCACTGGAACCTCCCGGTCACGGCACGCACGACCTGCGACAGGTTCTCGCGCGGCTCCGACTCGTTCTTGCCGTCGGTCAGCAGGATCGCGTGGCGCTGGACGGCCTGGGGCACGGTGTCGAACAGCTGGGCCGCGAGCTGGAGCCACGTGCTCATCGCGGTGCCGCCCGACGGGCTCATCATGGCGATGGCCCGCTTGGCCTCCTCACGCGCCGCGGGCTCCATCTGCACCATCGCGACGCGCGCGTTGGGGTACGGGAACGCGCGCTGCGCGACGTGGCTGCCGCCGACGATCGCGAACCAGGTCCCGTCGAGGATCTGGTCGACCGCGACCTGCGCGGCGTACTTGGCGGACTCCATGTTGCGCCCGGACATCGAGCCGGACGTGTCGACCATGATGATCTCGGCGACGCCGCCGCCCGACGTCGCCGCCCCCGCCTGACCTGCCCCTCGGGCGGTCACCGTCACGATGGCGTGCACATCCGTGGCGCCCTCGGACAGGAACTCGTTCTGGAAGACCTCGGCGGAGAACTCGGCCATGGGTTCTGGGCTCCTTCGTGGATCAGAGGGCGTGCGTCGCGGGCTCGTCGCCCGAGAAAGCGTCTGTGTGCAGGTTATCGGAGGTGTTCGAGGCGGCGAGCGCCTCGAAACGGGCAAGGGTCGCGGTGATGTTGTCCCGGCCGCCCTGGGCGTTGGCCCAGCGCACGAGCTCGGCGGCCAGGGCGCGCGGCTCGCGTCCCGTCGTGGCCTCGGTCGAGCGCACGAGGTCCGCGAGGTCGTCGGCCGCGGAGCAGTAGTTCCACAGGCCGTCCGAGCAGACCAGCAGCCAGCCCGAGGAGTCGGGGACGGTCGGGGCGCAGCGGGCCGCCGGGTCGGTCGAGTCGGGCCCGAGCCAGCGCGTGATCGCGTGCGCCTGGGGCGCGTTCTCGGCGACGTGGCGCGGCGTGCCCATGGCCATGAGCTCGTGCGCCCACGAGTCGTCGACGCTGAGCTGGCGGGCCGTGCCGGCGTCGGGGATCCAGTAGGCGCGCGAGTCGCCGACCCAGCCCGCGACGACCAGCGGGCCGTCGACGACGGCCGCGACGAACGTGCACGACGGCGGCTCGGCCCGCTCGGCCTTGTCGCCCACCGCGACCAGGACGGCGTCGTTCGCGGTCGTCGACGCGGCGACCATGAGAGCCTGCCACGCCTGGATGCGCTCGGTGACGTCGCCCGTGACGGGCGCGGCGCCGTCGGGCCCGCCGGACGCGAGCACGTCGCGGGCCGCACGCGCGGCCGCGAGGCTCGCGACGTCGGAGTCCGGCGCGGCCGAGACCCCGTCGCACACCACAAGGGCCGCGAACCGCCCGACCGTGGCCGGGTCGCCCGACGCGGCGAGCGCCATGGCGTCCTCGTTGCGCGAGTGCCGGATGCCGCGGTCGCACACGCCCGCGACCCAGGGGGTGGGCTGCTCGGCCCAGTGGTCGCGCTCGACCTGGGCCTTCTCGCCGCACTGTTCGCAGTAGCCGTCGTCCGCGACGGTCCCGCCGCAGCTCGTGCAGGGTCGCCGGACCGCGGAGGGAGGGGGCGGAGGAGGGGGAGGCGGGACCGACCCGGACTCGGGGTCGGTCGGCTTGAGGTCCGCGGGCGGCTCGGGGAGCCTGAGCGCGGGGAGCGCGGGAACGGGCGGGCGCGCCAGGATGGGCGGCCCGTCCCCGGCGGCCACCGCAGGCCCGACGTCGGAGCCGCAGTTCTCGCAGAACCTGGCCCCGGGTGCGGGCACCTCACCGCACGTGGCGCACGGCGCGAGCAGGCCGGGCGAGCTCTCCTGCGCGCTCACGTCGTCGTCCAGCGGCGCACGGCGTTCGCCTGGTCGACGAGGTCGATCTTCGCGACCCGGTCCTCGGTGAGCGTCGCCATCTCGCGGTAGGCCCCCTCGAGGGCGTCGCGCAGCGGTGGCTCCTTGGGCTCGACCCCGCCGAGGCGCGCCGTGCCGACCTGCTTCTTGACCGTGACCTCCTCGAGCGCGGAGCGCAGGACGTCGATCGAGAGGGCCACGCGGTCGCGCTGGGGGATCGCGACCGACTCGACGCTCGCGAGCGCCTCGGCCAGGGCCGTGAGCCCGCGGTCGGAGCCGGCGAGGAGCCGGGCGCGGCGCATGCGCGCGTCGGTGTAGGAGCTGCGGGTCGGGGTCACGAGGTCCAGCGCGTGCAGGGCCCCGTCGAGGTCGCCCCGCGCCTGCCGGATGCGGGCGAGCCCGAACGCCGCGGGAGCGGTGTAGTTGGCGTCCGACCGGGCGCAGATCACGTACAGCGACTCCGCGATGTCCGGTTCCCCGCTGACCTCGCACGCGACCGCGAGCGCGAGCTTGGGCGCGAGCTCGCCGGGGACCTGGCCGTAGACCGCGTTGAACGAGGCGCGGGCGTCCGCGGCCTCGCCACGCGCGAGCTCGGCGAGCCCGCCGATCCAGGCCGCACGCCACTCCCACGGGTCGTCGGCGAGGATCTCGACGATCGTCTTGTCGACCTCGGCGAACCGGCGGTGCTCGATCGCGGCCTTGGCGTACGCGAGCCGCACCTCGACCGTCGACTCGGGGGCCGCAGCGAGGGCGGCCATGCGAGCCGCGGGGTCGGCGATGTTGACGCCCGCGAGCCAGCTCGCCATGGGGTCGGACTCGTCGATCTTGAGCGTCGGCAGGGCGTCCCACGTCAGCGGGTGGTCGGCGTCGTCGGACACGGGCGCCTCGAACAGGACGGAGGCCGCCGAGTGCAGCGCGCCGCTGCCCGGGCCGCGGTCGGTCGCGACGACCTCGCGCAGCACGCCGATGAGCTGCGCGCGCATCTCGTCGACCGTCGCGAAGCGGTCCGACGGGTCGAGCGCGCACGCCTTGGCGAGCAGGCGGTAGAACGAGTCGTACTGCTGGAAGACCGGGGTCTCGGCGACCGGCGGCAGGGAGGCGACGTACGTCGTCTGGTTCCCGCGGAAGTCCAGCACGAGCGTGGCGAGCGTGCGCCCGATCGTGTAGATGTCGGACGCGACGGACGTCCCGATCTCCGCGACCTCGGGAGCCTGGTAGCCGACCGTGCCGAAGATGGCGGAGGTCAGGTCGTCCAGGCGCCGCACGCCGCCCAGGTCGATGAGCTTGACGCCGTCGCCCTGCTGGATCATGTTGTCGGGCTTGAAGTCGCAGAAGATCAGGCCCAGGTCGTGCAGGTACGCGAACGCCGGGAGGATCTCCAGGACGAACGCGAGCGCCTGGTCCACGGGCAGCGGGTTCACCACGCCGCCGTTGTCGTCGCGGCGGTCCTTGAGGATCTCCTTGAGCGACTTGCCGCCCACGTACTCCATGACGGTGTAGCCCGCGCCGTCGTGCATCACGAAGTTGTAGATCTCGACGATCAGCGGGTGCTCGACCTCGGCCAGGAACTGGCGCTCGGAGATCGCGGCCGCGAACGCGTCGGGGTCGCCCGAGTTGAGCAGACCCTTGAGCACGACCCACCGGCCCGACACGTTCTGGTCGCGGGCCAGGTAGATCCAGCCGAGGCCGCCGTGCGCGAGGCAGCCCACGACCTCGTACTGGCCGCCCACGACGTCGCCTGGCGAGAGCTGCGGGTCGAACGAGAACGCGGTGCGGCACTGCGGGCAGAAGCCCGAGGTGCGGCCCGGGACGCCGTCGCGCGACCGGCCGACCTTGGCGCCGCACGTGGGGCAGAAGCGCTTGGACTCCGCGAGCTCGGGCACGGCCATGATGGCCTGGAGCGGGTCGCGGACCGGCGCGCTGGGCACGGTCGTCAGTCCCGCGCCCAGGCGGTGGCCGCGCAGACGTGTCGAGGACGTCCCCACGCGCCGTGTCGACTTGGTGCCCGTGACGGCCGAGCGGGCCGAGCCGAGCGCGGCGCTCGCGAGCTGGGTCGAGCTCGTGCGCCCGGTGCGGGTCGAGACGGCCTCGCCCTCGGGGCCGGGGCCGGCCGCGTAGTTCGGCGCGGCCTGCGCGATGCCCGTGCCGAGCATGGCCGACGGCGACGCGGCGGCAGCGGTCGCGGTCGTCGACGACCCTGCCGGGCCGGGAGCACCGGCTGCGCCCGAGGGCGCGGCGGGCGAGCCGCAGACGTTGCAGTAGCCGTCCTCGATGAAGCCGGGGCAGCCCGGCTGGGAGCAGGACTCCTGAGCGGTCGTGGTCATCGGGACGATCCTTCCTGGCCCGGTGCGGGCGACGGTCCGGGCGACGAGAGGTGTGCGGGCAGGTCACGGGACAGGAACTGGTACTGCTCGACGAGGAAGCGCAGGAGCACCACGTCGCAGGGCACGGCCTCGCCCGCCTCGCGGGCCTCGGCCAGCCCGGAGCGGACCGTGGGGGAGGAGCTGCGGCCGTTGGCGTCGGCCTTCACGCGGTAGGCGTCGAGCCGGTAGCGCAGCTCGGCCCGTTCGCGCAGCGGCGCGGTGTACGCGGACTCGACCGTGTCGAACGCGCGCGCGACGGTCGCGAGCCGGGTGAGGAAGCCGTCGAGCCCCGAACGGTCGTGCGGGACCTCGCCGAGGCGTGACACGTCGGGCACCGCGAGGCGAGGGGGAGCCGCGATCTCGCGGCGGGCACGGGCCGCGAGCTCGCGCAGCGAGGGCTCGCGGGCCTCCAGCGCCGCGTAGCGCTCGACGGCCTGCTTGCGGTCGCGGGCCAGCTCGCGACGCTCGGACGCGCCCACGATGAGGTCGCGCTCGGTGCGCGCGACCTCGGCCTCGAGCTCGGTCAGGGGGCCGGTCACGTCGGCGCCGTGCGACGCCTTGTCCCGCAGGCGCGTCCAGCGCTCACGGAGCTTCTCCACCCGGCCACGGGCCGAGGTGTCGGAGCCGGCGAGCTCGTCGCACCGGGCCAGCTCGGCGCGCAGCCCACGGAACCGGGCGACCTCGTCGGCGGCGTTCGGGTCGAACGACAGGCGCGTGCGCAGTGCGGCCACGATCGCGTCGCACAGCCGCGTCGCCTCGACCAGCGACACGAGCGACGAGCCGTCGGGCGAGCTGAGCCGACCCCAGATCAGCTGTGAGATCTTCTCGCGCGCGACCGTGTCCGCACGCCCCGAGTCCCAGACCACGGCCATCTCGTCGGCGCGCGTGCGGGCCGCCTGCCACAGGGTCATGGCGAGCAGCAGGTCCGCGGTGTACGTCTCGGGGGACGCCGCGGCCTGGGCTGCGGCGTCGAGGCGGTCGAGCTCGGTGCGGCGTGCCCGCAGCCACTCCTCGAGCGCCGCGAGGTACGTGAAGAGCTCGGCGGCGGGGCTCGCCTCGCCCAGGCGTCCGGGCGCGGTCGGGGCCTGCTGCGTGCGCGGGGCCACGGGCGGCCCGGCAGCAACAGGGGAGGACGAGGAGCCTGGCGTCACGGCGTGCGGCCGTACACGGCGACCGGCGGGGCCGGAGCCGGACCGAGGACGCCGAGCCACTCGTCGTACAGCGCCGTCCAGGTGCCGTCGGTGCGCATCTGCTCCAGGACGCCGTTGACGAACTTGACCATGTCGACGTTCGCGGCCGGGATGCCCAGGCCGTACGGCTCGTCGGAGATCGCCTGCCCGACGACCTTGGCGTACGGGTCCTGCGCGGCGAAGCCCGCGAGGATCGTGTCGTCGCCCGTGATCGCGTCGACCTTGCCCTGCTGGAAGAGCGCGAGGCAGCCCGTGTGGGTCGTCGCGGGCACGGCCTCGATGTCGGGGTACTCCTGGAGACGTTCGAGCGTCGTGGTGCCGTCCGGGGCGCAGACCCGCTGGCCCGCGAGGTCCGCGATGCCCTGCGCCTCGGAGTCACGCGTCACGAGGACCTTCTGGCCCGCGTGGTAGTACTCCGAGGAGAACGCGATGGTCTCCCAGCGCTCGCAGTTGATCGTGAACGCGCGCGCCACGATGTCCACCTCGCCCGTCTCCAGGGCCTCGAGGCGCTGCCCCGACGTGATGACGCGGAACTGCAGCCGGTCCGGGTCGCCGAAGATCGCGGTCGACACCTGGTGGAGGACGTCGATGTCGAAGCCCTCGATCTGCCCCGTCAGGGGGTTGCGGGCACCGAGCTGGAGGGTGTCGGCCGAGACGCCCACGACGAGCGAGCCGCGGTCGCGGATCGCCGCCATGGTGCTGCCCGCCGGGAGGGCCCCCGGTCCGGGCAGCGGTCCGTCGGGTGCGTAGGACGCGACCGGGTTCTCGCACGCCGCGGCCGCGGAGACCGCGGCGCCCGCCGGGCCGCTCCCGGCCGCGGTGCTGCCGGCCGTCCCGACGACCGAGGCCACAGGCGCACCCGCGGACGACCCGGCGTCGGGCGTGGCGCAACCGGCCAGGACCAGGGCGCCCGAGACTCCCAGCGCCACCAGGGCGCCCAGGCGCCCGCTCTTGCGGAAGGTCGTGGTGATCACCGGTACTCCTCCAGTCGGACGTTCAGGCCGCGCCAGGCGAGGACCGCCGCGACGAGACCCGCGGCCAGCAGCAGCCAGCCCGCGAGGGCGGACTTCGTGCCCGCCGAGGCGAGGTCGGCCTGCGTGGCCCGGATGTTGTCGGTGATGTCGTTCGTGACGGACTGGGAGAAGGCTGCGAACGCGGCGTTCGGGCTGCCCTCGGACGAGCTCGTCGCGAGCGCGACCGCCCCGTCCCAGTCGCCCGCGTCGTCGAGCGCACGGATCGCCTGGTGCTGCGTGACCCAGTCGGCCAGGTACCCGGCCGCGGTCCCGTCGAGGACCCCGGCCGCGCCCGCCTCGTCGAGGCGCTGCGTCGCGTCGGCCGTGAGCTCGACGAACGACTCCTCGTACGCCTGGCCCGAGCCGCGCTTGATGAGCGTGAAGCTCTCCATGGCCTTGGCGTCGTTGGCCTCGGAGTACGCGGTCGAGGCCGCGAGCGTCGCCGCGTACGGGCCGTCGCGGACCGCCGCGGCCGCGCCGTTGGTCTGGCTCAGCAGGACTGCGCCCACGACCCCCACGACCAGCACGACCGCGCTCGCCGCGAGCAGGCCCACGTTGAGCACCCGATGCGTGCGCTTGGCCAGCCACACCTGCGTCGCGACCAGCAGCGCCAGGCACAGCACGCCCGCCGCGAGGATCCACAGCGCGTTGCGCACCATCGACAGGTCGGACGCCACGCGGTCGGCGTTGTCGTCCACGAGCGTGGTCAGCGTCGGCAGGATCTCGTCGCGCAGCAGCGTCGAGGCCTGGTCGAGGTAGGCCGACCCCACCGGGAAGCCCTGGCGGTTGTTGGCGCGCGCCTGCTCGATCAGGCCCGTGTAGACCGCGACCTGCGAGGCGACCCGGCCGAGCTCGGTCGCGTCCGCGCTGTTGGACCCCGCGAGCTCGGCGATGCGGATCGAGGCGTTCGCGATCGCGTCGTCGTAGCGCTCGCGCTGGTCCACGGGCTCCAGGCCCCCGACCAGGAACGCGTTGGTCGCCGCGGCGTCCGCGACGACCAGGTTGTTGCGCACGTCCTGGACGCCCAGGAGCTGGCTCGTGTCCGCGCGGGCGTCGTCGAGCGCGATCCCCTGGACGCGCGCGGCCTGGAAGCCGAGCGCGCCGAAGACGATCGCCGCGAGCACGCACAGCGCGAGCGCGATCCGCAGCTTGCCCGGCGAGCGCCGCAGCGCGCTGCGCACGCCCGCGCGGCGCGCGGCGCGCTCCTCGGCCTGCGTGGCGGCGGGCGCGCCCGGCTGCGCGGACGGCTGCCCGGGGTAGGAGGGCTGGACGGCCCGACCGGTCGCCGGGGCGGACCCGGGCGGCGGCGTCAGGGTCTGGCTCATGCAGGCTCCTCCTGAGGAGAGACGGTCGGGTTCTCGGAGAGGTCTTCGGGGAGGCCGTCGGGCTCGTCGGGCTCAGCGGGCCTGCCCGGCTCGGTCGGCTCGGCCGCGTCGGTCAGGACGCCGGCCGAGCCCTCGGCGGCGGTCCCGTCCTGGGGCAGCAGGTCCTCGGGCAGGATCCGGCGGAGCTCGTCGAGCGTGGGCTCCGGGGTGTCCTTGAGGCGCCACGCATGGCGTGCGATGGCCGCGTCCAGGACGTTGCGCGCGTGGCGGCCGTTGCCGAACCCCTCGGTGCGCGGCACGAGCGAGACCATCTCCTCGAACCGGTCGAGGGTCTCGGGCAGCGCTTCGAAGTCGGCCGACGTGGCCATGCGCTCGAAGATGCCGCGCAGCTCGGCGTCCGTGTAGTCGTCGAACGTGATGGTCGTGGAGAAGCGTGACTCGAGCCCGGGGTTGGTCGCGATGAACCCGGCCATGGGGCCGGGGTACCCGGCGACGATCACCACGAGGTCGTCGCGGTGGTCCTCCATGTCCTTGACGAGGGTGTTGATGGCCTCGGCGCCGTACTGGTCCTCCGCGAGGCCGTACGCCTCGTCGATGAAGAGCACGCCGCCGATCGCGGTCGCCACGACCTCGGACGTCTTGACGGCCGTCTGCCCCAGAAATCCGGCGACGAGCTCGGAGCGGTCCACCTCGACCAGGTGCCCCGTGCTGAGCAGCCCGAGCGCGCGGTAGATGCCTGCGACGAGGCGCCCGACGGTCGTCTTGCCCGTGCCCGGGTTGCCGAGGAACACGAGGTGGCGCGTGAGCGTGGGCGTGGTCAGGCCCGCGGCCGTGCGCAGCTTCTCGACGCGCAGGAGCTCGGTCTGCTGGCGGATCTCGTGCTTGACCCGGTCGAGCCCGATGAGCGCGTCGAGCTCCGCGAGGAGCTCCTCGAGCGGGCGCGGCGGCTCGGCCTCGTCCTCCGCCTTTGCGGCGGCGTCCCCGGTCGTCGCGGTCTGCGCGCCGCCGGTGGTCGCGCCGTCCACGCTGCCCGACGGCGTCGCGTGCGTCCCGGAGGCCGGCCCACCAACCGGGTGGCCGGGGGTCCGGGCGCCCAGCGCGTCGAGGATCGCGTCCACGGTCGGGACGACGTCCTGTGCCGGGGGACGGAGCCCGCCCGCACCGACGAGCGAGCCGAGGTCGAACGGGCTCGTGGCGCTCGGGAGCGTCGGGTCGAACGCGGGCGCGGGGGAGCGGGTGGTGGTCGGTGCCTGTTGCTGCGGGCGCGGTGCGGCGGTGTGCGGCTGGGCCGCGGCCCGCTGGACGGCCGTCGTGGACGCGGCGCCGGCGGAAGCCGCGAGCCCGGGTGAGCCCAGGGAGCCGGCCGCGGCGATCACGGACGCGAGCGCCTCCGCGTACGCGGCCGCGTGCTCCGAGCCCGCGACGACGAGAGCCGTGAGCTGGTCGGTCGGGGCCGAGCGCCACCGCCGGCCACGTTGCGCCGACTCGAAGAACGCCGTGTAGTCGCCCGGGTCGCGGCCCACGGCCTCGAGCCACGCGGGGGCTGCGCCCGTGGACGACTCGGCCACCGCGGCGGCGAGCTGCTCGCCCTCGTGCGCGACGTCGTCGGGCACGAGGCCCGCGCCGCGACCCACCGCCACGAGCGCCTCGATGCTCCGTGCGAGCGCCCCCTGGCGCGCGGCGCTCACGGCCGTTCCAACCCGCCCGGGGTGCCCGGCGCCTGCGGCTGGGCCGTGCCCACCCCCGCGTCGGGCGCGAGCGCGATCGAGGACGACTGGAACTTCTCCGCGAGGAACTGACCGTGCGCCACGAGCGCCGCGGCGTCCGCACGCGAGACCGCGTCCGAGATCTTGTCGAGCGTCACGCCCAGCAGGTCGAGCTGGTCGCACAGGATCATGAGCGACGTCTTGCCGCGGTTGACCGCGCGCGTGTCCGCGAAGTCGCGCGGCAGGCGCAGGTAGCCGCCGACGGCCTCCGGCAGGTAGCTCGTGGCCGTCGCGACGACCGTGTGCGCCTGCGCGCTGCCGCCGCCGAGGCGGTCGAGGCGCGGGGCCATGTCGTCGACCGTCTTCGCGATGCGGTTCACGCGCGCCGTGACGGCGGGCGGGACCCGGCCCTCGATCTGCGCCTGCACGGCGTCGACCGAGGCCAGGATGTCCGCGCTCGTCGGTGCCGGCGGCAGCACGGGGACCTCCGGCGGGCGCCTGCGCCCGCCGCCGAACAGGTTCTGGAACCAGCCCATGTGTCCGGGTCAGACCTTCCCGAGGTCGAGCGAGCCCGAGGCCGCACCCGACTGGTCGCCCTGGGCCACCCGGTCCAGGTACTCGCGCGCCTTGGTCGTCTCGGTCTCCAGGACGCCGATGGTCTGCGCCATCGAGTCCAGCGCCTGGACCTTGAACGTCGAGATCGAGTCCATGGTCGCGTAGATGTTCTGGAACGCGGCCTGGAGCTGGGGGAGGCCGACGGTCGCGCTCGCCGCCTGCGACTGGATGGTCGCCGACTGGTCCGCGAGCATCTTGGACGTCGAGGCGATCATGTTCGACGTCGTCGTGTTGAGCGCGGTGATCTGGTCGAGGACGAGCTTCTGGTTCGCGAGCGCCTGCGCCACGATGACGGCCGTGCGCAGCGCGGAGACGGTCGTGGTGGTCGCACGGTCGACGCCCTTGATGAGCTCGACGTTGTTCTTGATGACGATGTCGATCGCGAGGTAGCCCTGGATGGACACCGCGAGCTGCGTCAGGAGGTCCTGGTGCTTCTGGCGCACGTAGAACAGGACGTCCTCGCGCAGCGCCTTGGCCTTCTCCGGGTCCGTCGCGTCGAGCTCGGCGGTCTTCGCGGAGAGCTGCGCGTCGAGACGCTCGGCCACGTAGATGTACTGGTTGAGGCGCGCCATGGTGTCCCACAGGTGCTGCTTCTCGAGGTTGAGCGCGGCGTTGTCCTTGCGGAGCTCGTCCTGGCCGTCGTAGAGCGCGCGGATGATCGCGTTGAGGTGGCCCTGCGCGCTCTCGTAGCGGCGGAAGTAGTCGGTCAGCTTGTCGCCGAAGGGGATGATGCCCAGGAGCTTGCGACCCACGCTCGCCTCGGACGGGTCGAGGTTCTCGACCGTGCGGCGCAGCTCCAGGAGCGTGCTGCCCACCTTGGAGCCCTCGGACAGCCCGCCCTCCTTGAGCGCGCGCACGGGCGTGGCGAGGAGACGGTTCGACGAGTCGGCCGCGGTGCGGATGTCCTGGTCGCCCATGGTGCGCACGTCGTTGGCCTTGGCCGCGAACTCGGGCGAGCGGGCGTCGGAGGCCATGAGGGCATCGAGGTAGGACGTGACCTTCTGGTCCAGGCCGGGGATCGCGGCCTCGTCGACGCGCGGGGCCATCGCGGGGGCCTGCGTGGTCGCGACGGGCTTCACGGGCTCGGGCGCGGAGAGCACGAGGTGCTCGGTCGCGGCGGGGGGCTGGAGCGGTGCTGCCTCGGTCATCGTGATCCTTCGCTCGTGACTGACCGGGGTCGGTGCGAGACCCACCCCTGGAACCCGGCGAACCGGGCAAGCCGGTCGACCGGCCGGTCCGGGGAGTATATCCGCGACGGGTGGCCGGTTCTTTACTCTTTCACGCCCCGGGGGAGGAGAGAACTCCCCATGTGCGGATTCTCGGCACGGGGGCCCCGATCAGGGTCGATGTCCGCGGCGGCGGCGCCGGTCATCTTCACCCGGTCCGCAGGCTGCCCGACGGCGTTCGCTCGCCTCCCGGGGCGGGACACCTTCCGTGGGAGCGGCCCATCTGCTGACTGCCCGCTGTGGCGGGTAACCCCCGCCCCCCGGGGCTGATCGACCACGACGGGGAAGAAGAGCAGGACGGCCCAGCCGTCGCCGATCGCCCTCGTCGACGTGACCGCCGCCGACGAGGGCGACCGGCGGGATCGTCGATCAGCGGTACCACTCCTCGTCGATCGTCGAGAGCCGGGACGGCAGCACGCGGTCGCCCAGCCCGTAGAACTGCTGGAAGCTCATGATGAGCGGGCGCCACCGGTCGGGGTCGATCCGGTGGGCCGAACCTGCTAGACGGATCGACTCGTGCACGTGCACCCGCGTGACCGCGATCTCGACCGCGAGGATGCTCCCCGCCGCGACCGGGTCGTCGCCGCACAGGGCGTGGACGTCGACCACACGACCCTCGAGGTGCACGGGGCACTCGCCCGCCCTCGGCGCCGACACCGTGTCCGACCCGACCGGGGTGAGGCCCGCGCGCCCGAACTTGTCCGGCTCGTACCGGTACCCCACGGACGACTTGCGCGCCGAGACCGGGTCACGACCCGTCGTGAGGGCGATCCGGTCGACCGCCGAGACCTGCTCGACCGACGGCAGGTTGAGGACGACCTCGCCCGTCTCCCGCAGATTGATCGCGGTCTGCGACCTGGCCCCCACACCGATCACCGCGGTGTGGCCCAACCAGAAGATCGACGACAACGGAGCGAGGTTGGGCCGTCCGTCGGCACCGACGGTGCTGACGAGGACGACCGGGGTCCCGAAGTAGAGGATCGACGGGTCGATCGTGACGTGGACGGCGTCCTGGACGTCCAGCATGGGAGTACCTCCGCGACGGGTGGACCGGTTCGTCCTGAAGACGCGGTGAGGGCGCGGGACGTGAGGTCGGGCGTCAGGCGTAGGGGTGCCCCGAGCAGGACTCGAACCTGCAACCTACGGATTAGAAGGCCGTTGCTCTATCCATTGAGCTATCGGGGCGCGGGGACCATCGTAGTGGGATCCGGCCGTGACCTGCGCGCACGCGCGCGAGGCGGACGTGTCGCACGGGGCGAGCGCCGCCGTCGGGCAGGCTCGCTCTGGCGGCACCGCGACGTGTCGCACGCCACCTCGGTCCAGCCCTCACGCCCCGGGTCGGCCAACTCACCCGCCCCCGCCGCAGTCCGTCACCCGATCATCGGCGCGCGCGTTTGGCATCGCCTCGGTAACCACAGAAGATGAACGGGTGACGACCCGACATGCTGCCGACCGTGCCCCGCGGGCTTTTTCCGCCTCGGGCAGGACGCCCGGCAACACGCCTGGCAACGCCCCCGAGGAGATCGGGACCACCGTCTACGACGTGGGCCGGGACCTGCGCCGTGACGTCGCCGACGCCCGCCTGCCGCTGGACCTCGACGGGGCCGGGGACGCCGAGGAGGCCCGCAAGCGCCTGCTGAACCAGCTCGACGAGCACCTGCTGCCCCGGCTCAAGGAGCTGTCCTCGCCCGCGGTCGTCGTGATCGCCGGGTCGACGGGCGCGGGCAAGTCGACCCTGTACAACTCGCTGCTGGGCGAGGAGGTCTCGACGGCGGGCGTCCTGCGCCCGACGACCCGTGAGCCCGTCTTCGCCTACAACCCGCTCGACGTCGACGTCCTGGTCCACAGCCCCACGACGGCCATGTCGCGCGTGGTCGAGCACGACGGCGTGCCGCGCGGCACCGCGCTGCTCGACGCCCCGGACCTGGACTCGCTCCTCGCGGAGAACCGGTCGACCGCGGCCCAGCTGCTCGAGGCCGCGGACCTGTGGCTCTTCGTGACCACGGCCGCACGCTACGGGGACGCCCTGCCCTGGGTCGCGCTGGGGCAGGCCATGGAGCGTGGCGCAAGCGTCGCGATGGTCCTCAACCGGGTCCCGCAGCACAACCTCACGACGATCCGTGGCGACCTCCTGGCGCGCCTGCGCGAGCACGGCATGGAGGGGGTCCCGCTGTTCGTGATCCCCGACGTCGGCCCGCACGAGGGCATGCTCGACCGTGCGACGGTCGCACCCATCGCGCGCTGGCTGACGATGCTCGCGGGGCCGGACCGCTCGCGCGCCGTGATCGTGCGCACGCTCAAGGGCTCGCTCGCAGCGCTGCCCGCGTGGGTCACGGGTATCGCGGACGCGGTGCAGGAGCAGGTCGAGGCCGCGGAGGTCGTGCGCGAGACGATCGACCGCGCGCTGCCCGACGCCGAGGCCTCCGCCCGTCGGACCGTCGCCTCGGGCGTGGTGGCCGGGGGATCGGTCGCCTCGCGCTGGGCCCAGCTCGCGGGCGCCGAGAAGATCGACCGCATCAAGGTCCGGCACGGGCTGGCGCGCTCGACCAAGCGCAGGGGGCGCTCGCGCGAGGTCGCGCTCGAACCTCTGCTGGAGGAGGTGCGCGCCGCCGCGACCCGCACGCTGGTCGCGGCGGGGGCCGCCGCCGACGACGCCCTGCGCGCTGCGCTCTCCGGCCCGTCGGCCCCTCCGGGCGGCCCGGCGTTCGCCCCCGAGCACGGTGACCCGGTCCGTGAGGCGGCACGCGAGAAGGCCGCGGCGACGCAGGTCCACGAGTGGGTCGCCGTCGCGGACCGCGCCGTCGAGGCCCTGCGGGGCGTCGACGAGCCCGGCATCGCGCCGCAGGAGACGGCCGAGACGCGCCGGGCCGAGGCCGCGGTCAAGGCGTTCGGCCCCACGGGTCTGGCGGCGCTGCTCCTCACGGCCGCCGCAGGGTCCGACGACGCCGCTCGCCTCGTGCACAGCCTCCTCGGCGACGCCGGGGACGCGTCGGTCGCGACCTTGACCTCGGACCTCGCGGACCGCGCCGCCGCCATGGTGTCCCGCGAGTCCGTCGACCTGCACGACCGCCTCGACATCCCCGCCCTCGCACCGGATGCCGCCGTCGGGCTGCGCCTGCGCCTCGCCGAGCTCAGGAGGCTCTCATGACGTCCCACGACACCCAGCTCCGGTCCCGGACCGACGACCTCGCCAAGGCCCTGGACCTCGCGGGCGACCGCCTCGACCCGGAGGTCGCGGCCCGAGTCCGCACGGCGATCGGCGGCGTGCGGGAGCGTCTGGCGCTCGGCGTGGACCACACGGTCGTGGCGCTCGCGGGCGGTACGGGCTCGGGCAAGTCGAGCCTCTTCAACCGGATCTCGCGGCTCAACTTCGCGGACGTGGGCGCCAAGCGCCCCACGACGGCCCGCATCACGGCGTGCTCGTGGAGCGACCAGGCGACCGCGCTGCTGGACTGGTTGGAGGTCGACCCGGAGCGCCGGATCACGCGCGGCAGCGAGCTCGACGGCGACGCCGAGCAGGGGCTGGAGGGCCTGGTCCTGCTGGACCTGCCGGACCACGACTCGATCGAGCCCGCGCACCAGGAGGTCGTCAACCGCGTCCTGCCGCTCGTCGACCTGCTCGTGTGGGTCGTGGACCCGCAGAAGTACGCGGACGACGCGCTGCACTCGGGCTACCTGCAGAAGTCGGTCGGCCTCGAGGCGTCGATGGTCGTCGCGCTCAACCAGATCGACACGGTGCCCACGACGCAGCGCGGCAACCTCGTCGCGGACATGGGGCGTCTCCTGGAGGAGGACGGGCTCTCCGGCGTGTTCGTGACGATGGTCTCGGCGCGAACGGGCGAGGGCCTCGGGCAGGTGCGCGAGCTCCTGGAGCAGGCCGTGGCCCGCCGGAGCGTGGCCGCGAGCCGCGTCGCGGGCGAGCTCGACCGCGCAGGTGCGCTCCTGCTCGAGGAGACGCCCGGCGAGGTGCCGTGGACCATGAGCACCGCGGTCGACGAGGAGGTCGCGGCGATCGGTGAGGCCACGGGGCTCTCGGCCGTCGCGGGGCAGGTCGCGGCGGCGGTGCGCAACGGGTACGGCCGCCCCGAGTTCGCCCCGCCGCAGGTCGACGCCGTCGTTCTGTCCCGGAGCCGGTGGCTCGCGCGGGCCGGCAAGGCGTTGCGCCCGGGCTGGAAGCACGCGCTCGACGAGGCGGTCGCTCCCGCGGACCGGCTGGTCGAGGACACGCAGCGCGCGCTGTCGAAGGTCTCGCTCGACACCCGCGGGCCGTCCTCGGCACGCGCGACCCGCACCACGGCTCTTGCGGCGATCGGCGTCGCGGTGGTCACGGGGGCGCTCGCGATCCTCGGCTCGCTGGGCGTGCTGGACCTGGACAAGGCGATCGTCGCGACGTTCGCGATCGTTGCCGGGGCCGCGGTCCTGGTCGCCCTGGGCTTCTTCCTCGCAGGGATCCAGATCCGTCGCACGCTGGCGCGCCGCCGGGAGGCGACGGTCCTGGCCTCGGGTCGCGGAGCCGTCGAGCGGGTGGTCCAGGAGACCATGGGCAGGCCGACGCAGAAGCTCCTCGACGAGCACCGGCGGGTGCGCGAGCTGGCGCAGTCGGCGCGTGACACGGGCAAGGCGTCACCGCTCACCGGGCCTCTGACGTTGCCCACAGCCAAGGACCTGAGCGAGCTGTCCACAGACACGCCCTCGACCCAGGACGCCGCGACGCGCGAACCGTCAGCCTGAGTGCGCGGTCGGCACCAGGCCGGCCCCGCACCCAGGAGGAACGATGGGCAACGACGTCACGGTGACGCTGGCAGGCTTCATGGGCACGACCCCCAAGCTCTTCACGTCCCCGACCGGCAACGACTTCACGAGCTTCCGCATCGCGAGCACCACGCGCTACCTCGACCGCTCGCGCGGCGAGTGGGTCGACGGGCGCACCATCTGGTTCACCGTGAAGGCGTGGCGCGCCATGGCGCAGAACGTCGCGGCGTCGCTGCGCAAGGGCGACGCGGTCGTGGTCACGGGCCGCCTCGCGGTCGACGAGTGGACCAGCCCCGAGGGCCCGCGCACCAACCTCGTGATCGAGGCGAGCGCGCTCGGCCCGGACCTGACGCGCGGTCGCGCGCAGTTCCAGCACACGGTGCATCGCACCGCCCAGCCCGACGGCGCCGCGGACGCCCTGGCGCCCGCCTCGCCCGGTGCGGTCCCGGGCTCGGGGACCCAGGGGTCCGGCGAGCGGACGGGCGGCCTGAGCGAGGGACCGGGCGACGCCGGCGCGTGGGACCTGGGACGGCTGGGGGAGCCGTTCCCCGAGGACGACGACGCCGAGCACGGCCTGGTGGACGACGCACTGGCGGAGCGGGGACCGGGCGCCGACGACGCGGGTCTCGCCGACGAGAAGGCCGAGGCCGGCGACACCCACGAGGCCGTGCCGACCGGCGAGCTCCTGGCGACGCGCTGAGGCCCGACCGCGTAGGCTGGGGGGTCGAAGACGCCCGCCCCACCTGGGGCACCCCGGGTCCGGGGCGGGCGCACAGCATCCCGCGAGCGATCGAACGGTGGAACAGAGCCAGTGGCTGAGTTCATCTACTCCATGTACAAGGCGCGCAAGGCGCACGGTGACAAGGTCATCCTCGACGACGTCACCCTGAACTTCCTTCCCGGGGCCAAGATCGGTGTGGTCGGCCCCAACGGTGCCGGCAAGTCCACGATCCTGAAGATCATGGCCGGCCTCGAGCAGCCCTCGAACGGTGATGCCCGGCTCTCGCCGGGCTACTCGGTCGGCATCCTGCTCCAGGAGCCGCCGCTGAACGAGGAGAAGACGGTCCTCGGCAACGTCGAGGAGGGCGTGGCCGAGATCAAGGGCAAGCTCGACCGCTTCAACGAGATCTCGGCGCTCATGGCCGAGCCGGACGCGGACTTCGACGCCCTGCTCGCCGAGATGGGCACCCTGCAGGAGGCCATCGACGCGGCCGACGCGTGGGACCTCGACTCCCAGCTCGAGCAGGCCATGGACGCGCTGCGCTGCCCGCCGCCGGACGCCGACGTGTCGGTGCTCTCGGGTGGTGAGCGCCGTCGTGTCGCGCTCTGCAAGCTCCTCCTCGAGAAGCCCGACCTCCTGCTCCTCGACGAGCCCACCAACCACCTGGACGCCGAGTCCGTCCTGTGGCTCGAGCAGCACCTCGCGTCGTACCCCGGCGCGATCCTCGCCGTGACCCACGACCGCTACTTCCTCGACCACGTCGCGGAGTGGATCTGCGAGGTCGACCGCGGTCGCCTGTACCCCTACGAGGGCAACTACTCCACGTACCTGGAGAAGAAGCAGGAGCGCCTGGCGATCCAGGGCAAGAAGGACCAGAAGCTCGCGAAGCGTCTGAAGGACGAGCTCGAGTGGGTCCGCTCCAACGCGAAGGGCCGCCAGACCAAGTCGAAGGCGCGTCTGGCGCGCTACGAGGAGATGGCTGCCGAGGCGGACCGCACCAGGAAGCTGGACTTCGAGGAGATCCAGATCCCGCCGGGCCCGCGTCTGGGCTCGGTCGTGCTGGAGGCCCAGAACCTGCAGAAGGGCTTCGACGGTCGCCAGCTCATCGACGGGCTGAGCTTCACGCTGCCCCGCAACGGCATCGTCGGCGTGATCGGCCCGAACGGTGTCGGCAAGACGACGCTCTTCAAGACGATCGTGGGCCTCGAGCCCCTCGACGGCGGCGACCTGAAGGTCGGGGAGACCGTGTCGATCTCCTACGTCGACCAGTCGCGCGGCGGGATCGACCCCAAGAAGACGCTGTTCGAGGTCGTCTCGGACGGTCTGGACTTCATCAAGGTCGGCAACGTCGAGATGCCCTCCCGTGCGTACGTCGCGGCGTTCGGCTTCAAGGGCCCGGACCAGCAGAAGCCGGCCGGCGTGCTCTCGGGTGGTGAGCGCAACCGTCTGAACCTCGCGCTGACCCTCAAGCAGGGTGGAAACCTCCTGCTGCTCGACGAGCCCACCAACGACCTCGACGTCGAGACCCTGGGCTCGCTCGAGAACGCCCTGCTCGAGTTCCCGGGCTGCGCCGTCGTGGTCTCGCACGACCGGTGGTTCCTCGACCGCGTCGCGACGCACATCCTCGCGTACGAGGGCACCGAGGAGGACCCGGCGAACTGGTACTGGTTCGAGGGCAACTTCGCCTCGTACGAGGAGAACAAGATCGGCCGCCTCGGCGCCGACGCGGCGCGCCCGCACCGCGTCACGTACCGCAAGCTGACGCGCGACTGACCAGCGCACGACCGGTGCTCGGCCCTTGACGGGCGGCACCGCGACCGAAGGGCCCCGGCGATCCGCCGGGGCCCTTCGTCGTCCCGGCGCGCTCACCGGTCGCGCGGGCGCTGCGTCCGGCAGACTGAGGCGCATGACCCACCCGAGCGACGACGCCGTCCCGCCCGTCGGCGGTGCTCCCGACGGCGGTCCCACCGACGCAGGCGACGACCGCTCCCGCGCCATCGGCACCCCCGACCAGGGCCTCGACGAGGCCGGTCACGGTCGTCACGTCGCGGACGAGGACCCCGGCGCGGGGCACGCGCCCGCGCGGTCGGTACAGGGCACCGACGAGCTCGTCGCGGCGCTCGACGTCCTACGGGGCGAGCTCACGGCGCAGCGTCTTCCCCTCGTGACGCCCGGCGTCGAGGAGGACCGTCGGACGCTCGCGCTCGCGGTCGACCAGCTCGACGACTACCTGCTCCCGCGCCTGCGGTCGCGGTCCGCGCCGCTGCTCGTGGTGGTCGGTGGCTCGACGGGGGCGGGCAAGTCGACGCTCGTGAACTCGGTCCTGGGGGAGAGGGCCACGGTGCCGGGGGTCCTGCGGCCCACGACCCGCTCGCCCGTGCTGGTCCACCACCCGCTCGACGCCCGCTGGTTCAGCACCGACCGCATCCTGCCAGGGCTCGCGCGCGTCACGGGACCCGCGGACCACGGTTCCGCCGAGGGGGCGCAGCGGTCGGTCCGGCTGGTCGCGTCCGAGGTCCTGCCGCCGGGCCTGGCGCTCCTCGACGCCCCGGACGTCGACTCGGTCGTGGTCGAGAACCGCGAGCTCGCCGCGCAGCTCCTGGGGGCCGCGGACCTGTGGCTCTTCGTGACCACGGCTGCCCGCTACGCCGACGCGGTGCCCTGGGACCTGCTCCACGAGGCCGCGACCCGGCGCGCGCAGGTGGCGCTCGTCCTGGACCGCGTGGATCCCGGGGCGGAGGCCGTCGGCGCGGACCTCCAGCGGCTGGCCTCGGAGAACGGCCTGGGCGACGCGCCGATCTTCGTCGTGCCCGAGGCGTCGCTCGTGGACGGCCTGCTGCCCGAGACCGCGGTCGGGGAGATCTCGCGCTGGCTGACCGCGCTCGGTGGCGACGCGGGTGCACGCTCGGCAGTGATCGACGCGACGCGGGACGGCGTGGTCGACGACCTGGTGCGGCGCGCGCTGCGGCTCGCCGGTGCGGTCGACGTTCAGCACGAGGCCGACGACCACCTGCGGTCCTCGGTCGACGCGGCGTACGACGACGCGCGGCGCACGGTGCTCGCCGCGACGAGCGACGGCGCGATGCTGCGTGGTGAGGTCCTTGCACGCTGGCAGGACTTCGTGGGTACGGGCGAGTTCTTCCGGGCGGTCGAGCAGAAGGTCGGCTCCGTCCGCGACGCGATCGGCGGCTTCTTCCGCGGCAAGGGGCGCCAGGTCCCGGGCGTCGAGGAGGCGATCTCGCACGGCCTGGAGTCCGTGGTGCTCGACGCCGCGGAGGAGGCCGCCGAGCGCACCTACCGTGCGTGGCGTGCCGACCCGGCCGGAGCCGCGCTGCTCGACGGGCTCGACCTGTCCCGCGCCTCGGCCTCGCTGCGGACCCGGGTCGCGGAGGAGATCCGGGGCTGGCAGTCGGACGTCCTCGCGCTCGTCGGTGAGCAGGCCGCGGGCAGGCGCGGCACGGCGCGTGCGCTGTCGTTCGGGCTCAACGGCCTGGGCGTGGCGCTCATGATCCTCGTGTTCGCCTCGACGGGCGGCATCACCGGGGCGGAGATCGGGATCGCGGGCGGGACCGCGGTGCTCGCGCAGAAGCTCCTGGAGGCCGTGTTCGGCGACGACGCGGTCCGCCGCCTGACCCGCACCGCGCAGGACCGGCTCGCGGACCGCGTCGCGGCGGTCCTCGACGGCGAGGCCCGACGCTACACGTCGCAGCTCGACGCGCTCGGCACGGGGGACGCGACGGGCGCCCCGCTCCGGGCCGCGGCGTACGACGTGCGCCAGGCCGCGCGGCGCGAGCAGAAGAAGCGCGACCGGGCGGGCGTGACGGGAGAGGTGAGCGGCGCCGTCGGGCAGGGGGGTGCCCTGCGCGGGGCGCGTGCCGTCCCCGCGTCGGCACCACCGGACCACACGGCCGCCCCGGTGACCGAGCGTCCCGGGTTCTGGCGCCGGCTGTTCGGCACCCGTCCGGTCGAGCCGGGCGAGGCCGCGCCCACCGGGGACGAGCGCTGATGGCCCGCCTGGACCTGTCGGCGCGCGTCGCCGCGCTCGAGACCGCGGTCTCGGCCGGCACGGCCCGCCTGCCCGACGACCTGCTCGACGACGCGCGCGCCGTCCTCGCGCACACCGCGACGCGCACCGCGCTGTCGGCCGAGCACACGGTCGTCGCGCTCGCGGGCTCGACCGGGTCGGGCAAGTCCTCGCTGTTCAACGCGATCGCCCGCGCCCCGCTCGCCCGGCCGGGCATCACGCGCCCGACGACGGCTCGCCCGATGGCGGTCGTCTGGGGGCCGGGGGCCGACCCGTTGCTGAGCTGGCTCGAGGTCGGGGACCGACACCACGCCGCGGACCGCGCGGGCGTGGCCACCGACGGGCTCGTGCTGCTCGACCTGCCGGACCACGACTCGGTCGTGACCGAGCACCGCGCGGTCGCCGAGCGCCTGGTCGAGCGCGTCGACCTGCTGGTGTGGGTCGTCGACCCGCAGAAGTACGCGGACGCGGCGCTGCACGAGCGCTACCTGCGCCCGCTCGCGGGGCACGGCGACGTCGTCGTGGTCGTGCTCAACCAGATCGACCGGCTCACCCCCGAGGAGGCGACCGCGTGCCTCGCGGACCTGCGCCGTCTCGTGGCCGAGGACGGTCTCGTCACGGCGCGCGTGCTGGGCGTCTCGGCGACGACGGGGCAGGGGATCGACGAGCTCGACGCGCTCCTGGACCTGGCCGCCGCCCGGCGCGAGGCCGCGGTCGCGCGCATGGTCGCGGACGTGCGCGGTGCCGCACGTCGGATCGCCGACGCGTGCGGGGACAAGGTGCCCGAGCGGTCGCAGGACGCGGCCCGGTCGCGGCTCGTCGACGCCCTCGAGGCCGCGGCCGGGGTGCCGACCGTGGTCGACGCCGTCCGCGGTTCGGCGAACCGGCGCGCCCGTGCTGCGACCGGGTGGCCGCCCACGCGCTGGATCGGGCGGCTCCGTGTGGACCCCCTGCGGCGCCTCGGGCTCACGCGCGGCACGGACCGGCCCGACCTCGCCCGGACGTCCGTCCCCCGGGCCTCGCCCACGGTCGCGGCCCGCGCGCACGTCGCCGTCCGCGAGTACGTGTCGACCATGACGGCCGGTGCCCCGCAGGACTGGGCGCTCGCCGCGCGGGCGAGCGTGACCGACAGCACCGGGGGCCTGGCCGACGCGCTCGACCAGGCGGTCGCGGGCACCGAGCTCGAGGCCGCGCGGCGTCCGCGCTGGTGGGGCGTGGTCAGCTTCCTCCAGTGGGTCGTGCTGGGTGCCCTGGTCGTGGGGGTCGTCTGGCTGGGCGTGCTCGCGGTGCTCGCCTACCTCCAGCTCCCGGCCCCCGAGACCCCGGTGTGGCGCGGATTCCCGTGGCCGACGCTCCTGGTCGTGGGCGGGGCGGTGGTCGGCGTCGTGCTGGCCCTCGCGGCGCGCCTCGCGGGGGCTCTCGGTGCCCGACGGCGCGCGGCCCGTGCGCGCCGCAGGCTGCGGGAGAGCATCGGGAAGGTCGCGGGGCGTCTCGTCTGGCTGCCCGTCGCAGAGGAGCTCTCGGCGCTCACCACGTGCCGTGTGGCCGCCCAGGTCGCGGCGACCTGAGGCGGGCGTAAGGTGACCCGGGTGCCTCCCCGCCGATCCCCGGCGGACGAGAGGCGCGAGCCCCACGCGAAGAAAGGACTTCCATGACCCGCCTGCACGTCCCCGTCGCCCTGCGCTGGTCCGACCTCGACGCCTACCAGCACGTCAACAACGTCGAGATGCTGCGGCTCCTGGAGGATGCCCGCATCACCGCGTTCTGGCGCCACCCCGAGGCCTCGATCGAGGAGAGCTGGCCCACGGCGGTCCTCGACACGGGCCCGCACGCGACGTCGCACACCCTGGTCGCCCGGCAGGAGATCGAGTACCTGCGGCCCCTGGGGTTCACGCGGAGCCCGGTGCGCGTCGAGATGTGGCTCGGGCACCTGGGTGGGGCGAGCCTCGAGGTCTGCTACGAGGTGCACACCGAGTGGCCCGACGGTGCCGAGCGCACGGGGCCCTCGATCGGCAGCAGGCCCTACGCCAAGGCGGCGACGACGATCGTGGTCGTGGACGCGGCGACGGGCGCGCCGCGACGCATCACCGAGCCCGAGCGCGCGGCCTGGCAGCCGTTCGTCGAGGAGCCGCTCGAGTTCCGTCGCCGAGGGCGCTGAGACCGTCCGGCCCGGCCGACGTCTCCCGGTGTCCTCGCCCTCGGGGGATGCGTCCGCGGTCCGGTGACGAACACGACCGTGACGGATACCCCTGGTAGATGTCATGATGCGCGCGTGGACACCGTAGAGGTTGTGGGCGCCGACGTGGCCGTCGACGCCGGACCCGAAGACGTTCTGCCCGTTCTGCCCCGGTCCGAGCCGCCCCTCTCCGACGTCGAGCTCGAGCTCGACGCCGTGGACTGGGGCGCCTACCAGGGTGCGTTCGGCGCGGCCGACGTGATCCCTGCTCTGGTGCGCGCCGTCGTCGGGCCGGCGGGGGCCGAGCAGGACGAGGCGCTCGACCTGCTGTGGCAGGTCGTGAACCACGAGGGTGCCCTCTACGGTGTGTCGGTGCCCGCGCTGCGCGTCCTCGCGGCGGTGGTGCGGGACGACAGCCAGCCCGAGGACGTGCGCAGCGGGGTCGCGCTCCTCCTGCTGACCATGGGCGCCGCCCACCTGCCCGGCGAGCCCGCCGACCAGGTCGACCTCCAGCTCGAGGTGCTGCTCGCCGCGCAGGAGGTCCTGCCCGGCCTCGACGAGTCCTTCCTCCACGGACCCCGGACGCTCCAGGTCGCGCTGCTCGCGTTCCAGGCAGTCACGGGAGAGGCGACGTCCGCCGCCGGGCGTGCGGCCATCGCCCGTCTCGTCGCGGCCGACGAGCCGCTGCTCGCCGCGATCGCCTCGCTCACGTTCGACCTGGTCTCGGGCGCCGTGCCCGCCCGCGGCGCCGTGCACCGGCCCGGCGTGCTCGACGAGGACATCCGCGAGCTCATCGAGGACTACGCCGACCTCACCGACGTCACGCTCGCCGGCATGGTCGTCAGCGAGACCGCGTTCGCGCTCGTCGACCGGATGCTCACCGCGCTCGAGGAGTAGGGCGGCCGCGGCAGGTGGCCCGCTCCTACCTGCTCTCCGCCGCTGCTACCACCGCTGCTCGCTCCGCCGCCTCCGCGATGTTCTTCTGCATGCCCCCGAACACGACGCCGTGGAACGGCGCGACCGACCACCAGTACGCCTGCCCGGCGAGCCCGTGGGGGTGGAACAGCGCCCGCTGCGCGAAGTAGGACCGTCCCGGCCCGGACGCCTCCTCGGGAGCGGGACCGGCGTCGTCGGGCCCCGTGATCTCCTCGGCCGACTCGTCGACGCGCAGCTCGAGCCACGCGAGACCCGGCAGCCGCATCTCGGCGCGCAGCAGCAGGCGCCGGCCGGGCTCGATGGCCTCGACCCGCCAGAAGTCCAGGACGTCGTCGACCACGAGCGTGCGCTCGTCGCGGCGTCCGCGCCGCAGGCCCGGCCCGCCCGAGAGCCGGTCGAGGAGCCCGCGCACCCGCCACGCGAGCGACCACGAGTACCAGCCGCGCTGCCCGCCGATCGACTCGATCACGGACCACAGGACGTCGGCAGGGGCGTCGACGACGCGCCGGCGCTCGTCGACGTAGAGCGAGCCGCCCGCCCAGTCGGGGTCGGAGGGCAGCGGGTCGCTCGGTGCCCCCTCGACCGCGGCCGAGGACCAGCGCGTGGTCACCTCGCCGTCGTGGACGCGCTGGAGCGCGAGCTCGACCGCCCGGCGGAAGCCGATCAGCCCGCCGGGCGGGTCGGGGACGTACCGCGCGATGTCGTGCTCGTCGCACACGACCTCGTGGACCAGGGACTCGACCAGGGGGCGTGCGATGCTCGCGGGCACGGGGGTCACGAGACCCACCCAGTGGCTCGACAGGCGCGGGGTCAGGACCGGGACGCTCACGATCAGGCGTCGCGGGAGCCCTGCGACCTGCGCGTAGCCCTGCATCATCTGCCGGTAGGTCAGGACGTCGGGGCCGCCGACGTCGAACGCGCGCGAGACGTCCGGGGGCATCGTCGCGCTGCCGACGAGGTAGCGCAGCACGTCGCGGATCGCGATCGGCTGGATGCGGTTGTCGACCCAGCGCGGCGTCGTCATCGCAGGCAGGCGCTCGGTGAGGTAGCGCATCATCTCGAACGACGCCGAGCCCGACCCGAGGATCACCGCGGCCTGGAGGACCGTCGTCGGGACGCCCGAGGACAGCAGGATCTCGCCCACCTCCTTGCGCGAGGCCAGGTGCGGGGACAGGTCTGCGTCGTCGACGTCGGGGAACAGGCCGCCCAGGTAGACGATCCGCCCGACGCCCGCCTCGCGGGCCGCCCGGGCGAACGTCAGGGCCGTGCGCCGGTCGCGGGCCGCGAACGAGCGGCCCGTGCCGAGCGAGTGGATCAGGTAGTACGCGACGTCCGCCCCCTGCAGCGCCTCGCGGATCTGGTCGAGGTCCGACGCGTCGGCCTGGACCAGGTCCACGTGCTGCGCCCAGTCGCGGCCGGCCAGGCGTTCGGGGCGGCGGGCGATCGCGCGGACGCGGTGCCCGGCGCCCAGGAGCTCGGGGACGAGGCGGCCGCCGACGTAGCCCGTCACCCCCGTGACGGCGACGGTCAGGGGTCGGGACCCGGGCACGGTGGGCCCGGCGGCCGACTCGGCGGCCGGGGCGGTCGTGGTGGGCGGGGGAGCGGCGTCGTCGGTGGGAGTCATGGTGCTCCCCATGGTGACCCGAGGGACGGCGGCTCGCGACCGGCCGTCACCCGAGCAGGTCCAGCACGGCGCGCTCGGCCGCGGCCTGGCTGCGCCGCCTGCCCAGGAGCGGCTCGATGGTCTGCCCGCGCTCCCAGAGGTCGACCAGGCGAGGGTCGATGTACGACGAGCGGGCGACGGCCGGGGTGTTGCCGAGCTCGTCGGCGACGTCCCGGACCACGCCCGCGACCACGGCCCGCCGGGCGCGGTCGGAGGCGGGTGGTGCACCCGCGTCCGCGAGGGCGCGGGCGGCGAGGACGGTGGCGTGCCAGGTGCGGAAGTCCTTCGCGGTCGCGTCCTCGCCCAGGCGCTCCTTGAGGTAGGCGGTCACGTCCGCGCTCGTCACGTCGTGCCAGACCACGCCGCCCGGCGTCTCCTCGCGCCACGCGAGCAGGTCGCCCGCGTCCCGACGCCGCACGAGCGTGGTGACGATCTCGCGGACCCGCTCGTCCTCGACGACGACGTCGCGCACCTGCCCCGACTTCGCGGGGTAGCGGAAGTGGACCGAGCCGTCGCGCCGCACGCGCACGTGCTCGGTGCGCAGCGTCGCGAGACCGTAGCTGCCGTTCTGCTTCGCGTACGCCTCGCTGCCGGCGCGGAAGTCGGCGAGGTCCAGGAGCCGGAACGCGAGCGCGAGGACCTTGGCCCGTGGCATCCCGTCCGCCGTGAGGTCCTTGGCGACCCGGCGGCGCGCGGCCGGGAGCCGCGCGCCGACCGCCAGGACGTGGTCGAACTTGCGGCGGGCCCTGCGCTCACGCCACTGGTCGTGGTACAGGTACTGGCCGCGTCCCGCGTCGTCGTACCCGAAGGCCTGGATGTGGCCGTCCGGGAACCGGCAGATCCACACGTCCGACCAGGCAGGCGGGACGACCAGGCGCGTGCAGCGCGCGACCTCGTCGGGGTCGGTCAGCCGCGAGCCGTCCACGTCGAGGTAGGAGAACCCCTTCCCGTACCGACGTCGGCCGTACCCGGGAGAGGAGACCGAGACGCGGCGCAGGCGGACCATCCGGTCATCCTGCCCCGCGCCCCGGCGACTCGCTCGTCAGCCGCACGCTCAGACCGGCAGCCGCAGCATGCCCTCCTGCGCGATGCTCGCCACGAGCGTCCCGTCGCGCGTGAAGACACGGGCGGCGCCGAGGCCCCGCCCGCCCTGCGCGCTCGGGGAGGACTGCACGTAGAGCAGCCACTCGTCGACGCGTGCGTCGCGGTGCCACCACATGGCGTGGTCGAGGCTCGCGATCGACGCTCCGGGCGTGACCCAGCTCGACCCGGTCTTGCGCAGCACGGGCTCGAGCATGATCTGGTCGCACGCGTACGCCATGAGGGCGCGGTGCAGGAGCTGGTCGCCCTCGACGGGGCCGCGGGCCTTCATCCACACCATCTGCTGGTCGGTGCGCTCGGCACCGGGGCCCAGGTAGAGCGAGCCGCCCACGTGCCGCAGGTCGAACGCGGCCTCGTGCGAGCGCGAGCGCGCGGCGGGGTGCGGGATCTTGCCGAGCTCGTCGAACGCCGACGGCAGGGTCTCGGGGTCCGGCGCCTCGGGCATGGGCGAGGTGTGCTCGACGCCGTCCTGCTCCTCCTGGAACGACGCGATCATCGACAGGATCGGCTTGCCGTGCTGGACGGCGTGCGTGCGGCGTGCGCTGAACGAGCGGCCGTCGCGCAGCTTCTCGACCGCGAACTCGATGGGGGCGTCGAGGTCGCCCGCACGCAGGAAGTACCCGTGCATCGAGTGGGGCCGGCGGTCGCCCTCGACGGTCAGGCCCGCGGCGATGAGCGCCTGGGCGAGGACCTGGCCGCCGTAGATCCGGGCGTTGGGCTGGTCGACGCTCAGGCCGCCGAAGCGCACGTCGGCGCCGTCGGAACGCGAGTCGTCGGCAGGCTTCTCCTCGAGCTGGAGCGCGCGCAGCAGGTTGCCGAGCGGGTCGCGCGCGAGCTCGTCCGCCGTGACCTTGGTGCGCAGGGGCCGAGGCGGGGGGGCCTGGGCAGCGCGGGCGGTCTCGTCGGGCTGGCCGGGCTGCTGGGTCTGGGGGGCCGTCACGTCGGTCACGTCACTCCTCGAAGGTGTTGATCAGCGAGTGGGCAGCACGTTCCAGGTAGTCCCAGAGCGTGGCCTCGTGCAGCGGGGCGAGGTCGAGCGAGTCGACGCCGGCACGCATGTGCGCGAGCCAGCGGTCCCTCGCGTCGGGGTTGACCTTGAAGGGGGCGTGGCGCATGCGCAGGCGGGGGTGGCCGCGCTGCTCCGAGTAGGTCGTGGGGCCGCCCCAGTACTGCTCGAGGAACATGGTCAGCCGGACCTTGGCGGGGCCGAGGTCCTCCTCGGGGTACATGGGCTTGAGGACGGGGTCCGCGGCCACGCCCTCGTAGAACACGTCGACGAGCCGTACGAAGGTCTCGTGCCCCCCGATCGCGTCGTAGAAGCTGTCCGAGGACGCGACGGACTCGCGCAGGCGCGGGGTCGCGGGGCTCACCGGGAGGGCAGCGGGGGAGCCGCCTGGCAGCGGTGCGGGCGTGCCGCCGGGGTGGGGGACGGGATCGCTGGTCACGCGGCCATCATCCCATCCGGTCGCGCGCGCCCGGGCGTCCGGGCGACGTGACGCTCGCCGCTGTCGGGCTCCTCACAGCCCCAGCTCGTCGAGCTGCGGGAGGGCCGCCCGGACCGTGGCGCGCGCGTCGGCCGCGCTCTCGGCCGCGAGCGCGAGCTGCGCGACCGCGCGGCACTCGGCGATCGTGACCGCACCCAGCAGCGCGGCGACGTCGGGGATCGCGCGCGCAGTCATCGACAGCGAGGACACGCCGAGCCCGACGAGCACGGCCGCGAGCACGGGGTTCGACGCCGCCTCGCCGCACACGCCCACGGGCCGCCCCTGGAGGTCCCCGCCGCGGCAGGTCGCGGCGACGAGCTGGAGGACCGCGGGCTGCCAGGGGTCGTTGAGCTCGGCGAGCGAGCCGAGGAGGCGGTCGGCCGCCATGGTGTACTGCGTGAGGTCGTTGGTGCCGATCGAGGCGAAGTGCGCGCGGGCGAGCACGGGACCGGCGAGCAGGGCCGCGCTGGGCACCTCGATCATGACGCCCGCGGTGTCGAGCCCGTGGGCCGTGCACCGGGAGACGAACCACTCAGCCTCGGCGACGGTCGAGACCATGGGGGCCATGACCCACACCACGGCTTCCTCGGCCGCGGCCGCGAGCGAGACGGCCTCGAGCTGCTGCTCCAGGAGGTCGGGCCACTTCTCGGAGGTGCGCAGCCCGCGGACCCCCAGGGCGGGGTTCTCCTCGTCGTCGACCGACAGGAAGTGCAGGGGCTTGTCCGCGCCCGAGTCGAGCGTGCGGATCACGACCTTGCGGCCGGGGAAGGCGTGGAAGACCGTGCGGTAGGCGGCGACCTGCTCGGCGATCGTCGGTGGCTCCTCGCGGTCGAGGAACGCGAACTCGGACCGGAAGAGCCCCACGCCCTCGGCCCCGGCGGCCGCGGCGGGCTCGGCGCCCGCAGGGTCGCCGATGTTGGCCAGGAGCTGGACCCGGTGGCCGTCCGCGGTGCGTCCTTCGCCCGAGAAGGTCCGCACGGTCGCGGCGAGCGCCCGGGCGGTCGCGACCTGCTCGTCCGTGGGGTGGACCAGGACCGTCCCCGCCGACCCGTCCACGAGGACCGTGTCGCCCGCGTCGAGCGCCTCGCTCGCCCCGGCCGCGGCGACGACCGCGGGGATGCCCATGGCGTTGGCGACGATCGCGGTGTGCGACGTGGGCCCGGCGCCGTCGGTCACGATCGCGAGCACGCGCGCCGGGTCGAGGCCCGCGGTCACCGACGGGGCCAGGTCGAGCGCGACGAGCACGAACGGTTCGGGGTGGTCCGGCACGCCCGGCGCGGGGCGGCCCGAGAGCGCGGCGACGATCCGGTCGCGCACGTCCGCGATGTCGCGCGCACGCTCGGCGAAGTACCCGCCGAGGGCCTCGAACTGCTGCGCGACCGACTCGGCGGCCTCCCACACGGCACGCTCGGCGATCAGGTGCTCGTCGACGACGCGCCGTTCGGCGTCGGCCGCGAGCGTGGGGTCGGCGGCCATCGCGGCCGTGGCCTCCAGGACGTCGCGCGTGTCCCCGGTCGCGGAGGCTGCGGCCCGTTCGAGGTCTGCCTGCACCTGGGCGGCGGCGACCGGGATGCGGTCGGCCTCTGCACGCAGGTCGGCCGTGGGACGCAGGCGGAGCCCGGGGGAGGGTTCCGCGAGCGGTTCGGGCAGGAAGACGACCGGCCCGACGACCTTCCCGGGGCACACCCCGATGCCGGTGATCGTCCGCTGTTCCTCGCTGGCCACGACGTCCTCCTGAGCTCGCCCGGTCCCGGCGGTCGGCCGGGTTCCCCTCCCTGGCAGTGTTCCCCAGCCGTGAGCCCAGCGCCAAGCGGGCAGCCGCGCGCGGCCGCGGGGGACGCGCCCGCCCGACGGCGTCGCGTGGTCCGGCGCCCGGGTCGCCCGCCGCGGGGGGCGGCCGGGCGGGACGAGCGGAACCTGCCGGGCGTGCGGGGGTGCGTGGCGCCGTCGGGCGGGAAATCGCCCGCTGTTCTCCCTCGCCGGCCTGTGCTGTGAGACTAGGGTGGAGGAAAGAGGCCTGTTCGCAGGCCTTCCCCCGGCAACGGCGCCCGCAGCACAGGAGTCAGGAGTTCGTAGATGAGCAAGGCACAGCAGATCCTCGAGGCGCTCGGTGGCCAGTCGAACGTGGTCGACCTCGAACCCTGCATCACCAGGCTGCGCGTCGAGGTGACCAACCCGGCGCTCGTCGACGAGGTCGGGCTCAAGGCCACGGGGGCGTTCGGCGTGGTGCGCTCGGGCCGCGTCATCCAGGTGATCGTGGGCCCGGAGGCCGACAACCTCGCCGCAGAGCTCGACACGCTGCGCTGACACGAGCAGATGTCACCGACCGGTTCCGGACCTCCCGCAGGGGCCGGCTCGTCCACGGACGAGCCGGTCCTGCGCGTCGGAGCACCGTTGGACGGAACGGTCGTGGCGCTGCGAGACGTCCCTGACCCCGTGTTCGCGCAGGCGTTCGCGGGGCCGGGCCTCGCGATCGAGCCCTCGGTGGACGGCGACGGGATCTCGACGGTCGTGGCCCCCGCGGCCGGCACGGTCGGTTCCCTGTTCCCGCACGCCTTCGCGCTCGAGGCGACCGGTGGGCGCACCGTCCTTGTCCACCTGGGCATCGACACGGTGCGGCTCGGGGGAGAGGGCTTCCAGCTCCACGTCGAGCCGGGAGACCGGGTCGAGGCGGGCGCGACCCTGCTGTCCTGGGAGCCGCCGCGCGTGGCTGCGCTGGGGCTGGCGACCGTGTGCTCGGTCATCGCGCTCCAGGGCGACCCGTCGCTCCTGACGTTCCTCGTCCCCCCGGGAGTGGCCGTCCGGGCCGGCGAGCCCCTCCTCGCCTGGGACTGAGGACGGCCCGCTACCGGTCCGCCTGTGTCGGGTCGTCGGGCAGCGCGTCGCGTGTCTGCAGCGAGTCCTCGGCCTGCATCGCGTCCTTCGGCTGCACGGCGTCCCGCGCCTGCAGGGCGTCCGGGTTCTGCGCGGTGTCACGGTTGTGCACCGCGTCCCGGACGGGAGCCGTGCCGTGGGCGGGCGCCTGGGTCGAGACCTGGGGCAGCACCGGCGCCGGTGCGTCCTGCGGCGTCTCCTCGAGGGCAGGTGGCGGCTCGGCGCCGGCCAGCGGTACGTGAGCCGCGGCGAGGCGCTCGCGGACGGTCGTGCGCAGCGCACGCGAGATCTCGCCCTGCATCGACGCCTGGGTCTTGACCGAGACCTTGAGGACCATCTCCTCCGGGGTCATCGACTCGATGCCGGACACGACCGGCTGCTCCAGGAGGTAGGTGCCCAGGACAGGGTCTGCGGCGACCGCCTCGCCGGCCTCGCGCAGGACCCGCTCGACCTGGTCGAGGTCCGCGAAGTACGCGACGTGCACCTCGGCCGAGGCGCGGCCCCACTCCTGCGACTTGTTGCCCGTGCGCAGGATCTCGCCGTTGCGGATGTACCAGAGGGTGCCGTCGCCGTCGCGGACCTTGGTCACGCGCAGCGCGACCTCCTCGACCGTCCCGGCCACGACCCCGAAGTCGACCGAGTCGCCCACGCCGTACTGGTCCTCGAGCAGCATGAACGTGCCCGACAGGAAGTCCTTGACGAGGCTCTGCGCGCCGAAGCCCAGGGCGACGCCCACGATCCCCGCCGACGCGAGGAACGGCGCGATGTTCATGCCCAGCTCGGTGAGCACCATGAGGACGATCGTCGAGCCGAACAGGATGTTCGCGGTCGAGCGCAGGACCGAGCCGATCGTGCGGGCACGCTGGGCGCGGCGTGCGCTCGCGAGCGGGTTGGCGCGCAGCAGGACGTTGCCCACGGGTGACTCCGTGAGGCCCTTGAGGCCCTTCATGCCGCGCCGCTCGGTGATCGGGGTGCCGTCGGCGATGTGCTCGGTCACGCGGCGGATGATGCGGCGGATCACGGCCAGCAGGACCGAGCCGATCACGACGATGAGGATGATCCGCAGCGGCGTGCCGAGGAACCACTCGAGCCAGACGTTGGCCTGTCCGGCGATCTGGTCGCCGATGTCGGTGGGGGACGGGGACGGGGAAGCCATCCCGGCAGGCTACCTGCCGCAGCGCGAGGCCCGACGGCGTCCGGCGCCCCACGTGACGAGCCTCACCGGGAGCGGGCGGACAGGTCCTGCGGAGGGCCTGTGAGGAGGGTGCGCGGGCGGTGTGCGCACGTGCCCGAGGGGCTGAACCTGGCGACCGCCCGCGCCACACCGGGCCCAAGGTCTGCCGTCGCCCCCGCGCTCTGGCAGGATCACCCTCGTGAGCGTTCCACAACATGTCACGGCCGACGTGCCCGAACCGCTGGTCCAGCTGGCCGCGGCCCATGGCGTCGCGCCCGACTTCTGGGGCTTCGACGGCACGCAGCGCCAGGTGAGCGCGCAGACCCTCGTCGCGGTGCTCGAGGCGCTGGGCGTGCCCGCGTCGTCCCCCGAGAAGGTCGCCGTGAGCCTCGAGCACTCGGTCGACGACGAGTGGCGGCAGATGCTGCCCTCGACCGTCGTGGTGCGCCAGGGCGACGAGCTGCGGTTCCCCGTGCACGTCGCCGACGGCGCGCCCGTCGAGGTGTGGGCAGAGCTCGAGCCGGTCGAGCAGCCCGGGTACCGGTCGACCGCGCCCGCGGTGCGGGAACGCCGCGCCCTGACCCAGGTCGACGCATACGTCGAGCCCCGCACGGTCGACGGCCGGGCGATCGGGCGGGCGACCTTCGCCGTCCCGGCGGGCATGCCGCTGGGCTGGCACGAGATCCACGCCACGAGCGAGGGCACGCAGGCGCGAGCCACGCTGGTCGTGACGCCGCAGCGGCTCGAGCTGCCCGACGCCGTGCGCGAGGGGCGGGCGTGGGGACTCATGACCCAGCTCTACTCGGTGCGGTCCAGGGCGTCCTGGGGCGTGGGGGACCTGGCGGACCTCGCCGACCTCGCGTGGCTGGGAGCGCACCGGGCGGGGGCCGACTTCGTGCTCGTCAACCCGCTGGCCGCGGCCGAGCCGCGCACCCCCATGACCCCCTCCCCCTACCTGCCCACGAGCAGGCGCTTCGTGAACCCGCTGTACATCCGCGTCGAGGACGTGCGCGAGACGGGCTATCTCTCGGCGGCGGACCGGTCGCTCGTCGAGTGGGCGTTCGACCCGATCCGCGACCTGAGCTCCGACGCCGGCCCGATCGACCGCGACGCGGCGTGGGAGGCCAAGAAGGCCGCGCTCGAGGTCGTCTTCGCAGCGCCGCGGTCGACCGCGCGGCAGGCCGCCTTCGACGCCTTCCGGGCCGAGCAGGGCAAGGGCCTCGAGGACTTCGCGACGTGGTGCATGCTCGCCGACCACTTCGGCGACCGCGACTGGCCTCCGCAGGCGCTCGATCCCGCGTCGCCCGCGGTCGCGGCCCTGCGCGAGCAGCTCGACGACCAGGTCGAGTTCTACTGCTGGCTCCAGTGGGTCGCGGACGAGCAGCTCGAGGTCGCGCAGCGCACGGCCCTGGACGCCGGGATGTCGATCGGGATCATGCACGACCTCGCCGTGGGGGTGCACCCGCACGGGGCCGACGCCTGGGCGAACCACGACGTCCTCGCGGGCGGGGTGACGGTCGGCGCACCGCCGGACATGTACAACCAGCAGGGCCAGAACTGGTCGCAGCCGCCGTGGGACCCGCGCGCCCTGGCCCGCGCCGGGTACGCGCCCTTCCGCGACCTGCTGCGCACGGTGCTGCGCCATGCGGGCGCGATCCGGGTCGACCACGTCATCGGTCTGTTCCGGCTCTGGTGGATACCGGGCGCGGCGCGCGCCGACGCCGGGGCCTACGTCCGCTACGACCACGAGGCGCTCGTGGGCATCCTGTGCCTCGAGGCCCAGCGCGCCGGGGCCATGGTCATCGGCGAGGACCTCGGCGTGTACGAGCCCTGGGTCCGCGACTACCTCGCCGAGCGCGGCATCCTCGGGACCTCGGTGCTGTGGTTCGAGAAGGGCGAGGGCGGGCGCCCGCTGGCGCCCGAGGCGTACCGTCGGCTCGCGCTGGCCACGGTCACGACGCACGACCTGCCGCCGACCGCGGGCTACCTCGCAGGGGAGCACGTCGACCTGCGCGAGCGCCTGGGCCTGCTCACCGAGCCGGCGGCCCAGGTCCGCCAGGTGGCACGCGCGGAACGGGACGGCATGGTGACCTTCCTCGCCGAGCGCGGGCTGATCGGTGACGACCCGTCCGAGCGTGAGCTCGTCGAGGCGCTGCACGTCCTGATCGCCCAGACGCCCGCGGCCCTGATCGGTGTCTCGCTCGCCGACGCCGTGGGGGAGCGTCGCACGCAGAACCAGCCCGGGACGGACCAGGAGTACCCCAACTGGAAGGTCCCGCTGGGCGACTCGTCGGGCAACGTGGTGCTGCTCGAGGACCTGTTCGACAACGCGCGGCTGCTCTCGCTCGCCAAGGTGATGCGGGAGTCGTTGTCATCTCCGCCGCGGTAGACAGCGCAGACGGGCGAACGCCGGGGTGGGAGGTCACCCCTCCCACCCCGGCGTCCGCCGTTCGTCAGGCGTCCGCGCCCTGCGCTGCGAGCGCGCGCTCCACGCCCGCGAGGTTCTCGACGACCAGGCGACGCAGCGCCGGGGCCGCGTCGGTGTGGGCGTCGAGCCAGGCCTGCGTCGCGTCCCGCAGCTCGGCGTTCGCGAGCGGCGCCGGGTACAGGCCGACGACCAGCGTCTCGGCGATGTGGTAGCTCCGCTCGGCCCACAGCGTGGTCAGCGAGGAGAAGTACTTCTCGACCAGGGGTGCCAGGACCGCGGGGTCGTTGACGTGCTGGAAGCCCTGCGTCGTGGCGCGCACGATCGCGTTCGGGGCCTCGTCCGAGTCCACGAGGGACGCGAACGCGGCGAGCTTGGCCTCGGTCGTGGGGGCCGTCGCGGTCGCGCGGGCCGCGGACTGCTGGCCCGTGGCCGTGTGGTCCTGCGCGAGCGCTGCGTCGACCTCGGCCTGGTCCGCGCGGCCCAGGAGGACGAGGCCCTCGAGGATCTCCCAGCGCAGGTCGGTGTCGATCTCGAGGCCCTCGAGGGAGACCGAGCCGTCGAGCAGGCTGCGCAGCGCGTCGGCGTGCGCGGGCGTCGAGGCGAGGTGCGCGAAGAACTTCACGAACTGGAACTGGGAGTCGGAGCCGGCCTGCGCCGACTGCGCGAGTCGCCACAGCTCGTCACCGACGACAGCGAGCGTCGCGGCCTGCTTGCCCGGTGTCACATAGGACTTCGCGGCCAGCGCGAGCTGGTTGAGCGTCGTCCGGATCGTCGTGGACTCGGTCTCGCGGGCGATGTTGCCCAGGACGAGGCGCACGTACTCGCTCGCCGGCGTCTCGCCGTCGCGCGTCGCGTCCCACACCGAGCCCCACACGAGCGAGCGTGCGAGCGGGTCGGTGATGTCCGCGAGGTGCTCGACCGCGACCGCGAGCGACGCCTCGTCGAGACGGATCTTGGCGTACGCGAGGTCGTCGTCGTTGAGCAGGACGAGCTGCGGCCGGTCGAGGCCCGCGAGCTCGGGGACCTCGGTGCGCTCGCCGTCGACGTCGATCTCGACGCGGTGCTCGCGCACCAGGTCGCCGTCGACCACGTTGTAGAAGCCGATCGCCAGACGGTGCGGGCGGATCGTCGGGTAGTCGGCCGGGGCCTCCTGCAGCACCGCGAACGACACGATGCGGCCGTGCGCGTCGAGCTCGATCTCGGGGCGCAGCGTGTTGACGCCCGCGGTCTCGAGCCACAGGCGCGCCCACGAGCCGAGCTCGCGACCGCTCGTGGCCTCGAGCTCGGTCAGGAGGTCGGTGAGCTCGGTGTTCTTGTACTCGTGCTTCTTGAAGTACTGGGCGACGCCGGCCATGAACGCGTCGATGCCGACCCAGGCCACGAGCTGCTTGAGGACCGAGCCACCCTTGGCGTAGGTGATGCCGTCGAAGTTGACCTGCACGTCCTCGAGGTCGTTGATGGTCGCGACGATCGGGTGCGTCGAGGGGAGCTGGTCCTGGCGGTAGGCCCAGGACTTCTCCATGGCCGCGAACGTGGTCCAGGCCTCGTGCCACTCGGTGGCCTCGGCGGTCGCGAGCGTCGAGGCCCACTCCGCGAAGGACTCGTTGAGCCACAGGTCGTTCCACCACTTCATGGTGACCAGGTCGCCGAACCACATGTGCGCGAGCTCGTGCAGGACCGTCACGACACGACGCTCCTTGATGGCGTCGGTGACCTTGGACCGGAAGACGTACGTCTCGGTGAACGTCACGGCGCCCGCGTTCTCCATGGCCCCGGCGTTGAACTCCGGCACGAAGAGCTGGTCGTACTTCGCGAACGGGTACGGGTAGTCGAACTTCTCCTCGAAGAACGCGAAGCCCTGACGGGTCTTCTCGAAGATGTAGTCGGCGTCCAGGTGCGGGGCGAGGGACTTGCGCGCGAACACGCCGAGCGGGATCACGCGACCGTCAGAGGACGTGAGCTCGCTGCGCTCGACCACGTAGGGGCCCGCGACGATCGCGGTGATGTAGGTCGAGATGACCTGCGTGGGCTCGAACGTCCAGGTCGAGGCGTCCACGGCGGAGTCGGTCGCGTGGGCCGCGGGAACGGGCTCGGGCGTGGGCGAGTTGGACACGACCTGCCAGGCGGAGGGCGCCGTGACGGTGAACTGGAACGTGGCCTTGAGGTCGGGCTGCTCGAACGCGGCGAACACGCGGCGCGAGTCGGGGACCTCGAACTGGCTGTACAGGTAGACCTCGCCGTCGACGGGGTCGACGAAGCGGTGCAGGCCCTCGCCCGAGTTGGTGTAGGCGGCGTCCGCGACGACGCGGAGCTCGTTCTCGGCGGCGAGACCGTCGAGCTGGATGCGGGAGTCGGCGACGACGCGGGCGACGTCGAGCGGCTCGCCGTTGAGCACCACCTCGTGGACGGTCGGCGCGATCAGGTCGATGAAGGTGCTCGCCCCGGCGGTCGCGGCGAACCGCACCACCGTGGTCGAGCCGAACGTCGTGGGTCCGGTCGTGAGGTCGAGAGCGACCTCGTAGGAACGGACGGTGACGACACCGGCGCGCTCGGCGGCTTCGGCGCGGGTGAGGTTCTCTCCGGGCACAACATCTCCTCAGTACGGGTCGGGCTGGCCGGGTGGGCCGCGTCGATTGTCCCACGGGGCACCCCGCGGGTCGCCGTGTTTGCCATGGCCTCCAGCCGGTCGGAATGTCCGGGTCGCCGGGCGCGTTGAGGCTGCGGGGGAGCGGGTCCGCGCCCCCTCCCGACCTTCCCACCCGCTGAGGAGACCTGCCCCGTGACTGCTGTGACGACGTCGGACACCGCCCGAGACCTGCACGAGAGCGACGCACCCGTGCGCACCGCCGACTTCTGGTTCGACCCGCTGTGTCCGTGGGCGTGGATGACGAGCCGGTGGATGGACGAGGTCTCCACGGTCCGCGACGTGAGCGTGCGCTGGCACGTCATGAGCCTGTCGGTCCTCAACGAGGGCCGTGAGCTGCCCGAGAAGTACCAGGACCTCATGGAGCGCGGCTGGGGCCCGGTCCGTGTCGTGATCGCGGCGCAGCAGGAGCACGGCGACGAGGTCGTCAAGCCGCTCTACGACGCGATCGGCACGCGCCTGCACCCGGGCGGGCGCAGCGACTTCGACGCCGTGATCGCGGAGGCGCTCGCCGAGGTCGGCCTGCCCGCGTCGCTCGCCGAGCACGCGACGAGCGACCGCTACGACGCCGAGCTGCGCGCCTCGCACGCCGAGGGCATCTCGCGCGTGGGCGAGGACGTCGGCACGCCCGTCGTGGCGTTCGGCGACGTCGCGTTCTTCGGCCCCGTCGTGACGCCCGCGCCCAAGGGCGAGGACGCGGGACGGCTGTGGGACGGGTGCGTCCTGGTCGCCTCGACGCCCGGCTTCTTCGAGCTCAAGCGCACGCGCACGCAGGGCCCGGTCTTCGACTGACCTCGGCGCACGCCCGACGGCGCATCCTCGCTCCCGCGCGAGGGTGCGCCGTTCCTGCGCCACGGGTAAGGGGGGCGGTGTCGGCGACGGTCGTGCCGAGGCCGCCGTGGCACTCGGTAGGCTCCGGGCATGACGTCGGGACAGGGGCGGGGGGCGAGCGGTCGAGGTCGTCCGGGGGGCCTCCTCGACCTGTCGGCGAGCAGCTCCGGGTCCGGAAGCCGCAGGTCCGTGGTAGCGGTCGTCGTGAGCGGGCTCGTCCTGGTGGCTTTCGTCCTGTCGGTCATGCTGGTCGCGGGACGCTTCCTGAGCGTCGCCGTGCCCGCTGCGACCCGGGCCAACGACGAGATGAGCGGGCTCGACACTCCCGCAACGGACCGTGCGCGGGCGTTCGCCGGAGAGCTCGGGCGACTGCCGGGAGTGACCTCGGTGCCCGCACCGGGCCACGTCTACCACGGCTTCCTCAGGAACCCGGGCCACGTGCTGCTCGAGGCGGTCCTCGACCACGACGCGACTCCTGAGGAGGTGGGTGCTCTCGTCCTGGCGGTGTGCGAGCGCGCGCAGGCCGAGGTGGACCTCGACGTCCTCTACTCGGCGGTACTGGACGCCGGCGGTGTCACGGTCCGGATCACGTGCCACGACCCCGGTTTCGCCCCTGCGATCACCGACCTCGTGGAGATGACGCGGTCTTCCGTGCGGTCCGGTGAGGTCGCCCGGATCGGGGTGTCGGGCGGACAGGTCGAGTGGTGGGCCGGACCGTCGCGTCTCGGTACCCACCCGCTCTGGGAGGCCGAGTGGGCGGCCGCCGCCGCCGGGCTCGGGTTCGTCCTCCGGGAGCCGGTCGAGTGATCTGAGCGGACCGGACGGGCCACCGGGCCTGACCGGCCGTGGAAGGATCGTCGCCATGGCCACCTGGAAGCAGCTCGTCGACGACGCCCCCGACCTCGCCGCCCGCGTGCGCTCCCGCTTCGAGGCCGCTGGTCGGCACGTCCTGGCGACCAGGACGCTCACGGGCTCGCCGCGCGTCAGCGGCACCGAGGTCGGGTTCTGGCGGGAGGACGTGTGGATCGGTTCCACCTCACGCTCCGGCAGGTCGATGGACCTGCTCGTCGACCCACGGTTCGTGCTCCACTCGAACCCCGGCGACGGGTCGCGGGCCGACGGGGACGTCAAGGTCGACGGGACGGTCCGCAGCGCCCCCAGGGACGACCCGGACCGCTCGGCCGTCCTGGCCGAGACCGGCGGCGCCGAGCCGTTCCAGCTCTTCTGGCTCGACCTGACCCGGGTCGTGCTCACGACGGTCGAGGGCGGCGTGACGCGGGTCGAGACCTGGCGTCCGGGCACCGGGGTGGACGTCGTGGAGCAGCGGGACTGACACCGAGGCCGGACGTGCGCGCGGCCCGGGAGGAACCGACCTCGCGTCGGGGGCATACGGGACCGATCGGACAGGGTTGCGGTTCGACCGAGGCAGGACGGCCGTGCAATGCTGCGTACTTCTGCCCCGAATCTGCGGGGTCCGAGTCCCCTGAGGAGCTGTGATGTCCGGCAACGCCCCCGTGCCTCCGCCGCCCCCGCACTCCGAGCCTGCTCAGCAGCCTCCGGTCTTCCAGCCCAGGTCGCAGCAGCCCGCGACGCAGGCCCCGCCGCCCCCTGTACCGGCCGCCCAGGACCAGCAGGCCACGGCCTACCAGCCCGTGCAGCCCGCGTACGGGCAGGACCAGGCCACGGCCTACCAGCCGGTACAGCCCGCGTACCAGCCGCCCGCCTACCAGCAGCAGCCTGCGCAGCCCGCGTACCAGGCGCCGCCACCCGCGTTCGCGCCCGGCAGCGGCCAGCAGGCCGCCTACCAGGCGCAGCCGGTCGCCCCCCAGCCCGCGTACGCCCCGCAGCAGCCCGCGCAGTACGCGGCCCAGCCGCAGTACGCCGCTCAGCAGCCGCCGCAGCAGGCCTACCAGCCTGGACCGCAGCAGCAGGCCTACCAGCCCGCGTACGCCGAGCAGCCGCCGACGGCGGCCCCGGGTGGCGGGTCGGGCACCGGCTCGGGCGGTCGCCCGGGCAGGAGCGGACGTCGGCTCAGCCCCGGGTGGATCGCCTTCATCGCGCTCGACGTGATCCTCGTCGGCATCGTCATCGCGTTCGCGATCAACCTCGCCGGAGGTGCCCCCGGCCCGGCCGCGACCGACGACCCGGGCACGTCCGCCGAGGCGCCGGCCCAGACCCCCGACGCCCCGGCCGAGAACCCGGGTCCGGTCGCGGTCACGGGCGAGTCGGTGACCAGCCCCAGCCGGAACATCACGTGCACGATCGGTGAGCAGGGCGTCTCGTGCGGCATCGCCGAGCTCGCGACCCAGCCCGCCCCGGTGGACGGGTGCACGGGCACCACGGGCTACCTGGTGACCCTCACCGCGGACGGCGTCGAGATCCCGTGCGTCCCGACCGCGGACCAGCCGAAGAAGGCGGGGGACGACGTCGCCGTGCTCGACTACGACCAGACCAAGACCGTCGGGTCGTTCACGTGCACGAGCTCGAAGTCCGGCATGCGCTGCACCGACAGCGAGACGGGCAAGGGGTTCAACGTGGCCAAGGCCGGGCTCTCCTCGTTCTGAGCGGGGCTGTGAGCGGGCCCGAGCAGGGCTGAGCGCGCGGGAGCAGGCCTGAGAGGGCCTGCTCCCGCCCGGGCTTGACCCGTGTCCGCCCGACGCCGCCGCCCCCGTCCGGGCGAGCGACGCACCCGGGGGAGCGACGCCGTCGGGCACGAACGAGACCCACCCGGTTGCCGTCCGCGGACACGAACCGACCACGCACCGGTCTCTGCGCCCACCGGCCGGAACGGTAGGCAGAATGGAGGGCGGAGGGAGAACGCCCCACATGCCCAAGCCCGTCCCCGGGTCCGCCCCCGCGACCCACCCCGAACCCTCGCCGGTCCGTCCCACCAAGGACGACGTCGTGCTCCACGCCCGCCATCTCGAGCAGGTGCTCGGATACCTGCGCGACGGCACCAACGTCAACGTGGTCGGCATGCGGTCCTCGGGCCGCTCGGCTCTCGTGCGCCGCGTCATCGAGAGGCTCAACGCGGGAGGAGCCTCGGTGACCCGCATCTGCGGGGTGCGTGCGCTGCAGGACCGTCCGCTGAGCGCGCTCGCCGTCGCGGGGGTGCAGATCGCCGCCACCCCCGGGCAGCTGCCGGCCCTCAGCTCCGCCGTCGGGTCCCTCGAGGTGCTGCTGTCCGCTCGTCCGTCCGTGCTCGTCATCGACGACGCCGACGACCTGGACCCCACGACGGTCGGCGCTATCGTCGCCGTCCACTCGCGCGCCCGGACACCGGTGCTCACCACGTCCCGTCCGGGCGGCCGCCGCCAGCCGGGCACGAGCGCCCTGACGGCCGAGCTGCAGCCCGGAGCGCGCGTCACCCTCGCCCCGCTGCGGTTCGAGGGGGTCCACACCCTCGTCCACGACCTGCTCGGCGGGGCGGTCGACCCGGCCACGGTCGCGCGCGTCGCGGCCAAGTCGGGAGGGCTGCCCGGCCTCGTCGCGGCCGTCGTCGACACCGGCCGCCGGGAGAACCGGATCGTCCAGCGCGACGGGCTCTGGGTCACGCGGGACAGCCTGTGGACGACCGCGATGTCACAGTCGGTCGAGCCGTTCCTCACCGACATCGACGACGCCGGGCTCGACGCCGTGACCCTGCTGTCGTTCGCCGGGACCCTGCCCCTGCGCACGGCGCAGCGCATGGTGGCCCCCGACACCCTCGCGTCGCTCGACGACGCCGGGCTGCTGCAGGTCCTGGCCGACGGCGACGAGCCGGTCGTGGGCGTGTTCCCGCCGCTCGTCGCCGAGTTCATCACCCACGAGGGGGCGACGATGCGCAACCTCCTGGCCCGGGACCGGCTCGCCGAGGTCGACCGGCACGTCGTCCCCGTGGTGCACGTGGACCGGGGCCAGGAAGCAGCAGGCGGTCCGCTCGAGGCGCGCCTGCTCGCGCAGCACTGGACCGCCGAGCGCGTCGCCCGACGGGGGGCCTGGGAGAGGAGCGCGACGCCCGCGGCAGCGGTCGCGCTCCTGGAGTCGGTCGTCCTCACCACGGGAGCCCACCACGAGGTGGAGGCCGTGCTGCAGGGCACGTCCGCCGAGGGCACGGCGCTCGATCGTGCCCGGCTCGTCGCGTGGACCGCGACCCACCGCGCCCTGTCGTCGGGCACGGCCGCCGGAGCCCTGGACGGTCTCGACCAGCATCGTGGCACTCTGCCGGGCTGCGAGAGCCTGCTCGACGCGGCGGCGCTCGACGTCAGCCTCCTGGTGGGCGACGTGCCAGCCGCCGCGCTCGACGCCGCGGCCCCGCCCGCCGAGGACGAGCCAGTCGCCCGCGCGGCCCTCCTCGTGAGCCGGGCCGCAGCCGCGCTCGCTGCGGGACGCCCGGCCCGCGCCGACGAGCTGCTCGACGCCGTCCCCGACGTGGACGGGCGCCGGGAGCACGTCGCCTCGCTGCGCGCCCTGTCCAGGCTGCTGGCCTGCGACGTGCGCGGCGCCGTCGACGACGCTCTCGCCGGGGTCGAACGGGCCCGCCGCAACCTGGCTCCCGAGGCGCTGCACGAGCACGCGTACGTCGCCGGCTACGGGATGCAGCTGCAAGGTCGGGTCGTGGAGCTCGACGAGCTCACGTCGTCGGTCCTCGCGCTCGGCACGGCGCCACGGCATCTGCCGCACGTCCAGGCGGCGCTGCTGACCTTCGCCGCGAACGCGGCCGAGTGGCAGGGCCGACGCGACTACGCCCGCACCACGGCCCTGCAGGCCTCTGCCCTGCGCGGCCCCCGCGGGCCGCACCCGTGGATGTCCGCGGACCTGCTCACGGCGCTCGTGCACGACCCCGACGACGACGCGGCCGCGGACGCGATCTGGCAGGTCGCCCTGGAGCGGGCCCAGGCCGGGTTCCTCGCCGCCGCGGTCACGGCCGGCGTGCGCGCCGTCGAGCGCTCACCGTCGGCCGAGCGGGCCGCCCAGGTGTCCGCGATGGCAGCGACCTGCGACGCGCCCCTGCTCAGCCGCCTCGCCGACTACGCCGTCGCGATCGCGTCGGCCGACGAGAAGCAGCTCGCGGTGCAGGAGTCGGCTCTGTACCGCGCAGGTCTGCGCCAGTTCGCCGTGCGGACCGCGGTCGCCCGGTCCGTCCTCCTGCTCGAGGCGGGCGAGGCGCGGGCCGCGCTCGAGCACGCCGACTCCGCCTGGAGCCAGGCGGGCCTGCGCGGGCGAGACCTGTGCGGGTTGTTCGCACCGCTCGACCGCGCGGTGAACCTCACGGTGCGCGAGCGCGAGGTGGCCGTGCTCGTCGCCCGCGGGTACTCGCTGCCGGAGATCGCCGCACGCATGGTGCTCAGCGTCCGCACGGTCGAGAACCACGTCTTCAGCGCCAGCCACAAGGTCGGTGCGGACGGTCGTGAGGGGCTGGCGCGCGCGGCGCGCACCTGGCTCACGTGCGGCCAGCGCTGACGTCCGCGCGGGGCCTCGCAGGGGTGGTCCGGGCAGCTGCCCGAGGGCGCCCGGACCACCCCGGTCCGCGAGAGGTCAGCCCTCGCGGAGCGAGATGCCCATGCCGCCGCGCGGGTAGCGCCAGGTGAGCACCCCGGGTTCGGCCACGGCGGCGCAGGCACCGCACTCGAAGCACGCGGCGTACTCGACGGAGATCGTCCCGTCGGCCTCCTCCGCGTAGACCTTGGCCGGGCAGATCGCGACCAGCCGTCGCGCGCACCCGGTGGTGCGGGCGAGGTCCTGGTCGAGGTGGATGTGGCTCTCCTCCTCGTCGGTCTCGTACCGGTTGCCGGCCAGCCGATCTGCCACGGTCCCGATCCTGAGCCCCCGGGTCACGGATCCAGTCGTCGTCACAGCGCACGCACCCCCGCCAGCCCGTCGGAGAACAGGTCCCGCAGGCGCACGGGCGAGCGCTTGAAGGCCCTCTTCGCCACGTCGCGCAGGTGGCGACGCGGTCTGAGGTCCTGGTTGAAGGCGCCGTACATGATGTCGGCGAGGAGCGAGCCGTACTGCTCGTACATGCGTTCGCGCTCCAGGAACGCGGGCGCCTTGGCGTAGGTCTGCATGTCCTGGCCGGCGAACGACGCGGTCAGCGCCGTCCGGTACCCCGCCAGCCCGGCCTTGGACGTGTCTCCCGCAGCCAGCGCCGCCTCGATCCCCGTGGCCGCGGCGATGCCGGAGGCCGTGGCGAGGTCCATGCCACGGACGGTCAGGCCCGTGTTGAGCGTCAGGCCCGCGGCGTCGCCCACGACGACCATGCCGTCCGTGGTGATCTCGCGGACCATGTCCAGGCCGCCCTCGGCGACCAGGTGGCTCGCGTACTCCGACACCTCGCCGCCCGCGAGCAGCGGGGCGACGAACGGGTGGGTCAGGAAGTGCTCGAACACCTCCGACGACGGCACGCCCTTGGCGACGAGGTCGTCCAGCCGCAGCACCACGCCGACCGAGATCGAGTCGCGGTTCGTGTACAGGAACCCGCCGCCGCCGATCCCGAGCGTGCAGTCGCCGACCACGGCGTAGGCCACGCCCTCGTCACCGGCGCAGTGGAACCGCTCCTCGATGGTCGCCGCGGTCAGCGAGACGACCGCCTTCACGCCGAGCGCCAGGTGGTTCGTCGGTTCCTGGGGGCGCAGGCCCGCCGCGCGCGCCAGGAAGGAGTTGACGCCGTCGGCGGCCACGACCACGTGGGCCCGCAGCTCGTCCTCGCCGGCGCGGACGCCCACGACCTTGCCGTCCTCGGTGAGTACCTCGTCGACGCGGACCCCCGGCATGAGGAACACGCCGGCCTCCTCGCACCTCTCGCCCAGCCACGCGTCGAGCCGGGCGCGCAGCACGGTCACCGCGTTCACGGGGTCGGACAGCCGCGAGTCCTGGTAGTCGATCCCGACCGACGACGTGCCGTTGAGGAACTGCACGTAGTTGCGCGTGATGCGCCGCTCGACCGGGGCCTGCGTGAGGAAGTCGGGGAAGACCTCCTCCATGACCCGCGAGTAGAGCACGCCGCCCGACAGGTTCTTCGAGCCGGGCGCCTCGCCCCGCTCGATGAGCACGACCGAGCGGCCGGCCTCGGCGAGCCGGTACGCGGTCACGCACCCGGCGACGCCGGCACCGACGACGATGACGTCGAAGTCGGGCTCGACCGCCTCGGTCGTCATGACAGCGCCGCCGTGAGGGCCGGGACGACCTGGTACAGGTCGCCGACGACGCAGTAGTCGGCCTCGGCGAAGAAGGGCGCGTCCTTGTCGGAGTTGATCGCGACGACGGTGCGCGCGCCACGGGCACCGACCGTGTGCTGGAGCTGCCCGGAGATCCCCACCGCGAGGTACAGCTCGGGGGAGACCTGCTGGCCGGTGACGCCGACGTAGCGGTCGTGCGTGTACCACCCGAGGCCCTCGGCGAGCGGGCGGGAGCACGCGGTCTCGGCGCCGATCGCCGCCGCGAGGGACTCGACGAGCCCGAGGTCGTCCTTGGCCTTGACACCGCGGCCGGCGGACACGATGCGCTGTGCGCGACCGAGGTCGACGACGGCACGCTCGGCCGGGCGGTTCTCGGTGACGGTGAGCGTGGGGATCGCCGAGGCCGTGACCTCGGCGATCGCGGCGCTGCCGCCCGTGGTGACGGCACCGCCGTCGACCACGACGACCGCCGGGCCGGAGACCCGGTCGGTCTCCTGCGCGATGCCGCCGAAGACCGACCGGGTCAGCTCGACGCCGTCGGCCACGACCGTCACCGCGGAGACCTGCGTGAACGCCGGGGCGCCGAGGACGGCGGCCGCGGCCCCCGCGAGGACCCGGTCCGCCGGCCGGCTCGAGGCGAGGACGACGTCCGGCTGGGCGGCCGCGACCAGGGTGGCGACCGTCGAGGAGTAGGCCTCGACGGGAGCGTCGCCCGGCTCGCCGAGCCAGGTGACGGCGTCCACGCCCGAGGCCGCGACGGCCTCTGCGACGGACCGCGTGCCGACGACGACCGCGGTGGTGCTGGTGCCCTGGGCGAGCTCGACGAGGGCGTCGATGCGGGCGTCCCCGGCGACGAGGATGTAGGTGCTGCTCATGAGGGTGTTCCTTCCCGGGAGATCGGGGTGGTCAGAGGACGTTGTCGGCGCGCAGCGCGGCGACGAGCTCGGCGGCCGCGGCCACCGGGTCGGAACCGTCGATCACGTGCTGCTTGCGCGCTGCGAGGGCGGGGCGGGCCGTGGCGACCACCGCGGTCGCGGCGACGGGTGCCGCAGGCGTGACGTCGGCGAGGGAGAGCACCTCCACGGGGCGCTTGCCGGCGGCCAGGATGTCCTTCATGCCGGGCACGCGCGGCACGACGGCGTCGGTAGCGGCCGCCAGGACGACGGGGCCCGAGGCGTGCAGCACCTGCGAGCCGGAGTCCTGCAGGCGCTCGACGACGAGGTCTCCCGCGCCGCCCGAGATCGCCGTGACGTTCGCGAGGGCCGGCCAGCCGAGCGCGCCGGCGAGGATCGCGGGCACGAGCTGCGCGCCGACGTCCTGCGAGGAGTCGCCCGTCAGGACCAGGTCGACGTCGCCGACGTGCTTGACGACCTCGGCGAGGACCGTGGCGGTCAGGGTCGGGCCCGCACCTTCGAGCGCCGGGTCCGCGACGACGACCGCGCGGTCGAACCCGCGGGACAGCGCGGACTTGCGGGCCATCGGCGACGCGACGTCGGGGCCGCCCACGCTGATGCCGACGAGCTCGGCACCCGTGGCGTCCGCGAGGCGGCGGCCGAGCTCGGCGGCGACCGGGTCGTACTCGGACACCGACGCCTTGGCGCGGCCCCAGTCGACGGTCCCGTCGGCTCCCACCGCGGCGTCCTGCGGGTTCGGTGCCCACTTGTAGGCAACGGCAATCTTCATCGTGATCCATCTCCTTGGAGGTCGCCGCGGGGTCCGCGGTCGCTGGTGGTGAGGGGGGTGCCCGTGCCCGTCGGGGAGGCGGGCGTCCCGGCCGTGCGGGGGCCGGAGCCCGCCCGCCGGCCACGGATGCCGAGGCGCAGCGCACTGGCCTCGACGAGGGTCAGGCCGCGGGTCTCGGGTGCCCACAGCACCGAGACGAGCAGGCCCAGGCCGGAGATCACGGCGCCTGCCGTCATCGTGGCGCGGGTGCCGTAGGCGGCGAGGAAGCCGGGCAGCACGTAGGTCGAGACCACGGTTCCGATGCGGCTGAAGGCCATGGCGGCCCCGACGGCGGAGGCCCGGACGTCCGTCGGGAACAGCTCGTTCGGGTACAGCCACTGCAGGTTGCCGGGGCCGCCCGAGAAGAAGGCGTACAGGGCGAGGCAGACGATCACGACGGGCATGGCGGCGGTGGGCAGGATGCCCAGGACCGCGAGCGCGACGGTCATGATCGCGAAGCTGCCGATGAGCAGCTTGCGCCGCCCCATCGAGTTCGCCCAGAACATGGCCGGGATGCACCCGACCATGAAGAACGTGCCGATGATCATCTCGCCGATCGTCGCCGTCTGGCCGGCTCCGAACCCGAACTCCGTCATGATCCGCGGCCCGAACGTGTAGATCGCGAACATGGGCACGGCCTGGCACATCCAGATCGTCCCGACGAACAGGATCTTGCCCACGTACCCGCGGCGGAAGAGCGTCGCGTACCCGACCTTCGACGTCGTCTCGGCCTCGAGCTCGACGTCCGCGCCGAAGATGCGCCGCACGATCGCGCGCGCCTCCTCGCCCCGCCCCTTGCGGGCGAGCCAGCGGGGCGACTCGGGGATGTCCCAGCGACCGATGAGGATGACCAGGCACGGCACGACGGCGCTCGCGAGCATCCACCGCCAGCCGCCGTCGACGTCCATGAGGAGGTAGCCGACGAGGAAGGCGACGTTCGCACCGAGGTACCACGCGGCCGCGACGATGCCCATGGAGATCGCGCGGTGCTTGCGCGGGGTGAACTCCGCGATGAGCGACGTCGCGATCGGGTAGTCGGCACCGATGACGATGCCGATCAGGAACCGCATGACGACGAGCATGAGCGGCGTGCCCACGAACGCGGTACCGACCGAGAGGACGGCGATCGCGACGATGTCGATGACGAACATCTTCTTGCGCCCGATGACGTCCGTCAGCCAACCGCCGACCGACGTCCCCAGGAAGAGGCCGACGAGCGCGGCCACCCCGACGACGGCCGTCCAGGTCGCGTCGAGGTCGAGCGCCGGGCCGAGCTGGATGAGGGCGACGCCGATGATGGACAGCACGTAGCCGTCGAGGAACGGGCCCCCCGACGAGAAGAGGGTGACCCGCTTGAGGAACGGGGTCATCTCGACGTCGTCGAGCATGACCCGCCCGGGGGCCGCGGTGACGACCGCCGCCCCCGTGGGGCGGCGGTCGTCCTGGCTCAGGCCCACTCGATCACGCCGAAGTTGAGGAACGGCTTGGCCGACGGGTCGTCGGCGTCCACCAGGCGGAAGTGCACCCGCCCGTCCTCCATGCGCCACATCTGGGTCGCCACCCGGGTCCCCGGGAGGACGGAGGCGGTGATGCGCGTCTTGAAGCGCTTGAGCCGCTCGGGCTCGCCCGGGACGAACGCGCGCACGAAGTGGCGGCACACGATGCCGGCGAAGCTCACGGCGTGCAGGATCGGGCGGGGCTGGCCGTTCTCGGCCGCGTACTCCCAGTCGACGTGCTGCGGGTGGTAGTCGCCCGACAGGCGGTAGATCAGTGCCTGGTTCTCCGGGATGGTCTCGATGGTCTCGACGTCGGGCTCGCGGTCGGGCATCTCGACGATGTCCTTCGGCGCGGCCGGTCCACCCCACCCGCCGTCGTAGATGAGGCAGTCCCAGCTCTCGTTCGTGAAGAGGAGGTTGCCCTCGTCGTCGTACGTGTCGCCGACGTGCTGGGCGAGCAGCCCCTTGCCCTCGCCCCGGTCGTACAGACCCTTGAGCAGGACCTTGGTCGAGAGCTTCCCGTCCAGCCGGGTGATCGGCCGGTGGAAGGTGACGTCGAAGCTCCAGTGCAGCGACCCGGCGTAGTCGTAGCCGTAGTCGATGGTCCGCGTGACCTCGGAGTCGACGATCGGCATCGCGGCGAAGGTCGGCAGGACCTTCATGTCCTTCTCGTACACGTACTCGAGGTCGGTGCGCCCGTCGATCGCGCAGCCGGAGCCGAGGGCGAACAGGCTCAGGTCGCGGAAGGTGTACTCGCGCTCGAACGGGCCGAACCACTGGCCGACCATCTCGGTCTTGATGACCATCGTTTCCTACTCTCTGCGTGCTCTGCGCGCGTCCGGGGGACGTGCGCGGGGGTTCGGGTGCGGGAGCCGACCGGCCCCCGTGTCGTCGGCCTCAGACCAGCGCGGCCTTGGCGACCTTGAAGGTGGTGGTGCGGGGCAGGTCGTCGACGACCTCCACGATCGTGGGGACCTTGAAGTCCGCGAGGTGGGTGGCGCAGTGCGCGCGCACCTGCGCCACGGTGACGACCTGGCCCGGGACGAGCACGACGAACGCCTTGACGGCCTCGTCGTGCACGGGGTCGGGGACACCGATCACGGCGGCCTCCGCGACCGCCGGGTGCCGGGTGAGCACCTGCTCGACCTCCGTCGGGGAGACGTTCTCGCCCGAGCGCTTGACGAAGTGCGTGCGGCGGTCGACGAACCAGTGCCAGCCGTCGGCGTCCGCGCGACCGAGGTCGCCCGTGCGGAACCAGCCCTCGGGGGTGATCGCGGCCGCCGTGGCCTCGGGGTCGCGGAAGTACTCCTTCATGAGCGTGCGGCCGGGCACCCCGCGCACCTGGATCTCGCCCACGGTGCCGACCGGGACCTCGTGCCCGTCGCCGTCGGCGATGCGCACCTCGTACCCGAGGCCAACACGGCCCACGGACGGCCAGCGGCGCTCGCCCACGGGCGGGTCCGTGAGGACGCCGACGAGGGTCTCGCTCGTGCCGTAGGAGTTGAGGAGGCGCACCCCGAAGCGCTGCTCGTAGGCGGCCTTCTCCTCGTCCGTGACGGGCAGGTAGTAGAGGACCTCGCGCACCTGGTGGTCGCGCTCGTCCGGGGCGACGGGCTGGAGCATGGTCGTGCGCAGCATCATGGCGATGCTCTGCACCACGGTCGCGCGGTGCTCACGCACCTGCGCCCAGAACCGTCGTGCGCTGAACCGCTCGACGGCGACCAGGGTCGCCCCGGCCGTGAGCACGGGCATGAGGGCGTTGAGCTGGAAGTTCACGTGGCAGGCGGGCATGGTCGTCAGGAGGCGGTCCTGCGCCGTCATCGTGGCCTGCCAGTCGACGAACAGCCCGCTGAACAGCAGGTTCGCGTGGGTCAGCACGACTCCCTTGGGGCACGCGGTGGAACCGGACGTGAAGACGATGCCGACCGGGTCCTCGCTCGCGAGCGGGACACGGTCCACCAGGACGTCCGGCTGGGCGTCGCGGGCGGGGCCGTACGGCGTCGTGCCGGGCACGTCGTGCTGCGAGCGGGCGAGCAGGATGCGCGGGTCGCCCGTGTAGCCGTCCTCGGGCAGGACGTCGGGGTCGGCGACCACGACGCGCGCCCCGACCCGGCGCTGGATGTCGTTGCACTCGGTCGCGGTGCTGCGGGGGTGGAACGGGACGCTGACGGCGCCGACGAGCGCCAGGCCGAAGAGGCACTCGAGCATCTCGGGGCAGTTGCCGAGGTGGACGCCGACGTGGTCGCCCGGGGCGACGCCCCAGGAGCGGAAGAGGTTGGCCGTGCGGACGATCCGCACGGCGAACTGGCCGTACGTCCACTCCGTCACGACGCCGTCCCGGTCCTCGAAGACGAGGAAGGTCCTGTCCGCGGAGGTGCGGGCGAGCTCCTCCCACAGGTCTCGCAGCGTCCTGCTGCCCACGATGTCCATCCACCTCACCCGTTCCTCGGTGCGCCCGGTTCTCCGGACGCGCTGTGTCGGTCGGCGGGTGCGCGCGGTTCTCGTCCCGCGCGCACCCGGTCGCTCAGCCCCTGCGGATCGTGCCGTTCTCGGCGAGCGCCTGGATCTGCTCCGGGGTCCAGCCCGCCTCGGTCAGCACGGCGTCGGTGTCCATGCCGAGCGAGGGCATGGGGCGCCAGATCCTGCCGGGGTTGCGGGAGAACTTGGGCACGATGCCGACCCCCTTGACGGGCGTACCGTCGAGCGTGTCCCACTCGACGATCGCCTCGCGCTGGGCGACGTGGTCCTCGGCGAGGAGCTGGTCGAACTCCAGCACGGCGTTGGCGGCGATCCCCACGGCGGAGAACTCCTCCTCGAGCTCGACGGCCTTCTGCGTGAGGCAGAACGTGTCCAGGTGGCGCTCGATGAGATCGGCCTGCGGTCCGTCGAGCCACAGCGCGCTGGTGTCCTCGGGGTACTCCTCGGTGCCCCAGAGGTGTCCCAGCCCGATGCGCTCCAGCAGGTACTTGTTCTGCTTGACGCCGTAGACGCACAGGCCCACGAAGCCGTCCGACGTGCGGTACTCGCCGATCCCGCACAGGTTGGGGTGGCGGGCGCCGGGGCGCGGGTAGACGGTGCCCGCGTTGAGGAAGTCCATCATGTAGTAGGCCCCGACACGCATGAGGACCTCGTACATCGCGACGTCGACGCTCTCGCCCTGGCCGGTCGTGCGCGCCTTCTGCAGCGCGGCGAGCGCGGACGAGGTCACCATGAGCGACGTGAAGTAGTCGCCCACGTACGGCACCGCGGCCATGGGCTGATCGGGGGTGCCGTTCTGCGCCATGTACCCGCTGTAGGCCTGGACCGTGAGGTCGTACGCGGCGCGGTTGACGCGCGTCTCGACGCCGTACTGGCCGAAGCCCGAGACGTGCACGATGACCAGGCGCGGGTTGTGCTCCCACAGGATCTCGTCGGTGATCCCTCGGCGGGCGTAGGTGGGGCCCTTGGAGGACTCGATGAAGACGTCCGCGTCCTTGACGAGCGAGAACAGGACTTCACGGCCCTCCTCGGTGAACGGGTTCATCGAGATCGAGCGCTGGTTGCGCCGTTCCATCTCCTTGACGAAGGTGGTGTCGCGCATCGAGTCGCCCGTGCGCGTGTTCTCGATCCAGACGACGTCGGCGCCCCACTCGGCCATGACGGCGGCCGCGGACGGGGCGGCGATCTCGACCGCCGAGTAGACGACCTTGACGCCCTCGAGGACGCCGAACCCCGGGATCGGGCCGGACATCAGCGGTACTCCTTGAGTGCGGCGCGGCCGGCGGCGAGGATCATCATCTCGTCGGTGCCGCCGGAGATCCGCTCCACGCGCAGGTCGCGGTAGAAGCGGGCCACGCGGTGGTCGCCGGTGACGCCGATGCCGCCGAGCACCTGGATGGCGTCGTCCACGACCTCGGACGCGGCGCGCGTGCAGTACAGCTTGGCCATGGAGCAGTCGCCCTTGCCGAGCAGCCCGTTCTCGGCCTTCCAGGCGATCTCGTAGACCATGTTGCGCATGTTCGTGAGCTTGATCCTCATGTTCGCGAACTTCTCCTGGATGAGCTGGTAGCGAGCGATCGCCTCGCCGCCCTGCACCCGCTGGTTCGCGTACCGTGCCGCGTCCTCGAACGCGCACAACGCCCATCCGTAGTCGCACGCGGCGACGAGGAAGCGCTCCAGGTCGAAGTCCGCGACGGTGCGCGCGAAGCCCTCGCCCTCGCCGCCGAACATGTCCTCCTCGCGGAGCTCGACGTCGTCGAAGTAGATCTCGCAGCACGAGTCCATGCGCAGGCCGAGCTTGTCGAGGGGCTCCTTGCTGATGCCGGGGAGCGTCATGTCGACGAAGAACTCGGAGTACTGGTCCATGTCCTCGGCGTTGCGCGCCATGACGACCAGGTAGGGCACGTGCTTGGACGACGTGATGAAGGTCTTGTGGCCGTTGAGGTAGACCTTGCCGTCGCGGCGCGTGTAGGTCGTGGACATCTTGGCGAAGCTCGAGCCGGCGCCCGGCTCCGTCATCGCGAAGTTCCAGATCTGCTTGCCGGTGCCGACCAGGGCGAGGATCTTCTCGATCTGCTCGGGGCTGCCGACGCGCAGGACGGTCTCGAGCGTGGGGAGCTGGTAGAGCACGTAGGTCGGGACGCCGAGGCGTCCGAGCTCCTCCCAGACCGCCGCGATCGTGGTCCAGCCGGCGTCGAGGCCTCCGCGGTCCTCGGGCAGGAGGATCGTGTCGACGCCGAGCTCGGCGAGCTCGGCGACGAACCGCTCCGGGTACTCGTGGTCCTTGTCGCACCGGGCGAAGTAGGTGTCCCAGTTCTCGCGGGCCATGAGCTCGCGGATGGCCTGGACCATCAGCTCCTGGTCCTCGGTGAGGGAGAAGTCCATGAGAGGGCCTTTCGTTCGGGGTGGTGGGGGAGTCGTGGTGCGCTCAGACGAGCGCGGCGGTGACGCGCCGGTGGAACGCGGCGCCCTCCGCGAGGACCTGGCGGGCCTCGGGCAGCATCCGCGAGTGGTGCAGGAAGCCGTGCAGGACGCCGTCGACGACGTGCAGGCGGTGCTCGACGCCGTGCGCGGCGAGCAGTGCGGCGAGGGCCCGGCTGTCGTCGAGCAGCGGGTCGAGCGCGCTCGCCACGAGGTACGTCGGAGGGACGCCCTGCGAGAGGTCCGCGGAGAGGCAGTCCAGGCAGGGGCTGCGAAGGTCCTGCGGGCTCGAGGTGTACGCGGCCAGGTAGCCGTCGAGGTCCTCCGGGGTCAGCCCGTCCCACGCCCCGCCGAACAGTCGGCGGGACACGGAGTCGCGCAGGCCGAAGAGGCCGTAGTAGAGCAGGAGCGACTCGACCGCGGGGCCGCCGTGGTCGCGGAGCCAGAGGGTCGCGGCGAGGGCCAGGTTGGCCCCGCCGGAGTCGCCGGCGAACGCGACGCGCCCACCGGTGACCCCGATCTCGTCCGCGTGCTCCGCCACGTGACGGGCGACGGCTGCGCACTCCTCGACGGCCTGCGGGAGCTTCGCCTCCGGCGACAGGGCGTAGTCCACGCCGACGACCACGGCCCCGGTCGCGTCCGCGAGGGCTCGCATGATGCGGTCGTGCGTGTCGAGACTGCCGACGACGAAGCCGCCGCCGTGGACGTAGAGGAGCGCGGCGCCGTCGGCCTGCTGGACAGGGTGGTACCGGCGGATCCGGACCGGCCCGTACGGCCCGGCCACGGTGTCGTCGACGGTCCGCGCCATGCGGGGGCCGCCCTCGTTCCAGTACACCCGCTCGGTGGCGTAGCGGCAGCGCTGCTCGCGGACGGTGGCGTCGGGGGCGAGCGCGGGTCCCTGGAGCCGCTCCTGGAGGGCGAGGACCTCGCGCATGCGGGGCGTCAGGCGGGCGAGGACGTCGACGGCGGACATCAGGCGTTCACGGGCTCGGGCTCGGCGGACTCGCCGGCGGCGAGAGCCTGCGCCGCCTCGTACCGCGCGTCGAGCTTCGCCTGGTTGGTGCGCACGTAGCGGTTCAGCAGCAGCGCGCAGGCGGACGCGACCACGGCGGAGCCCACGAGGATCCAGAAGATCTGCGGGTAGGCGGCGCCTTCGTTCCCGGCGGCGTCGGCCTTGTCGATGATCGAGCCGAACCAGGTGCTCGAGAAGGTGTCCGGCAGGAAGCCGACGAGCGACACGACCCCGGTCGCGGCACCGAACGCGGCGAGCGGGACCTTGCCCTCGGTGAGCTGGGACGACACGATGCCGAACACACCGTTGGCGATGAAGCCGAGCGCGACGCCGATGAGGGCCACCGACAGGATCAGGCCGGTGCCTGCGGGCAGGACGCCCGGCACGGGCACGATCGCGAGCACGGCGATGCCGGCCGCCGCGATCAGCGAGCCGATCCAGATGACGCGCGACGGCTTCTTCGCCCGGAAGGCGAGGGCGCCGAAGACGGGTCCGGCGAACAGGGTCACGCCGTACTGGCGCAGGACGCTGAGGATGTTGTTGAGCGTGGCGTCGGCGCCGAGGTAGGTGAGGTAGGTCGTCGCGTAGTTGACACCCGTGTAGTAGAAGTACACGAAGAAGACGGTGACCGCGGTGATGAGGACGACGGGGTTCGTCAGGGCGCGCCCGGTGTCGACGAGGACCTGCCTGGCGGAGCGGACGCTGCCGATCTCGCCCTCGAACTTCGGGATCATGACGAACGCGAGCACGCCGAGCAGGAGGATGAGCACGGCGTAGAAGAGGAGGAAGGTCCGGAAGGCGCCGGCGGCGTCGCCCGCCGCGCGGGCGAGGACCCAGGTGCCGACGAGACCGGCGAGGAAGCCCGCGAGGCCGTAGAAGCCGTAGCTGATGCCGATGTTGCGCGAGTACTCGTTCTCGGCCGAGATCAGTCGCACGAGCTTGTAGCGGCAGCCCCACCACAGCAGGATCGTGGTGATGCCCATGGCGACGAAGATCAGCAGGAGCGTGCCGTACGACGGCAGCATCGCGTACCAGAAGGTCAGGGCCGCGGTGAGGACGAACCCGGTCGAGCACAGGGTGCGCATGCGTACACGGTCGGCGACGAGGCCCGAGGGCAGGTAGCAGATCGTCGCGGTGATGGCGTAGGCGCCGAGCAGGGCGCCGATCTGCGTGTTGGACAGGCCGAGCGCGGACTTCTGCGCGTCGTAGAAGGCCTGCTTCAGGTAGGCGGGGCCGTAGATGGTGCTGCTCCCGGCGCTGACCAGGATCAGGATGAACCACCGACGGAAGGTCGTGAGGTCCGCGGCCTTCTTCTCTCCTTTGGCGACGATCGCCATGTGCCCTCCTCAGAGCTGTCACGCACTCTCGTAGTGCGACCTGGACCACACTGCGCCCTCGAGGAGATGACACGGGAGGGTTTCGGCGTCATGACGACAAGGTGCGTAGGGGGCGCTGCGGACCTGAGTAGAGGAGGGGCCGGGCTTGAGTGCAAGAACCCCCTTACCGGGCGGTAGGGTTTACCATGAAGGCTCGCGAGGCGCGGAAACAAGCGGCTTGTACTTTTCTTCACAAAGAATGGCGTGCTCAGCCCGGTACGACGAGCCGCCCGGCAGGGGGCCCGACGGCGACTCGGGCACTCCCGGGAGACGACGACGGCCGGTGCAGCGCCCGTGGGGGCTGCACCGGCCGCCGGGCCGCGAACGTGACGCCGCGAGACGCGCGGCGCCCACACGTCACCAGATGCGGACGCGCTCCTCGGGGGCGAGGTACAGCGCGTCGGACTCCGACACGTCGTACGCCTCGTAGAACTCGTCGAGGTTGCGCACCACGCCGTTGCAGCGGAACTCGTTGGGCGAGTGCGGGTCGGTGGCGAGACGACGCACGACCTCCTCGTCACGGCCCTTCGACTGCCAGACCTGGGCCCAGCCGAGGAAGACGCGCTCGATGCCCGTCAGTCCGTCGACCACGGGCGCCTCGGACAGGGGACGGCCCAGCGCGATGCGGTACGCCTTGAGCGCGATCGACAGCCCGCCCAGGTCCCCGATGTTCTCCCCAATCGTCAGCGCGCCGTTGACGTGCGGGCCGTCGTCGGGCAGCTGGACCGGGCGGAACGCGTCGTACTGCGCGATGAGGGCCTTGGTGCGGACCTCGAACTCGGCCCGGTCCTCGGGCGTCCACCAGTCCTCCAGGCGCCCGTCGCCGTCGTACTTGGAGCCCTGGTCGTCGAACCCGTGCCCGATCTCGTGGCCGATCACGGCCCCGATCCCGCCGTAGTTGACCGCGTCCTCGGCGTCCGGGTCGAAGAACGGCGGCTGGAGGATCGCCGCGGGGAAGACGATCTCGTTCATGCCCGGGTTGTAGTACGCGTTGACCGTCTGCGGGGTCATGAACCACTCGTCGCGGTCGAGCGGCTTGCCGATCTTGCCCAGCTCGCGGTCCTGGTCGAACGCGTTGGAGCGGCGCACGTTGCCCAGCAGGTCGTCGGCCTCGATCACGAGCGCCGAGTAGTCGCGCCACGTGACCGGGTACCCGATCTTGGGCGTGAACGCCTCGAGCTTGGCGAGCGCCTTGACCTTGGTCTCCTCGGTCATCCAGTCGAGACCCTCGATGGACTCGCGGTAGGCCGCGACGAGGTAGGCGACGAGCTCCTCCATGCGGGCCTTGTGCGCGGGCGGGAAGTGCCGCTCGACGTACACCGCGCCCACGGCCTCGCCCAGGGCGCCCTCGACGAGCGAGACTCCGCGCTTCCAGCGCTCGCGGACCTCCTGCGCCCCCGACAGCGTGCGGCCGTAGAAGTCGAAGTTCGCCTCGACCAGCTCGTCCGTGAGGTACGGGGCACGCGCCGAGACCAGGTGGTAGACGGCCCACAGCTTCCAGTCCTCGACCGGGACAGACTGCCAGAGCTCCGCGAATCCCGTCGCGAAGCCGGGCTCGCGGACCACGAGGGAGTCGAGCGAGCCGGCCGGGGCGCTCAGGGCCAGGACCCACGCGTGCCAGTCGAAGCCCGGGGCCGAGTCGGCCAGCGCGCGCAGCGTCATGGGGTTGTACGTGAGGTCCGCGTCGCGGTCGCGCACGACGTCCCAGTGGTGCGCCGCGAGCTGCGTCTCGAGGGCCAGCACCCGCTCGGCGGCCTCCTCGGGGGACGCGCCCCAGGTGTCCGCCGTGACGCCCGCGAGCGTCAGCATGCGCGCGACGTGCGGCACGTACTTGGCCCGGATCTCCGCGTACTGCTCCTCGCGGTAGTACGCCTCGTCGGGCAGGCCCAGCCCGCCCTGATAGAGGTAGGCGACGTACTTCTCGGGGTCCTTGGCGTCGTTGTCGACCCAGAACCCGAAGGCGCCCGCGCCGCCCGTGCGCTGCAGCGCGCCCAGGGCGCCCGTGAGCTCGGCCTGGTTCGTGGCAGCAGCGATCAGCGCGAGGTCCGGCGCGAGCGGGCTCACGCCGCGCGCCTCGATCGTGTCGGTGTCCATGAAGCTCGCGAAGAGCGCGCCGATCTGCGCCTGGACGCCCGTGGCGTCCCCGGCCTGCGCCGCGGCGGCGCTGTCGTCGATGATCTCGCGCACGTGCTCCTCGGCCTGGTCGTGCAGCGCGCGGAACGCGCCGTCCATCGACCGGTCGGCGGGGATCTCGTGGGTCTCGAGCCAGCGGCCGTTGACGTGCCGGTACAGGTCGTCCTGCGGACGGACGGCCGGGTCGAGGGCGGACAGGTCGATGCCGGAGGCCGTCGTCGGCGCAGCGCCCGTGGCGGTCAGGTCCCCGCCCGTGACGGAGGGTGTGGTCTGTGTCATGCGTCTCAGGTTATGCGAGCAGGGGCGCGGGCGGGGAGCGCATCGGGGATGATGGGGCCATGCGCGTTCACATTGCAGCGGACCACGCGGGGTACGAGCTCAAGGCTCACCTCGTCACGCACCTCAAGAGCTCGGGCCACGACGTCGTGGACCACGGCGCCCACGAGTACGACGCCCTCGACGACTACCCGTCGTTCTGCATCGCGGCCGGCGAGGCCGTCGTCGGGGAGCCGGGCAGCCTCGGCGTCGTGATCGGCGGCTCGGGCAACGGCGAGCAGATCGCCGCCAACAAGGTCGACGGCGTGCGCGCCGCCCTGGCCTGGAACCTCGACACCGCGAAGCTGGCCCGCCAGCACAACGACGCCAACGTCATCTCGGTCGGCGGGCGCCAGCACACGGTCGAGGAGGCCACGTCGTTCATCGACGCATTCCTCGCCGAGCCGTTCAGCGGTGACGAGCGCCACCAGCGCCGCATCGACCAGCTCGCGGCCTACGAGGCCTCGCGCCACCAGGCGTGACGTCCGTCCACACCGTGCGCGCGGTGGACGGTGCGGCCCGTGCCTGAGGGCCACACCGTCCACCGCCTCGCGCGCACGTTCGCCGAGCTCTTCGCGGGGCAGGTCCTGGCGGTCTCGAGCCCGCAGGGCCGGTTCGCGGCCGGGGCCGTGCTGCTCGACGGCGCGCGCCTGGTCGCGTCCCGGGCCTGGGGCAAGCAGCTCTTCCTGGGCTTCGCGGACCCGTCCGCGGAAGCTGCCGCAGGACCCGACGGACCGCCGCCCGACGACGACCTGCGCTGGCTGCGCGTCCACCTGGGCCTCTACGGGGCCTGGACGTTCGCGGGCGACGGGAGCGCCGCCGTCGTGCACGCGATCGGCGCGCCGCGCAGGCGCATCGGCGAGCGGGACTCGGTCCCGGCCGGTCCGCTCGCGTCGCTCCCCGCCCCGGGAGACGACTGGGCTCCTCCCGCGCCCCGCGGCGCGGTGCGGGTGCGCCTGCTCGGCGAGCACGCGGTCGCTGACCTCACGGGCCCCACGGCCTGCGAGGTCGTCTCGGCGGACGAGGTGCGCGCGGTCGAGGCGCGCCTGGGCCCCGACCCGATCCGGGACGACCCCGCCCCGGCGGGCGGGCCCGAACGCTTCGTGACGGCCGTGCGGCGCTCGCGCACGACCGTCGGACAGCTCCTCATGAACCAGGACGTCGTCGCCGGGGTGGGCAACATCTACCGCGCCGAGGTGCTGTTCCGTGCGGGCCTGGACCCGCTGACCCCGGGCAGGGACGTGCCCGCCGAGACGCTGCGGGGGATCTGGGACGACCTGGTCGTCCTCATGCGTGACGGCGCGACCACGGGCGCGATCGTCACGACCCGTCCCCAGGACCGCGAGCCCGACGGCGCCACCTCGCCGGGAGCGCCGTCTCGCCCGGGAGCCGGGCGTCAGGAGGTGCGCCAGAACACCGACGGCACCGCCGGGTCCGTGCCCGCCGACCAGGCGTTCTACGTCTACCACCGCGACGGCCTGCCGTGCCGGATGTGCGGGACGCCGGTCCTCATGAAGGACCTCGCGGCTCGCAAGCTCTACTGGTGCCCGACGTGCCAGCGGTGACCCGGGATCTCACCGACCGCTGAGTGCGGGGTGGGGGGGGGGGGCGCCCCGGGGGGGGGGCCGCCCCCCCCCCCACCACGCACTCGGCGCGAGACCCGTCAGAACACCCAGCTCGAGACGGGCGCCACGGGCCAGCCGAACGCGGCGCTCGCCGCGGCGAGCGCACCCGGGCGGTGCTCCGACACGAGCCCGGCCGTCGCGAGCGAGGCGAGCGAGACGCCGCCCAGGAACGCCGAGCCCAGCTCGCGCACGTCGAGCGACAGGTCGGCCGGGTCCTCGGTACGTTCGCACGCCGCGTCCCCGAACGCCGTGGCGCGCAGGCGCCAGTGCCCCGAGTTCTCCGGGACCCGCGCGTCGCTCACGTGCAGCACCACGTCGACGTCACCCGCGTACCGCCTCCCCGCGAGGGCCACGGGGACGTCGAGCACGCGGACCCACAGGTTGTCCACGACCCGGCCCGCCGCGGCCCGCGGGTTCACGAGGAGGTGCGTGACGACGTCGTCCACGGGGATCATGAACGGCTCGACCTCGCTCGTCAGGTCGAGGTCCGTCAGGACGCCCCACAGGGCGCGCGCGGCCGCGGCGTCGAGCGCGACGACCTCGCCCGTGCTCACGGTCCCGCGCGGACCGGTCGTCTCCCAGGACAGCTTGCGGCGGAAGGTCGCGTAGCCGCGCGGCTCGCCGTCCCGCTCGACGACGACGATGCGCTGCGACTCGCGGCCACGGCGGAACGCCGCCGGGTCGGACCACCAGGCCTCCTGGAGCTCGGGCGACTCACGCGTGACCCAGCCGGGCCGGTTGACGCCCGTGCCGTGCCCGCCCGGGTCCGCGCCCGCCGCGCGGTGCAGCGAGTCGACGAGCTCGCCGTGCCGCGCCCGGTCGGCCTTCTCGATGCGGACCGTGTGCTCGTCGGCGCCGGAGACGTCCCGCAGCGCCGCGCCGCGCGGGATCGTCAGGCGCAGGTCCTGGGCTGCCTGGCCGTAGCCGAACCGGCCGTAGATGGCGGCCTCGGCCGCGAAGAGCGCCGAGACCGGTTCGCCAGCGGCCCTCGCCTGCTCGAAGTGCACGTCGATCATGGCGCTGAGGATGCCGCGACGGCGGTGCTGCGGATGGACCCCGACCCACGTCAGGCCGCTCACGGGCAGCGTTGCGCCCGGGACGGGGAACTCGGCGAACGGGTACGAGGCGTGCATGGCCGCGAGCTCGCTCACGGTCGGGACCGCGCCGTCGAACGGGACGGCGTCGGCGTCCTCGTGGTCGCTGACGACCCCGAACGTCCGGGACCACGTGAGCGGGAGCGGGTGCTGGACCTGCTCGTCGAGGTCGACCTCGGACGGGAACGCCCAGGTGTCGACCTCGAGGACGGCGCGCTTGTCCGCCTCCGTCAACGACGTGAGGCGGTAGCCGGCGGGCAGGGGACGGTGGGTGGGTTCGGTCATGGACCCATCCTGCTGGGCCGGTGGGGGCAGGGCCAGAGGAATTCGCAGCGAGGCATCGCCACGTGAGTACGTGCCCCTTCATCAGACGGACCGGGGGCAGCCGCTCGCTTCTCGGCGGAGTGGGGACGAGCGCAGGTACGCTCGCCCGGTGAACCAGGCGCGCGAGCAGGAACGGGTGGTCGGACGGCCGGCAGGCGCGGAGGTCGCCCGCCAGGAGTACGCCGACGCCGTGCTGGCCCTCGTCGAGTCGATCCCGCCCGGGCGGGCCATGACGTACGGGCTCGTCGCGGAGATCGTCGCGGAGACCCTCGGTCGGGGCGGTCCGCGACAGGTGGGGCAGGTCCTCGCACGTGCCGACGGCGACGGGCCCGGCGGCCCCGGGCTGCCCTGGTGGCGCGTCGTCAACGCGGCCGGCTCGCCCCCTGCGCACCACCTGGGGACCGCGCTCGCGAACCTGCGCGCCGAGGGCTGTCCGCTGCGCCCGGGCGGCGAGCGCGTGGACCTGCGGCGGGCGGTCTGGTTCCCGGAGCAGGACCCGGACCGCTGAGTGCGGAGCAGCCGTCGCGGGTCGCGACAGCCGGCCCGCACTCAGCGGCGACTGCGGCCGGGTGTCCGGCCGCTCGTCCGGCTCAGCGACCCGGGACCGGGGCGAGCAGCCCCGCGACGGTGCGCACCGCCGTCGGGTCCCCCTGGACGAGGAGCGTCGTGACCGCGGTCGCGCGCCACGCCTCGAGGTCGTGCGCGATCTTGGCCGCAGGACCGACGAGGGCCACGTCCTCGACCAGGGCCGTGGGGACCGCTGCGACGGCCTCGGCCTTGCGGCCGGCCAGGTAGTGCGCCTGGATCTCGTCGCACGCGTCCGAGTACCCGAGCCGGTCGAGCGCGTCGCGGTGGAAGTTCGCCCCCTTGGCGCCCATGCCGCCCACGTAGAGCGCGATGAAGGGTCGCACCGTGTCGGCCGCCTGCTCGACGTCGTCGGCCACCACGACCGGGACCGTCGCCGAGACCTCGAAGTCGGCCGCGGGGGACCGCTCGGCCGAGCGCTTCGCGAAGCCGTCGTCGAGCAGCCCGCGGAACATCGCGTCCATGCGGGGGCTGTAGAACAGGGGCAGCCAGCCGTCCGCCACCTCGGCCGCGAGCGAGACGTTCTTGGGTCCCTCGGCCGCGAGGTGGATCGGGATCTCGGGCCGCAGCGGGTGCACGGTCGAGCGCAGCGCCTTGCCGAGACCCGTGGTGCCCTCGCCCGTGAGGGGGAGCTGGTAGAACTGACCGTCGTAGGTGACCGGGCCCTGGCGGGCGATCACCTCGCGCACGATCTCGACGTACTCGCGCGTGCGGGCCAACGGGCGGGGGTAGGGCTGGCCGTACCAGCCCTCGACGACCTGCGGGCCGGAGACCCCCAGCCCGAGGATCGCCCGGCCGCCCGAGAGGTGGTCGAGCGTCAGGGCGGCCATGGCGGTCGCGGTGGGGGTGCGTGCGGACATCTGCGCGACCGCGGTGCCGAGCCGGATGCGCGAGGTGTGCGAGCCCCACCAGGCGAGCGGCGTGAACGCGTCGGACCCGTAGGCCTCTGCGGTCCAGACCGAGTCGACCCCGAGACGGTCCGCGGCGACGACCGCCTCCTGGATCCCGGGCGGGGGGCCGGCCGACCAGTAGCCGGTGTGGATGCCGATGCGCATGCGTTCTCCTCGTTGTTCCTCGGCGCTGAGGTGCGGACGGGTCCGCGTGCCCGACGTGCGTCGAGCGACGGTTCCCAGGACCGGGAGTCCTAGGAACCGTCGCTCAATCTACCGTGCCCCTCGACCGGCCCCTCGACCTACCGTGCCCGGTCCGCGAGCGAGGTGAGGAGCGCCGCCCCTGCCGCGGCGTCGTCGACCGTCACGACGAGCACGCGCCCGCCCGTGCGCCGGACCTCCAGGCCCGGCCCCTTGCGGACCACGATGCCCACGCGGCCCCCGCGACCGGCACGCCAGCCCCAGCCGCCGAACTCCCGGAACGGGTCGACCGTGACCTCGCGCGCGCCCTCGACCTCGTCGAGCGGCACGACCGTGCGCGGCACCCCGAGCACCGAGCGCACCTCGAGCCCCGACGCGTCGACCGTCACGGTCCACGACATCATCGAGGCCATGACCAGCCCCAGGACCACGGGGAGCACGATCATCCACCACAGGCCTGTGACGACCACGAGGACGAGCGTCCCGACCACGGCGGCACCGGCGACGGCCAAGCCCGGCCCGCCGCGGGCCGTGCGGATCCAGGCGGCGCGCTCGTCGGCGCCCAGCGGGGCGCGCGGGTCGGCCGGAGAGACCGGCCCCTCGGCGGGCCGACGGGCGTCGCGCGGCGCGACGAGCCCGGCCAGGACACCTGCCACGAGGCCCGCGCCGAGGGCCACCGCGATGGCCGCGCCCACCCCGGAGGCCTGCGCGGCGTCGTCGAGCCCGCGCTGCACCCAGAGCGTGCCGAGCAGCGTCGCGCCCAGGAACGTCGCCGTGCCCGCGCTCACCCCCACGGCCGTCCGGCGGTTCGACGCGGACTGGCCGAAGAACCAGCCGACGAGCCAGAGACCCACCGTGAGGACCGTGCCGGTCACGAGCGGGACCACGGCGCTCGCCGCGAGCGACGCGAACCCGTCAGCGGTCCCGGCGGCGTCCCAGTGCGTCGCGACCGGGTCGGGCAGGTCGTCGCGCCACGAGAACGCGACCGCGGCGCTCGCGGCCAGGACCGCGAGGGGCAGCGCCAGGCCCAGGAGCGTGGTGGACAGGCGGTGCGGGGCGGGGGTCCGGTGGCGGGTGCCGGTCGTGGTGGTCATCGCAGTGCCTCCTTGAGCAGGGCGAGGGTGGTCTCGGGGGGCAGGGAGAGCGCGCGGCTCTCCCGTACGACGGCGTCGATCGCCGCTCGCAGGTCCGTGTAGTCGTGCGCGGCCTGGGCCGTGACGACCGCGCCGCGTCCGCGGCGCAGGTCGACGAGGCCTTCGTCGCGCAGGTCCTGGTAGGCGCGCAGCACGGTGTGGACGTTGAGGTCGAGCGAGGCCGCGAGGTCGCGGGCTGCGGGGAGCCGCTCGCCGGGGTGCACCGTGCCCGCGGCGACCGCGAGGCGCACCTGGGCCGCGAGCTGCGCGAAGAGCGGCTCGCCCGCGGTGGGGTCGATGCGGAAGATCATGTCGCCATATTACTAGTTGTTACTGTGCAACTAGAACAATGGTGTTCGACGAGAGGGGCGACGCGCACGGCGTCGCCCCTCTCGTCGAACGGCCCTCAGCGGCTCAGATCACGTACTCGATGAGCAACGACGGGTCCTCGACCGGGTCGACCGCCGGCGGTACGGCCGGCTGCGGGACGCGGTTGCGCGCGGGCACCCCCACGGCGACCGATCCGGCCGGCACGTCCTTGACCACCACGGCGTTGGCCCCGACCTGGACGTCGTCCCCGACCCACACCGGTCCGAGGATCTTGGCGCCGGCGCCCACGACGACCCGGTCACCCAACGTCGGGTGCCGCTTGCCGCGCTTCATGGACCGGCCACCCAGGGTCGACCCGTGGAAGAGCAGCACGTCGTCACCCACGACGGCCGTCTCCCCGATGACCACGCCCATGCCGTGGTCGATGAAGAGCCGCCGCCCGATCTTCGCTCCCGGGTGGATCTCCACGCCCGTGGCCGCCCGGGCGATCTGCGCGATCACGCGCGCGGGCAGGCGCAGGGCCGGCTCGCGCCACATGCGGTGCGTGAGCCGGTAGGTCCAGACCGCGTGCAGACCGGGGTAGACGAGCGCGACCTCGAGGCCGTTCCGCGCCGCGGGATCGCGGTGGCGGGCGGCCTCGAGGTCCTCCCTGAGAACTCTCAGGAAGCGTCGCAGGGGACTGGGAGGTCTCATCAGTCCAGCAGGTCGGCGTACAGCACGGAGGTCAGGTAGCGCTCGCCGAACGACGGGATGATCACGACGATGAGCTTGCCGGCGTTCTCGGGGCGCTCCGCGAGGCGCAGCGCCGCGGCGATCGCGGCACCGGACGAGATGCCCACGAGCAGGCCCTCCTCCTTGGCGGCGCGACGCGCGTACTCGACGGCGGTCTCGGCGTTGATGTCGATGACCTCGTCGTACACGGTCGTGTCGAGGATCTCCGGCACGAAGTTCGCGCCGATGCCCTGGATCTTGTGCGGGCCCGGGGCGCCGCCGTTGAGGATCGCGGACTCCTCGGGCTCGACGGCGACGATCTGCACGCCCGGCTTGCGCTCCTTGAGGACCTGACCGACGCCCGTGATGGTGCCGCCCGTCCCGATGCCGGCGACGACGATGTCGACCTCGCCGTCCGTGTCGGCCCAGATCTCCTCGGCCGTCGTGGCGCGGTGGATCGCCGGGTTCGCCTCGTTGGCGAACTGGCGGGCCAGGATGGCGCCCTCGCGCTCGGCCACGATCTCGTCGGCCTTGTTGACGGCCCCCTTCATGCCCTCGGAGCCCGGCGTGAGGATGAGCTCGGCGCCGAACGCGCGCAGCAGGGCGCGGCGCTCCTTCGACATGGTCTCGGGCATCGTCAGGACGACGTCGTAGCCGCGGGCAGCGCCCACCATGGCCAGGGCGATGCCGGTGTTGCCGGAGGTCGCCTCGACGATCGTGCCGCCCGGCTTGAGCTCGCCCGAGGCCTCGGCCGCGTCGATGATCGCGACACCGATGCGGTCCTTGACCGAGTTGGCGGGGTTGTAGAACTCGAGCTTGCCGACGACCGTGGCGCCGAGGCCCTCGGTGAGCTTGTTCAGGCGGACGAGGGGCGTGTTGCCGACGAGCTTCGTGACGTCGTCGTAGATGCGTGCCATGACTTCCTCTTCATCGTTGGTGGCCTGCGGCGGAGAGCCGGGACCGAGGGGGGATCAGCTGGAGCTGTGCAGGGGTGGCACGGGGCTGCGCCGGGCAGACGCGCCACGGGGGCCTGTCGTCGGAGGGAGCGCCGACCGTGGGGAAGGGGGCGCTCTAGCGACAGGGGCGACACGGACAACAGGACAGGGCGCGCGCGGGGATGCTCACCGCGCGGGAGGAGTCGGCGTGACGCGTGGTCATGGTCGCCCTCCTCGTCCTGTGCCGTCGCTCGCAGGCGCCGCCCGCTGCCGTGCCGGCGCGGTGCCCTGCGAAGTCCTGGTGTCTGGCCCGAGGCTATCGGCCCCCGGACCGCGCTGCAATGCTGTCTCATCCCTGTCGTGGTGCGCTGACGTGGAAGAGGGCATGTCGACCCAACGCCGCGAGGCCGACATTCCTTCCCGTCGCGGGGCGGGCGGGGCACGTCCGTCGTCGGGGGCGCTTGCTGGTCGCCAGGGCGGCGGCGAGGGAGAACGACGACGGCGGCCCCGAGGATCTCGGAGCCGCCGTCGTGTCGCGCTGGAGCGGATGACGGGAATCGAACCCGCGTGATCAGTTTGGAAGACTGAGGCTCTACCATTGAGCTACATCCGCGCAGAGGAACGCACGCCGTGGTGGCGAGGTCTGCGGCGCTACCTTAGCAAAGTTCCGGCCCTCCTCGTGTCACCGATCCGGCCGCGGGCAGGGGCAGGTCGCCGCGTCGGGGACGCGCAGACCGGCCGGTACGCGCGCGAGGTAGGCCGTGAGCGGCGCGCTCGCGCCCCACCAGTCGCCGACCGCGACGGGGATGGTCGTCCCGTCGACGCCGACGACCAGGAACCCTTCGGCGGTGTCCTCGACACCCACCAGGTCCTCGTCGGGCACCGCGACGCTCAGCTCCGGTCCGACGACGCCGATCGCGTGCTCGTCGAGCACGAGCCGGACCCTGGACGGGGTCCCGCGGAAGGGCTTCGGACGGAAGGACCGTCCCGTCATCGGCGGTGGCGGCGGGTCTGCCAGGACGAGGCCCATCGAGCGGAGCTCGGCCTCGAGCTTCGGGTCGCTCTCGTCGGGGAGGACGGCGAGCAGGCTCGGGAGGGCGTCGGCGAGCCAGGACCGCACGTCCTCGCCCGAGGTCGCGAGCACCTGGGCGCGCTCCTGGTCGGGCGGGACCACGAGGCGTCCCAGGAGCGTGCGCGCGGCGTCCTCGTGCGCGCGCGCCGCGATCCAGCCGGGGTGGTCGAGCAGCGCCAGCGCCCTGTGCCGCCCTCGCTCGAGGATGCCGTCGGGCAGGCCCTCGGCCGCGATCCTGCGCAGGAGGCGGACGACCGTGAGGGCGGCGGCCGCGGCGTCGTCCTCGACGGCGTCACACACGAAGGTGACCTGGTTCAGGTCGTGGTCGAGGTCCTGCGTGTCCACCTCGGCCAGGTAGGCGAGCTGTTCCTCGGTGCGCACGCGCTCGTACAGCAGGACGTCGAGGACGTTGACCGCGACCGTGTGGCGCGGGTCGGCACGCGAACCGAGCACCGAGATGCTGACCGGTGCACCGGGCCGGCGCACGAAGCCGGGGGTCACGAGAGGCAGCAGGGTGAGCGCGCCCCTGTCGGGGAGTGTCGTCGTGGCCGCGGGGAGGGCTCCGAGGTCGACGCTCTCGGGGGCGTCCCCGACGACCACGAGCATCGCGTTCTCGCGCACGAGGTGGCGTCGTGCGTGGTCGACGACTTCGGCCGTCGTGAGGAAGCAGCGGCCGGGCGGGTCGACCGCGCCCAGGGCCTCACCGCGCACGCCGAGCCGCTCGCGGATCGCGGACAGGGACGGGTGGGGGCTCCACGACCTCATCTCGTGGTCGATCACCCGCTTCTCGGCGAGGACCTCCTCGTCCGTGAGCGTGCCGAGCCCCGCGATCGCGGCGACGACGCGTTCCAGGAACTCCCTGACCACGCCCGGTGTGCCGTGCGCCTCGAACGACAGGTGGTGCGGTGCGGTGGTCGCGTTGGCCTCGATGTCCAGCGCCCCGAGGCGGCGCATGACGAGGTGCTCGAGGAGATGGACGATGCCGCCCCGCGCGAACGACTCGTCGAGCCGCCCGGTGCCGAAGACGAGATATCCCGACGTCGTGCTGGGCGCGGGCACGCGAATCTCGGGGACGGCCACAGGTGCGGTCCCCGGTGCGGCCCCGGGTCCGGCGAGGTCGGCACGAGGCGGTGTGGCGGAGCTCATCGGTGGACCCGTCGACGTCGGAACAGTGGCGCATTTCTACCACGTCGACCCCGTACACTTGCCGAGTGCCCGTCGCCCTCGGCGGTCCTCAGGGACCTTCCAGGCGCTGGACGGCACGTTCGGGGTGTGGCGCAGGTTGGTAGCGCGTCCGCTTTGGGAGCGGAAGGTCGCAGGTTCAAATCCTGTCACCCCGACGAGCACGAAGGCCCTCGGCCCTGCCTCTGCGCAGGACCGGGGGCCTTCGTCGTCCCCGGGACGGCGTCCGCGCCTGGCCGCCGGACGAGCAGGATCGATCAGGATCGGACTGATAGCCTTCCCGGTATGGACTGGGGCTTGGGACTGGGCGCGCGCTGCCGCGACCGCAGACCACGCGGCCTCGTCTGGATCACGAGAGTGTGAACCGGCTCGCCCACGCGAGCACGAGCTCCCCATTCACCCTGTAGCCGCACCCGGCTGACCACGTCGTCGGAGTGCCGCTCGCGCGTCTCGTGAAGGTCCCTACACCCATGTCCGCTCGTACCGGCGCAGGCTCCGCCGCGCCCGCTTCGAGGTTCTGGGCGCCGGTCGCCGTCATCGGCTCCGCCCAGTTCCTCGTCATCATGAACAACGCGATCATCAATGTCGCGCTCCCCAGTCTCGTCTCCGACCTCGGTATCGGTCCCTCCGACCAGTCCTGGGTCGTCACCGTCTATCTCCTCGCCTTCGGAGCACTTCTGCTCCTGGGAGGACGCGTCGGTGACGCGCTCGGTCACCGCAACGTCTTCGTGGCCGGGCTGGCCGTGACAGCTCTCGCTGCGATCGGTTCCGGGCTCGCCACCTCCGGTTCGGCCTACCTCCTCTGGCGGGCGGCGCAGGGTGCCGCCGCAGCCTTCGTCTCTCCGTCCGCGGTTGCCTTGCTGTCGACTGCCTTCGTCGATCCTGTGTCGCGTGCGAAGGCGTTCGGCGTCTACGGCGCGGTCACCGGGGCGGGAGGCGGGGCCGGCCTGCTTCTCGGCGGGCTGCTCACCGACGCCTGGTCGTGGCGGTGGGCCATGTTCGCCTCCGCTCCGATCGCCGTCGTCGCGATCGGCGGGGCGTTCCTCGCTCTTCCCGCTTCCTCTACGGCACGTCGGCGCTCGACAGGCCCGATTCGCCCGTTGGCCGCTCTGCTCGTCGTCCTCGCCGTCGGCGCGCTGCTCGTCACGATCACTCGCGCTGGGACCGGGGCGAGCGCGTGGAGCACCCTGGCGTCACTTGCGGTCGCCGGGGCGAGCGCGGGAGGCTTCCTCCTCGCTGAGCGCCGCACGGAGCACCCGCTCGTCCCGCCCGGAGTTCTCGCCTCGCGTGACCGCCTGCTCGGCCTCCTCACGGTGGGCACCGGTGCGCTCGGGCTCACCGGAGTCTTCGTCGTGCTCAGTCAGCAGATGCAGCAGGAGGGCGGGATGACGCCGATGGAGGCCGCACTTGCCGTGCTTCCCTACCCCGTCGGGATGGTGTTCTCGACCCAGCTCGCTCCCCGGCTCATCGCCCGGTTCGGAGCGCGACGAGTAGCCGTCGCGGGGCTGCTCGCCTCGGCTGTGGGGATCGTCCCGCTCGCCTCGGCGGGCGGAGCCCCGTATGCAGTGCTCACCCTTCCGTCGCTGCTCTTCGTGAGCGCCACGATCGGACCGGCTTTCGTCTCGGGCACCCAGCTCGCCATGAGTGGGATCGGCGAGGAGGAGGCTGGTGTCGCCGGTTCGCTCCTGAACTCGGCCTCCGAGATCGGTGGGGCGGTCGGGGTCGCTGTGATGAGCGCGGTCGGGGTCGCGGTCGCGATGACGCGTGACGGTGGGGGGCCCGCCTACGCGGCCGAGATGTACGCGGCGGCTGCGCTGCTCGTCGTGGGGTCGGTCATGGGCGCGGTCGTGTGTCGCCGCCGGGCCCCCGACGGCGCTGTGGCCTGTCGGGCGGCCGGGCGTCGCGTGTCGGAGGTCCACGAACCCGCAGCCGCCACCCACGCCGAGTGAGGGCTGGTCGTCGACACGTCGGAGACCGCCGTCGAACTCCTGCGCGCCGCCCAATCGTCCGGTCCGGCCCCCGGCCCTGCCGCTGCGCAGGGCCGGGGGCCTTCGTCGTCCCCGGGGTGCGCCGTCGCGCGGGGGAGGGGGCGGCGCGCCATGCGTGTCCTGGGACCGTCATGGGCGTCACGAGATGCCGACCGGTTGGCTCTGATCGCGCCTGCAACCGCTGCTGTGCGCTACAGCAATCTGACAAACCACCCCAATTCGTCTTATGGGGTGAGACGCCGTGATGGTTTTGGTCGTTTTGTCGGGAACGCCTGGGTGTAAATCGTTAGCGTTCCTCCCATATCGGTCTCCCGGACCGGTTGCCGCCGAGTCAGCGTCGCCGCGGCGAGCCATCCCACGCCCTCGGGCGTCACTTGGTATCGAAGCGGAGAACACCTGTGACACTGCTGCACGGCACGAGACCCACCCCGCACCAGGCCGGTCGACCACCGGCCACCCACGACCGGTCGGGTCGCCCGCTCCACGAGGGTGCGCCCTCCCCGGAACCCGACCACCTCCCCGCACCGCCGACGCGCCCACCGACGGGTGCCCACCCCCTGCTGCCCTCGCCGCCCGCCGACGAGGACGTCTACCAGGACCTCGCCCGGGCCCAGCGCTGGGTCCAGCCGGTCGGTGTCGCGGCGACCCTGCCGATCCTCGTCGCGGTCTGCGTGTTCGCCGCGCGCTCGCCGTGGCTCTGGTGGCTCTACCTCACTGTCGCGCTGACCCTCGTGAGCATCACGCTGTGGCTCCTGACCGGCACCGCGAGGGGACGCGTCACGCGCGCCTCGCACGAGCGGACGATCACCTCCTGGGCGCCCGAGGCGCACCCCGCCGTCGACGTGTACCTGCCCGTGTGCGGGGAGGACGTCGAGGTGCTCGACAACACCTTCCGCCACGTCGCCCGGCTCGACTGGCCAGGCGTGGTCGAGGTCTGGGTGCTCGACGACGGTGCCGACCCGCGCGTCGCGGACCTGGCCGAGCGGCACGGGTTCCGCTACCGGGTGCGCCCCGACCGGGGGCACCTCAAGAAGGCCGGGAACCTGCGGTCGGCCTATGCGGTGACCGAGGGGGACGTGATCGCGATCTTCGACGCCGACTTCTGCCCCCGGCCGGACTTCCTGCACCACCTCGTGCCCTACCTGGACGACCCGACGGTCGGCATCGTCCAGAGCCCGCAGGACTTCGACACCGACGAGCGCATGGGCTGGCTGCAGCGCACGGCCGGGGCGACGCAGGAGATCTTCTACCGCTGGGTCCAGCCGTCGCGCGACCGCTACGGGGCCACCGTCTGCTGCGGCACCAACGCGCTGTACCGGCGGTCGGCGCTCGACACGATCGGAGGATTCCCCGAGATCGACCACAGCGAGGACATGTACACCGGGATCGGGCTGCTGCGTACGGGCTTCGTCACGCGCTTCGTCCCGGTGCGGCTGGCGCGCGGACTGTGCCCTGACGAGCTCGGACCGTTCCTGACCCAGCAGTACCGCTGGGCCAACGGCTCGGTCGCGCTCGTCGCGGACGGCCCGAAGGCCAGGTCGGGCCTCGACCGGCGTCAGCGTCTCGCGGTGTGGGCAGGGTTCGTCTACTACTCCGAGACGGCGCTGTTCGCCCTCAACCTGTACGTCCCGTCCGTCGTCATGTGCTTCTGGTACCCCGAACAGGTCAGCCCGACGAGCCTCCTCGTGTTCCTGCCGAGCCTGTGGGTGCTCCTGGTCCTGTACCCGGTCGTCCATCGCACACGGTGGCGCCCCGAGGTCCTGCGGGTACAGCTCGCACAGAGCTTCAGCCATCTCGTCGTGCTGGGGCACGCGGTGGTCGGCCACCATGCGGGATGGGTCCCGACGGGCGGCAAGGGGTCGTCGAGCGCCCTCGCGCGGACCATCGCGCGCGTCATGGTGGCGACCCTCGTCGTCGGGACGGTCGCGTGGACCGTGGGGATCTCCCGCGGCGTCGCGGCGTACGGGGTCGACAGGTACTGGGCCATGATCCTGCTCGCCGGGTTCTACGCCTACGTCTCGGTGCCGCTCGTCGTGGCGGGGCTCCAGGTCCTGGCGCCCCGCCGGACCACCGTCGTCCCGACGGGCACGGGGCCGACCGGCGTCGTCGTGACCGCTGCACGGGCGGTGCGGGCATGAGCGCGCCGGGAGGCCCGGTCGGCCCCGCCGACCCGGTCGGCCTGGCCGGGACGCCGGACGTCACGGTTCGCGACACGGACCGTGACGCGGTCGACGCAGGCCCGACCACGTCCCGACCGCACAGCTCCCTGCAGTGGCCCGCGGTCGTCGCCCTCACGGCGGCCCTGGCCTTCGCCGGGCTCGTCGCCGCAGGGGTGTTCGACCCGATGATCGAGGCGCTGTGAGCAGCGGCACCGGGCGGGGACGGCCCGGCTTCCGAGGGGACGTCGAGGGGCTGCGCGCGCTGGCCGTCGTGCTCGTCCTGCTCTTCCACGCGCAGGTCCCGGGCGTGCCCGGCGGGTACGTGGGGGTCGACGTCTTCTTCGCGATCTCGGGATTCCTCATCACGGGGATCCTGCTGCGGCAGCTGGCATCGGCCGGACGGATCGCCCTGCCCGCGTTCTTCGCGGGCAGGGCGCGCCGCATCCTGCCCGCGGCGTCCGTCGTCCTGGTGGGCACGGCGCTCGCGGCCTGGCTCGTGCTGCCTCCGCTGCGGGCGCGCGACACCATGATCGACGTCGTCGCGAGCGCCCTCCAGGTCGCGAACCTGCGCTTCATCGCGCAGGAGACGGACTACATGGCGGCCTCGGCGGCGCCGAGCCCCGTGCTGCACTACTGGTCGCTCGCGGTCGAGGAGCAGTTCTACCTCGTGGTGCCGCTCCTGCTCGCGCTCGTCGGAGTCGTCGCGGCGCGGGTGCGCAGGAGCCCTCTGCCGGCGGCGGTCGCGGTCCTGGCGGTCGGCACGGTCGCCTCGTTCGTCGTCTCGCTCGTGCTGACGTCGAGCGACCCGGCTCTCGCGTACATGTCGCCTCTGACGCGGGCGTGGCAGTTCGGGCTGGGCGGTCTCCTGGCGGCCGCCGTGCTGCGCAGGCCCGACGGCGCCACGTCCCCCCCTCGGGGCGGTGTCACCGGGGGGCTGGGTCACCCCGCCCTGCGGCGCGTCGCGTGGACCCTGGCCGGGTGGGCCGGGCTCGGCGCCGTCGTGTGGTCGGCCGTGGTCCACGACGAGTCGACCCCCTTCCCGGGGACGGCGGCGCTCTGGCCGACGCTCGGGACGGTCGCGCTCCTCGCGGTCCCGGCCACGGTCCGGACGGCGCGGGGGAGCGTGGGTCACCTGCTCGCGCTGTCGCCCGTCCGGGCCGTCGGGCGGTTGTCCTTCGCCTGGTACCTCGTCCACTGGCCCGTGCTCGTCCTGGCCGACGCGGTCTGGGGGCCGCTCACCTGGCCCCAGCGCGTCGTGCTGACGCTCGGCGCGGGCGGGGTGGCCTGGCTCGTCCTCCAAGGGGTCGAGTCGCCGCTGCGGCGCTCGCCGGCCGTCGCGCTGCGACCGTCGGCGAGCTACTCGGTGGGGTTCACGGGCGTCGTCCTCGCCCTCGTCGCGAGCCTGGGTGCGGGCTCGGCCGTGTACGCCGGGCTGGAGGGGGACGAGGTCGGGTCCGCGCAGGTCCGGCTCGACACGATCTTCGACCCGGCCGCGCTCGCGCGGACGGGTGGGCCGGTGACCCCGGGGCTGACACGGGCCGCGCTCGACGCCCCGCCCGCGGAGACCCCGTGCCTGGGGGCGCTGGGCCTGAGCGAGACGACCTGGCCCGCCGAGTGCGTCGTCGGGCCGGAGGGCGGGCGCGAGGTCGTGCTCTTCGGCGACTCGAAGGCCTTCCAGTGGAGCGGGGCCCTGCGCGACGTCGCGCTCGCCCAGGGGTGGCACCTGTCGATCGTGACCAAGGGAGGGTGTACGCCGGCCGACCTGCCGCAGGCCCTGCTCGAGGAGTCGCAGCACTGCGAGGCGTGGCGCGACGCGCAGATCGAGAAGATCGCGGCGCGGGCCGACGTCGTGATCGTGGGGTCGAGCGCGGCGTACTTCGAGAGCGAGGAGGCAGCCGACCGGCGGGAGGCCGCCTGGGGGAGCACGCTCGGACGGTTCGCCGCCGCGGGGGTGCCCGTGGTCTACCTGCGCGACACGCCCACCCCGGGCGTCGACGTCCCGAGCTGCGTCTCCGGAGCGCTCGACGACTGGGACGCATGCTCGTTCCCCAGGGCGCAGGCGCTTCCGGCTGACCCGTTGGTCGTCGACGTCGTGCTCGGTGACGTGCTCGGCGTCGAGGTCGTCGACGTCTCGGGGGTCGTGTGCGCGCAGGAGCGGTGCCCCGCCGTCCTCGGCGGTCTCCTCCTCTACCGTGACGGCAGCCACCTGACGGCCACGGCCGTCGAGGCGCTGCGTCCCGAGCTCGAGCGGCGGCTCGTCGAGACGAGCGCGCTCGGCGGCTGAGGCCGACGGACGAGGCGTCGGGTCCGGGCCGGGGCACGACTCGGCGCGGCCCCGACACCTCGCCCGGGCAGGTGCCGGGCCGTGGTCCTGCTCGTGCCGGGCAGGTGCCGGGCGGGTGCCGACCCTCGGCGCGCCGGCGCCCACGAGGTGTGGCGTACCATGGACGGGTTGTCCGTGCGCCCTTTCCGGTGGAGGCCCTTTGAGGCTGCCGCCGCACCGCTCGAGGCGACGCGATCGACCAGGCGCCAGCGTCTGCCACCGATCGATGAACGTTCGAACAGGTCCCGCTGCAACCGGCGGGACATGCACGCACCCCGTTGCCGCACGTCGGCTCCCCGATCAGTTGGAGATCATCGAAGTGAAGAGCGCCGTCGAGACCCTGGACCCCACCAAGGTCAAGTTGACCGTCGAGGTGGAGTACGACGAGCTCAAGCCGAGCATCGACCACGCCTACAAGCACATCGCGGAGCAGGTGAACGTCCCCGGCTTCCGCAAGGGCAAGATCCCCGCGCGCATCATCGACCAGCGCGTCGGTCGTGCTGCCGTGCTCGAGCACGCCATCAACGACGGCCTGTCCGGCTTCTACCGCCAGGCCGTCAACGAGACGGGCATCCGCCCGCTCGGCCAGCCCGACGTCGAGGTGACCGAGGTCCCGCTCGACGCCGAGGGTGCGCTGCACTTCACGGCCACGGTCGAGGTCCGCCCGGAGATCGAGATCCCCGCGCTCGACTCGGTCACGCTCACCGTCGAGGCCGCTGAGGTCTCCGCCGACGACATCGCCGAGCGTCTCGACGCGCTGCGCGAGCGCTTCGGCACGCTGGTCGGCGTCGACCGCCCGGCCGCCGAGGGCGACTTCGTCGTCATCGACCTGAAGGCCGTCATCGGCGACGAGGAGATCGACTCGGTCTCCGGCATCAGCTACCAGATCGGCTCGGGCAACATGCTCGAGGGCCTCGACGAGGCGCTCACCGGTCTGTCGGCCGGCGAGACCACGACCTTCAAGGCGCCGCTCGCCGGTGGCGACCACGAGGGCAAGGAGTCCGAGGTCACCGTCACGGCCACCTCGGTCAAGCAGCGCGACCTGCCCGAGGCCGACGACGAGTTCGCCGAGCTCGCGTCCGAGTTCGACACGATCGAGGAGCTCAAGGCGGACCTGCGCGAGCAGGTCGCGAGCATCAAGACCTCGAACCAGGCTGTCGCGGCTCGTGACGCCCTCGTCGAGCACCTCCTCGAGAACACCGAGATCCCCGTTCCCCAGGGCGCCGTCGAGGCCGAGGTGCACCGTCACCTCGAGTCCGAGGGACGCCTCGAGGACGAGGCGCACCGTGCCGAGGTCGAGGTCGACGCGGCCAAGGCGCTCAAGAACCAGATCCTCCTCGACACGCTCGCGGAGCAGCTGAAGATCAAGGTCGCCCAGAACGAGCTCCTGGACTACCTCGTCAACGCCTCGCGCCAGTACGGGATGGACCCGAACCAGTTCATCCAGTCGCTCGACCAGGGCGGTCAGATCCCTGCCATGGTCGGCGAGGTCGCCCGGTCGAAGTCTCTCGCCGTGGCCCTGCGCCAGGTCGAGGTCAAGGACTCCGAGGGCAACGTCGTGGACCTGAGCGAGTTCATCGGCTCGGACGAGGAGGACGCGGCTGCTGACGCCGCGGCCGCCGCCGCCGGCGAGGACGTCACCGACATCACGGACGAAGAGGGCATCGAGGTCGTCTCCGAGGACGAGGCAGCCGCCGACAAGGCCTGATCCTCCTCACGACACCTGGGGCTCCCTGAGCCCCCGCCCGGCCTCGGCCCCCACCTCCCTCACGGAGGTGGGGGCCGACGTCGTCCCGGTGCAGGGCGGGGCGGACCGTCTTCCCAGGCCCGGCCCCGAGAGAGTAGATTGCCGCGATCGACGCAGCGCGGGGGCTTCCGAGCGGGCCCGATCCGTCACCAGTCCCACGGCTCCGGCCGCTACCAGGGGAGCCCGCCATGCCTCGTCGTCGACCGTCCTTCGCGCTCTGCTTCGCCGCCGTCCGCGTCCCGCTCGGCGGGGACGCGGCCCAGGTCGCGGGCGCGTTCGCCGACGTGCTGCGCACGGCAGGAGTCGTCGGCGCGACGATCGCCGGCCGTCACGTGGGCGTCGACGGCTGGGTGGTCGCGAAGCTGCTCGCCGCGCCACAGGGTGACGACCTCCGACCCGTGGTGGTCCGCCGGGGGCAGGTCGGCGAGCCGCCGGCCGCGGGCGACGACGAGGAGGTCCTGCTGTCCGACCCCGAGACCGGATGGACGCTCGTGCTCGCCGCCGGGACCGGGGAGCTGCACCGAGCGCTCGACGCCGCGTTTGGCGACGCCAGGCTGGGGACCTCGCTCTCGTTCGACGAAGGGGCGTTCCCGGGCGACGACGGGATGCTCTCCGTCGGGTTCGAGTACCGGGACCTGGTCGTGGCGGACTTCCCACCGCACGAGTCGGCCATGCTCGCGCACACCGCGAAGGTCCCGGTGCGCTTCGTGACGGTGCCGGCGACCGCGACGACCCGCGCGGCGGCGATCGTCACCGGGCTCGAGTCGACGCAGGACGTGTCCCAGGTCGCGACCTGGCCGGCGAAGGGACCCGTGCTCCACCTGTGGGTCAACGGAGGGTGGTCCGGCTTCCTCGTCGTGGCCGGCAAGACCATGGTGGGGCACGAGTTCGGACCCGGGTGGGACGTCGTGGACCCGACCAGGGCGGACGGGAGCATCGACGACGAGTCGATCGCGGACGTCGTCCTCGACCAGATCATGGTCGAGCCGAGCGACCCCCAGGAGGTCGCACGCGCCCTCGGGCTCGACGACGACCGGGCCGCGGCCCTGCGTGAGCTCCTCTCCGAGCGGGACCCCGCCGACGCGCTGGACAGGCTCGCCGCGATCCTGGCCCTCCCGGTCGAGGTGCTGCCCGCCCTGCGGGGTCAGGTGCGGCTCGACGCGCTGCCCGGTGCGGTCGTGGAGCACCCCCGGTCGTTCCTCCGGTCGGCCATGGCGGACAGCGCGACCGGGGCGGACGATCCCGTGGCGCGACGGCTCACCGCCGGGCTGGACCTCGACGATGCCCGGCGTCGCAAGCCGTGGTGGTTCCTCACGTGGCAGATCCTGGCGATCCCGATCATCGGTGGGGTCTCCGTCGCCATGTTCACGTACTTCGACAGCCCCGTACGGGGGTGGTTCTTCGCGGCGCTGTGCGTCCTCAACGCCGCGTGGGCGTTCTGGCCACGCAACCCCGGAGGGGCGCCACGCGGCACCCAGGACGCGTGATCGGCGGGCGGTGAGCGACGCCGTCGGGCATCGGGGGCGCCCTTCCTGCGCCGACAGCGAAAACCCCGGATATCGGGACGGTTTCCGCTCCCCGCCCGCGTTAGGGTCACAGCAACGGTGAGTCCGTCCAGACGGAGGAGCCGACCAGCCGCGACGTTCGAGCGTCGCGAGCGACTGAGGGATCGACGAAGGAGATGGACGTGAGCGATCAGTTTCCGGTGGCACGAGCCGAGGGGCCGGGACTCGGCCTGAACGACTCCATCTACAACCGGCTGCTCAAGGAGCGCATCATCTGGTTGGGCTCGGAGGTGCGCGACGAGAACGCGAACGCCATCTGCGCCCAGATGATGCTGCTCGCCGCGGAGGACCCCGACAAGGACATCTGGCTCTACATCAACTCGCCGGGCGGGTCGATCACGGCCGGCATGGCGATCTACGACACCATGCAGTACATCCAGCCGGACGTCGCGACCATCGCGATGGGCATGGCCGCCTCGATGGGGCAGTTCCTGCTCTCCTCGGGCACCAAGGGCAAGCGCTACGCGACGCCCCACGCCCGCGTCATGATGCACCAGCCCTCGGGCGGCATCGGCGGCACGGCGACCGACGTGCGCATCAACGCGCAGCTCATCATGCACATGAAGAAGGTGCTCTCCGAGCTCACGGCCGAGCAGACCGGCCAGCCGCTCGAGAAGATCCTCAAGGACAACGACCGTGACAGCTGGTTCACGGCGCCCGAAGCCCTCGAGTACGGCTTCATCGACCACGTCGTGACGAACGCTTCGTCGGTGACGGGTGGCGGCGGCACGGCGAGCAGCTGAGCTCACCGACGCCCCGGCCCCCCACCCACGATCCCACCCGAGGAGACACCTTGAGCTACGCAAGCCAGGAATCCCAGTACATCTCGACCGCTCAGCGCCTCGCGGGCGCGGGCGCCGGCGGCGGCATCGCCCTCCCGCACGGCGCACCGTCCTCGCGCTACGTGCTCCCGCAGTTCGAGGAGCGCACGGCCTACGGCTTCAAGCGCCAGGACCCGTACACCAAGCTGTTCGAGGACCGCATCATCTTCCTGGGGGTCCAGGTCGACGACGCGTCCGCGGACGACGTCATGGCGCAGCTCCTCGTCCTGGAGAGCCAGGACCCGGACCGCGACATCATCCTGTACATCAACTCGCCCGGCGGCTCGTTCACGGCCATGACGGCGCTGTACGACACCATGCAGTACATCAAGCCGCAGATCCAGACCGTGTGCCTCGGGCAGGCGGCCTCCGCCGCGGCCGTGCTGCTCGCGGCCGGCCAGCCCGGCAAGCGTCTCGCGCTGCCCAACGCCCGCGTGCTGATCCACCAGCCCGCGATGGAGGGCGGCGGCTACGCGCAGGCCTCGGACATCGAGATCCACGCGAACGAGCTCATCCGCATGCGCGAGTGGCTCGAGGACACCCTGGCCATGCACTCGGGCCGCGACGTCGCGCAGGTCCGTGAGGACATCGAGCGTGACAAGATCCTCACGGCGAAGCAGGCGCAGGAGTACGGTCTGGTCGACCAGGTCCTGGAGAGCCGCAAGCCGGTCATCCAGAACAAGCCCTGATCTCGACATTTCCCCCCGACCCACCGGGGTGCCCGGCTGACAACGGGCCCCCGGTGGTGTGCAATGGTGGTAGGTCGGCGCGTGTCGTCCCAGATCGCGGGGGCCTCAGTCCCGGCGCAGCAGCAAGACCGAGGCTAGGAGGCTCGTAGTGGCTCGGATCGGAGATGGTGCAGACCTGCTGAAGTGTTCCTTCTGCGGCAAGTCCCAGAAGCAGGTCAAGAAGCTCATCGCGGGCCCCGGCGTGTACATCTGCGACGAGTGCATCGAGCTCTGCAACGAGATCATCGAGGAAGAGCTGTCGGAAGCGGCCGAGCTCGGGCTCGTCGAGCTCCCCAAGCCGCGGGAGATCTTCGACTTCCTCGAGCAGTACATCATCGGGCAGGACGCCGCGAAGCGGGCGCTGGCAGTGGCGGTCTACAACCACTACAAGCGGATCCAGGCCGGGGAGCACGCACGCCCCTCGGACGACTCCCAGGTGGAGATCGCCAAGTCGAACATCCTGCTGATCGGCCCCACGGGCACCGGCAAGACGTACCTGGCGCAGACGCTCGCGAAGATGCTCAACGTGCCGTTCGCGATCGCGGACGCCACGGCTCTCACGGAGGCGGGGTACGTCGGCGAGGACGTCGAGAACATCCTCCTCAAGCTCATCCAGGCCGCCGACTACGACGTCAAGAAGGCCGAGACGGGCATCATCTACATCGACGAGGTCGACAAGGTGGCCCGCAAGTCGGAGAACCCCTCGATCACGCGTGACGTGTCCGGTGAGGGCGTGCAGCAGGCCCTGCTGAAGATCATCGAGGGCACCACGGCCTCGGTGCCCCCGCAGGGCGGCCGCAAGCACCCGCACCAGGAGTTCATCCAGATCGACACGACGAACGTCCTGTTCATCGTGGCCGGGGCGTTCGCCGGGCTCGACGAGATCGTCGCCACCCGTTCGCGCAAGCGCGGGGTGGGCTTCGGGGCTCCCATGGACTCGCACGAGGAGGCGGACCTCTTCGCCGAGGTGCGTCCCGAGGACCTGCAGAAGTACGGGCTGATCCCCGAGTTCATCGGGCGTCTGCCCATCATCACGTCGGTCGCGAAGCTCGACCAGGAGGCGCTCGTGCGCATCCTCACCGAGCCGCGCAACGCGCTGGTCAAGCAGTACCAGCGGATGTTCCAGATCGACGGTGTGGAGCTCGAGTTCGAGGACGACGCGATCAGCGCGATCGCCGACCAGGCGCTGCTGCGTGGCACGGGTGCCCGCGGGCTCCGCGCCATCATGGAGGAGGTCCTCCAGCAGGCCATGTTCGACGTCCCCAGCAGGGACGACGTCGAGCGTGTGGTCATCACGCGTGAGGCCGTGCTCGACAACGTCAACCCGACCCTCGTCCCGCGGTCCGCGATCAAGCGGGCGCCGCGCGAGAAGAGCGCGTAGGGAGCACGCACGACGAAGGGCCCCGGAACCTCGGTTCCGGGGCCCTTCGTCGTCTGTCTGCCGTGCAGTGCGCGAGGGCGGTGCCGTGCGGCGCGGGGCCGTGCTGCGCGCGCGGCGCCGCGCAGCGGCCCGAACGTCAGGCGTCCGCGTTCGCGGGTGCGCCGTAGAGGTCGTCGATCGTCGTCGTGAAGTCACGGAGCACGAGGTTGCGCTTGACCTTGAGAGACGGCGTGAGATAGCCGTTCTGCTCGGTGAAGTCGGTCGTGAGCACCTGGATCTTGCGGATGGACTCGGCCCGGGAGACTGCCTCGTTGGCGCGCGTGACGGCGCGGTCGAGGGCCGCGAGCACGGTCGGGTTCGTCGCGGCCGTCGCGACGTCCATGGCAGGCAGGCCGTGCGTCGTGAGCCAGCCGGGGAGCATCTCGTGGTCGATCGTGACCAGGGCGCCGATGAAAGGACGCTGGTCACCGACGACGACGACCTGGCTCACGAGCGGGTGGGCGCGCAGGCGGTCCTCGAGCTGGGCGGGAGCGACGTTCTTGCCCCCCGCCGTCACGATGATCTCCTTCTTGCGCCCCGTGATCCGCAGGTAGCCGTCCTCGTCGAGCGAGGCGAGGTCGCCCGTGCGGAACCAGCCGTCCTGGAGGACCTCGGCGGTCAGCTCGGGCTGGTTGTGGTAGCCCCGGAAGACGTGGTCGCCCTTGACGAAGAGCTCGCCCTCGGCGTCGACCTTGAGCGCGGTCCCGGGGAACGCAGGGCCGACGGTGCCGATCTTGAGGCGGCTGGGCAGGTTCACGGCCGACGGGGCCGTGGTCTCGGTCAGGCCGTAGCCCTCGAGGATCGTGAGCCCGACACCGCGGAAGAAGTGGCCCAGGCGTTCACCGAGCGGCGCCCCGCCCGAGATCGAGTGGGTCAGGTCGCCGCCCAGGGCCGTACGCATCGAGCCGAACACGAGCCGGTCCGCGAGGGCGTGCTGCGCCCTGAGGACGATCGAGGGACCCGAGGCCGAGTCGAGCGCGCGCGAGTAGGTGATGGCGACCTTGGCCGACCAGTGGAAGATGCGCCGCTTGGCGCCCGCGCCCGCCTTCTGCTCGGCGGCGTTGTAGACCTTCTCGAACACACGGGGGACCGCGAGGAGGAACGTCGGCTTGAACGAGCCCAGGTCCGGCACGAGCTTCTTGATGTCGGAGCTGTGCGCGAGGACCGCGGTGGGCGACGCGATGCACACGACCTGGACGAACCGTGCGAAGACGTGCGCGAGGGGCAGGAAGAGCAGCGTGCGTGCGTCGGGCGTCGCGACGATCTCGGCCAGACCCGCCACGCCGTTGCGGGTCAGGTGCACGAAGTTGAGGTGCGTGAGCTCGACGCCCTTGGGACGCCCGGTCGCTCCCGACGTGTAGATGATCGTCGCGAGGTCGTCGCGCCCGGTGGCGGCGCGGCGTGCGGCGACCTCGTCCCGCGTCACCGTGGAGCCGCCGGCGCGCAGGTCGTCGACCGCGCCGTCGTCGATCACCAGGACCTCCCGCAGGAGCGGGAGCCGCTCGCGGACGGTCTCGACGATCGCCGCGTGCGCGGGCGTCTCGACGACGGCGACGCTCACGCCCGAGTCCGACAGGATCCACTCGACCTGGTCGGCCGAGGAGGTCTCGTAGACGGGGATGGGCACGCCGCCGGCGGCCCAGACCGCGAAGTCGAGCAACGTCCACTCGTAGCGGGTGCGCGACATGATCGCGATGCGGTCGCCGGCCTGCACGCCGCGCGCGAGCAGCCCGCGGGCCACGTCGACCACGTCGTCGTCGAAGGCGCGGGCGCTCACGGAGTGCCAGGGGCCGCCCGGGGTGAGGCGTCGCTCGATCACCGCGTCGTCCCCGGAGCGCTCGACGCGGTCGGTGAGAAGCGTGCTGATGCTGCTGGTGGTCGGTACCTCGACGAGGCTCGGCGACGCGAATTCGGTCATGTCAACTCTCCGCTGAGTGGTGGGGCAAGGACCGATTTTACTGTGTACCGGGCGTCCCACGTTCCGTCGGCCGCCTCGCCGGCACCCCGCGCGAGCCTAGGATCGACGGATGACCGAGCCTCCCGCCCCCACGACACCGTCGCACCCTGTCCCCGCCGAGATCCTCAGGCTGCGCGAGAGCATCGACAACATCGACGCCGCCCTCATGCACCTGCTCGCCGAACGCTTCAAGTTCACGCGCCGGGTGGGCGAGCTCAAGGCGCAGGGTGGCCTCCCGCCCGCGGACCCGGCACGGGACCAGCAGCAGATCGCCCGCCTGACCAGCATCGCAGAGTCCTCGGGCCTCGACCCGGCGTTCGCCGAGCAGTTCCGCGAGTTCATCGTGAGCGAGGTCATCCGGCACCACCAGCGGATCGCCCGCGAGCACCAGGACGAGGCCCCCGTGCTGGACACCTACTCCTGAAGGGTCCCGTCGCGGGGCGACGACGGGCTACCGCGGCGTATCCCCTGAGAGCCCGGGGCAGGTTCGCCGTGAGCCTGCCGTGAGCCTGCCGTGAGCCACGCCGGGGCGGCCGTCCCCGGTGGCGTTCGTCGGCCACGTGCCGCAGGCTGGGGAGGACATCGGGGCGGTCGGCCTCCGACCGTCCCTCCGACGATGGATGTCTAGAGGTGCCTGCATGAAGATCGACTGGCTCAAGCCCCTGCTCGGCCACCCCGGCCCGTTCGCGACCGTCTACCTCGACGCGACACGTGGCGACGAGGCCACCGCACGCGAGGTCGAGAACCGGTGGAAGGGAGTGCGCCGGGCGCTCGCCGCAGCGGGAGCCCCGGCGAGCATCATCGACGAGCTCGAGGAGTCCGTCACCCTCCCCACGAGGATGCCCGGCCCGCACGGCCGAGTGCTCATCGCCGACGAGGAAGGCGTACTCGTCGACCGGGTCCTGAAGGACCCTCCCGCTGTCACCAAGGGACTCTGGGGGCCCGTCCCCGCCCTGCTCCAGGCTGCGCGCGCGGCCGACGAGTCCGTGGACTACGTCCGGGTCGTCGTCGACCGTCAGGGTGCGGACCTCACGTGGTCCGTCGCCGGGGGGCACCTGCCGTACGGCGACGCCGAGTCCGTCGAGGGCGGGCACGACGTCATCAACAAGGTCCGCACGGGCGGCCTGTCGCACAAGCGGATCGAGGCGCGTGCCGAGGACTCCTGGGAGCGCAACGCCGAGGCGGTCGCGGCCGAGCTCGACCGGCAGGTCCTCGAGCACCGACCCGAGCTCATCCTCGTCACGGGCGACGTGCGCGCCGTGCCGCTCGTGCGGGCCGCGCTGACCAAGGCCACGGACGAGCTCGTGGTCGAGGTCGCGGGCGGCGGACGCGGCGCCGGGATCAACGAGGCGGCCTTCGAGGCGAAGGTCGCCGACGCGCTCGAGAGCTTCCGCGAGCGCCGCCGCGAGGCCGTGCTCGCCGAGTTCCGGCAGGAGCAGGGCCGAGAGGCGGCCGCCGTGACGTCCCTCGAGGACGTGGTCGCGGTGCTCTCGCGAGGACAGGTCAAGGAGCTGATCCTCGCGGACGAGTACGGCCAGGACACCGAGCTCGACGGGCGCACCCTGTGGGTCGGGCCGAGCCCGCTGCACATCGGGTCCTCGCGCTCCGACATCACCGACCTGGGCGTGAGCGAGGGGATCGAGGAGCTGCCCGCGACCGTGGCCCTCGTCCGGGCCGCGATCGGCCAGGACGCGGGGCTCACGTTCTCGCCCGACGGCAGCGTCGAGCTCATCGAGGGGGTCGGCGCCACCCTCCGGTGGAACGACGACGGGACGCCCAACGAGGTCGCCGCGACCATGTCGGGGGACGACGTGAGGTTGCGGGGCGAGATGGTCTGATCCCCTCGGACGCCGCGCTGGATCGCCAGCACGACGCAGGGCCCCGACCGCACGTGCGGTCGGGGCCCTGCGTCGTCCGGGGGAGCGTCAGCCGCGGTTGCGGACCTCGGGCTCGCCGAGCTCGGAGTGCACGACGACGATGCCGCCCTGGACGGCGGGGTCGCCCTGGCCGTCGGTCGCCTCGACCAGGTCGAGCGGGCCGGTCACGCGGCCCGCGCCACGGACGTCTTCCGCCGCAGCGCGCACGCCCTCGATCGACGTGGCGGGGACGGCCAGCGTCACCGCGAGGATCGGGGTGCGCATCGACACCTTGGCCTCGGACTTGACCTTGCGCAGCGCGGCCAGCGCGTGACCCGCGGCGGTCAGGACCGCAGGGTCGGCGTCGCCGGCGCCCGTGCGCAGACCGGCCGACGTGGGCCACGGTGCGCGGTGCACCGAACCCGTGCGCCACCACGACCACACCTCTTCGGTCGCGAACGGCAGGTACGGCGCGAACAGCCGCAGCATCGTGTCGAGAGCCAGGGCGAGCGCGACGCGAGCCGACTGCGTCGCGGACGTGACGTCGTCGGGTCCGGCGCCAGCGCCGTAGGCGCGGTCCTTGACGAGCTCCAGGTAGTCGTCGCAGAACGCCCAGAAGAAGGTCTCCGAGAGCTCCAGGGCGCGCGTGTGGTCGTAGGTCTCGAGCGCCTCGGTCGCGCGGTCCACGACGTCGGCGAGGCCCGCGAGCATCGCGCGGTCGATCGTCTCGGTCACCAGAGCCGGGTCGAGCGTGATCTCGCTGCCGCCGAACGACAGCGCGAACTTGGACGCGTTGAGGACCTTGATCGCGAGGCGGCGGCCGATCTTCATCTGGCCGACCTCGAACGCCGCGTCGGTGCCCAGGCGCGCCGAGGCCGCCCAGTAGCGGACCGCGTCGGAGCCGTGCTCCTCGAGCAGGCCCATGGGCGTGACGACGTTGCCCTTGGACTTGGACATCTTCTTGCGGTCGGGGTCCAGGATCCAGCCCGAGATCGCGGCGTTGGTCCAGGGGAGCGACCCGTGCTCGAGGTGCGAGCGGACCACCGTGGAGAAGAGCCAGGTGCGGATGATGTCCTGGCCCTGGGGGCGCAGGTCCATGGGGAAGACGCGCTCGAACAGGTCCGGGTCGGACTCCCAGCCGCCCGCGATCTGCGGGGTGAGCGACGAGGTGGCCCACGTGTCCATGACGTCGGGCTCGCCCACGAAGCCGCCCGGGACGCCGCGCTGGTCGGCCGTGTAGCCCGCAGGGACGTCGGAGGACGGGTCGATCGGCAGGAGCGCCTCGTCGGGGACGATCGGGTGCTCGTAGTCGGTCTCGCCCGACTCCAGGACGGGGTACCACAGCGGGATCGCGACGCCGAAGAAGCGCTGGCGCGAGACGAGCCAGTCGCCGTTGAGGCCCCCGACCCAGTTCTCGTAGCGCACCTGCATGAACTCGGGGTGGAAGTCGAGCTCCTTGCCGCGCGCGAGCAGCTCCTCGCGCAGCGCCACGTCCCGACCGCCGTTGCGGATGTACCACTGGCGCGAGGTCACGATCTCGAGGGGCTTGTCGCCCTTCTCGAAGAAGTTCGCCTTGCGCTGGGTCGCGACGGGCTCGCCGTCCAGGTCGCCGGCCTCGCGGAGCGCGTCGACGACGGCCGAGCGCGCCGAGAACGTCGTCTTGCCCGCGATCTCCTCGAACAGCGCGACCGACCGCTCGGACGTGAGCCACGCGGGGGTCTCGCGCGTGATGCGCCCGTCACGGTTGATGATCGAGCGCGTCGGGAGCTGGAGCTCGCGCCACCACTGGACGTCGGTCAGGTCGCCGAAGGTGCAGCACATCGCGATGCCCGCGCCCTTGTCCATCTGCGCGGCGGGGTGCGCCAGGACGGGCACCTCGACGTCGAACAGGGGAGAGGTGACCGTGGTGCCGAACAGGCCCTGGTAGCGCTCGTCGTCGGGGTGCGCGATGAGGGCCACGCACGCTGCGAGCAGCTCGGGGCGTGTCGTCTCGATGTAGACCTTCTCGCCACCGGGTGCGTGGAACGCGACCTTGTGGAAGTGGCCGGGGTAGTCGCGCGCCTCGAGCTCGGCCTGCGCGACTGCCGTCTGGAACGTGACGTCCCACAGGCCCGGGGCCTCGGACTGGTAGGCCTCGCCGCGCGAGAGGTTCCGCAGGAACGCCTTCTGCGCGACGATGCGGGCCGGGACGCCGATGGTCTGGTAGTGGTGCGACCAGTCGACCGACAGGCCCAGGCGGCGCCACAGCTCCTCGAACTGGACCTCGTCCTCTGCCGTCAGCCGCTCGCACAGCTCGACGAAGTTGCGGCGCGAGACGGGCTGCTGGTCCGCGGCCTTGACGCTCTTGCCTTCTGCGCCCTGGAGCGGCGGCTCGTAGCCCTCGACGTACGGCAGCGACGGGTCGCAGCGCACGCCGTAGTAGTTCTGCACACGGCGCTCGGTCGGCAGGCCGTTGTCGTCCCACCCCATGGGGTAGAAGACCTCGCGGCCGCGCATGCGCTGGAAGCGTGCGACGACGTCGGTGTGCGTGTAGGAGAACACGTGACCCACGTGCAGCGAGCCCGAGACCGTGGGCGGCGGGGTGTCGATCGAGTAGACCTGCTCGCGCGTCCTGGTGCGGTCGAACGAGTAGGTGCCCTGCTCGGTCCAGGCGGCGTCGAACTTGGTCTCGAGGCCGTCGAGGCTCACCTTGTCCGGTACCTCGCCGACCACGGCGCGGACTACCTCGGTGCCCTCGGTGGGGGCGGGTGCGGCGGTGGTCTGGGTGGCGGGTGCGGGCGTGGTGCCCTCGGCGGGTGAGCTCATGGACGACATTCTCCCAGAATCTCGGAGGCCCCTGCGAAACGGCCGGTCCCCGGACGGAGCCGGGGTACCCGAGTTTTCCCGAATGAAACAAAGGTCAAAGGTCCCTGGTTGACATGGTCATCGGCTCGTAACCTTCAAGCAAAGGCGGGGGCGTACGTGGACGCGCCCCATCATCTCGACGCCTTTCGTTCGAGGTCCGACCCAGGAGTTGCAATGACAGTGATCGACAGCGTGGCCGTGCACGGAACCGGAAGCATCCCCGCCGGCATGGTCCTTCCCCCCGCTGTCCAGGCCGCCCTGGATGCTTGTGCGAACGTCATCGTCCCGTCCTCCCGCGAGGAGCTCTACCGGCTCGCGCTCGGCCCCGAGGGCGGGCCCCGGTTCACCGTCGAGTACGACGTGCTCGGCACGCCGGTGCCCGAGGCCGAGGTGGTGCGGTGCAAGAACGGCATCGCCGTGAACTACCCCGAGGACTACATGCGTCGCCGTGACCCCGACTGCATGCGCATCGCCGACGACCTGCCCACCGACAAGCCGCGCTACCGGGACGTGTTCGGGGCCGAGTTCGCCGACGTCAAGGCCGAGACGCTCGACTGGCTCGCGGGGCAGGACCTCGTCGTCGTGCCCTTCAAGGCAGGCGGCCTCACGCACGGCTACCCCTCGCTCGCGATCTGCCCCGTCAACTCCGCGTTCTTCGCGCTGACGCTCGTGGACCTGCAGGGCTGGGTCACGTTCGACGAGATCGGCCCGTTCGAGCCGCGCTCGATCCTCTACGTCGCCCCGCCGTTCCGGCACACCCACTTCGAGGGCCGCCAGGTCGTGGTCCACGACCGCACCGACACGCTGCACGAGGTCTTCGCGTACAACCTCTACCCGGGTCCCAGCGCCAAGAAGGGCGTCTTCTCCGTCCTCCTCGACGTCGGGGAGCAGGAGGGCTGGGTCACCGCGCACGCGTCGTCGGTCCGCGTCACGACCCCGTACGAGAACGAGACGGTCATCATGCACGAGGGCGCCTCGGGCGGGGGCAAGTCCGAGATGTGCCAGGAGATCCGTCGCCAGGAGGACGGGCGCATCCTGCTCGGCACCAACGTCGTGACCGACGAGCCCTACGTCATCAACCTCGGCGAGACGAGCGCCCTGGACCCCGTGACCGACGACATGACCCTGTGCCACGTCGACCTTCAGACGGGCGACGGGCGCCTCGTGGTCGCCGACGCCGAGGACGGCTGGTTCGTGCGCGTCGACAACCTCACCGGCTACGGCCAGGACACGCACCTCGAACGGGCCTGCATCCACCCCGACCAACCGCTCGTCTTCTTCAACATCGACGGCGTCCCCGACGCGACCGTGCTGCCCTGGGAGCACACGCTCGACTCGACGGGCAAGCGCTGCCCCAACCCCCGCGTGGTCGTGCCCCGCCACCTCCTGACCGACGTCACAGGCGCCGAGGAGGTCGACGTGCGGACCTTCGGCGCCCGGATGCCGGCCTGCACCCGCGACAACCCGACCTACGGGATCATGGGCATGATGCACATCGTGCCGCCGTCGCTCGCGTGGATCTGGCGGCTCATCGCCCCGCGCGGGGACAAGAACCCCTCGATCGGCGAGTCCAAGACCGCGACCGACAAGCTGGCCCACGGCGGCATGGTCGCCGAGGGCGTCGGGTCGTACTGGCCCTTCTCGACCGGCACCAAGGTCGCGGCGGCGAACCTCCTGCTGCGCCAGCTCGTCGACATGGACCGCACGCGCTACGTGCTCACGCCCAACCAGCACATCGGCGCCTACAAGGTCGACTTCGCGGCCGAGTGGCTCACCCGCGAGTACCTCGCCCGTCGCGGCGGCGGCAAGCTGCGGGCCGAGGAGCTGACCCCCTCGCGCTGCGCGTTGTTCGGCTACACCCTCCAGGAGATGAAGATCGACGGGCAGCTCGTCCGCCCGACCTTCCTCAAGCCCGAGATGCAGTCCCAGGTGGGCGTCGAGGCGTACGACGCGGGCGCGAGGATCATCACCGACTTCTTCAAGAGCGAGCTCCAGCAGTTCCTCACCGACGACCTGGACCCGCTGGGACGCCAGATCATCGAGGTCTGCCTGCGCGACGGCTCGGTCGAGGAGTACGCGGCGCTGACCCCGCTGTTCACGTGACCGGCCCCCGCTGAGCGGTCCACGTCGAGCAGCACGGCCGTCCGGTCCACGGGACCGGGCGGCCGTCCGTCGGCCCCTGCTGCGCGACCGCGGAGTGGGTGGCGGGCACGCGTACTAAGGTCGGTCCATGGACTTGACGATCGGCTACGCCGCCATGCTCGAGCAGTTCCACCCGACCGAGGTCATCGCCCTCTCCGAGTACGCCGAGAGCAAGGGCTTCTCGGGTGTCATGGCCGCAGACCACTTCCAGCCGTGGGTCCCCGCGCAGGGGCACTCGGCGTTCGTGTGGAACGTCCTGTCGGCCCTCGGCGAGCGCACGCGCGGCGACCTGGGACCGGGCGTCACGGCACCCACGTTCCGCTGGCACCCCGCGATGGTCGCGCAGGCCTCGGCGACGCTCGCCGCGATGTACCCGGGACGGCACTGGCTCGGCCTGGGCTCGGGCGAGGCCCTCAACGAGCACGTCACGGCGCAGTACTGGCCCGAGGCCCCCGAACGCATCAACCGCATGTTCGAGGCCATCGACATCATCAAGAAGCTCTTCGCCGCGTCGCTCGCGGGCAAGGACACCAAGCACGCGGGGCAGTTCTACAAGCACGAGTCCACGCGACTGTGGACCATGCCCGAGGTGGCGCCCGAGATCCTCGTCGCCACGGCCGGCCCGGTCACCGCGAAGCGCGCAGGCAAGCACGCCGACGGACTCATCACCGTGGGTGCGCCGCTCGAGAAGATCTCGATGCTGTTCGGCAAGTTCGACGACGGCGTCCGCGAGTCCGGCCGCGACCCGCAGACCATGCCCAAGGTCCTCCAGCTCCACATGTCGTGGGCCGAGACCGACGAGGAGGCGCTGACGAACGCCATGACGGAGTGGCCCAACGGCGGCATGAAGTTCCCCAAGGCCGACATCCGCTCGCCCTTCGACTTCGAGCAGATGGCCAAGCTCGTGCGCCCCGAGGACTTCGAGGGACGCCTCGTCATCTCGTCCGACCCCGACGTGCACCGCGCCTACATCCAGAAGTTCGTCGACCTGGGCTTCGACCGCATCTACCTGCACAACGTGGGCCGCAACCAGCGCGAGTGGATCGACACGTTCTCGCGCGACGTCCTGCCGAAGCTCGTCCGGTGACGGACATGCCCACCGCCCGGCCCGACGGCGCAGCCCTCCCCGGTGCAGCGGCGTCGCCCGGGGCGCGCCACGCCGAGGGTGACGAGACCCGCTTCACGGTCGTGGCGCCGTCGGGCATCGGGGAGGTCTCGCCCGGGGACGACCTCGCACGCATCGTCGGGGACGCGCTCGACCGCGAGGGCGGGCTGCGCGACGGGGACGTCGTGGTCGTGACGAGCAAGGTCGTGTCCAAGGCCGAGGGGCGCGTCGTCGCGGCCGCCGACCGCGAGCAGGCCATCACCGACGAGACCGTACGCGTCGTCGCGACGCGTCCGTACCCGGGGGGCGTGCTGCGCATCGTCGAGAACCGGCTCGGGCTCGTCATGGCCGCCGCAGGCGTCGACGCCTCGAACACCCCCGAGGGCACCGTGCTGCTGCTGCCCGTCGACCCCGACGCCTCGGCGCGCGCGCTGCGGGCGGCGCTCGCGGAACGGTTCGGGGTGCGCCTCGGGGTCGTCGTGTCCGACACGGCCGGGCGTGCGTGGCGCGAAGGGCTCACGGACCTCGCGATCGGCGTCGCCGGGGTGGTCGCGCTCGACGACCTGCGCGGAGGCGTCGACGCCCACGGGCGCGAGCTGTCCGTGACCGTGACGGCCGTCGCGGACCAGATCGCGGCGGCGTCCGAGCTCGTGCGCGGCAAGGCCGCGGGGCGACCCGTGGCCGTGGTGCGCGGCCTCGGTCGGTTCGTGACCGACGACGACGGACCAGGGGCGCGCGTGCTCGTGCGGGCCTCGGAGACCGACATGTTCCGGGAGGGATCCGCCGAGGCGTACGCGCGGGGAGTGACCGCGGGACAGGTGGCCGGTCGAGCGGCGATCGAACGGGTCGCCCACGAGGGTGGGTACGCCGACGGGTACCGCGAAGGTTTCGCCGAGGGATTCCGCGAGGGGACGGGCAACCCGGTGCAGGGCTGATCCCTCGGTGGGGGGGCGGGGGTCGAGGGTGCAGTTCGGGTGGTCAGCGTGGGGGCTGCGCGACCCGAGCTGCACACTCGGCGATCGGGTCGTGCGGTCGGTCGGCGGTAGGTGCGTGTTCGGCCCGTGCCGAGCCCCGGGTGCGTCAATTCGCTGGGCGCCCGGACGTGGTCGTCGCTATCGTTCCGGGATGCTCCCCACCGACTGGATCCCGCACCGCCGACCCGACGACCGTGAGCACGTCGGTTGGATCCGCCCCGAGGGCGACGCCTGGGTCGCCGTCTCGCTCCTGGGCCACGACCTCACCGACCCGGTCGACTGGCTCGACGCCGAAGAGGTGCTCGACCGCGCGGGACTGTCCTGGCTAGCCGACGTCTGGATGCTCGAGGACGAGGGCGGCGAACCGCTGCGCGTCCGCCTCGTCGAGGTCACCCCGGAGCACGTCGTCGTCCAGACCGACGACTTCGGGGCGATCGACGCCCACGTCGTCCGGTACGAGCTGCCGTGGCCGGCGCCCGCGCGACTGCGACCGCGACGAACCGAGGACCCCGACGGACGGGTGGTCTTCGGTCCCGCCTGACGAGGCACGTCGAGCGACCTGGCGCAGGCCGCCGCGCACACGCCGGCCCGGCGCACGCGTCAGTCCATGGTCGTGACGCCCTCGTAGAGGCCGAGCTGGTTCCCGTCGAGGTCCTCGAAGACGGCCCACCAGCTCGTCGGGCTGATCTGCGTCCTGGCCATGAGGACCTTGCCGCCGAGCGAGCCGACCTGGGCGAGCGTGTCGTCGATCGAGTCGACCTCGACGTAGCTGCGCGGGGTGGTGAACCCTTCCTCGCGCGGCGCGAGCCCGCCCCCGCTGATCTGGTTGGGGGCGCGCCACATGGGGTACCCCTCGAAGCCGGGAACCTCGGCGATGTCCCAGCCGAACAGCCCGCTGTAGAACGTGCGGGCCGCGTCGGTGTCGCCGACGGGGATGTCGATGTGCGTGATGTCGCCGTGAGCCATGGGAACTCCTCCGGAGGGCGAGCGGGCGCACGGACGCACGCCCGACGTCTCCACGCTACGTCCGTCGAGCGCAGCAGGCACCCGTCGGACCGGGGGAGCGACGTCGTCGGGCATCGGTGCCGGCTGCCCACCACGGCGACGGGAGGGCTCAGCCCTTGGCGGCCCGCTCCGCCTTCGCCGCGGCCTTGGCCGCCTTCTTCGTCTCGCGCACCTGGTCGAGCGAGTGCTGGTCGACGACGTCGGCGATCGAGCGTCGCGCGCCGTCCTCGCCGTACGCGCCGGCCGCCTCGCGCCACCCCGCGGGCTGGACGCCGTACTGCTTGCCGAGGAGCGCGAGGAAGATCTTCGCCTTCTGCTCGCCGAACCCCGGCAGGGCCTTGAGCCGCTTGAGGACGAGCGGGCCGTCGGGGGTGCCGCCGTCGGGCCCCGGGTCGGTCCAGAGGCGCGTGACGTCGCCGTCGTACTGCTCGTCGACGACCTGCGCCACGGCCTGGACGCGGCCCGCCATGGAACCCGGGTAGCGGTGGATCGCCGGGGGAGTGGCCGCCATCGCGGCGAACCCCTCGGGCTCGGCCGACGCGATGCGGTGCACGTCGAACCCGCCCATGCGCTGGGAGATCTTGAGCGGCCCGGCGAACGCCGACTCCATGGTGACCTGCTGGTCCAGGAGCATGCCGACGAGCAGCGCGAACGGGTCGGTGGACAGCAGCGTGTCGGCTTCCGGGTCGCCGGTGAACCACAGGTCGTGTGCCATGTCCCCATCATCGCAGCCGTGCGGGGCGGGTGCCGGAGCGGCCCGGGAGACCCCTCAGCGCGGCGGTCCCACCCGCCCGTCGAGGAACTCGTCGACCCGCAGCCCCCGCAGCGCGACCCTGATCACGGCGGGCACGAGCCGCAGCCCGTCGTCCCCGTGCAACCGCCGCAGGTCGTCGACGACGTAGCCGCGCCCACCTCGCGTGAGCCCGAACAGCCCGACCGCCTCGACGTTCCTGAGCCAGTCGACGTCGGCCCCGTACGTCAGGGCGACGATCACGCGGACCTCGCGCGGGGCGTCGGTCGAGGGCGGTTCGCGGAACGCCATGACGGGCGTCGCGAAGGTGCGACCGCTGCGCCGCCCGTGGTGGTGGACGGTCGCGAACGGTGGCACGCGTGACGAGACGCGCAGCACGAACGGGTTGAGGAACCGCCGGTTGCTCCGGGCGATCACGTGCGGGATGGGCATGTCAGCCATGGTGCGCGCGTGGGTGAGGTGTGGCCACCGCGCAGCGCAACAGCGAGCCGCTCGTCGAGCACGACGTTGCGCGCACCCGAGCACGACCTCGTGGTCGTCAAGACCGCCATCGCGACCGCAACCTCGTCCTCGGCACCTGAAGAGCCTTCCGGCGCTGCGGCGAGGCGGACCGTCAGGCGGCCCCCGCCTCCGCCCCTGCCCGTTCCCTGTGCGCCGTCGGGCTCATGCCTCGCACCCGCGTGAACGCGGCACTCAGCGCGAACGGTGTCCCGTACCCGACCTGCCGGGCCACGGAGCCGACGGTCGCGCCAGGCTCCAGCAGGAGGTCGGCCGCGAGGGTCAGGCGCCACCCGGTGAGGTAGCTCATGGGCGGCTCCCCCACGAGCTCGGTGAAGCGGCGCGAGAACGCCGCCCGCGACAGACCGACCGTCCGCCCGAGCAACTCCACGGTCCAGGGGCGGGCCGGTTCGTGATGCATGAGCCGCAACGCGTGCCCGACGACGGGGTCGGCGTCCGCGCGGTACCACCCGGGGGCGTCGCCGCGGTCGAGCCAGGCGCGCAGCGCGCCGATGAGCAGGATGTCGAGGAGCCGGTCGAGCACGGCCTCCTGGCCGGGCCGGTCCTGCGAGACCTCGCGCGCGAGCAGCGACACGAGGTCGGCGTCGAGGTCGCCGCGGCGCAGCACGAGCAACGGCGGCAGCACGCTCAGCAGCCGGCCACCCACCTCGCCGTCGAGCGGGTAGGTCCCGGTCAGCAGCACGGTCGGCCCGTCGGGGTCGTTGCCCCAGGTCCGCACGCCGAGGTCCACGAGGGGCGAGGGGCCGTCCCCGACGGCGCGGCAGGCCCCGACGGCGTCGCTCACCATCTGCGGCGGTGTCCCGGGGGAGTCGGCCACGGTGTAAGGGCGCGGACCGCGCACGAGCGCGACGTCGCCGTCGCCGAGGTGCGCCTCGAGCCGGGGCTCGTCGGGGCTCCGTCCGGCCTCCATGCCGATCCAGGCCGTCCCTCGCACGACGGGCACGAGCGTGAGCGGTGCCTCGTCCTCGATGCGCTTCGACCACGGTGGGGAGAGGAGCGAGCGCAGCAGGAAGGCGCCGCGCGCGCGGGGCCCGTCGAGGAGTCCGGCGACAGCGTCCATGTCTCGACGGTACGCCGCCCGCTCGCGCTACGGAAGACGAACGGACATGCGGACGAGCGGTTCAGCCATGGAACGTCTCACCTCGGGCCGGTTGACTCGAACCACGGCAACGCATCGACGACCGCATCCCCTCGATCTCAGGAGACCGACATGACCACGCGCCAGCCCTACCCCTCGCCCGCAGTCCCCACCGCTGCGCCTCTCGTCGCCGTCGTCGGCGCGACGGGAAAGTCGGGTCGCCGGGTCGCGGCCCGCCTGACCGCGGCGAGCGTCCCCGTCCGTCCCGTCTCGCGCAGCACCGAGGTGCGTCTCGACTGGGACGACCCGGCGACCTGGGGCCCCGCGGTCGCCGGTACCGGCGCCGTGTACGTCGCCGTCGCCCCCGACCTCGCGGCCCCCGGGATCCCGGAGGTCGTCGCCGACTTCGCGCGCGTCGCCGCCCGCGAGGGGGTCCAGAGGTTCGTCCTTCTCTCAGGACGTGGTGAGCCCGAGGCGCAGCGCGCCGAGCAGCTCGTCGCCGACGTCTTTCCCGCGCGGACCGTCGTGCGGTGCGCGTGGTTCGCGCAGAACTTCAGCGAGAGCTTCCTGCTGGACCCCGTGCTCGACGGCGTGGCCTTCCTCCCGGTGTCGGACGTCGTCGAGCCCTTCGTCGACCTCGAGGACGTGGCCGAGGTCGCCGTGGCGGCGTTGACCGAGCCGGGCCACGAGGGGCGCGTCTACGAGCTCACGGGACCGCGGCTGCTGACCTTCGGCGAGGCGCTCGCGGAGATCGGCGCGGCGAGCGGCCGGGACGTCCGGCTCGAGACCGTCACGGGCGACGAGTTCGCGGCAGGCCTGAGGGCGGCGGGCCTCCCGTCCGACGCCGTCGACCTCGTGCGCTACCTCTTCGAGGAGGTCCTCGACGGACGCAACGCGCACCTGGCACCCGGAGTCCGCGAGGCGCTCGGGCGCGAGCCGGGGGACTTCGCAGAGTTCGTCCGCCGCGAGGCCACCGCCTGGTCGGCGCCGTCCGGCTCCCCGGCAGCCCCCACGTTCTCCGAGGTCCACTGATGGACGTGCTCGGAGTCCTCGGATGGGCGGTCGCCGCGGCAGCCGTCGGCTGCGCACTGGTCGGGGGAGTGCTCTTCGCGTTCTCGACCTTCGTCATGGCGGGGTTGCGGTCGGTCGCCCCGGAGATCGGCGCGGTCGCGATGGCCTCGATCAACCGTCACGCGACCAAGGCGCCCTTCGGTTCGCTCCTGCTCGTCACGACCGGCCTCGTGACGGTCCTGGGCGTCGTCGCCGCGACGCGGCTCGGCGACGCGGGGATGTCGCTCGTCCTCGCCGCGGCCGTGGCCTACCTCGTGGGCGGGATCGGTGTGACCGCTGCCGTCAACGTCCCGCTCAACGACCGCCTCGAGGCCGCGGACGCGGCGGTCTCTACCTCGGGTCCACGGTCGGGCGAAGCCTCGTCCTCGGGTGGAGGGTCGGGCGGGGTGAGGGTTCGCCCCGCGAGCCCGACGGCGGAGCGGGACCAGGTCTGGAGGGTATTCCTCGGGCGCTGGGTCGCCTGGAACCACGTGCGGACGTGTGCGTGCGCGGTGGCCGCGCTGCTCCTGACCCTGGGACTGGTGACGCGCCTCGTGGGGTGAGCGGCGCCGTCGGGCCTGGTCCTGGACCGGGACCGGGGGGACGGGCAGGAATAGCCGCTCCTGCGCCGAGGTTTGCCCCGGTATGAGCGAACAGAGCTGGGGCGACGACGCCACGATCCGCCGGGTCCTCGCGGACACCGAGACCTGGGCCGTGGTGGGCCTGTCGAACAACTCGGCCCGCGCGGCGTACGGGGTGGCACAGCTGCTCCAACGTCAGGGCAAGCGGATCGTGCCCGTCCACCCGGCGGCCGAGACGGTGCACGGTGAGCAGGGGTACGCCTCGCTCGCCGACATCCCGTTCCCCGTCGACGTCGTGGACGTGTTCGTGCGTTCCGACCTCGCGGGCGACGTGGCGGACCAGGCCGTGCAGGTCGGCGCCCAGGCCGTCTGGTTCCAGCTCGGCGTGGTCGACGAGGACGCGTTCGCCCGCGTGCGCGAGGCCGGCCTGGACATGGTCATGGACCGCTGCCCCGCGATCGAGTGGCCGCGCCGGGGCCCCGTCGCCTGACTCCCCGCCTGGTGCCGAGAACGGGGTTGAGGTCGTTCTGACTACCAGAACGACCTCAACCCCGTTCTCGGCAGCCCGGGTGACACGGCGGGGTCAGTCACCGAAGACCAGGACCGGGCGCCCCGTGCGCGGGTGGGGCAGCACGTCGCAGCGGACGCCGTAGACCGGCTCGACGACCGCGGGCACCAGCACGTCCCGCACCCCGCCCGCGGCGACGACGCGCCCCTCCGCCAGCACCACGACGTGGTCGCACGCGGCGGCCGCGAGGTTGAGGTCGTGCAGCGCCGCCAGGACCGTGACACCGTCCGCCGCAAGCTTGCGCAGCACCGTCATGGCTGCGAGCTGGGCCGCGATGTCGAGGTGGTTCGTGGGTTCGTCGAGCAGCAGCAGGGCCGGGTCCTGGGCGAGCGCGCGGGCCATGTGCACGCGCTGGCGCTCGCCGCCGGACAGCGTCGCGAGCGACCGGTCGGCGAGGTCCTCGACCCCGGCCCGGGCGAGCGCCTCGCGTGCCACGGCCCGGTCGGCCTCGGTGTCGCCCGCGAGGAGCGAGCGGTGCGGGATGCGGCCGAGCAGCACGGCGTCGAGCACCGAGATCGGCAGGTCGGTCGACGCGTCCTGCTCGACGAGCGCGAGACGGCGTGCGCGGCGTCGGCGCGGCATGCCCAGCAGGTCCTCGCCGTCGAAGCGGATCTCGCCCGCGTCCGGGACCTGCGTGGCCGCGATCGCGCGCAGCAGCGTCGACTTCCCGGACCCGTTCGGTCCCAGCAGGCCGCTCACGGCCCCCGGAGGGGCGGTCACGTCGACCCCGTCGAGGATGAGCCGCGACCCGGCCGACCAGGAGACGCGCGCAGCGTCCAGCCCACGAGAGCCGTCCGCGCCGAGGGTCGCGGCATCCGCAGCGTCCACAGCGCCCGGGGCTTTCGCCGTGCTCACAGTGCCCGCCTCCCTCGCCACAGGATGATCGCGAAGACGGGCGCGCCGATCGCGGCCGTCAGGATGCCCACGGGCAGCTCGCGCGGGGCGAAGATCGTGCGGGCGAGCGTGTCGGCCCACACGAGGAACGAGCCGCCGAGCAGGGCCGCGAGCGGCAGCAGGACGCGGTGGCGCGCCCCGGTCAGGAGCCGGACGGCGTGCGGCAGGATCAGCCCGACGAAGCCGATCGCCCCGGACACCGAGACCAGCGCGCCCGTGAGCAGCGCGACCCCCACGAGCAGCACCCAGCGCGTCCGGTTCACGGCGATGCCGAGGCCCGCGGCCGCGGTGTCGCCGAACGTGAACGCGTCGAGCACCGACCCGGTCGACGCGAGCAGCGTCCCGAGGACCAGCACGGCCCCGCCCGCGATCGCCACGGACGTCCACGTGGCGCCCGCGACCGAGCCCATGAGCCACGACAGGATCTCGCGGTAGGAGTCACCGGTCGCGGACCAGAAGATGATGAACGACGTCGCGGCGGCCGCGAGCTGGCTCACGGCGAGGCCGGCGAGGACGGTGCGGGTCGGGGTGATGGCCCCGAGCGACCCAGCGAGCGCGAGCGCCGCGACGAGGGCCAGGACCGCGCCGCCGAACGCCGCGACGGGCAGCAGGACGCTCACGCCGAGGACCAGGACGAGGACCGCGCCGAGCGACGCGCCCGACGAGAGCCCCAGCAGGTACGGGTCGGCGAGCGGGTTGCGCGTGAGGGACTGCATGACACCCCCGCAGATCGCGAGACCGGCCCCCACGGCCGCCGCGGTCAGGACGCGCGGCAGGCGCAGCTGCCAGACCATGCCGTCCTGCAGGAGCGGCAGCGGTTCGAGGCCGAGCAGCCCGCCGAGCCCGACGTGCGTCGCGACCGAGCGCCACACGTCGCTCCACGTGAGGTCGGCGGGGCCGATCGTCACGGCGACCACGACGCTCACGACGAGCGCGACCGACGCCCCGGCGAGCCACCACGGGGTGGCTCGCCGACGGTCCGCCGGCCGCCCGACGGGTGCGTGGGCCGCCGACGGGTCGACGCTCCTCACGGGCACGAGGGTTCGCACGGGGTGCTCCTCAGGGGACGGTGATCGCCGCGAGCTGCGCGGCGAGGTCCTTGACGGCGTCGACGTTGCGCACGCCCGCCTCGGTCGCGGGGAACGGCACGGTCAGGAAGCGGTCGCCCCGCACGGCCGTGAGGTTGGCGGTCGCGGGGTTGGCCTTGAGCGCGTCGATCTTCGACCGTGCGGTGTTCCAGGCAGAGTCGACGAGAACGATCACGTCGGGGTCGGCCGCGATGATCTCCTCGAACGAGAACGGCGTCCACGTGTCCTGGACCGAGGCGGCGATGTTCTCGAGCCCGACGGCGTCCATGACCATCTGCGGGGCGCCGATCCCGGCCCCGACGTAGGGGATGTCCGAGCCCGAGGAGTACCACAGGGCCGTGAGCCCGCGGTCGTCGGTCTCGACCGCGTCGAGCTCGGCGCGCTGGGCCGCGACGAGGTCCTGCGCCGTCCCGGCGACGTCGAAGATCTCTCCCGCCTCGGTGATCTCGGCGAACACGTCGTCGAACGTCAAGGGGTTCGGCTTGTACGCCTCGGCCTTGCAGGCCGAGGGGGAGACGTAGGTCTGGACACCGAGCTGCTGGAGGGTCGTGCGGTCTCCCGCGCCCTCGGCCGTGAGGTTCGACTCCCAGCCCGCGTACACGAGGTCCGGCGCCAGCGTCAGCACGGCCTCGGCGCCCGGGACCTTGTCGGAGAGCGGCGTCGCGACGGCCGGGAGGTCGGCCGCGGTGCCGGCCCACTGCTCGGCGACGGGACCGTCGGGGAACGCGGTCCCCACGAGCCGGTCGCCCAGCCCGAGCGCGAGCATCATCTCGGTCGTGCTCGACTTGATCGTCACGACCTTGCGCGGGGCCGCGTCGAACGTGACGTCGAACCCGCAGTTGTCGAGCGTCAGCGGGTACGTGGTGGACGAGGCCTCGGCCGTACCGGAGGGCGCCTCGCTCGGCTCGCCGGACGCGAGCTCCTGACCGCCCGCGCACCCCGCGAGGGCGAGCGAGGAGACGATGACGAGCGCCGCCGTCGGGCCTGCGCGCAGCGCGCGGCGGGAGGGACGGGCGGACGGTCGGACAGGGCGCAGCGTGGGCACGGCACTCCAGGTCGGGAGGTCGCCTGCCGGTGCGGGGCACGGCGGCGCGGCGAGAAGCGAGAGGGGTAGGGCGCCACAATCCGCGACGAGGATCCGCGGTCCAAGCACGGGCCGCTGCGGCGAGCCAAGCGCGGCTCGCGATCCGTGTCCCAGCCTAGTAGGTCGGCGGGCTGATGGTGCGACGGTTCAGCGGTCGGCGAAGCGGGCGGTGCTCCCGCGCGGACCCGCCGCGCCGCGCGGTCCTACAGTGGGCTCATGAGCCCGACGGCGGAGCCCGCCTCTCCCGGCACGTCCGGTCGCACGTCCCGGGGGCGGGGCGGGCGCACCGACCCGACGCGCCTGTGGGCGCCGCTGCTGGGGATCGCCGCGGCGCTCGGGGCGTTCGCCGTGGCCGAGCTCGTCGCGCTCGTCGTGGGTTCCGGGTCGAGCCCCGTGCTCGTCGTAGGCGCCGGGGTCGTCGACCGCGTGCCGCCGTGGCTCAAGGACTTCGCGGTCGAGACGTTCGGGACCGCGGACAAGACCGTGCTGCTCCTCGGGATCGTCGTGGTGCTGGCGGTCGCGGCCGTCGCGGCGGGGATCCTCGAGACGCGACGACCGCCGTGGGGGACCGTCCTGCTCGTGGTGGTCGGCGCGGTGGGGGTCCTGGCCGCCGTCACGCGACCCGACGCGACGCCCCTGTGGGCGCTGCCGACCGTGGTCGGGGTCGGCGTCGGGATCATGCTCCTGCGGACGGGAGCGGCACGGCTGCGGGCGTGGCGAGGCTCGGTGCTCAGCCCTGTCGTGGCCCCGACGGCCGAGCCCGAGACCCCGCTGAGCGCGACCCGTCGGCGCGAGGCGCTCGACCGCCGGTCCTTCCTGGTCTTCGCAGGCCTGACCACGGCGACCGCGCTCGTGGTCGGCGGCGCGTCGCGCGTGCTGTCGGCGGGGTCGCGTGCCCTGACCGCGGTGCGGGACGCGATCCGGCTCCCCGCACCGGCCGGCCCGGCCGTCGTCGTGCCCGCGGGTGCGAGCCTCGACGTGCCCGGCCTCACGCCCTACGTGACGCCCAACGACGAGTTCTACCGCATCGACACGGCCCTGCGGGTGCCCGAGGTGAACCCCGACGACTGGCGGCTGCGCGTCGTCGGGCTCGTCGATCAGGAGGTCGAGATCTCGTTCGACGAGCTGCTCGCGCTGCCCCTCGTCGAGCACGCGACGACCCTGACGTGCGTGTCCAACCAGGTGGGCGGGGACCTCGTCGGCAACGCGGTGTGGCTCGGCTACCCGCTGCGCGACCTGCTCGCGAGGGCCAGGCCGCACGCCGACGCCGACATGGTTCTCTCGCGCAGCGCGGACGGCTGGACCGCGAGCACGCCGCTCGACGTGCTGACGGACCCCGGGCGGGAGTCGCTGCTCGCGGTCGGCATGAACGGCGAGCCGCTGCCGCTCGCGCACGGCTTCCCCGTGCGCATGGTCGTGCCGGGGCTGTACGGGTACGTGTCGGCGACCAAGTGGGTCGTCGAGCTCAAGGTCACACGCTTCGCCGACGACGTCGCGTACTGGTCGACGCGCGGCTGGTCGCAGCGCGGGCCGATCAAGATGTCGTCGCGCATCGACGTGCCGCGCTCGGGTGCGTCGGTCTCCCCGGGGGCCGACGGTGACGTGGTCGTCGCGGGCGTCGCGTGGTCGCAGCACAGGGGGATCGCGGGCGTCGAGGTGCGGGTCGACGAGGGGGAGTGGGAGCAGGCGGAGCTCGCGGAGACGGTCTCGGCCGACACCTGGCGGCAGTGGTCCTGGAGATGGGCGTCGCCCGAGAAGGGCAGCCACGACCTCGCGGTGCGGGCGACCGACACGGACGGGACGGTCCAGACCTCCGTCAAGGCACCTCCCGCGCCGGACGGGTCGAGCGGCATCTACTCGATCGGCGTGACCGTGGCCTGAGCGTGGCCGTCCAGCATGCGAGAGGCCGTGGGGTCGGCGTCGGGCGCGCCGCGGGGCATGGCAGGGTAGGGACGTGACGACCTCGCAGACCACGCCCCCGCCCACCCCCTCGACGTCCGCGGCCGCCGCTGCTGACGCGCCCCCGCAGACCCGGCGCGCCGTGGTCACCGGCGCCTCGTCGGGCATCGGCGCGGCGACGGTGCGCCACCTGCGTGATGCAGGGTGGGACGTCGTCGCGTTCGCGCGCCGCGCCGACCTGCTCGACGCCCTCGCCGTCGAGACGGGCGCCCACCCCGTGGTCGGGGACGTCACGAGCGACGACGACGTCGCGCACCTCGTGCGCGAGGCCGAGGCCCGCGGCCCGGTCCACGCGGTGCTCAACATCGCGGGCTTCGCGAGCGGCACGGACCCCATCGACGCGAGCGACCTGGAGCGCTGGCGCGCCATGTTCGAGACGAACGTGCTGGGCACCGTGCGCGTGACCAAGGCGTTCCTGCCCGCGATCCGTCGCGCGGGCTTCGGCACGGTCCTCGTGCTGACGTCGACCGCGGGGCACGACGCGTACAGCGGCGGGTCGGGCTACGTCGCGACCAAGCACGCCCAGGCCGCGGTCGCCGAGACCCTGCGGCTCGAGCTCAACGGCGAGCCCGTCCGGGTCCTGGAGGTCGCGCCCGGGATGGTCCGCACCGAGGGGTTCTCGCTGACCCGGTTCGACGGCGACCAGGCCCGCGCCGACGCGGTCTACGACGGCGTCGAGGCGCCGCTGACCGCCGACGACGTGGCCGACGTCGTGACGTTCGCCGTGACCCGGCCCCAGCACGTCGCGATCGACACGCTCGTGCTGCGGCCCGTCGCGCAGTCGTCCACGACGCTGCTGGCGCGCGGACCGCTCGTGATGCGGAGCTGACGTCTGCTGCCCGCGGCTGGGCTGCCCGGGACCCCGGGTCGAGACGCGCTTGTCGGCCCGCCGCCCGGCTGGCATGATGACGCCCGTGATCCCCGCCGCGCACCCCCTGAGCACACGAGTGCTCCTGGTGCGCCCGTGGGCGGTCCGCGCGTCGAGCTGTTGTTGAGGGCTCGCTGACGCTCCAGCAGCGCGCGACCTGGTGTCAGCGAGCAGTGCCACGCCCCTCCCTCTCCAGAGAGGGCGTGATGGTCACCGATCAGTTCTCCGGGACTGGTCGGTCTGCCCTCGTGAGCACCCGCCTCGACTCCAGGACCTCCCATGAACCTCGCTCTGATCGCTCACCCGTTCGCCGTGACCGGGGACGTCGACCCCCTCGGCCACCTGGTCGCCCACGACCCGTGGTTCGCCGCGGCCGCGCGCGTCGTCGCACCGTCGGAGTCCCCCGGCCCGACGGCGCAGCCCGGCCCGGGCAGCGCGCTCACCATCGAGTGGCTCGTCGCGCGCGACATCGACACCTACCGCGCGCGGCGCGGGGAGCGGGGTGGGTCGACCGCAGGGTGCTGAGCACCCCGGGGCGTCAGGCCGTGGACACGGTGTACGTGACGCGGACCAGCCCGTCCTCGGGCGTCGCGTGGGTTCCGCGGAGCGTGAGGAGCACGTCCCGGTCCAGGTCGCCGAAGAGGCGCTTGCCATGGCCTATGAGGACCGGCGCGATCGAGACCGTGAGCTCGTCGACGAGGCCGGCGGTGAGGAACGACTGGATGGTGCGGCCGCCGTCGACGTAGACGCGTCCTGGCCCGTTCCGGTCGAGGAGTCGGCGCGCCTGCTCGACCGAGGTCGCGACGGCGACGCGCGGGTCGTCCGTGCGAAGTGTCGTGCTCAGGACGACGACGGTCTTGCCCTTGAAGGCCCACTCGTCGAACCCCAGGACCGTCTCGTACGTGGCCCGCCCCATGACGACGGCGTCGACGGTCGGGAAGAACGTCTCCCACACGAGCGCGGGCGTGGTCGGTGCGGCCGCGACGTGGCCCCGGGGCGATGGGGTGGTGAGCCAGTCGAGGTCACCATCGGGGCGTGCGACGTACCCGTCCAGGCTGACGCCGATGAAGACGGCGCCCGTCCACCTGCGAGGTGCTCTCATGTCCATGCCTCCAGCAGCTGGTCGAGGGTGTCGGTCGGGGGAGCGGCGTCCAGATCGATTCCTTGTCGGTAGAGCGATCCGTGGAGGGCGTCGAGCAGCAGCAGTGCGCCACGGCGCGGATCCGCGAGTCGGGGGAGCGGCATCGCTGTCAGGAGCTGCTCGAGATATCTCGTCTGCTTGTCCCACCCCTCGCGCAGCAGGGCGATCGACTCCGGTGTCCGGAGGTCCGTGAGGAGCTCGTCGAGGGCGAAGATCGCGGCTCCTGCCGACGGTGCCCCGAACTCTGCGGACACGTAGGCGCGCAGCTCGTCGGCAGGCCTCGACCCGGAGGGGGCGGAGGGCACGAGATCCGTCCATCGGCGCGCGAGGGCATGCAGCAGGTCTGCCTTGGACCCGAACCTCTTGATCAGGCCGGCGGGGCTGATGCCTGCGGCCGGCGCGACCTCGTGCAGGGTCCACGGACCCGCTGTGCTGCGGTTCGAGAGCGCTCGGTCTATCCGGTCGAGCAGGTCGTCGTCGGTCACGGTCCGGGGGCGCGTCATGATGTTAGTAAATCATGATTCACTAACTCCGGTGCTCGTCCGGACCGCTACGGGTGCCGCAGTGCGGGTCACGGCCCCGGAGGTGGTCATGCGCAGCCCGGGCAGGTTCCGCCGGGCGATCAGCCACTCCGCGATCACGACGTTCGGCAGCCAGCACAGGAACGCGACAGGGGCGTAGGCGGTCTCGAACAGCACTCCCGGGTCGGCGTCGGGACCCGCGAACGGCGCCTGGACGGCCACGAGGACCCCGACCCACAGGCGCAGCGTCACGGCGGCGTAGGTCAAGGCGAAGCAGCGGATCATCCATGCCTGGTGCTCGGCGACGCGGCCCGCGCGGATGGCGCGGTACGCCTTCCAGCCCGTCCACGCCCACAGCACCGCGAGCGTCCCGAACCCGAAGAAGCCGAGGAAGGCCACCGAGCTCGCGGTCGAGATGACGAGGCCGGTGAGCGCACCCACGCCGACCCCGACCAGGTAGACCCTGCCCAGCACGCGGTGCAGGCGCGGGGCGCGGCGGCGCCAGCGGGAGACGAACTGCAGCGGTCCGACCAGGAGTGCGATCCCGGCGAACGCGATGTGCAGGTAGAACGCGAGCTGGATCGCGGGCGGGCGGTTCGCGAACGTCGAGGCGAGGCCCGTGTCGTCCTGGGCGAGCTCGTCGAGCGTCGCGCCCGTGTAGGAGGTGAGCAGGATCGCGGCCATGGCGATCGAGCTGAGCGCGACCCAGACGAGGCCCGGGCGGAAGCGACGGGTACGTCCGGTCGGTCGCTCGGGACCGGTCGGCTGCGCGTGGTCGACAGGCCGCGAGGGGCGGTCGGGACGGGAGGCGTTCGTGCGGCCGGGCGCTGTGGCGCCCGGGGAGGCCGCCGTCTCGGAGGGGGTGGGCATCGTCGCCTCGTTCTCGGGTCGTGGTGCGGGGCAGGAGGACGGGCGAGCGTGCCGTCGCCCTTCGCCTCCAGCGTCCCGTCTCGCGCGATCCCGGCGACAGGGGGGAGTCCCCCCGAAAGCGTGGCGGCCCGCCCCCGCCCGCCGCGCGACCGGTCCGGTACCCCGGTCCAGCAACCGACCCGGGGGCGGGTGCTCAGACCAGGGCGCGGACCTCGGCGTAGCCGTCGGGCAGGACGGCGGGGGCCGGCGCGTCCCCGCCGAAGACGCGCGTGGCCCCCGGGGCGTCGGACCAGGCGCGCCACCCGGGAGCCCCCTCGCGGACGAGCGCGACGGCCGCGCCGTGGAGCTCGTCCGCCAGTGCCTGGGGCGGGTCGTCGCCCGCGATGAGGTCCACCTTCTCGGCGTCGAGGCAGTCGAACCAGAACGGTACGTCGAGGCAGTGCGCGGCCCAGCCGAGCCTCGGGGACGCCCACGAGAAGCGGTACACCCAGGTGGGGTGAGCGGTGCGGGCCTCGGCGATCCGGACGATCGGCGCACGGAACATGCTGTCGGTCATGAAGCGGCCGAGCACGGCCGCGGTGCCCTTGCGGCGCTGGGTCCTGTTCGCGGCGAGGTACGCCTTGCGGCGCGAGCGGTCGGTGAGGAGCTTGCCGAGGACGAGGGAAGCGGGCAGGAAGCGCAGCTTCTTCTTCGCGTCGTCGGTCGCCATCGTGAACTCGTCGTCGGTCGCGCCGAGCACGAGCGGCTTGTCGCCGCCGACCCCGGCGTGCAGCGACTCGAGCGTCGGCCGGGTGATCAGGTCGCCGTCGATCATCGGCCCCCATGGCAGGCCGTCCTCGAGCATCGCCGCCACGCCCGCCATCGGGTCGAGGCCGTCGGGGTTGGCGGCCTCGTCCTGCAGCTCGAGGACGCGGGTCTCGGGCAGCGACGCGAAGCCGTCGCGCGTCGGCTCGACCCCGGCGAGGCGGGCGAGCGTGTCGGCGAAGGTCTTCGCGCGGACCTCGGACACGTCGCCCACCGCGCCGGACAGGCACCACACCGACCGGAACAGGTGCTGCGCCGAGGGCATGCCGAGCAGCGTCAGCACCGCGCCGCCGCCGGCGGACTGCCCGGCGAGCGTGACGCGCGAGGGGTCGCCGCCGAACGCCGCGACGTTGCGCTGGACCCAGTCCAGCGCCAGCAGCCAGTCCCGCACGCCGCGGTTGGACGGCGCGCCCTCGATGCGTCCGAACCCGTCGAAGCCGAGGCGGTAGGAGACCGAGACGGTCACGACGCCGTCGCGGTTGAACGAGCGCCCGTCGTACCAGGGGCTCGCCGGGGAACCGGCCGTGTAGCCACCGCCGTGGATGTAGACGAGCACCGGCAGCGCGGCGTCGGGCGTCCCGGGGGCGGGCGTGTACACGTTCACGTTCAGGGTCGAGTCGCCGGGGATCGACGGCTCCGGGATCAGCGTGATCTCGGCGAGCTGCTTGCGTTGCGGCGTCGCGCCGGGCTCGGTCGCGTCGCGCACGCCCTCCCAGGGGGCGACGGGCACGGGGGCCTCGAAGCGCAGGTCGCCGACGGGAGCCTCGGCGAAGGGGATGCCGAGGAACGCTGCCGAGGTCTCGCGCCAGACGCCGCGGACCCGGCCTGCGTCGATCGTGACGACGGGGCCGTCCAGGGTGGGGTCGGTCGCCTCGGCGTCGGTGACGGGGGTGCTCATGCGGTCGTGCTCCGTTCGGGGGAGAGTGCCCCGAGTGACACGAGCAGCCGCTCGAGCTCGGAGGCCATGTCGATGGTGGGGTCCTGGAGCCACAGCGTCTGGAGGCCGTCGGCGGCCGCGGTGAGGACCAGGGCGAAGGAGGCGGTGTCGAGGTCGGCGGGGTAGCGTCCGGTGCGCTTGCCGTCGGCGACGAGGCCGCCGAACAGCTCGGTCATCGTCGCGCGGCGCTCGGCGAAGAACTGGTGGGCCGGGTGGTCGTGGTCGCTGGCCTCGGCGTTGAGCCTGGTATAGAGCTCGACGAGTCCCGGGACGTCGGCGTTGTGCCGCATGACCCGCAGGAAGATCCGGAGCGGGTCGACGTCGGACTCGGTGCGGTACGTCTCCAGGTCGAGCTCGTCACGCTTGCGCAGGATCGCGGTGAACAGCTCGTCCTTGCTGTCGAAGTAGTGCAGCAGGCCCGCCTGGCTGAGCCCGACCGCCTCGGCGAGCTCCTTGACCGACGCGCCGCGGTATCCCTCGCGGGCGATCACGTCGAGCGCCGTCGTCAGGATCTCCTCGCGCTTGGCGATGCCCTTCGCATATGAACCCCGTTGTGCCATGCGTCGACCCTAGACGGGGACCCTTGCACTTTCAATACCGAGTGCCATACTGTTTTCGCGACGCTCAAGGATGAGCGCCCGTCCGACGAAGGATCCCCCATGACACTGCCGTCAGATTCCGTAGCACCAGCCCCAGCGCCCGACGTCTTCGCCGACGCCGAGGACTTCGTCGAGGAGGCGTCCGGCCAGGACGATCCGCCCCCGCTCGTGACCGGCACCCCCAAGCGCCTTCTCGGCTGGATCGTCCCCGCCAACTTCTCGGTCTTCATGATCTGGGGAGCCGTCGGCGGACTGCTGATGCCCCTCCAGGTGCAGACGCTCGGTGAGGCCGACAAGGTCGGCAACCTGGCCGTCGTCGGCACGTTCGGCGCCCTGGCCGCGCTGCTCGCCCAGCCGATCGCGGGCCAGATCTCGGACCGCACGCGCAGCCGGTTCGGCCGTCGCGCGCCGTGGCTCGTGCTGGGCGCCCTCGTCGGAGGGCTGGGCCTGCTGGCCATGGGCTTCGCGAACAGCCTCGTGGGCATCGTCATCGGCTGGGTGATCGTCCAGGTCGCCTACAACTTCGCGCAGGGACCGCTCAGTGCGATCATGCCGGACCGCGTCCCGCGCGCCCTGCGCGGCACGTTCGCCGCGCTGTCCGGGCTCGGGCTCATGCTCGGCGCGCTCGGGGGGTCGATCGTCGGGGCGCAGTTCGCGAGCTCGATCCAGCTCGGCTACCTCGTCTTCGCCGGCTTCACGCTCATCGTGCTGACGCTGTTCGTCGTCTTCAACCCGGACCGCTCCAGCAAGGACCTCGTCAAGGAACCGTTCAGCGTGGGCGAGTTCCTGCGCACCTTCTGGGTCAGCCCCCTCAAGCACCCCGACTTCTTCTGGGCCTTCACCGGACGACTGCTGCTCTACACCGGGTACTTCGCCGTGACGGGGTACCAGCTCTTCATCCTGCAGGACTACATCGGCCTCGGTCAGGCCGGGGCGGTCGCGGCGGTGCCGCTGTTCAGCCTCGTCAGCCTCGCGGGCGTGCTGCTCGCGACGCTCGTCTCGGGGCCGCTCTCGGACCGGTTCCAGCGCCGGAAGGTCTTCGTCTTCCTGTCCTCGGCCCTCGTCGGCCTGGCCCTCCTGATCCCGATGGTCCTGCCCAGCTTCGCGGGCTGGGCGATCTTCACGTTCGTCTCGGGCCTCGGCTTCGGGATGTTCCAGGCCGTCGACACGGCCCTCATGAGCGAGGTGCTGCCCTCCGCGAAGTCGTTCGCGAAGGACCTCGGCGTCGTCAACATCGCCGCGACCCTGCCGCAGACGCTCGCCCCCGCGTTCGCCGGTCTGATCATCCTGAGCTTCGGCGGCTACATCGCGCTGTTCCCGGTCGGCATCGTCCTGAGCATCCTCGGCGCCTGCGCGGTCTGGCCCATCAAGGCGGTCCGGTGATGGCCGCCGAGGTCGCGCAGCCGCAGCGGGCGGACGTCCGGTCGCCCCGTCCCCCGCGCCCGCTGGCGATGCTGTGGTGGTCCCTGGGGCTCGTCGCGGCCTTCGCGCTCATGGGCCTGCTGGTCGCGCAGGACGCGGCGGCGCCGTTCACGCAGCCGCTCGACGACTGGTGGCGCGGGCTCGTCGGGGTCGGGCCCGACAGCGGCCTGTACCCGTCGGCGCTGCCCATGTTCTTCCAGCACCTCGGCGAGGGGCCTGGGGCGCTCGTGGGCATGATCCTGATCCCCGGGGCGCTCGCGTTCGTCGGCCGCTGGCGCTCCGCGCTCTTCTTCCTCACGGTCACCCTGGTCGGACCGGGGCTGTTCTCGCAGGGCATGAAGAACCTCGTGGACCGTCCGCGTCCCGCCGCGGACGAGACGCTCGGTCTGTTCGGACCGCTCTTCCGGGTCGACCACGGCTCGTTCCCCTCAGGGCACGCCGTCATGGCGGGCGCGCTCGTCGTCGGCATCGCGGCCCTGGTCCCGGCAGCACGACGCACGGCCCGCACGCTCTGGTGGTGCGTCGGGGGACTGGTGCTGCTGGGCATGGTGTGGCAGCGCACCCTCATCAACGCGCACTGGCTCTCCGACACGCTCTTCGGGCTCGTCGCGGGTGTGGCCGGAGCGCTCCTCGTGTGGTGGGCGTTCTGGCCCCTGCTCCAGCGTGACTACGGGCGACCCGTGTGGTTCTGCCACCTCGGGCACCACCGCGACCAGCCCTCCCCAGCCTGAACGACGATCGAGAGAGAAGGACAGGACATGACCGACACCACCATCGAGGACGGCACGACCACCGTCGCCGACCTGACGCTAGAGGAGAAGGCGTCGCTGACGAGCGGCGCGAGCTTCTGGTGGACCAAGGGGGTCGAGAGCGCCGGCATCCCCGCCGTGATGCTCACCGACGGACCGCACGGTCTGCGCAAGCAGCGTGGCAGCGCCGACCACCTCGGCATCGGCGACAGCGTCCCGGCGACGTGCTTCCCCCCGGCCGTGGGGCTCGGCTCGTCGTGGGACACCGACCTCGCGCACCGCGTCGGCGAGGCCCTGGGCGTCGAGTCCTCGATCGAGGACGTGGCCGTCATCCTCGGCCCGGGCGTGAACATCAAGCGCTCGCCGCTGTGCGGCCGCAACTTCGAGTACTTCTCGGAGGACCCGGTCGTGTCCGGGGTCATGGCCGCCGCGCTGGTGCGTGGCACGCAGTCGACGGGCGTCGGCACGTCGCTCAAGCACTTCGCGGCCAACAACCAGGAGCACGACCGGATGCGGGCCTCGAGCGACGTCGACCCGCGCCCTTTGCGCGAGATCTACCTGCGGGGCTTCCAGCGGGTCGTCGAGGAGGCGCAGCCGTACACAGTGATGTGCTCCTACAACCGGGTCAACGGCGTCTTCGCGTCCGAGGACCCGTTCCTGCTCACCCGGGTGCTGCGCGACGAGTGGGGCTTCGAGGGCCTCGTCGTCTCGGACTGGGGCGCGGTCGACGACCGGGTCTCGGCGATCGCGGCGGGTCTGGACCTGGAGATGCCGTCCTCGGGCGGCGTGACCGACGCGCAGATCGTGGCCGCGGTGCGCGAGGGCACGCTCGCCGAGAGCGTCGTGGACGCCTCGGCCGGACGTGTCGCGCGGCTCGCGAGGCGATGGCAGGGCACGCCACGCGTCGCGGGCCCCCTCGACGTCGACGCGCACCACGCTCTGGCGCGCGAGGTGGCCGGCCGTTCGATCGTGCTCCTGAAGAACGACGGCGGCCTGCTCCCGCTCCAGGGGCAGCGCTCGGTGGCGCTCATCGGCGCGTTCGTGGACCAGCCGCGCTACCAGGGCGCCGGCTCCTCGATGATCAACCCGACCCGCATCGACTCGGTCGCGCACGAGATCGAGGGCAAGGCGGGGGAGGGCGTGGTGTCCCGGGCACCTGGCTTCACGCTCGACGGCACCGGGGACGCCGCGGCGCTGCGGGCGGACGCCGTCGCGCTCGCGGCGGACAGCGACGTCGCGGTCGTCTTCCTGGGGCTGCCCGCCGCCGCGGAGTCGGAGGGCTACGACCGCGAGCACATCGACCTGCCTGCCGAGCAGCTCGAGCTGCTCGACGCCGTGCTCGAGGTCAACCCGCGCACGGTGGTCGTCCTGTCGAACGGCAGCGTCGTCGCGCTCCCGTTCGCCGACCGCGTGCCCGCGATCCTCGAGGGCTGGCTGCTCGGTCAGGCGGGCGGCGGCGCGATCGCCGACGTGCTCTACGGCGACGTCAACCCGTCGGGCAAGCTCACCGAGACCATCCCGGTGCGCCTGGAGGACAGCCCGGCGTTCCTCAACTTCCCCGGGGAGGACGGCCACGTCCGCTACGGCGAGGGGCTGTTCGTGGGCTACCGCTGGTACGACGCGCGCCGGATCGAGGTGACCTTCCCGTTCGGGCACGGTCTGTCCTACACGACGTTCGCCTACGGGGACGCGGTGGCCGCCGTGAACGGTGAGGGGGACGTCGAGGTGCGGGTCACGGTCACGAACACGGGGGAGCGGGCAGGCCGCGAGGTCGTGCAGGTCTACACCGGGCTCGCCTCGGCGGCCGTGCAGCGCCCCGAGCGAGAGCTCAAGGCGTTCGGGCTCGTCGAGCTCGTGCCGGGCGAGAGCCGCGAGGTCGTCCTCACGGTCCGTCGGGCCGACCTCGCGTACTGGCACGTCCGCGCCGACCGCTGGGTCGTCGAGGGCGGCGGGTACACGGTGGCCGTGGCCGCGTCCTCGCGCGACGTGCGCTCGTCCACGACCGTCCAGGTCGTGGGCGACCCGCTCGTCATGCCGCTCACGCGCGAGTCCTCGCTCGCCGAGGTGTTCGCGCACCCGGTCGCGGGGCCGGTCGTGCAGCAGGCCATGGCGCAGATGGCCTCGGCCATGGAGGGTGCGGCGTCGATCATGCCCGAGGGCGTCGACATGGCCAAGATGATGGGCTCGTTCCCGATCGGGCGCATCGGCATGATCGCGGGGGACGCCTTCGGCCCCGCGCAGGTCGACCAGCTCCTGGCGACGGCGAACGGCGCGAGCGCCTGAGCCTCACCTGACGAGGGGTGGGCCCCGGCGCCGCGCGGCGCCGGGACCCACCCGTCCGCGGGCCGACCGGCCTCGGCGCGCTCGCGGGGGCGGCGCGTTATCATGGGGCCACAGGCATCGACCCGGCCATCACCGGTGAGCCTCCGGAAGAACAGGTCCCGCCGCGCGGGACCCCAGTAGAACCGGACGGGTAGGCCCGTCACAGCCGTGTCGAGCGGTCGCCGCTCGGGCGCTCACGGTGCCCGACGACGGCAAGCGGGGTGGTACCGCGGCTCGCCTTCTCCCTCGGGAACCAGGGAAGGGTGGTCGTCCTCGCACGAGCACGTCCCGGACCACCGCCTGCCACTCACGATGGAGCCACTGAGCCATGGCCTACCCTCTGCACCGCACCGACGACACCGCCCCTGACGGTCAGGGCCACCAGATCCCCGCCAGCCCCAACCTGCCCGCGCTCGAGCGTGGCGTGCTGTCGTACTGGTCCAAGGACGACACGTTCCGTGCGTCGATCGAGCACCGCGAGGCGGGCCAGGACGGCGACAACGAGTTCGTCTTCTACGACGGCCCTCCGTTCGCGAACGGCCTGCCGCACTACGGCCACCTCCTGACGGGCTACGCCAAGGACGTCGTGCCGCGCTACATGACGATGCGTGGCAAGCGCGTCGAGCGCCGCTTCGGCTGGGACACGCACGGCCTGCCGGCCGAGCTCGAGGCCGAGCGCGTGCTGGGCATCACCGACAAGTCCCAGATCGAGGCCATGGGCATCGCCGCGTTCAACGAGGCCTGCCGCGAGTCCGTGCTCAAGTACACGGACGAGTGGAAGGAGTACGTGACGCGTCAGGCGCGCTGGGTCGACTTCGCGAACGACTACAAGACGCTCGACATCACGTTCATGGAGTCGGTCATCTGGGCGTTCAAACGCCTGTACGACAAGGGGCTCGCGTACGAGGGCTACCGCGTGCTGCCGTACTGCTGGCGCGACGAGACGCCGCTGTCGAACCACGAGCTGCGCATGGACGACGACGTGTACCAGTCGCGTCAGGACCCGGCGCTCACGGTCGGGTTCCGCCTCTCCGGCGACGCCGTGGACGGCGTCGCCTCTCCGGCCGCCGGTGCGCTCGTCCTCGTGTGGACCACGACCCCTTGGACGCTGCCCTCGAACCTGGCGGTCGCCGTCGGGCCGGACGTCGACTACGTCGTGGTGCGCGCCGGTGCCGGCTCGGCCGTGGCCGGCGACACGGTCGTGCTCGCGGCCGCCCGGCTGGGCGCCTACACCAAGGAGCTCGGGGAGGACGCCGAGGTCCTGGCGACCGTCAAGGGCGCCGACCTGGCGGGCCTGCGCTACACCCCGGCCTTCGACTACTTCACGGACCGTTCGGCCGAGGGCTGGCCGAACGCGCACCAGGTGCTCGTGGCCGACTTCGTGACGACCGAGGACGGCACGGGCATCGTCCACCTGGCGCCCGCCTTCGGTGAGGACGACATGGCCGTGTGCGACGCCGCGGGCATCGTGCCCGTCGTGCCCGTCGACGCCCGTGGGCGTTTCACCAACGCGGTCCCCGACTACGCGGGCGAGCAGGTCTTCGACGCCAACCCCAAGGTCATCAAGGACCTCAAGGAGGGCACCGGCCCGCTCGCACGCGTCGAGGCCGCCGCGCGCGCCGTCGTGCTGCGCCACGAGACCTACCAGCACTCCTACCCGCACTGCTGGCGCTGCCGGAACCCCCTGATCTACAAGGCGGTCTCGAGCTGGTTCGTGCGCGTGACCGAGTTCCGCGACCGCATGGTCGAGCTCAACCAGGACATCACGTGGACGCCCGAGCACATCCGCGACGGCCAGTTCGGCAAGTGGCTCGCGGGCGCGCGCGACTGGTCGATCTCGCGCAACCGCTACTGGGGCACGCCCATCCCCGTGTGGGTCTCGGACGACGCGAACTACCCGCGCATCGACGTCTACGGCTCGATCGCCGAGCTCGAGGCGGACTTCGGCGTGCCCGTCACGGACCTGCACCGCCCGTTCATCGACGACCTGACGCGCCCCAACCCGGACGACCCCACCGGGAGGTCCGTCATGCGCCGCATCCCCGACGTCCTGGACGTGTGGTTCGACTCGGGCTCGATGCCGTTCGCGCAGGTGCACTACCCGTTCGAGAACGCCGACTGGTTCGAGCACCACTACCCGGGCGACTTCATCGTCGAGTACATCGGCCAGACCCGCGGCTGGTTCTACACGCTGCACGTCCTGGCCACGGCCCTGTTCGACCGACCGGCGTTCCGCTCGGCCGTCTCGCACGGGATCGTGCTCGGCTCCGACGGGCGCAAGATGAGCAAGTCCCTGCGCAACTACCCGGACGTCTCCGAGGTCCTGGACCGCGACGGCTCCGACGCGATGCGCTGGTTCCTCATGAGCTCGCCCATCCTGCGTGGCGGGAACCTCATCGTGACCGAGGAGGGCATCCGCGACTCGGTGCGCCAGGTGCTGCTGCCGCTGTGGAGCACCTACTACTTCTTCACGCTCTACTCGAACAACGCCGCCGACGGCGCGGGGTACACCGCGAAGCGTGTGGCCCCCGAGCGCGTCGCGGACCTCCCGGCCCTCGACCGCTACCTGCTGGCCCGTACGCACGACCTGGTCGAGACCGTGACGACCCAGCTCGACGCGTACGACATCGCCGGGGCGTGCGAGGCGGTGCGCGAGCACCTCGACGTGCTGACCAACTGGTACGTCCGCACGCAGCGCGACCGCTTCTGGGACGAGGACGCGGACGCGTTCGACACGCTGTGGACGGCCCTCGAGGTCCTCACGCGGGTCATGGCGCCGCTCGCGCCGCTGCTCGCGGAGGAGGTCTGGCGCGGGCTCACGGGTGGGCGCAGCGTGCACCTGACCGACTGGCCGAGCGTCACGGCGCAGGAGCCGGCCGAGACCTCCGCCGACTCGCTCGCGGGCGTCCTGGTCGCCGACGACGCGCTCGTCGCCTCGATGGACCTCGTCCGCTCGGTGGCCTCGCTCTCGCTCGGGCTGCGCAAGGCGCACTCGCTGCGCGTGCGCCAGCCGCTGAGCACGCTGACCGTCGTGACCGAGGACCCGGCAGCGCTCACGCCCTACGCCGACCTGCTGGCCCGCGAGCTCAACGTCAAGACCGTGCGGTTCCTCGACCTGGAGTCGGGCGCGGCGGACGAGTTCGGCGTCTCGCAGAAGCTCACGGTCAACGCGCGGGCCGCCGGCCCGCGCCTGGGCCGCGGCGTCCAGGCGGTCATCAAGGCCGCCAAGGCGGGTGCGTGGCGCGTGGGCGACGACGGCTTCGTCGTCGTCGAGACGCCCGACGGCGACGTGCCGCTGCTCGGCTCGGAGTACGAGCTCACGACCGTGGTGCTCGCCGAGCAGGGCCACGACGAGGTCGACCCGGCGGCCCCGTCGATCGCGGCGGCCGTGCTGCCCACGGGCGGGTTCGTGGTCCTCGACCTCGAGCTGAACGACGCGCTCCTGGCCGAGGGGTACGCGCGCGACATCGTGCGCGAGGTCCAGGACGCCCGCAAGGCCGCCGGTCTCGACGTCTCCGACCGGATCGACCTGTCGCTCTCGGTGCCCGGCCCCTGGCAGGGCGCGGTCGAGGACCACCGCGAGCTCATCGCGGGCGAGACCCTCGCCGTGAGCGTCACGATCGACCTGTCGCCGACCGACGAGCGCCAGGTCCTCGTGACCAAGGCCTCCTCGGACGCCGGCGTGTCCGGGACGACGGAGGTGCAGGCGTGAGCGGCATCCGCCTGGGTCGGGGCGCCGGCGAGCGTCCCGGGGACAAGGACGCGCGGCGCCCCGGCGGCGCCGCGCACCAGCGCACGGCCGAGGAGACCGCAGCGCTCGAGGACCTGGCCACGGTGTACGCGCACATCATGGACCGGGCCCCCGAGCACGACATCGACCCGACGCTCGACCGCGTGCAGCGGGTCCTCGAGCTCCTGGGCGACCCCCAGAAGGCGTACCGGACCGTCCACATTACGGGGACCAACGGGAAGACGTCGACCTCGCGCATGGTCGAGCGGCTCGTGCGCGAGCACGGCCTGCGCACCGGACGATTCACGAGCCCGCACCTGACGTCGGTCACCGAGCGCATCGCGATCGACGGCGAGCCGGTGAGCCCGGCGCGCTTCGTCGAGATCTGGGAGGACGTCGCGCCGTACGTCGGCGTGGTCGACCGCGAGTCGCAGGAGGCAGGCGGGCCGCGGCTGAGCTTCTTCGAGGTGCTCACGGTCATGGCCTTCGCCGCGTTCGCCGACGCCCCCGTGGACGTCGCGGTCGTCGAGGTCGGCATGGGCGGCAGCTGGGACTCGACCAACGTCGTGGACGGCGACGTCGCGATCGTGACGCCCGTCTCGATCGACCACACGCGCTGGCTCGGCCACACGATCGAGGAGATCGCGACCGAGAAGGCCGGGATCGTCAAGGAGGGCGCGGTCGTGGTGCTCGCCGAGCAGAGCGACGTGGCCGAGGCCATCGTGATCGAGGCGGCGGCCGCCAAGGGCGCCCGCGTGCTGCGCGAGGGCCAGGACATCGCGGTCGCCGGACGCACGCCCGCGGTCGGGGGACAGGTCGTCGACCTGCGCACCCCGGCTGGCCTGTACACGCAGATCTTCCTGCCCATGATCGGCGAGCACCAGGCGCACAACGCCCTGCTCGCCCTCTCGGCGACCGAGGCGCTGCTCTCGGGCGGCCGGGCGCTCGACGGCGGGGTCGTCGAGGCCGCGTTCGGCGACGTGTCCTCGCCCGGTCGTCTCGAGGTCCTGCGGTCCAGCCCGACCGTGATCGTCGACGCAGCCCACAACCCCGCGGGCGCCGAGGCGCTCGTCGCGGCCGTCGACGAGGCGTTCGAGTTCGAGCGGCTCATCGGGGTCGTCGCGATCATGGGCGACAAGGACTCCGAGCAGATCCTGTCGGTGCTCGAGCCCGTGCTCGCCGAGATCGTCGTGACGCGCAACTCGGCCGAGCGGTCGGCCGACCCTGCGGACCTCGCCGAGATCGCGATCGACGTGTTCGGGGAGGACCGGGTCCACTCCGCCGAGCGGCTCGACGAGGCTCTCGCGATCGCGGTCGACCTGGCCGAGCGCGACGACTCGGTCGGCGTCGGCGTCGGGACCGGGGTCCTCGTGACCGGGTCCGTGATCACCGCGGCCGACGTGCGGATCCTGCTCGGGCGCGGCTGACCCCTCCCGCGCGACCACGACGCAGGGCGCCTCTCGGACGAGGGGCGCCCTGCGTCGTCGGGCGGGCGTCTCTCCCGAGGCCGAGGCCTCCCACCCTGCGACGGCCCGGCTCCCTGCGTGCCGCGTGCCGCGCGGGGGTGTTTGATGGGGGGACGGGCACCGGGGGCACGCGTCACCGGTGCGCGAGCAGTGCACGCGGCCACCCGGTGCCGCAGCAGTCCGACGAAGGGATGCGCCATGAAGAAGCTGCTCAACGACCCGCAGGACGCGGTGACGGAGTCGCTCGACGGGTTCGAGCTGGCCCACGCCGACCTGGTCGAGGTCCACCGCGCGCCGCTGTACGTCTCGCGCGCGGGTGGCGCGGTGCCCGGCAAGGTCGGGCTCGTCAGCGGGGGCGGCGCGGGGCACGAACCCCTGCACGCGGGCTTCGTGGGTGCCGGGATGCTCGACGCCGCAGTGCCCGGCGCGGTGTTCACCTCGCCCACGCCGGACCAGATCGTGCCGGCGATCCTCGGCGCCGACTCGGGCGCGGGCGTGCTCGCGATCGTCAAGAACTACACGGGCGACGTGCTCAACTTCGAGACCGCGCTCGAGCTCGTCGAGGCCGAGGGCACGCAGGCCGCGAGCATCCTCGTCAACGACGACGTCGCGGTCGAGGACTCGCTCTACACCGCAGGGCGTCGCGGTGTGGCCGGGACGGTCGCGGTCGAGAAGATCGCCGGGGCCGCCGCGGACCGCGGGGACGACCTGGGCAAGGTCACCGAGATCGCCGGCCGGGTCGTCGCCAACGTCCGCTCCATGGGGGTCGCGCTGAGCGCCTGCACCGTGCCGCACGTGGGCAAGCCCAGCTTCGACCTCGGCGACGACGAGATCGAGATCGGCATCGGGATCCACGGCGAGCCGGGCCGTCACCGCATCCCCCTGGCCTCCGCGGACGAGATCACGGGCATGCTCGTCGACGCCGTCGCGGAGGACCTGCGGCTCGAGGGCGGCGAGCGAGTGTTGCTGTTCGTTAACGGTATGGGCGGTACGCCCCAGTCCGAGCTCTACGTCGTCTATCGTCAGGCGAGGAGGCTGCTCGAGGCGCGCGGCGTGGCGGTCACCCGCTCGCTCGTGGGCAACTACGTCACCTCGCTGGAGATGCAGGGGGCCTCGGTCACCGTGCTCCGGCTGGACGACGAGCTGACCGCGCTCTGGGACGCGCCCGTGCACACCGCCGCTCTGCGGTGGTGACTCCGGCCGACCCCCGAGAGCCGGGGGACGGCGCAACCGGGGCGGTTCTCGCGAACCGCCCCGGACAGTAGGGAAAGGGCGATTGATGACGCTGGACGTTGCGTGGGCTGTGCGCTGGATGAGGGATACCGCGACGATGATCGTGTCGGCGCGGGACGAGCTCACCGAGCTGGACCGTCAGATCGGCGACGGTGACCACGGCGAGAACCTGAACCGAGGGTTCCAGGCGGTCGTCGCCAAGCTGGACGGGCTGGAGGCCGAGCCCGCGCAGATCGGCGACGTGCTCAAGCTCGTGGCAACCACGCTCATGTCCTCGGTCGGAGGCGCGTCGGGGCCGCTCTACGGCACCGCGTTCCTGCGCGCGGCAAAGGTCACGGGACTGGCGGAGCTCGACTCCTCGGCCGTCGTCGCGCTGCTCGAGGGTGCGCTCGAGGGAATCACCGCGCGTGGCAAGGCCGCACCGGGGGAGAAGACCATGGTCGATGCCTGGCAGCCCGCGGTCGACGCCGCGGTCGCCGCGGCGGACTCCGGCGCGGACCCCGTGGGCGTCCTCGAGGCTGCGCTCGCCGCGGCCGAGGCCGGCGCTCTCGCGACGGTCCCCCTGGTCGCGACCAAGGGACGGGCGAGCTACCTGGGCGAACGGAGCATCGGGCACCAGGACCCGGGGGCGACGTCGACCGTCGTGATCCTGCGGGCTGCGGTCGCGGCGGCCACTGCTCCCGGTGAATGATGTCCCGATGACTACCCCACAGCTCGGCGATCGCGCACGGATCGCCCTGGTGCTCGTGTCCCACTCGGCCCGTCTCGCGCAGGGGGCCGCCGAGCTCGCCGCGCAGATGGCTCCCGGCGTGCTGCTCCTGCCCGCGGGCGGCACGGACGACGGCAGCCTGGGGACGAGCTATGACGTGGTGTCGACCGCGGTCGACGGGGGACTCGTGGGGACCGACGGGGTCGTGGTGCTCGCCGACCTGGGGTCGGCCGTCATGACGATCGAGTCGGTCATCGAGCTCGACGACTCGCTCGAGGGCCGGGTCGTCCTCGCGGACGCCCCGTTCGTCGAGGGGGCCGTCGCCGCGGCCGTCACGGCGCACGGCGGGGGCAGCCTCGCCGAGGTGCTCGCCTCGGCCGAGGCCGCCGGCAGCACCTTCGCGCAGAGTGCGGCCGGAGCCGGGGGAGGGTTCGTCCCCGCCGCCGGACCGGCCGACCAGCTCGCCGGCGCCGCGGGCATCGAGGACGACTCGCCCGGCGCCCCGCGCGCGGTCACGCTGCGCAACCCGCTCGGCCTGCACGCCCGTCCGGCGGCGATCCTCGCCCGGCTCGTCGCGGGCTACGACGCGAAGGTCACCATCAACGGGGTCAACGCCGCGAGCGTGCTCGAGATGATGAAGCTGGGCGCGACCGGCGGGCGAGAGCTCGTGATCGCGGCCGAGGGGCGTCAGGCGAGCGAGGCCCGGGACGCGGCGCTCGCCGCGGTCGAGGGGGGCTTCGGCGAGGTCTGACGCCCTGGTTCGTCGCCCGCCCCGATCGCGGGTGACGAGCGTCCGCCCGTGACCGGCGTCACGTGAATACTGCATTGCCTGCAAAGTTGCACGACATGTAATGTTGCGGCTGTGCAGAACCTTGTCGAGCCCTCCGCAGCCCCCACGGGTCTGCGCGAGCGCAAGAAGCGCGAGCGCCGTGAGGCGCTCATCGACGCCGCCCAGACCCTCGTGCTCGAGCGGGGCCTGGACGACGTCACGGTCGAGGACGTCTGCACCTCGATCGGCGTCTCGACACGGACGTTCTTCAACTACTTCGCGTCGAAGGACGACGCGGTGCTCGGGGTCGAGGACTTCTCCCCGTCGCCCGACGCCGTCGCCGTCTTCGTCGCTGGCGGCCCCACGGGGGACCTCCTGGACGACCTCCAGGCGCTCGTCACCGACCTGCTCGCCCACCAGGTGATGTCCCTCGACCGCGTGCACCGGGCGATCAGGCTCGTCGAGCGCGAGCCCCGGCTCCTCGCCCGCCACATGTGGTGGATCGAGAACCTGCGCACGGGACTCGTCGGCGTGTTCGACCGCCGCCGCGCCGACCACCCCTTCGTCCCCGAGCCCGAGCTGCTCGCCATGGTCGTGATGAGCCTCCTGCGCACCACGACCCTCGAGTGGGAGCGCCTCGGGCGCACGGGCGAACCGGTCGACCACCTCGGCTCGGTCGTCACCCAGCTCCGGGCTCTCGTCCGTCCGGGGTCCGCGCCGGACTGACCGCGCGTACCTCGCACCACCCCTCTCGCTCCCACCTCTTCGCACCCGCGGTCCGCGTCCGCCGGGTGGCTCCCCACCGACCTGAACGGATTCCTCATGCCCACCTCCCGCTCCACGACGTCGGCCCCGGCCGGGGCCGACGCGTCTCCCACGGAGAGCGGCAAGCCGCTCATCGTGCTGACGCAGCGCACCGTCTGGCTGATCTTCGGCGCGCTCATGGCCTCGATGTTCCTGTCCTCGCTCGACCAGTCGATCGTCGGCACCGCGATGCCGACCATCGTCGGCGAGCTGCACGGGGTCGAGCACCAGGGCTGGGTCATCACGGCCTACATCCTGGCGATCGCGATCGTCATGCCCCTCTACGGCAAGTTCGGCGACCTGTGGGGCCGTCGCTGGCCGTTCCTCGTCGCGATCGGCCTGTTCACGATCGCCTCAGCGGGGGCGGGCTTCGCCCAGACGTTCCCCGAGCTCGTCGCGTGGCGCGCCGTCCAGGGGCTCGGCGGCGGTGGCCTCATGATCCTGTCGCAGGCCATCATCGCGGACATCGTCCCGGCCAAGGACCGCGGCAAGTACATGGGCCCCATGGGTGCCCTGTTCGGCATCGCGGCCGTGATCGGCCCGCTGCTCGGCGGCTGGTTCACCGAGGGACCGGGCTGGCGCTGGGCCTTCTGGATCAACGTCCCGATCGGCATCGCGGCGTTCCTCGTCGCATGGTTCACGCTCAAGCTCCCGAGCCACCGTTCGGGACGCAAGATCGACGTCGCGGGCATCTTCTTCCTCGTCGTCGGGACGTCCGGGATCGTCCTGCTCACGAGCTGGGAGTCGCTGACCTCCAGCCGGGGCTACGACTGGTCCGACCCCAAGCTCCTGGCCATGGTCGCCGCGACCCTCGCGTCGATCGTCCTGTTCATCGTGGTCGAGCGGCGTGCGGAGGAGCCCCTCCTGCCGCTGCACCTCTTCAAGAACCGCACGTTCACCATCGCGACGCTCATCGGCCTCGTGCTCGGCATGGGCATGTTCTCCGCGCTGGCGTTCCTGCCGACGTTCCTGCAGATGTCGACCGGTGCGGGCGTGACCGAGTCCGGCTTCCTCATGCTCCCCATGATGGTCGGTGTCATGCTCACGGCGATCGGGTCCGGGTTCGCGATCACCAAGACGGGCCGCTACAAGATCTACCCCGTCGCGGGCCTCGCGATCACGACCGCGGGCATCATCTGGCTCACGACGATCACGGGCGACATGTCCATGGTCCTGTTCGGCGCCATGATCTTCGTGATGGGTGCCGGCATGGGGCTCGTCATGCAGACCATCGTGCTGGCCGTCCAGAACTCCGTGGACCCCCACGAGATCGGGACCGCGACGAGCGCGAACAACTTCTTCCGCGAGATCGGTGCAGCCGTGGGCACCGCGCTCTTCAGCACGATCTTCACGACGCGGCTGTCGGCCAACCTCGCGGAGGTCATCCCCGGCGGCGCGGCCACGGGTGGGGGAGAGGCGTCGAGCCTGACCCCTGCCGCGGTCCAGGCCCTCCCGGAGCCCGTCAAGACGGGCGTGATCGACGCCTTCACGAACGCTCTCGCCCCGGCGTTCTGGTACCTTGTCCCGCTCGTCGTCGTCGGCTTCGTGCTCGCGCTGTTCCTCAAGGAGGTCAAGCTCTCGGGCGAGGCCGGCATGGTCGCTCGCGGCGAGGCGATCGCCGACCCGAAGGGTGAGCTCGTCGAAGGCGCGCCGGACGCCCCGGTGCGCGACGCCGTCGGGCCGGACGGGGCGAGCATCCCCGCGGAGGACGACCCGACGGGCGCCTCCGCCGGCAGCACGCGCCGGTAAACTGAGCCGCGTGAGCTCCACCATCGAACCGGCCGACAAGCCGGCAGAGCAGGCCCGGCCCGCCGCGTCCGCCGCCCCCTCGGGCGAGGACGCGGCGGGCCCGCCCCGCATCAAGGCCAAGAAGTCCGCGAAGATCCAGTTCACGTCGACGACGCTGCTGCTCGAGGCCTTCCTCGTGCTGTTCGCGACCCTCGTCGCGTACGGGCTGCGGACCGTGCCCTACGCGTGGCCGGACCGGATGCAGGTGCCCTCGGGCCCGGCGATCTGGATCGTGGGCGGGACGCTCATGGTCGTGCTGATCCTGCTCAGCCGCATGGTCGGCGGGCCGGGCGGGTACGTCGCGGGCTCGGTCGTGCAGCTCCCCGTGATCGCGTGCGGCTTCGCGGTGCCGCTGATGTTCCTGGTCGGAGGCATCTTCGTGGTCCTGTGGATCGTGTCGCTGCGTCTCGGCGGACGGATCGACCGCGAGCGCGCCGCGTACGACGCCGAGCACCCGGAGACCGCACCGAACATGTGAGCGCGGCCGGTAGGGTCGTGCGCATGACTGATGTTGCAGCCCCCGTCGTCGCCGACGCGCTCTCCGAGACCATCGAGCGCACCCTCGTCCTCGTCAAGCCCGACGGCGTCCGTCGCGGCCTGTCGGGAGAGATCCTCCGCCGCGTCGAGGCCAAGGGGTACACCCTGGCCGCCGTCCAGCTCCTGGACGCCACCCCTGAGCTCCTCGCGGCGCACTACGCCGAGCACGAGGGCAAGCCGTTCTTCGCCCCGCTCGTCGACTTCATGCTCTCCGGCCCGATCCTCGCGGTCGTCGCCGAGGGGCAGGGCGTCATCCCGGGCTTCCGCTCGCTGGCCGGCACGACCGACCCGACGGCAGCCGCCCCCGGCACCATCCGTGGTGACCTGGGCCGCGACTGGGGCCTGAAGGTCCAGCAGAACCTGGTCCACGGCTCGGACTCCCCGGAGTCCGCGGCCCGCGAGATCGCGCTCTGGTTCCCCGGTCTCTGAGCACCACCCGCACCACCTGCAGGCGCCCCCGTCGACGGACGGGGGCGCCTGTCTGCACCGGCGTGGAGCACGGGGAGGGGCGACGGTGGGGGCGCAGGTCGTGGCTGGCCTGGCGGGAGGTCGCGAGGGACGAGCGGCCGGACGGAAGTACCGGGCCCCCACCCTCGTCCTTGCCCTCAGCCCCACCACCTCCCCGTCTCACCCGCAGATCCGCACTAGGCTCTGACCCGTGCACCTCAAGACCCTGACCCTCCGCGGGTTCAAGTCGTTCGCGTCGGCGACGACCCTGCGCTTCGAGCCCGGGGTGACGTGCGTCGTCGGGCCGAACGGTTCGGGCAAGTCGAACGTGGTCGACGCCCTGTCCTGGGTCATGGGCGAGCAGGGCGCCAAGTCGTTGCGCGGCGGCAAGATGGAGGACGTCATCTTCGCGGGCACGGCGGGACGCCCGCCGCTCGGCCGCGCAGAGGTGTCGTTGACGATCGACAACACGGACGGCGCGCTGCCGATCGACTACTCCGAGGTGACGATCTCCCGGACGCTGTTCCGCAACGGCGGGTCGGAGTACGCGATCAACGGGTCGTCGTGCCGGTTGCTGGACATCCAGGAGCTCCTCTCGGACTCGGGCATCGGGCGCGAGATGCACGTGATCGTCGGGCAGGGGCAGCTCGACGCGGTGCTGCGGGCGACGCCCGAGGAGCGTCGCGGCTTCATCGAGGAGGCCGCGGGGGTCCTCAAGCACCGCAAGCGCAAGGAGAAGGCGCTGCGCAAGCTCGACGCGATGCAGGCGAACCTCACGCGGCTCGGGGACCTGACGGCGGAGATCCGGCGCCAGCTGGGGCCCCTGGGCCGGCAGGCGCAGATCGCGCGCAAGGCGCAGGTCGTGCAGCGCGACCTGCGCGACGCGCGGGCGCGCCTGCTCGCGGACGACCTCGCGCAGCTCACGGCGACGCTCGAGCAGGAGATCGCGGACGAGTCGGCGCTGCGGGCGCGCCAGGCCGAGGTCGAGCGGTCGCTCGCCGCGGCCCGCGAGGCGCTGGGGTCGTTGGAGACGCAGGCTGCAGAGGCCGCCCCGGCCCTGGCCCAGGCGAGCGACGTCTGGTACCGGTTGTCGTCGCTCAAGGAACGCCTGGGCGGGACCCGCACGCTGGCCTCGGAGCGCCTGCGCCTGCTGGGGCGTCCGGAGACGGTCCAGCGGGGCCAGGACCCGAACGACCTCGACGCGCAGGCGGCCCGCGCCCGCGCCGCCGAGCAGGAGCTCGAGTCGGAGGTGGCGGTCGCACGGGCGACGCTCGAGTCGGCCGTGGCGGAGCGGACCGCGGTCGAGGCGCAGGCGCAGACGGCGGAGCGGGCGCTCGCGACGCTGCTGCGCGGTGCGGCGGACCGTCGCGAGGGACTGGCCCGGCTGGCGGGCCAGGTCGCGGCGCGCCGGTCCCGCGTCGAGGCCACCGAGGCCGAGATCGGGCGTCTGCGGGAGAGCCTCGCGGAGACCGAGCGGCGCGGGAACCAGGCGAACGTCGAGTTCGCGTCCCTCGAGACGCAGGTCGTGGGCGTCGAGGAGGGCGAGGAGGGCCTGGACGCCGAGCACGAGGAGGCGGCCGACGCCGTCGAGCGGACCGGGGCCGTCGTCACCGGGCTCCGCGCCGAGGAGCAGACCGCCGACCGTGACCGGGCGACGTGGAGCGCGCGCGTCGAGGCGCTCGAGATGAGCCTGGTCCGCAAGGACGGCGCGGGCGCGCTGCTGGCGGCTGACGGCGTGGCCGCGCTCGGGTCGTTGGCGGCGCTGCTGAGCATCGACGCGGGGTACGAGGACGCGATCGCGGCGGCGCTCGGTCCGGCCGCGGACGCCGTCGCGGTCGAGAGTCTCGAGGCAGCGGTCGACGCGCTGCGTCACCTGCGGCAGGAGGACGCGGGGCGGGCGAGCCTCGTGGTCGGCGGCGGCGCGCGTCCGTCGTCGGACGTGGGGGAGCGCACCCCCCTGCCCGACGGCGCCGCGTGGGCCGTGCGGGTCGTCACGCCTGCGCGCTCGGTCGCCGCGGCGGTCGAGCTCCTGCTCGACGGCGTCGTCGTCGTCGAGGACCTGGCGCAGGCGCGAGCGCTCGTGACGGCGTCGCCGCACGTCACCGCCGTGACCAAGGGCGGGGACCTGCTCGGGGCGCACAGCGCCTGGGGCGGCTCGGCGACCGCGCCGAGCGTGCTGCACCTGCAGGCGGCCCTGGACGAGGCCCAGGCGGCCCGGGACGACGCGGTCGCCCGCGGTGAGCGGACCCGGTTCGCGCTCGTCGGGGCGCTCGAGGAGGCCGAGGAGGCGCAGCAGCGCTACGACGCGACCCTGGAGCGGCTCAACGAGTCCGACGCCGCGCTGGCCGCCGTCGCCGAGCAGCTCGGGCACCTGGGGGCCACGGCCCGCGCGGCGGCGGCGGAGTCGGCTCGCGTCCGGGCCAACCTGGAGCGGGCGCAGGCCACGTTGGTCGCCGAGCAGGCCGAGCTCGCGGGGCTGGTCGTGCGGCACGACGAGGCCGAGGCGGCTCCGGAGCAGACCGAGGAGTCCGTCGCGACGGCCACCGCCGCGCGCGACGAGGCGAACGCCCTCGCGACGGCGACCCGTGCGGCAGAGACCGAGGCCCGTCTCGCGCTGCGGACGAGCGAGGAACGGGCGCGAGCCCTGACGGGACGCGCGCAGTCGCTGGCCCGGGCTGCCGCGACCGAGCGCGCGGCGCGCGAGCGGGCTGCGGCACGGGAGGCCGCCCGCGTGCGCCAGGCGGGCCGTGCTGAGGCCGTGCGCGACGGGGCCGAGGTGGCGCTGGCGGCGATCGACCGCTCGCTCGGACGGGCAGGTGACGAACGGGCCGCGGCCGAGGCGGCACGCGGCGAGCTGGACGCCGCCGTGACCGCTCGCCGGGCCGAGGTCGACGCGCTCGCCGGCCAGCTCCGTGAGCTCACCGACGTGGCGCACCGCGACGAGGTCGCCCGGACCCAGCAGCAGCTGCGGATCGAGCAGCTCCAGGAGCGCAGCGTCACCGAGCTCGGGCTGGACCCGGAGGTCCTGCTCGACGAGTTCGGCCCCGACCGCCCGGTCCCCGTGCTCGCCGAGGACGGCACGGTCCGCGAGGACGAGGACGGTGATCCCGTGACCGAGCCCTACGTGCGGGCGGCGCAGGAGAAGCGGCTGCGGTCCGCCGAGCGCGCCCTGGGGCAGCTCGGGAAGGTCAACCCGCTCGCGCTCGAGGAGTTCGCCGCGCTCGAGGAGCGGCACACGTTCCTCACGACCCAGCTCGCGGACCTCAAGAAGTCCCGGGCGGACCTGCTGGAGATCGTCCGCGAGATCGACGAGCGCGTCGAGCAGGTCTTCACCGAGGCGTACCACGACACCGCGGAGCAGTTCGTGCACGTGTTCGGACGGATGTTCCCGGGGGGTGAGGGGCGCCTGGTCCTGACCGACCCCGAGAACATGCTCACGACCGGTATCGAGGTCGAGGCCCGCCCGGCGGGCAAGAAGGTCAAGCGGTTGTCGCTGCTGTCCGGCGGCGAGCGCTCGCTGACCGCGGTCGCGCTCCTCGTCGCGATCTTCAAGGCCCGCCCGAGCCCGTTCTACGTCATGGACGAGGTCGAGGCCGCGCTCGACGACGTGAACCTGGGTCGCCTGCTCGAGATCTTCCGCGAGCTCCAGGAGGACTCGCAGCTCATCGTCATCACGCACCAGAAGCGGACGATGGAGATCGCGGACGCGCTGTACGGGGTCACGATGCGCGGGGACGGCGTGACCACCGTCATCAGCCAGCGGCTGCGTGACGAGGTCGGTGTGTGACGGACCTCTCGGATGGCGTCGCGCACCACCCCTCCCGCCGACCGGAGGGTGCAGGACCCGACGATCCGCACGATCCTGCGGGTTCCATGGTGTGAAGATGCTGTATCGATCCGCGGACTCGCCGGTCTCGTTCAGGGCTCGCCCGGTCGTCCCGGTGATACTTGTCGGATGCTCTGGATGTTCGTGTTCCTCGGGATCGCGCTCGTGGCGGCCGTCGTGGTCTTCCTGTTCGCGAGCGTCGTCACGCGCATCGACGACCGCAACGAGCAGCAGGGCCCCCCGGTCGGAATCCGCGGATTCTGGCGTGACTTCCGCTCGGGTCTGTCGAGCTGGCGCCGCAGGTCTGCCGACGACCGCGCTGCCGCGGCGTCCGCGGCACCCGTCGACACGGGCATGGAGGAGTTCTTCGCGGCGACGGAGGTCGCCGACCCCGCGTACATGGACGCCGACGAGATCACCGACGTCCTGCACCGCGCCCGGGAGCGGGCCGCGCACACGCTGCACGGCGCCACGGCGCGGCGCCCGCACACCGGAACCGTGCGCTCGGTCCCTGCGACCCCGCCGCCTGGGCCCACCGCCCACCAGGACTGAGTCGGTCTCGTCGCCCGCACGTCGCGCGCGGATTTGAGAGACTTCGACGGTGAACGATCTCCTCTGGCTCTGGATCACCCTCGCCGTCCTCGTCGTCGTCTCGGTCGGCCTCGTCGGTTTCCGCCGTCGCTCCGGGACGCGCGCGACCCTCCCGCCGCCCACCACGGGCACGACCCTGGACTCCGCGGAGGAGTCCGCCCAGGTGCCGGAGCGAGGGGGCGTGGCCACGGCAGAGGCTCCGACGGACCTCGAGGCCCCGCCCGCCGTCGAGGTACCCGAGGCCGTCGGTGGCCGCCTCGCCAGGCTGCGCGGTCGCCTGGCCCGGTCGGGGTCGCCGCTGGGCTCCAAGCTGCTCGCGGTGCTCTCGCGCGACCACCTGACCGAGGACGACTGGGACGAGCTCGAGGAGACGCTTCTCCTCGCCGACGTCGGGGCCGGCCCTGCGGGCGAGCTCATCGAGTCGCTCCGCACCCGCGTCCGGGTCCTGGGCGTCCGTGACCCGGCGAGCGTGCGCGAGCTGCTCCGCGAGGAGCTCGTCGCGCTCGTCGACCCGAGCCTCGACCGCTCCCTCGCCACGGCCCCGCAGACGGCCGAGGACGGGACCCGGCTCCCCGCCGTCGTGCTCGTCGTCGGGGTGAACGGCACGGGCAAGACGACGACCGTGGGCAAGCTCGCGCGCGTCCTGGTCGCGGAGGACCGCACCGTCGTGCTCGGCGCGGCCGACACGTTCCGGGCCGCCGCGGCCGACCAGCTCGAGACCTGGGGCGCCCGCGTCGGTGTGCGCACGGTGCGCTCCGACCGGGACGGTGCCGACCCGGCGGCCGTCGCGTTCGACGCCGTCCGCACGGGCCGCACGGAAGGCGTCGACGTGGTGCTCGTCGACACGGCCGGCCGTCTCCAGAACAAGGCGGGCCTCATGGACGAGCTGGGCAAGATCCGGCGCGTCATCACCAAGGAGGCGCCGCTCTCGGAGGTGCTCCTGGTCCTCGACGCCACGACGGGGCAGAACGGCCTCAACCAGGCGCGGGTCTTCGGCGAGATCGCCGGGGTCACGGGCATCGTGCTGACCAAGCTCGACGGCACCGCCAAGGGCGGGATCGTCGTCGCGGTCCAGCGCGAGCTGGGCGTGCCGGTCAAGCTCGTGGGCCTGGGCGAGGGGCCCGACGACCTGGCGCCGTTCGACCCGCAGGAGTTCGTCGACGGGCTCCTGGGCGACTGACCTCGCCGGGGGCGACCGCGTCCCGGGGGCAGGCGGCTCCCGGGACGGCCCGTCATCGACCGGGAAACGCAACGTTTACACACGAGTGCTCCCCGTTACACCTCCGTCACCCCGCGAGCGTCGCGGGGAAACCCCGCTGTCCGACTCTTGACCTGTCCGGCCGCCCGGCTGGCGAGGTGAGAGGCGACAGCGCATGCCATTCGAACTTGACACTGGAAACACGGCCTGGCTCCTGACGTCGGCCGCTCTGGTGCTGCTGATGACCCCGGCCCTGGCGTTCTTCTACGGCGGCATGGTCCGCGGCAAGAGCGTCCTGAACATGATGATGATGAGCTTCGGCGCGATCGCCGTCGTCGGGATCATCTGGGTCCTGTGGGGCTACTCGATGACCTTCGGGTCCGACGTGGCGGGCATCTTCGGCAACCCGACCGAGTTCTTCGGTCTGGCCCCCCTGACCGACGACGCGAACAGCCTCCTGGCAGGCAGCGGCGTCCCGGCCCTCGTGGCGGCAGGGTTCCAGGCCACCTTCGCGATCATCACGGTCGCCCTGATCAGCGGTGCGATCGCCGACCGTGCGCGCTTCGGCGCCTGGCTGGTCTTCGCGGGCGTCTGGGTCACGCTGGTCTACTTCCCGCTCGCCCACATGGTGTGGGGCGGAGGCATCCTCGGCGCCGGGGAGAACGGCATCGCCGCCGCGATCTACGGGGTGACCGACGGGATCGCCAACGTGGCCCCCATCGACTTCGCCGGTGGCACGGTCGTCCACATCAACGCCGGTGTCGCGGGCCTGGTGCTCGCGCTGATCATCGGCAAGCGCAAGGGCTTCGGCAAGGAGCCCATGCGTCCGCACAACCTCCCGTTCGTGATGCTGGGCGCAGCGCTCCTGTGGTTCGGCTGGTTCGGCTTCAACGCCGGTTCCGCGGGTGCTGCGAACGAGGTCGCCGGCCTGGCCTGGATCAACACCACGGTCGCGACGTGCGCCGCGATGGGTGCCTGGCTGCTGACCGAGCGGCTGCGTGACGGTCACGCGACCAGCCTGGGCGCTGCGTCGGGAGTCGTCGCGGGTCTCGTCGCCATCACGCCGGCGGCCGCCGCCGTCAACCCGATCGGCGCGATCGCCCTGGGTGTCGTCGCCGGCGTCCTGTGCGCCCTCGCGGTCGGCCTCAAGTACCGCTTCGGCTACGACGACTCGCTCGACGTGGTCGGGGTCCACCTCGTCGGCGGCCTGGTCGGCACGGTCCTGATCGGCCTGCTCGGCACGGACACGGGCCTGCTCTACGGCGGCGGGATCGACCAGCTGGTGATCCAGGTCGTCATCGCGCTGGCCGCCGTGGTCTTCTCCGGTGTGCTCACGTTCGTCATCGGGTTCGTCATCAAGGTGACGATGGGCTGGCGGATCAGCGAGGAGGCCGAGGTCGGCGGTATCGACCTGGCAGAGCACGGAGAGACCGCATACGAGACCATCGCGCAGGGTCGTGTCATCCAGGAGGTCAGGGCATGAAGCTCGTCACAGGAATCATCCAGCCGCACCGTCTCGACGACGTGAAGTCGGCGCTCGAGGCCGCAGGGGTCCGCGGCATGACCGTCAGCGAGGCCAGCGGCTACGGCCGGCAGAAGGGCCACACCGAGGTCTACCGCGGTGCCGAGTACACCGTGGACCTGGTCCCGAAGGTCCGCGTCGAGATCCTCGTGGACGACGAGGACGCGGCGACGGTCACGGAGGTCGTCGTCAAGGCGGCCCAGACGGGCCGGATCGGCGACGGGAAGGTGTGGACCATCACGGTCGACGACGTCGCACGGGTCCGGACGGGCGAGCACGGCGCGGGCGCCCTCTAGGACGGTCCGCACGGGCCGCATGGGCGGGCGGCACGAACGGTGGAGACGGCGCGACGCGGGTGACGGAGGCAGAGCCGAGATGACCGGTACGGCAGATGCAGGAAGCGCCCGCGACACCGACGAACCGACGGAGGCCCCGCACCCCCCGGGGGTGCGGGGCCTCCGGGCCGAGATGCTCGAGGTGGCCCGGGGGCTCAGCGGACCGGGAAGCTCGGGGGTGGCACGACGGTCGGCGGTCTGCACCCTGGTGACCGACCGGCTGCGGGCGCTGTGGGACGAGGCGACCGCGGGCGAGAGCGTCGAGGGGATCGCGCTCGCCGCGGTCGGGAGCCTCGGCCGTGCGGACATGGGTCCGGTGAGCGACCTGGACCTCGTGCTCGTGCACGACGGGCGCGGCCACTCGGCCGAGCAGGTCACGGCGGTCGCCGAACGGCTCTGGTACCCCCTGTGGGACGCAGGGGTGGACCTCGACCACGCGGTGCGCTCGTTGTCGCAGTGCCGCCAGGTCGCGTCCAAGGACGTGCCCGCGGCCGTGGGCTGGCTCGACGTGCGAGCCGTCGCGGGGGACGCGCTCGTGGTCCACCGGGCCGCGTCGGCGGTCCTCACGGACTGGCGGTCGGCCTCACGGCGCCGGCTGCCCGAGCTGCTGTCCTCGATCAAGGAGCGGGCCGAGCGGTCGGGGGAGCTCGCGTACCTGATCGAGCCCGACCTCAAGGACGCGCGCGGCGGCATCCGGGACGCCGTGGTCCTGTCGGCGCTCGCGGCGACGTGGCTCACGGACCGTCCGCACGGGACGGTCGACCGCGCGTACGCGCACCTGCTCGACGTGCGCGACGCGGTCCAGGTCGTCACGGGTCGGCACACGAACCGGCTCCTGCTCGCGGACCTCGACGAGGTCGCGGCCATGAGCGGCTACGACGACCCCGACGAGCTCCTGGCGAGCCTCGCGGAGGCGGGCCGGGAGATCTCCTACGCCCTCGACACCACGGTCCGGCGGGCGCGCCAGGCGCTCCAGCGGCCGAGCGTCGCGCGGCGTCCGGTCCTGGTGCGGGGACGTCGTGCGGCGCCCCGGCTGCGGTCGGTCGGCGACGGGCTCGTCGAGCACGACGGCGAGCTGGTCCTCGCGATCGACGCGCACCCCGAGACCGACCCCCTGCTCGCGCTGCGCGCTGCGGCGACCGCGGCCCGCACGGGCCTGACCCTGTCGCCGGTGTCCGTGAGCAGCCTCGCGCACTGCCCGCCCCTGCCCGAGCCGTGGCCTGCTCTGGCACGGTCGGCATTCCTCTCTCTCCTGGGCAGCGGGCCCGCGCAGGTCGCGGTGTGGGAGGCGCTCGACCTCGTGGGGGTCGTGACGGCCTGGATCCCGGAGTGGGCCGGGGTCCGCAACCGCCCGCAGCGCGCGGCGATCCACCGGCACACGGTCGACCGTCATCTGGTCGAGACCGTCGCGCGGGCAGCCCGGGACCGCAGGACCGTCGAGCGGGGCGACCTCCTGCTGCTCTCGGCGCTCTTCCACGACATCGGCAAGCGCCGTGGCGCGCAGGACCACTCGGAGGAGGGGGCGCGCCTCGTCCCGGGCATCCTGCGCCGCATGGGCTTCGGGGACGGGGTGCCCGACGACGTCGCGCGCCTCGTGCGTCATCACCTCACGTTGTCGCGGCTCGCCGTCTCGGCGGACCCGGACGACCCGGCGACGATCGCGGAGCTCGCCGCCGCCGTCGGGCACCGCCGCGACCTGCTCGACGTGCTGCGCGCGCTGACCGAGGCCGACTCCTCCTCGCTCGGACCGGCGGGCTGGACCGCGTGGCGCGCGCGCCTCGTGGACGACCTGACGGCCGCGACCCGGGCGACCCTGCCCGAAGGGCCGTCCCCGACCGGTAGGCTGGGGACTTCCCTGATTCACGAGCGGTAAGGATGACGCGGTGTTCGCCACGCTGTCAGATCGATTGACGTCGACCTTCAAGAACCTGCGGAGCAAGGGCCGTCTCTCCGAGGCGGACATCGACGCCACGATCCGTGAGATCCGGCGCGCGCTCCTCGACGCGGACGTCGCTGTGCCCGTCGTCAAGGACTTCACCGGTGCCATCCGGGACAGAGCCCTGTCGGCCGAGGTCTCCGGCGCGCTCAACCCTGCCCAGCAGGTCGTCAAGATCGTCAACGAGGAGCTCGTCGCGATCCTCGGCGGTGAGAGCCGCGGCCTGCGCCTGGCGAAGAACCCGCCGACCGTCATCATGCTCGCGGGCCTCCAGGGCGCCGGCAAGACGACCCTGGCGGGCAAGCTCGCGCTGCACCTGCGCGAGCAGGGGCACACACCGCTGCTCGTCGCGGCGGACCTCCAGCGCCCCAACGCGGTCAACCAGCTCTCGGTCGTGGGCGAGCGGGCCGGCGTGCCGGTCTACGCCCCGCTGCCGGGCAACCAGGGGTCGGAGGGCGAGTCGGGCACGAGCGTCGGCGACCCGGTCCAGGTCGCCCGCGACGGTGTGGAGACCGCGCGCCAGCGCCAGCACGACGTCGTGATCGTCGACACCGCAGGCCGCCTCGGCGTCGACGCCGAGCTCATGCGCCAGGCCGCGGACATCCGCGACGCCGTGAACCCCGACGAGATCCTCTTCGTCATCGACGCGATGATCGGTCAGGACGCCGTCGCGACGGCCAAGGCCTTCGAGGAGGGCGTCGACTTCACGGGCGTCGTCCTGTCGAAGCTCGACGGCGACGCCCGCGGTGGTGCCGCGCTGTCGGTCGCGCGCGTCACGGGCCGTCCGATCCTCTTCGCGTCGACCGGTGAGAAGCTCACCGACTTCGAGGCGTTCCACCCCGACCGCATGGCGTCGCGCATCCTCGACATGGGTGACGTGCTCACGCTCATCGAGCAGGCCGAGAAGGCGTTCGACGCCGACGAGGCCGCGAAGATGGCCGAGAAGGTCGCCAGCGGGCAGGACTTCACGCTCGCGGACTTCCTCGTCCAGATGCAGCAGATGAAGAACATGGGCTCCATGAAGAAGATGCTCGGCATGCTGCCGGGCATGGGGCAGATGCGTGAGGCGCTCGACAACTTCGACGAGCGCGAGGTCGACCGCATCGAGGCGATCATCCGCTCGATGACGCCGGGTGAGCGCGACAACCCCAAGATCATCAACGGGTCGCGACGTGCTCGCATCGCGCGAGGATCGGGCGTCACGACGAGCGACGTCAACCAGCTGCTCGACCGGTTCGCGGGCGCGCAGAAGATGATGCGCCAGATGAGCCGTGGCGGCGGCATGCCCGGCATGCCCGGCATGGGGAACCTGCCCGGCATGGGCGGCAAGAAGGCCCGCGGCCGTGTGGCACCGCCGCCCAAGGGGCGCAAGGCGAAGTCGGGCAACCCGGCCAAGCGCGCCGCGGAGGAGGCAGCCCGTCAGGCCCGTGCCCTCGGTGGTCCCGTGGCGCCACCGGCCGCCCCCGGTGCTGCGTTCGGCGCCCTGGGCGGTGCCAAGAGCGCGCAGAAGTCGCCCGACCCGGCTGATCTCCAGCTCCCGCCCGACCTGGAGAAGTTCCTGGGGCGCTAGCGCGCTAGGTTATGTCCTGCAGGTCACGGTGGCCCTCACCGTGACCTCCCTCCGTCCGTCCCGCCCCCGGTCCGTCAGGGGTCGGGCGAGCCCGACCGCCCGAGAACTGGGAGTCCGATGTCCGCGCTCGAAGGCCCCTCGCTGCACCTCCGGGGGCACATCCTCCTGGGAGACGACCGTGAGGTGTCCGACCTCTGGGTCAAGGACGGTCACGTCACGCTGACGCGGCCCTCGGCGCAGGGCACCAACATGCTGGCTCTCGAGGGATGGGTCCTGCCCGGCCTCGTCGACGTCCACTGCCACGTGGGCCTCGGCAAGGACGGCGCGGTCGACAACGCCACCGCCCAGGCGCAGGCGATCGCGGACCGCGACAGCGGTGCGCTCCTCCTGCGCGACGCCGGCTCGCCCCTGGACACGCGGTGGGTCCGGTCGCGGCGCGACCTGCCCCGTCTCGTGCGGGCCGGACGGCACATCGCGCGGCCCAAGCGCTACCTGCGCGGCTACGGCCTCGAGCTCGACGACGTCGCGCAGCTCCCGGACGCCGTGCGGCAGGAGGCGCGGGCCGGGGACGGCTGGGTCAAGCTCGTGGGCGACTGGATCGACCGCGACCTGGGCACCGACGGCGACCTGCGACCGCTGTGGCCCCAGGACGTGCTGACCGAGGCCGTGGCCGTCGCGCACGCCGAGGCCGCGCGGGTCACGGTGCACGCGTTCTCGAGCGAGGTCGTCCCGTCGCTGCTCGCCGCCGGGGTCGACTGCATCGAGCACGGCACGGGTATCCACCCCGACGACATGTACACGTTGTCCGAGCGCGGCATCGCCGTGACGCCCACGCTCCTGCAGATCAACGAGTTCGAGAACATCGCCCGCCAGGCCGACGCGAAGTACCCGCTCTTCGCGGCGCGCCTGCGCGACCTGCACGAGCGCCGCTACGAGCAGGTCCGCCAGCTCCACGAGGCGGGCATCCAGCTCCTCGTCGGCACGGACGCCGGCGGGACCATCGGCCACGGCCGGATCGCCGACGAGTGTGCCGAGATGGTCGCCGCCGGGGTCCCGGTCGCCGACGTGGTCGCTGCCGCGAGCTGGCAGGGACGCGAGTTCCTCGGGTACGGGGGACTCGTCGAGGGGTCGAGCGCGGACCTGATCGTGTACCCGGCGGACCCGCGGGAGAACATCGAGGTGCTGCGGCACCCGACTGCGGTGATCCTGCGCGGGGAGATCGTGGCGCCGCTCTGAGACGTGCGTCGCCTTCGTCGACGGGCGGTGGGCGTGGTCGCGGAGGATTTGTGGCGCCGCTCTGAGACGTGCGTCGCCTTCGTCGACGGGCGGTGGGCGTGGTCGCGGAGGATTTGTGGCGCCGCTCTGAGACGTGCGTCGCCTTCGTCGACGGGCGGTGGGCGTGGTCGCGGAGGGCTCGTGGCGCCGCTCTCGCCGTCCCGTCGCGCGATGTTGGTCGGGGCGTGCCGGATCTGGCACAATAGCCGGGTACTCGGCGTGCCCGGCCCCTCTCTCCGCGCAACGCCGTGTCCCGACACCGTGCTCACCTGGTCCCCACCGGGAGGACGCACGGGTCACCTCACCCAGAACCAGGAGAGACCACCACAGTGGCCACCAAGATTCGTTTGAAGCGCCTCGGCAAGATCCGTGCGCCGTACTACCGTGTCGTCGTCGCGGACTCGCGCACCAAGCGTGACGGTCGCGTCATCGAGGAGATCGGCAAGTACCACCCGACCGAGGAGCCGTCGCTCATCGACATCTCCTCCGAGCGTGCGCAGTACTGGCTGAGCGTCGGCGCACAGCCGACCGAGCAGGTTCTCGTGCTCCTCAAGATCACGGGTGACTGGCAGAAGTTCAAGGGCCTGCCGGGTGCCGAGGGCACCCTGCGCGTCAAGGGCGAGAAGGTCGACCCGGCCGCCGCCATCGAGGCCGCCGCCAAGGACGCCGAGAAGGTCAAGGCGAAGGCTGCCGAGAAGAAGGCTGCTGCGCCGGTCGAGACCGAGTCCGCTGACGCGGCTGAGGCAGCCGAAGAGCAGGCCTGATGCTCGGCGAGGCGCTCGAGCACCTGGTGCGCGGCATCGTGGACAACCCGGACGCCGTCCGGGTCAACGCGAAGCCGCTGCGTCGGGGCGAGCTGCTCGAGGTCCGGGTCCACCCCGAGGACCTCGGTCGCGTCATCGGCCGCGGCGGGCGGACGGCCCGTGCCCTGCGCACGGTGATCGGAGCCCTGTCGGTCGACGGTCCGGTGCGTGTCGACGTCGTCGACGTCGACCGCCGCTGACGACGGCTGAGCGCAAGCCGAACCACAGCACGAACGTGACGGTCGGTCCGCCGACCGCACGCCGACGAGGCCCGGTCCCCCTCAGGGTGGACCGGGCCTCGTCGTCTGCCCAACACCTGCCGCTGACCGCTCGGCGCCGTCTCGGCACCCGCCGACGGGGCGCGGTCAGGACGTGCGTCCGCGCCCCACGGGTGACACCGTGGGAGCTCCCGGTCGCGGGCTCCGGCACGACCCACGCACGACGAGCACGAACACGACGAGAAGGAGCACACGATGCAGCTCACGGTGGCCCGTATCGGCCGCGCCCACGGACTGCGCGGCGAGGTCGCGCTGGACATGCGCACCGACAACCCCGAGGCGCGTCTCGTCGTCGGGTCCACGATCGACACCGAGCCCGCCGAGGCGGGACCGCTGACGATAGAGCGCGCGCGGCTGCACCAGGGCAAGTGGCTCGTGACGTTCGCGGGCGTGGCCGACCGCTCGGCGGCCGAGCGCATGCGTGGCATCACGCTCGTCGTCGAGGCCGACGTCTCCGACGAGGAGGACGCCTGGTACCCGCACGAGCTCGTGGGGCTGCGCGCCGAGCTCGAGGACGGCACGGTCGTGGGAGAGGTCCTGGGGCTCGAGCATCTCCCGGCGCACGACCTGCTCGTGCTCAAGGAGACCGACGGCACACGCACGCTCGTTCCGTTCGTGCACGCGATCGTGCCCGTCGTCGACGTGCCGGGCGGGCGGGTCGTGCTCGACCCGCCGGGTGGCCTCCTGGCGCGCGACGCCGACCTGCTCGAGGTCGCCGAGCCGACGCCGGGCTCCGGCGACGACACGACCGACGACACGACCGACGGGACGAACGACTGACGTGCGCATCGACATCGTCTCGATCTTCCCGGAGTACCTCGCGGCCCTGGACCTCTCGCTCGTGGGCAAGGCGCGCGTCGCTGGTCTGCTCGACCTGCGCGTCCACGACCTGCGCGACTGGACCACCGACCGCCACCGGACGGTCGACGACACGCCCTTCGGCGGGGGAGCGGGCATGGTCATGCGCCCCGACGTCTGGGGGCAGGCCATCGACGAGCTGACCGCGACCGGACCCGCGCACCTGGTGGTGCCGACGCCGTCGGGCGCGACGTTCACCCAGCGCACCGCGGAAGCGCTGGCGACCGAGGACCAGCTCGTCTTCGCGTGCGGGCGCTACGAGGGGATCGACGCTCGCGTGGCCGAGCACTACCGCGCCGCCGGGCACCGCGTGAGCGAGCTCTCGATCGGCGACTACGTGCTCAACGGGGGGGAGGTCGCCTCGCTCGTCATGGTCGAGGCCGTCGCCCGCCTGCTGCCCGGGGTGATCGGCAACCCGGAGTCGCTCGTCGAGGAGTCCCACGGCGCGGCCGGCCTCCTGGAGTACCCCGTGTACACCAAGCCCCCCGTCTGGTCGGACCTCGAGGTGCCCGACGTGCTGCTCTCGGGGCACCACGCGAAGATCCGTCGCTGGCGCCGCGACCGGGCCCTCGAGAAGACCTCCGCCCGCCGACCCGACCTGATCGCGGCGCTCGACGCGAGCACCCTCGACAAGCACGACCGGGCGTTCCTCGCCTCGCTCGGCTGGGAGGTGCGCGGGGGAGCCCTGCACCGAGCCCCGGGCAGCGCCGAACCCGTCCCCGGAGCCACTGTCGGCGGTGTGGCAGAATAGACCCTTGGTGTGCGCCGGTCGGGCCTCTGCCACAGGGGAAGCCCACCGCACGTCCGCGTGCGCGACCGATCACATGCGAGCACCACCCACGTACTGAACCGGACCCACCTCGCGGTGGGCCACGAGAACGCGTCTGACCTGTGGCAGGGCGGGGAGAGATCAATGCACACGCTGGACAGCGTCGACGCAGCATCGCTGCGTAGCGACATCCCGGTCTTCCGGGCCGGAGACACCGTCAAGGTCAACGTCAAGGTCGTCGAGGGCAACCGCTCTCGTGTCCAGGCGTTCCAGGGCGTCGTCATCGGTCGCCAGGGTGGCGGCATCCGCGAGACCTTCACGGTCCGCAAGATCAGCTTCAGCGTCGGCGTGGAGCGTACCTTCCCGGTGCACTCCCCGACCCTCGAGTCGATCGAGCTCGTCACGCGCGGTGACGTCCGCCGCGCCAAGCTGTACTACCTGCGCAAGCTGCGCGGCAAGAAGGCGAAGATCAAGGAGAAGCGCGACGCGCTCCCCTCGAAGTGATCCGAGCCTGACCCCGCGTCAGCCTCGTCACGCGTCCACGGGCGGCCACCTCCAGGTGGCCGCCCGTCGGCGTTCCGGCGCCTGTCGGCCGGCCCGCGACGGCCGCTCCCGGTTTCGCCCGAGGGCCCGCGCAGTGGCACAGTGAGCGCGTGACAGACAGCGCCGCACAGGCAGCACCCCGCCCCGACCCCGCGCCCGGCGCGGCACCCACGACGGAGACGGACACGAGGAGCCAGATGGACGTGGGTTCGTCCCGTGCGCGGCCGGCGCCCCGGCGCGGCTCGCTGCTGCGCGAGACCGTCATCATCCTGCTCAGCGCGCTGGTGCTGTCCTGGCTGATCAAGACGTTCCTGGTGCAGGCGTTCTTCATCCCGAGCGCCTCGATGGAGGACACGCTCGTCGAGGGGGACCGCGTCATGGTCTCGCGCCTCGTCCCCGACGCGTTCGACGTGCATCGCGGCGACGTCGTCGTCTTCAAGGACCCGGGGAGCTGGCTCCCGCCGTACGTCGCGCCCGACCGTGGCCCCGTCGGCAACGCCGTGACGTCCGCCATGACGTTCGTCGGGCTGCTCCCGCAGGACACCGGGGAGCACCTCATCAAGCGGGTGATCGGGACACCGGGCGACCGGGTCGTGTGCTGCGACGCGCAGGGGCGTGTGAGCGTCAACGGCCAGCCGATCGACGAGACGTACATCAAGCCGGGTTCCGTCCCGAGCCAGGACCCTTTCGACGTGGTCGTCCCGGAGGGCATGCTGTTCGTCATGGGCGACAACCGGCAGCACTCGGCCGACTCGCGGTACAACACCGGCAAGCCGGGCGGCGGGTTCGTGCCGATCAGCAACGTCGTCGGGACGACCTTCGTCAAGGTGTGGCCGCTCAGCGACCTCACGCTGATGCGCAACCCGGGCGACGTGTTCGCGGAGGTGCCGGAACCGTGACGACCGACCTCGGTGCGCCGCTCGTCGCGGGCGAGCCGGAGACCGCGCCGGCCAGGCGCGCTCCGCGCAAGGCGTCGGTCAGGCGATCGACCGGGCCCAAGCCGCCGACGCTGCGCCACGAGCGCGCGATCCTCGACTCGGGCGCCCGGCTCGTCGCGGGCATGGACGAGGTGGGGCGGGGGGCCCTGGCGGGTCCGGTGAGCGTGGGCGTCGTCGTGGTGGACCTGAGCACGGGCACGTTCCCGAAGGGGCTGACCGACTCCAAGATGCTCACGCCTGCGGCCCGCGAGGCCATGCTGCCCGCGGTCCGTGACTGGGGGCTGGCGTGGGCCGTCGGGCATGCCGGACCGGCGGAGATCGACGCGCACGGCATCGTCGTGGCGCTGCGGCTCGCCGGGCGCCGGGCGCTGGCCCAGGTGCGGCGCTCGCTCGGCCCGGTCGACGCGGTCCTGCTCGACGGCAAGCACGACTGGCTGACCCGCCCGGGCGTCGACCTCTTCGAGGCGTTCGACCTCGACCCCGAGGACGACCTCGCCCTGCCGGACCCGGCCGTGCGCACGCTCGTCAAGGCCGACCTCCAGTGCGCGTCGGTCGCGGCCGCGAGCGTCCTGGCCAAGTGCGAGCGCGACGGCCTCATGACGGGCCTCGCCCGCCAGTACCCGGCGTACGGGTGGGACGGCAACAAGGGGTACGGCTCCGCGGTGCACGTCGAGGCACTCAAGGCTCACGGCCCGACGCCGCAGCACCGGCGGAGCTGGCGGCTCCCCGAGCGCGACGAGGCCTGAGCGCGCACCACGCGGCGGGACCTGGGCGCGGCTGGCCTGGGCGCGGCTGGCCTGGGCGCGGCCGGCCTGGGCGCGGCGCGCGGCAGGACCGGCGATCCGGGGTTGTGGCACTCGATGGTCCATGATGGTGCAGTGAGCGCCGAAGACCTCGAGAACTATGAGACCGAGATGGAACTGGCCCTCTACCGCGAGTATCGCGATGTGGTGGGCCTGTTCTCCTACGTGGTCGAGACAGAGCGACGTTTCTACCTGGCGAACCAGGTGGACCTCCAGGTCAGGTCGGCCGCAGGCGAGGTGTACTTCGAGCTGCGGCTCGCCGACGCCTGGGTGTGGGACGTGTACCGCTCCGCGCGCTTCGTGAAGTCGGTGCGCGTGGTCACGTTCAAGGACGTCAACGTCGAGGAGCTGGCCAAGGCCGAGCTCCAGCTCTAGTCCTCGCTCCAGCAGCAGTCCTGTGGCCCCCCGATCCGGCCGGGCCGCAGGACTGTCCTGCTCCCGCCCGGCCGAGCCATGCACAGGACCCGGTCGTGGGCACCTCTCCACAACCGGCACCTGTGTGCTCCCACCAACGCCCCGAACGGGCCAGGGTGTGAGCCGGAGGTGGGACATGAGAGCGAAGGACGCTGTCGGGCGGTACGGGGAGAAGGTCGCTGCGACGTACCTGGTCGAGGCCGGATGGGTGGTCCTGGACCGCAACTGGCGGGGCACCCGGGGCGAGCTCGACCTGGTCGCCCGTGACGGTGACGTGCTGGTGGCGGTCGAGGTCAAGACCCGGCGAGGGACCGGCTTCGGGCACCCCGCCGAGGCCGTGACCCCGGACAAGCTGGCCCGGCTGCGTCGCCTGACCGGGGAGTGGGTCGCGACGCACCCGGTCCGCCCGGCGTCGATACGGATCGACGTCGTCGCGGTGGTCCTGCCCGCGGCCGGGGCCGCGCAGGTCGAGCACCTCGTCGGTGTCAGCTGATGTCGCTCGGGACGACGTTCGCGGTCTCGCTCGTCGGTCTCTCGGGTCACCTCGTGGAGGTGCAGGCCCACCTTGCCGCCTCGGTCCCGGGCTTCACGCTCGTCGGGCTCCCCGACGCCGCGCTCTCGGAGTCGAAGGACCGCGTCCGTGCCGCGATCGCCTCGTCGGGCATCGAGTGGCCCCAGCGCAAGATCACGGTCAACCTGTCCCCGGCCTCGCTGCCCAAGGCGGGATCGGGCTTCGACCTCGCCATCGCGGTCGCGATGCTCGCCGGGGCCCGCAAGATCTCCGTCGGGGACCCCGAGCGTGTCGTGCACATCGGCGAGCTCGGGCTCGACGGACGGCTCCAGCCCGTGCGAGGGGTGCTCCCCGCGGTCGCCGCCGCCGTCGCTGCCGGGCTGCGCGACGTCGTCGTGCCCGTGCAGGACGCGGACGAGGCCCGGCTCGTCCCCGGGGCCCGGGTCGTCGGTGTCGCGAGCCTGGCCGAGATCGCCGCCCTGTACGGCGCCGAGGTGCCGGGCATCACGACACCGACGCCCGCGGCGCGCCCGACCCGCACCGCCGGGCCGCGTCGAGCCGCGGGGGACCTGCGCGACGTCCTGGGACAGGAGCAGGCACGTCGTGCGCTCGAGGTCGCGGCCGCAGGCGGTCACCACCTGCTCCTCGTCGGACCGCCCGGGGCGGGCAAGACCATGCTCGCCTCCCGGATCACCGGCATCCTGCCGGACCTCGACGAGTCCGAGGCGGTCGAGGTCACGGCGGTGCACTCGATCGCGGGGGTCTTCGACCCGGGACAGGGGCTGATCCGCCGCCCGCCCTACGAGGACCCGCACCACACCGCGACCCCGGCCTCGATCGTCGGCGGCGGCAGCGGGCTGCCACGACCCGGCGCCGCGTCCCGCGCGCACCGCGGCGTCCTGTTCCTCGACGAGGCGCCCGAGTTCGGGTCGCGGGTCCTGCAGACCTTGCGACAGCCGCTCGAGCACGGCGAGCTCGTGATCCACCGCGCGGCCGGGTCCGCGCGCTACCCGGCCCGCTTCCAGCTCGTGCTGGCCGCCAACCCGTGCCCGTGCGGTCTCGGGATCGGCAAGGGGCTCGAGTGCTCGTGCAGCCCGCTGGTCCGGCGACGGTACTTCGCCCGGTTGTCGGGCCCGCTGCTCGACCGCGTCGACGTCCAGGTCGAGGTGCGTCCGGTGTCGCGCGTCGACCGGGCGGGAGGGGCCGACGTGGAGTCGAGCGCGACCGTCGCGGCGCGCGTGGCGGCTGCTCGCGCGGCCGCCAGGACCAGGCTCGCGGGGACCCCGTGGGGCACGAACGCCGAGGTGCCCGGCACCTGGCTGCGCGAGCGTCTCGGGCCGGACCCCGGGCTGCTCGCAGGCATCGACACGGCCCTCGACCGCGGCACCCTCTCGCTGCGCGGCGCCGACCGGGTCCTCCGGCTCGCCTGGACCGTGGCCGACCTGGCCGGTCGTGCCGCACCGAACGCAGGAGACGTGGGGCAGGGGCTCGCTCTCCGGACGCGAGGACACCATGGCTGAGCCCGGGCCGGCGTTCGACGTCGACGACCCCGTGCTCGCACGCGCGGCCTGGAGCCGGATCGCCGAACCGGGGGACCAGGTCGCCGGCGCGCTCGTCACGCACCTCGGCGCCGGGGACGCCCTGGCGTGGCTCTACGACGCCGCGTCGGGCACGAGCCCCGTGGTGCCGCGACGGCTCGAGCAGCACCCGGAACGACCGTCGGTCGGCCGCGTGCAGCGGGCCGTGGAACGGTGGCGTGGTCGCCTCGCGACCCTCGACCCCGGTCGCGAGCTGCGCGCCCTCGACCGGCTTGGTGGTGCACTCCTGGTGCCCGGGGACCCGCGGTGGCCGACGGCGGTCGACGACCTGGGTGACGCAGCGCCCCTCGCGCTGTGGGTCCGAGGCGAGACCGACCTCGGGGACCTTGCCCGACGGTCGGTCGCCCTCGTGGGCGCTCGCGCGTGCACCGAGTACGGCCGCCACGTCGCGGCCGACCTCGCCTCGGGACTGGTCGACCGTCGCTTCACGATCGTCTCCGGCGGCGCGTACGGGATCGACGCCGCGGCGCACCGGGGGGCGATCGCAGCGCGCGGCCGCACGGTCGCATTCCTCGCGGGAGGCGTCGATCGCCTCTACCCGGCCGGCAACACCGACCTCCTGCAGGCCGTACTGGACGAGGGGAGCATCGTCAGCGAGGTGCCGCCGGGATCCGTCCCGAGCAGGGTCCGCTTCCTGCAGCGCAACCGTCTCATCGCCGCCTTCTCCCGGGCGACGGTCGTCGTCGAGGCGGCCTGGCGCTCGGGGGCCCTGAGCACCGCGACGCACGCGAGCGCGCTGCTGCGGCCTGTCGGGGCCGTGCCCGGGCCCGTGACCTCGATGGCCTCGGGCGGGTGCCACCAGCTCCTGCGCGAGGCGAAGGCCGTGTGCGTGACCGACGCCGACGAGGCCGCGGAGCTGGCCGGGGACGTCGGGACGGACGCACCGACCCCGCGGGCCGGGCGCCCCGCACCCCAGGACGACCTCGACGAGCTGGGCAGGAGGCTGTGGGACGCCCTGCCGTTGCGTGCGCACGCAGCCGTGGACTCGGTCGCCCGCGCGGCCGGGCTCGGGCTCGACGAGACGCTCGGGGGCCTCGGTCACCTCGAGCTCGCAGGTCTCGCGGAGCAGTCCGGCGGCAGGTGGCGTCGGGCGGCCCGGCCACCACAGCGCGTGGGTTCCACCGCGCGGTGGGGGTGAGCAGCGACACTGGGACCATGAGCGACACCCAGCGGCACGGCACCGGTGGCGACAGCGGCGCGAACGGGAGCGGTCGCACCGGCACGGAGCCCGGCCTGGCCGACGGCTCGACCCCGAAGGAGGCGCCTCTTCCGCCCGCGCTGGCCGTGGCCGTCGCCGAGTTCGAGCTGCACCTCGACGTCCAGCGAGGACTGTCGGCCCACACTGTGCGCGCCTACACGGGCGACGTCCGGTCGCTGCTGGCGCGCGCGGTGGCGACGGGTGTGCGAAGCCTGGACGACGTCGACATCGCGGTCCTGCGCGACTGGCTCGCCGACCTCGGTGCTCGTGACCTCGCGCGCACCACGATGGCGCGGCGCGGCGCGGCCGCCCGCGCCTTCTTCGCCTGGACGACGAGCACCGGGCGCACGACGCACAACCCGGCGCTGCGCCTCGCGAGCCCCAAGGTCGCCCGTCACCTGCCGACCGTTCTCGCCGTCGACGCCGCCACCCATCTCATGGAGACCGCGCGCGACGCGGCCGCGGACGGCGCCCCGGCGCGCCTGCGCGAGTGGGTCGCGGTCGAGGTGCTCTACGCCTCGGGCCTGCGCGTCGCCGAGCTCGTCGGCACCGACGTCGACGACGTGGACCTGGGGGAGCGGACGCTACGTGTGGTCGGCAAGGGCGACAAGGAACGTGTCGTGCCGTTCGGCGTTCCCGCGGGGCGCGCGCTCCGCCGCTGGCTCGACGTAGGGAGGCCGGCCCTGGTGGTCGCGGACTCCGGGCCTGCACTGCTCCTCGGCGACCGCGGCCGCCGGTGGGGGCAGCGACAGGCACGCGAGACGGTGCACCGTCTCGCGGCCCTGGCCGGGGTCGACGACGTCGCGCCGCACGACCTGCGGCACAGCGCGGCGACCCACCTGCTCCAGGGAGGCTCCGACCTGCGCAGCGTCCAGGAGGTGCTGGGCCACGCCACGCTCTCCACGACCCAGCGCTACACGCACGTCAGCGCCGACCGCCTGAGGGCCTCGTTCGAGCAGGCCTTCCCACGGGCATGATGTGTGCGACTGCCGGGACGTGGAACCTTCGGGCCCCGAGAAGGTGCCCGTGCCGTTCGCACGACCTCGGGCCGGCGAGATGCGGCCAACGGGGGTCGGGACGGCGCACGACCCCCCGATGGCCTCGTCTCGCGGTGAGCGAGGCTCTGCGTGGACGAGGATCTGCGCGACTCTGCGCAGTGCGGCACCGACCGGCCTCCGGGAGGGACCCGCGGGCGCGAGGGGCGGGGATACGGGGGTGCCGGGCCAGCCTGTCGGGATCACGCGGCACCGGGCCGCACCACGTCGACGACCTGTACCGGGGCCGGACGCCGCTCAGCGCAGCGGGAGCAGCACGATCGGTTCGCGTGGCCCGAGCAGCGCGAGGGGGTCGACGTACGTGTCGTCGCGGCGCACGCCCCAGTGCAGGCACGACTCCGGCAGACAGTGTCCGGCCGCCGCGGGACCGGCCCCGGCGGAGCCGTCGGCCCCGTCGCCCGTGACCTGGACCGTCCCCACGACCTGCCCGCGGCCGACCGTCGTCCCCACGGCGACCGAGCCGTCGACCGGTTCCAGCGAGCTGCGCAGGCCGCCGTCGTGCAGGACGACCAGGACCCCACGGTCCACCACGGTCCCGGCGAACGTCACGACCCCGTCCTCGGGGGCCACGACGGCGCTCGCGGGCGGAACCTCGAGGTCGACCCCGCGGTGCCCGGCCAGCCAGTCCTGGTCGGGCGGAAGGAACTCGCGGAGCACCACGAGGTCGCCGGGGACCGGTGACGTCCATCCCGCCTCGCCCGGAGTCTCGCCCTCGGCGCCTCGGGCAGGAGGCCCGGCGACCACGGTGACCACCAGGCCGGCGACGACCAGCGCCGCCCCCGGCGCGCGCAGGAGCGCGCCGGCCCGCACCCTTGTCGGCCCGCCGCCCCGCGCACCCGTCCTCTCTCCTGCCGGCTCGGGCGCCGCGCGCGGGGGGCCGTGGAGCGGACCCACGCGACGGCGTCGGGCGCGGCGCGAGGTCGAGGCGGACTGAGGCGAGGACCAACGGGACGTGAGCACGGTCCGAGCCTCGCGCAGACCGGGCGCGGCGCGAGGGGCCGCCTCCCAGGCCTGTGGAGGAGACCCCGTCCGCCCGGCCTGTGCACGGGTCTGGCTGCGGCCCGCGATCAGGTAGACTTAACGCCGCGATCGGCACGTTCACTCGGACGGGCTCACGGCACTCCCGACGGTCACCCCAGAGGTCACCGGACGGACACCGCGAACCCCCCGCTGCGCGCCGTCGACTTCGCGCGTCACGTCTCCGACTCCCGACCTCTCCAGGTCGCCGTCAGGGGCCATCCCGACAACGGTCCGGACCCTCGTTCGCCAGGGCCCGGCGTCGGACCATGGTGTGGCGCCAGGGGTGCAGGGCCAATCCCGGCCGGCACCGACAACCGGAATGCACCGACCGGACGCACTGCGACCGGTCGGACGAATGAGCGTGAGCAGCGGGAGGATCCCGCGTCACGCCTGAAAGGAAGTGCCATGGCCGTCGTGACCATGCGCCAGCTCCTCGACAGCGGAGTCCACTTCGGACACCAGACCCGCCGCTGGAACCCGAAGATGAAGCGCTTCATCTTCACGGAGCGCAACGGCATCTACATCGTCGACCTGCAGCAGTCGCTGTCCTACATCGACCGCGCGTACGAGTTCGTCAAGGAGACCGTCGCCCACGGTGGCACGATCCTCTTCGTCGGCACGAAGAAGCAGGCGCAGGAGCCCGTCGCCGAGCAGGCCGCTCGTGTCGGCATGCCCTACGTGAACCACCGCTGGCTCGGTGGCATGCTCACCAACTTCACCACGGTGCACAAGCGTCTGCAGCGTATGAAGGAGCTCGAGGAGATCGACTTCGACGACGTCGCAGGCTCCGGGCTCACCAAGAAGGAGCTGCTCGTCCTCCGCCGCGAGAAGGACAAGCTGACCCGCACCCTGGGCGGCATCCGCGACATGGCGAAGGTCCCCTCCGCCGTGTGGATCGTCGACACCAACAAGGAGCACCTGGCCGTCGACGAGGCGCGCAAGCTGCACATCCCGATCGTCGCGATCCTCGACACCAACTGCGACCCCGACGTCGTCGACTACAAGATCCCGGGCAACGACGACGCGATCCGCGCCGTCACGCTGCTGACCCGCGTGATCGCCGACGCCGCCGCAGAGGGCCTGCTCCAGCGCCACTCGGGCCGCACGGGCGCCGAGGCCGGCTCCGCCACCGAGGCAGAGCCCCTCGCCGAGTGGGAGCGCGAGCTCCTCGCCGGTGCCGAGGCCGAGGCTGCCGTGGAGACCGCGGCCGCTGCTGAGGTCGTGGCCGAGGCTGCTGCCGAGACGGCAGTCGAGGCCGAGGTCGTGGCCGAGGCTGCTGCCGAGGTCGCCGTCGAGGCCGAGGTCGAGGCTGAGGCTGCCGTCGAGGCCGCCGCCGAAGAGGCCGACGAGTCCAAGTGACGACGTGGTGCGCGCCCCCCCCGGGGGGGGGGCGCCCCCCCGCCGCACCGCCCGCTCCACGTTCTCCCCGGGGAGCCCCGGGACCCCAGACAGGTAAGGACACCACCATGGCGAACTACACCGCAGCCGACATCAAGGCGCTGCGCGAGCGCACCGGCGCCGGCATGCTCGACGTCAAGAAGGCGCTCGACGAGGCCGACGGCGACTCCGAGAAGGCGCTCGAGATCATCCGCGTCAAGGGGCTGAAGGGCGTCGCCAAGCGCGAGGGCCGTTCGACCTCCGAGGGCCTCGTGGCCGTCGACGTCTCCGAGACCGAGGGTGGCCAGGTCGCCACGCTCATCGAGCTCAACTCCGAGACCGACTTCGTCGCGAAGAACGAGAACTTCCTCAACCTCGCGGCCCGCGTCCTGACGGCCGTCGCGGCCTCGGGTGCGGCCGACGTCGACGCAGCGCTCGCTGCGGACGCCGACGGTGAGTCCGTCCAGCTCGTCATCGACAACACCGCTGCGTCGCTCGGCGAGAAGATCGTCCTGCGCCGCACCACGCGTGTCGCCGGTGAGCGCGTCACCGCGTACCTGCACCGCACCGCCAAGGACCTGCCGCCGTCGATCGGCGTCGTCGTCGCCACGGACGTCGCCGGTGAGGCCGTCGCCAAGGAGATCGCGCAGCACGTCGCCGCGATGTCCCCGACGTACCTGACCCGTGAGGACGTCCCGGAGGACGTCGTCGCGAGCGAGCGCCGCATCGCCGAGGAGACCTCGCGCAACGAGGGCAAGCCCGAGGCCGCGCTGCCGAAGATCATCGAGGGCCGCCTGAACGGCTTCTTCAAGGACGTCGTGCTGCTCGACCAGCCGCTCGCCAAGGACCCGAAGAAGACCGTCGGTCAGGTCCTCGCCGAGGCCGGTGGCACGGTCACCGAGTTCGTGCGGTACCGCGTCGGCGCCTGACGCCTTCCTCCGGTGGCCCGGGGGCCGCGCCGCCCGCCCCCGCGCCCCCCCCCCCCTGCCCGGGGCCGCGGGGCCCCCGCGGCGGCGCCCCCCGCCACCGCGCACCGGGACCAGGCCAGGTCCTGGCGCACCACGCAACACCCCGGGGACCTTCGTAGGACCGTCCCCGGAACGTCCTGGGGCAGACCTCGGGAGCTCGGAACGACGAAGAACAGGTGGCGCTGCACATGGGCGACAACATCGAGACCACGACCCCGGCACGACGAGTTCTGCTGAAGCTCTCCGGTGAGACCTTCGGTGGCGGACAGATCGGCCTGGCGCCGGACGTCGTCCAGCGCGTCGCGGGCGAGATCGCGGAGGCCGTGCGTCAGGGCGTGCAGGTCGCGATCGTCGTGGGCGGCGGCAACTTCTTCCGTGGCGCCGAGCTGTCCCAGCGGGGCCTCGACCGCGCCCGCGCCGACTACATGGGCATGCTGGGCACGGTCATGAACTGCCTCGCGCTTCAGGACTTCCTCGAGCAGTCCGGTGTCGACACGCGCGTGCAGACCGCCATCACCATGGGCCAGGTCGCCGAGCCGTACATCCCGTTGCGCGCCATCCGCCACCTGGAGAAGGGCCGTGTCGTGATCTTCGGCGCCGGCGCCGGCATGCCGTACTTCTCGACCGACACCGTCTCCGTCCAGCGTGCCCTCGAGACGCACTGCCAGGAGGTCCTCATGGGCAAGAACGGCGTCGACGGGGTCTACTCCGCGGACCCGCGCACGAACCCGGACGCCGTCAAGCTCGACCACCTGACGTACACCGACGCGCTCGTCAACGACCTGGCCGTCATGGACGCCACGGCCTTGAGCCTGTGCCGCGACAACGACGTGACCATGCGGGTCTTCGGCATGGGCGAGCCGGGCAACGTGACCCGCGCGCTGCTGGGGGACAATATCGGGACACTGGTCACGACGAACTGACCGGACGACCGACGAACGACCCGGGCCGCACCGCGTCCCCGGGTGCGCCGCCTCGTGCGGCGCAGGACGGCTAGCCCAGCAACGCACGACGAAGGAGCACTGGTGATCGACGAGACCCTCCTCGAGGCCGAAGAGAAGATGGACAAGGCGATCGAGGTCGCCAAGGAGGACTTCGCGAACATTCGCACGGGACGTGCGAGCGGCGCGATGTTCAACAAGATCACGGTCGAGTACTACGGCGCTCCGACGCCCCTGCAGCAGCTCGCCTCGTTCAACACGCCCGAGGCCCGCACGATCGTGATCTCGCCCTTCGACAAGACCGCCCTGAGCGCGATCGAGAAGGCCATCCGTGACTCGGACCTCGGGGTGAACCCCAGCAACGACGGCAACATCATCCGTGTCGTGCTCCCCGTCCTGACCGAGGAGCGCCGCCGCGACTACGTGAAGCTCGCGAAGGGCAAGGCCGAGGACGCCCGCGTCTCGGTGCGCAACGTGCGCCGCCGTGCCAAGGAGCAGCTCGACCGTATCGTGAAGGACGGCGAGGCAGGGGAGGACGAGGGCACGCGCGCCGAGAAGGAGCTCGAGGCGCTCACCAAGAGCCACGTCGACACGATCGACGCGCTGCTCGCCGGCAAGGAGAGCGAGCTCCTCGAGGTCTGATGCAGAAGTCCGTACGCACCGATGACAAGTGATGCGGTCGCGTCCAGGCCCCGGCGCACGCCGAAGGCCGGGCGCGACCTGCCCAAGGCGATCTCCGTCGGGATCGGGCTCCTCGTGCTGGTGGGGGCCTCGTTGGCCTTCCGCCCCGAGCCGTTCGTGCTGCTGGCGACCGCTGCGGTCGGGGCGGCGCTGTGGGAGCTGAAGCAGGCCTTCCTCCGTCGTGACATCCACCTGCCGCTCCTGCCGCTCCTGGTCGGCGCGGCGGGGATCCTGATCTCGTCCTACTACTCGGGACCCGAGGCCCTCATGGTCTCGTTCGTCCTGACGGTGGCCGGCGTCGTGGTCTGGCGGGTCATCGACGGCTCGGGGACAGCGGCGGTGCGTGACGCCGCCGCGGGAACGTTCGCGACGGCGTACCTGCCGTTCATGGCGGGGTTCGTGATGATGATGCTGGCGAACCCGGACAACGGTCGGATCCAGGTCCTCCTGTTCATCCTGCTGGCCGTCTCGAACGACGTCGGGGGGTACGTGGCCGGGGTCCTGTTCGGGCGTCATCCGCTGGCGCCGTCGATCAGTCCGAAGAAGAGCTGGGAGGGCCTGGCGGGCTCGTTCGTCCTGGCGACGGCGATCGGCGTCCTGGGTGCCGTCTACGGGCTCGGCGTGAGCCCCGTCATCGGTGTCCTGCTCGGCATCATGGTGCCGCTCACGGCGACCGTGGGAGACCTGGCCGAGTCGATGATCAAGCGCGACCTAGAATTGAAGGACATGGGGTCGCTCCTGCCGGGGCACGGCGGCGTCCTCGACCGCCTGGACTCCATGCTCCTGACCGCTCCGTTCGTGTACCTGCTGCTCTCCGTCTCGCTCTGAGGCGGTCCCGTGAGGGCGAGCGCAGGCGCGGACGCACGCGCGCGTGCCGATGTGTCGCCCGACGCACCGGCGTGCTCGCTCGAGTGCACCGCGTCGTGCGTCGACGCGGTGCACTGACCTGCTCCACCCGCTCCAACCTCTGGATCCTCCATGTCTGTTCGCCCGTCCGTCGAATCGAAGCCGCTGCCGCTCGTCATGTCGGCACCCCGCCGCGGGAAGCCTCCGCGCCACTTCGCCGACCTCTCCCCGGAGGAGCGCACGGCCGCGGTCGTCGAGCTGGGGGAGAAGCCGTTCCGCGCCAAGCAGCTCGCGACGCACTACTACGCGCACTTCACGAACGACGCGGAGGACATGACCGACCTCCCCCAGGCCACGCGGAACCTGCTCGTCGAGAACCTCATGCCGCCGCTGCTGACGCCCGCACGCGTCATGCAGGCCGACGGCGGGACGACCGTCAAGACGCTCTGGAAGCTCTTCGACGCGGCCAAGGTCGAGTCGGTGCTCATGCGCTACCCGAACCGGTCGACGCTGTGTGTCTCGAGCCAGGCGGGCTGCGGCATGGCCTGCCCGTTCTGCGCGACCGGCCAGCTGGGTCTGACGCGCAACCTGTCGACCGCGGAGATCGTCGAGCAGGTGCGCTCTGCCGCCAAGTCGCTCGCGGACGGTGACATCCCGGGCGGGCCCGCGCGTCTGAACAACCTGGTCTTCATGGGCATGGGTGAGCCCATGGCCAACTACAAGGCCGTCATGGGGACCATCCGCCAGCTCATCGCGCCCGCCCCCGAGGGCCTGGGCATGTCGGCCCGCAACATCACGGTCTCGACCGTGGGCCTGGTGCCGGCCATGAACAAGCTCTCGGCCGAGGGCATCCCGGTCACGCTCGCGCTCTCGCTCCACGCGCCCGACGACGACCTGCGCAGCGAGCTCGTCCCGATCAACACCCGGTGGTCGGTCGACGAGACGCTCGACGCGGCACGCAACTACTTCGAGGTCACGGGGCGCCGTGTCAGCATCGAGTACGCGCTCATCAAGGACATGAACGACCACGCCTGGCGTGCGGACCTCCTCGGCGAGAAGCTCACGGCTCGCGGTTCGGGCTGGGTGCACGTGAACCCCATCCCGCTCAACCCGACCCCGGGCTCGATCTGGACGGCGAGCGAGCGCGAGGTGGAGGACGAGTTCGTGGCTCGCTTGCGTGGGCACGGGATTCCGACCACTATTCGTGACACACGCGGCAGCGACATCGATGGTGCGTGCGGGCAGCTGGCAGCTGAGGAGGAAGCGTGAGTGCGTTGTTCAGCACCGTCTCGAAGGTGCGCAACGGGTACGACCCGGAAGAGGTGGACGAGTTCTTCGACCACGCGCGACAGGTCTACGAGGGCAGGAAGCCGGAGCGTCTGACGAGCACGGACATCCAGGTCTCGATGTTCGACCTGGTCCGCGGCGGGTACGACACCCATGAGGTCGACGCGGCCCTCGACCGCCTGGAGGGTGCGTTCATCGCCCGTCAGCGTGCCGAGTACGTCGCCGTCAACGGCCAGCAGGCGTGGATGAACGCGCTCGCCGAGCGGGCTCGCAGCCTGTACGGGCGCCTGGGGCGTCCGGACGGTGAGCGTTTCGCGCCGGCCGGGCGTGGCGAGTGGGGCTACGACATGGACGACGTCGACGACCTGTGCGACCGCCTCGTGGCGTACTTCGACCGCCAGGAGCCCATCACCGCCGCCGAGATCCGCAGCTCGACCTTCGCGCGTCGTCGCGGCAAGGACGGCTACGCGGAGGGCCCCGTGGACGCGTTCTTCGCCCGGGCCATCGAGGTGCTGCTCGGCGTCGAGTGACGCGGGGTACCACGGCTGCCCGACGGCGTCGCTCGCCTCGGACGGTCCCGGTACCTGGGAGGATGTCCGCATGAGTGTGCGCAGCGTGACCCTTCTCGGGTCGACCGGTTCCATCGGCACCCAGGCGATCGACGTGATCTCCCGCCATCCCGACCGCTTCCGCGTGGACGCGATCTCGGCAGGTGGCGCGAACGCGGACCTGCTCGCGCGCCAGGCGATCGAGCTGGGTGTGGCGAGGGTAGGCGTCGCGGACCCTGCGCGGGCCGCGGACGTCGAGGCCGCCCTGGCAGCGCAGGCTCCCCGTGCGGGCGCGCGGCCGGTCGAGGTGCTCGTCGGTCCGGACGCCGCGACAGATCTTGCGGGGGCAGGCTCCGACGTCGTGCTCAACGGCATCACGGGCTCGGTGGGGCTGGGCCCCACCCTCGCCGCGCTCGCCGCGGGCTCGACGCTCGCGCTGGCCAACAAGGAGTCGCTCGTCGTGGGCGGCGTGCTGGTCCAGGACGCGAAGCAGCGTCCGGACCAGATCGTCCCGGTCGACTCCGAGCACTCCGCGATCGCCCAGGCGCTGCGTTCGGGACGTCCCGAGGAGGTGCGCCGACTGGTGCTGACGGCGTCGGGCGGCCCCTTTCGCGGGTGGGCGCGCGACGACGTCAAGGCGGTGTCCCCGGAGCAGGCGCTGGCGCATCCGACGTGGGCCATGGGCCCGGTCGTGACCATCAACTCGGCGACCCTCATGAACAAGGGGCTCGAGCTGATCGAGGCGCACCTGCTGTTCGACGTGCCGACGCAGGACATCACGGTCGTGGTGCACCCGCAGTCGGTGGTGCACTCGATGGTCGAGTTCGTGGACGGCTCGACGATCGCCCAGGCCTCGCCGCCGGACATGCGGCTGCCCATCGCCCTCGGGCTGAGCTGGCCGGACCGGTTGGGCGAGGTGGCCGCGGGCTGCGACTGGTCGGGTGCGACCGCGTGGACGTTCGAGCCGCTCGACGAGGAGCTCTTCCCGGCCGTGGGCCTCGCGCGTGCGGCGGTGTCGGCGTCGGCGACGCACCCCGCGGTCTACAACGCAGCCAACGAGGAGTGCGTCGCGGCCTTCCTGGCGGGTCGCATCGGGTTCCTGGACATCGTCGAGACCGTGCAGCAGGTCCTGGGCGAGCACTCGGGAACCTCGCGCGCCGCGGTCACGTTGGACGACGTGACGGGCGCCGAGGGGTGGGCCCGGGCCAGGGCTCACGAGATCCTCGCCCGCCGCTGAGCCCCTGGAGCCCCGGGCCTCCACGGACCGGTCCAGGTCCTGACGGGACTCAGGCCGCCCGCAGGAACCGGCGGTAGGTTCGGACCCTCAGCACTGGTCTTCCTCGTCTTCTCGCAGCACCCCCGAACGGAGTACTCATGGCCGCGGTGATCGGCATCCTCGTCGTGCTGGTCGGCATCCTCGTGTCGATCGCCCTGCACGAGGTCGGGCACATGGTCCCGGCGAAGAAGTTCGGTGTCAGGGTCAGCCACTACTTCGTCGGCTTCGGCCCGACCCTCTGGTCCCGGACCAAGGGGGAGACCGAGTACGGGCTCAAGGCGATCCCGCTCGGTGGCTACGTGCGCCTCGTGGGCATGTACCCGCCCGCTGCTCCCGGCGCCAAGCAGTCGAACGGCTTCTTCGGTCGCATGGTGCAGGACGCGCGGGAGATGAGCGCCGAGGAGATCCTGCCGGGTCAGGAGCCGCGCGCGTTCTACAACCTCTCGGTGCCCAAGAAGGTCGTCGTGATGTTCGGCGGGCCGTTCATGAACCTCGTGATCGCGTTCGTGCTCATGACCGTGGTGCTGGTCGGTATCGGGTCGCCGCAGGCGACCACGACGGTCGCGACGGTGCCCGCGTGCGTGGCACCGGCCTCGGCCCCGGCGGACTACGAGTGCACGGCGAGCGACCCTGCGACCCCTGCCGCCGAGGCGGGGATCGAGCCCGGAGACTCGGTCGTGTCGTTCGACGGCGAGCCGGTCACGTCCTGGGACTCGCTGGTCGGCAAGATCACGGGTGCCGCGGGCCAGACGGTCCCGGTCGTGGTCGAGCGCGCGGGTGAGCAGGTCACGCTCGAGATCACCCCGACCGAGGTCGACCGTCCGGTCGTCGGTGACGACGGGCAGTACGTGACCGACGACGACGGCGAGCCGGTGCTCAAGCCCGCGGGCTACGTCGGGATCGCGCCGACCCAGGAACGGGTCTCGGAGCCGCTGAGCGCGGTGCCGGAGGCCATCTGGGCGCAGGTCTCGGGCACGGCGGCGGTCATCGTCGAGCTGCCGGCCAAGCTGGTCGACGTGGTGCAGTCCACGTTCGGCGGCGAGGAGCGGGACCCGGCCTCGGTGATGGGCCCGGTGGGCGTGGGGCGGATCGCGGTGGACGTCGTGGGGGCGGACCAGGTCGACGTGGTCGACCGGGTGGCGATCATGCTGAGCCTCCTGGCCTCGCTCAACATCGCTCTGTTCGCGTTCAACCTCATCCCGTTGCCGCCGCTCGACGGCGGGCACATCGCGGGTGCGCTGTACGAGGGGGCCAAGCGGCAGGTCGCCAAGGTCCGCGGCCGCCCGCGCCCCGCGCACGCGGACGTCGCGAAGCTCGTCCCGCTCGGTCTGGCGATGTGGGTCGTCCTGCTCGGCATGGGCGTGCTGCTGATCTACGCGGACATCGCCAACCCGATCCGCCTCACCTGACCTGCGCCTCCGGTCCCGTGAAGATCTCGCGAAGAGTCGTGTGCGGAGCGGGGCGGGGAACGGCGTCGGGCGCGGGCGAGGGGTCGGACGGGGGATACTAGGTCCGTGAGCGTACCCATCAGCCTTGGCATGCCAGCAGCACCCCCGCCTGTCCTCGCACCACGCCGCAAGACCCGCAAGATCAAGGTCGGCAAGGTCGACGTCGGCGGTGACGCCCCCGTGAGCGTCCAGTCGATGACCACGACCCCGACCACGGACATCAACGCGACCCTCCAGCAGATCGCCGAGCTGACCGCGTCCGGCTGCGACATCGTGCGCGTCGCGGTGCCCAGCCAGGACGACGCGCTCGCGCTGCCGGCGATCGCGAAGAAGTCGCAGATCCCTGTCATCGCGGACATCCACTTCCAGCCGAAGTACGTGTTCGCGGCGATCGACGCGGGCTGTGCCGCGGTGCGCGTGAACCCGGGCAACATCCGCAAGTTCGACGACCAGGTCAAGGAGATCGCCCGCGCCGCCGCGGACGCGGGCACCTCGATCCGCATCGGCGTGAACGCGGGTTCCCTCGACCCTCGCCTGCTCGCGAAGTACGGCAAGGCCACCCCGGAGGCGCTCGTCGAGTCGGCCGTCTGGGAAGCGTCGCTGTTCGAGGAGCACGGCTTCCACGACTTCAAGATCTCGGTCAAGCACAACGACCCGGTCGTCATGGTGCGGGCCTACGAGCTGTTGTCCGAGCGCGGTGACTGGCCCCTGCACCTCGGCGTGACCGAGGCCGGTCCGGCGTTCCAGGGCACCATCAAGTCGGCCACGGCGTTCGGCGCGCTGCTGAGCAAGGGCATCGGCGACACCATCCGCGTGTCGCTGTCCGCGCCGCCGGTCGAGGAGGTCAAGGTCGGCATCCAGATCCTGCAGTCGCTCAACCTGCGCCCGCGCAAGCTGGAGATCGTCTCGTGCCCCTCGTGCGGTCGCGCCCAGGTGGACGTCTACACGCTCGCGGAGAAGGTCACGGCAGGCCTCGAGGGCATGGAGGTCCCGCTGCGCGTCGCCGTCATGGGCTGCGTCGTGAACGGGCCGGGAGAGGCTCGTGAGGCGGACCTCGGTGTCGCGTCGGGCAACGGCAAGGGGCAGATCTTCGTCAAGGGCGAGGTCGTCAAGACCGTGCCGGAGTCGATGATCGTCGAGACGCTCATCGAGGAGGCGATGCGTATCGCCGAGACCATGACGCCGGAGAACGACGCACAGGCCGGTCCGCCCGTCGTCACCGTCGGCTGAGTCGACGGCCATGGCGCGCTGGCACCCCCCGGGGCCGTGGTCCCGGCCCCAGGCTGCCCGGGTCCTGGGCGACGGGGACGTCGCCGAGGCGCTGAGCGTGTGCGCGCTGGACCCGGTGGGGTCGGTGCTCGCGGCCTCGCGCATCGTGGAGGCGACCCGGCTCTCGCACAGCGGCGGACAGGTGTGGGGCTTCCCCGCGCAGGGGCCTCTCGTGGCGATCTGCTGGGCAGGGGCCAACCTGGTGCCCGTCGTCCCGTCGCAGGGCGCGGACCGCGCAGAGGCGCTCGACGCGTTCGCCGCGCTCGCGCGCAGGTTCGGGCGCCGGGCGTCGTCGATCGTGGGTGAGCGCTCCGCCGCGCTGGGGCTGTGGGACAGGCTGTCCGAGCACTGGCCCGCGGCCCGGGACATCCGGGACGACCAGCCGTCGCTCATGATCGACCGGGCGCCGGACGTCGAGCCGGACCCGGCGGTCCGCCGGTCGGTACCGGCCGAGCTGCCGCTGGTCCTGCCGGCGTGCGTGCGCATGTTCGTCGAGGAGGTCGGGTACTCGCCGGTCGCCGCGGGCGGCAACGCCTACGCGGACCGCGTGCGCGGGCTCATCACGTCGGGGCGCTCGTTCGTGCGGGTCGACGGCGGAGCAGCGGCCGCCCCGCCGCCTCCCGGGACGGGTGCCCCTCTCGTGGGCGACCCCCTTGCCGGTCTCGCACCCGAGCGCGTCGTGGTGTTCAAGGCCGAGCTCGGTGCGGTCACGCCCGAGGTCGCGCAGGTGCAGGGCGTGTGGGTCGACCCCCGGTTCAGGGGGCGACGCCTGTCCGAGTCCGGCATGGCCGCGGTCGTGGAGATCACGCGCCGGGAGATCGCGCCGATCGTCTCGCTCTACGTCAACGCGTACAACGAGCGCGCGCTCGCGACGTACCGTCGCGTGGGGTTCGAGCAGGTCGGGACGTTCGCGACCGTCCTGTTCTGAGACCTACTTCAGGAGCTTCGACATGCGCCGGTCCGCGAGGACCTGGCCACCGGTCTGGCACGTGGCGCAGTACTGCAGGCTGCGGTCGGCGAACGACACCTCGCGCACGACGTCCCCGCACACCGGGCAGGCCTCGCCCGTGCGCCCGTGGACGCGCATCCCGCGGCGTTTGGCGTCCTTGAGCTCGGCCGCGGGCCTGCCCGACGACGTCGCGACGGCCTCGGTGAGCACGTCCCGGATCGCGTCGTGCAGGTGGGCCACGTCCTCGGCGTCGAGGCTGCGGGTCAGGCGGAACGGGCTGGTCCGGGCCGCGTGCAGGATCTCGTCGGAGTAGGCGTTGCCGATCCCGGCGATCAGGCGCTGGTCGCGCAGGACCCCCTTGAGCTGTTGGTTGCGCGCGCCGAGCAGCTCGGCGAGACGTTCGCGCGTGAAGTCGGGCCCCAGCGGCTCGACGCCCAGCGTCGCGATCGCGGGCACCTCGTCGGGGTCGTGGACCAGGTGGACCGCGAGCCGCTTGCGCGTGCCGGCCTCGGTGAGGTCGATTCCCGAGCCGTCCTCGAACCGGACCCGCAGCGCGAGCACGGCCCGCACGCCGCCACGGCTCGACGTGGGCCGCACGGGCGTCGTCGGTGCGTCCTCGGACCAGCGCAACCACCCGGCCCGGGCGAGGTGGAAGACCAGGTGCAGGTCGCCGTCGGGCACGCCGCTCGTGCTGCTCGTGCTGCCCGCGCTGGCCCCCGGGCGGACCGCCAGGTCGAGCCACTTGCCGTGGCGCGCGGCCCCCGTGACCGTGCCGCCCACCAGCGCGGACAGCGGGGGTGAGAACGTCTTGAGAGCCACGATCGAGGCAAGGTCCGCCGCCACGACGACGTGACCGGTCGCACGCTCGTCGAGGAATCGGACGAGCGCCTCGACCTCGGGCAGCTCGGGCACGGTTCCATGGTGCCCGCTCGTGCGCCGGAGCGCACCGGAGGGCAGGAGCAGGCAGCGAACCCTGCGGGGGAGCGGCGCCCGCGACGGTAGGATCGGGCCCATGTCTTCAGCCTCCAGCCGGGTGGTCGGTCCCCCCGTCAAGCCCCTCAAGATGACCTCCCTGTTCCTGCGGACGCTGCGCGAGGACCCGGTCGACGCCGAGGTCGCGAGCCACAAGCTCCTCGTGCGCGCCGGCTACATCCGTCGTGCCGCCCCCGGCATCTACACCTGGCTGCCGCTGGGCCTGCGCGTGCTCGCCAAGGTCGAGGCGATCGTCCGCGAGGAGATGGAGGACGCAGGTGGCCAGGAGGTCCACTTCCCGGCGCTGCTGCCGCGCGAGCCCTACGAGGCCACGGGCCGGTGGGACGAGTACGGCGCGAACCTGTTCCGCCTCACGGACCGCAAGGACGGCGACTACCTGCTGGCCCCCACGCACGAGGAGATGTTCACGCTCCTCGTCAAGGACATGTACTCGTCGTACAAGGAGCTGCCGCTCACGCTGTTCCAGATCCAGACGAAGTACCGCGACGAGGCGCGCCCCCGTGCGGGCCTGATCCGTGGCCGCGAGTTCATCATGAAGGACGCGTACTCGTTCGACGTGACCGAGGAGGGGCTCGAGGCCTCGTACCAGAACCAGCGCGCCGCCTACCAGCGGATCTTCACGCGCCTGGGCCTCGAGTACGTGATCGTGGCCGCGACGTCCGGGGCCATGGGCGGCTCGCGCAGCGAGGAGTTCCTCAACCCGACCGCGATCGGCGAGGACACGTTCGTGCGCTCGCCCGGGGGCTACGCGGCGAACGTCGAGGCCGTCGTCACGCCCGCGCCGGACGCCCTGCCCTTCGACGCCGCGCCCGCGGCGCACGTCGAGGACACCCCCGACACCCCGACGATCGACTCGCTCGTCGCGCTCGCCAACGCGCGCTTCCCCCGCCCGGACCGCGAGTGGACCGCGGCCGACACGCTCAAGAACGTGGTCCTCGCGCTCACGCACCCCGACGGCCGCCGTGAGGTGCTCGTCGTGGGTCTGCCCGGCGACCGCGAGGTCGACCTCAAGCGCCTCGAGGCGTCGGTCGAGCCCGCCGAGGTCGAGCCCGCGGGCGAGGCCGACTTCGCCGCGCACCCCGAGCTCGTCAAGGGCTACATCGGCCCCGAGGTGCTCGGCCCGCAGGGCCCCCAGGTGACCGTGCCGGCCGAGGGCAGGACGCCCGCGTCGTCGCACTCGGCCGTGCGCTACCTCCTGGACCCGCGCGTCGTCGAGGGCACCCGCTGGATCACGGGCGCGAACCAGCACGGCAGGCACGTGTTCGACCTGGTCGCCGGCCGCGACTTCACCGCCGACGGCACGATCGAGGCCGCCGAGGTCCGTGCGGGCGACCCCGCCCCCGACGGCTCGGGCCCGCTCGAGCTCGCGCGCGGTATCGAGATCGGCCACATCTTCGCCCTGGGACGCAAGTACGCGCAGGCCCTGGGCCTGACGGTCCTCGACGAGAACGGCAAGCAGGTCGTCGTGACCATGGGCTCCTACGGGATCGGCGTGACCCGCGCGCTCGCCGCGCTGGCCGAGGCGAACCACGACGAGGCGGGGCTCGCGTGGCCCGCGCACGTCGCACCGATGCACGTCCAGGTCGTGGCCACGGGCAAGGACCAGGCGGTCTTCGAGGCCGCCGCGTCGCTCACGGCCGAGCTCTCGGCACGCGGCGTCGAGGTCCTGTACGACGACCGCCCCAAGGTCTCGCCCGGCGTGAAGTTCAAGGACGCCGAGCTCCTGGGCGCCCCGCTCGTCGTGGTCGTGGGCCGCGGGCTCGCGGACGGCCTCGTCGAGGTGCGTCCGCGCCAGGGCGGCGAGGCCGTGCAGGTCCCCGTCGCCGACGTGGTCGACCTCGTGACCGACCAGGTCGCCGAGCTGCTCGCGTAGCGCGCGGCGGACAGAGACGGGCCGGGCCCGGGAGCGGTCGTCGCTCCCGGGCCCGGCCCGTCTCGTGCTGCGTGGTGCGTCGTCCTGGCGCTGGCGACCGTCAGCCGGCCGCGGGCGTCTGCGTCGCCTGCTCGGGCAGGCCCGGGAAGGCGCTCACCGGGGCGCCCCAGCCGATCGCGGCGAGGTTCGCCTCGATCAGCAGGTCGACGAGGGGGAGCCTCGACCCGGCGCCGGCCTCGCCCGTGAGCGCGGCGTACGACTCCGCGAGCGAGGTCTCGAGCTGCGCGGCGAGCTCCGGCGTCGGGACGTCGGACGGGATCGTGTACGCGACCCGGCGGGGGTCCTGCGGCCCGCCCGCCGTCCCTGCGGCCTGGGCCCACGCCTCGGCCCGCGCGCGGTGCAGCAGGGCGCGTCCGAGCGCGGCGTCGCGCAGCTCGCCGTCGGCGAGCGCCGCACGGACCTCGTAGGCGTACCCTGCGGCGTCCTCGGCCTCGACGATCGTGGACAGGTCGGTCGCGCTCAGGCCCGACGGCGCGGCCTCGGGGACGAGCAGCCCCGTGGGGGTGGGGAGCGAGTCGGGCAGGGGAGTGCCGGTCGTCGCGGCCACCTGGCGCGCAGAGGCGTCCTGGGACGCCGCGATCGACGTGACCAGGCGCGCGAACGGCCCGTCCTCGGTCTCGTCGGCCGCCCCACGGAGCGCGACGGCGGACGTCGCGAGCGCCTCGACGACCTCGGCGGGAGTCGCGGTCGCCGGAGCCGTCGGCTGGTCGGTCGCGCCGGTCGTGGGCTCGTCGGCGGCAGCGTCGGGCTCGGGGAGGCCCGAGTCGTAGACGCCCCCCAGCTGTGTCACGTGCTCGTCGGCCTGGGTGCTCGTGCTCGCCAGGGCGTCGAGGGCTGTCTGGTCCAGGCCCGACGGCGTCGCGGCCGCCGCGTCGGCGAGGTCGCCCACGAGCAGCGCGCCCTCGACGGCGACGCGGCGGAGCGTCTCCTGGGCGTCCGGGACGGGCTCGGTCGGGGGCGGGGTCTCGAGCCGCAGGCCGCATCCGGCGACCGCGAGCAGCGCGAGCGACGTGACGATCGCCACCACGCCACGGCGCACGACAGGGCGCCCTGGGGCGTTCCACCGCGGAAAACGTGACGAAGCGGACGCTGAGGCGGTGTCCGGGTGGTGCGGACGGTGCGGGTGCGGAGCAGGTTCGGCAGTCATCGAGGGTGATGATGTCACGTTCGGCGTGGGTGAGTCGTTAGGCTGATCCCGTACAACAACACACCGGTCGAATCCTTGCCCGGTGGGCAGTGGGAGCCGACGGGAGACCGAGAGATGAACAAGGCGAAGCAGGCCGGGGCGGACAAGGTCCGCCGGGTCGTGGAACCGGTCGTACAGGACGCGGACCTGTACCTGGAGGACGTGACCGTCACCCTGGCCGGAAGCCGCTCGGTCGTCCGCATCACGCTGGATCTCCCCGAGGACGCCCTGGGCAACCTCGGCCTGGACCGTGTCGCCGAGGTCTCGCGCGACATCAACACCGTGCTCGACACGTCGAACGCCTTCCCCGGCGCCTACACGCTCGAGATCTCGACCCCCGGAACCTCTCGCCCGCTGACCGAGCTGCGCCACTTCAAGCGCGCCCGCGGACGCATCGTGCGGCTCGCGCTGCAGGACGGCGGGACCGTCGAGGGGCGTCTTGCGGACGTCGAGGACGGGAACCTGCTGCTCACCGACGCCCCCGTGGAGTCCGTCGCGCTCGCCGACGTGGTCCGTGGGGCGATCCAGGTCGAGCTCAAGCGCGCCCTCGAGGTGGACCTCGGCCCGGAGATGGCTGTTGACGCGAACCCCGGGGCCGACGCCCCGCACGACGAGGAGGTCTGATCGATGGACATCGACATGAGCGCGCTGCGCCTGCTGGAGCGCGAGAAGGACATCAGCCTCGACATCCTGGTGGCGGCGATCGAGCAGGCGCTGCTCTCCGCCTACCACCGGACCCCCGACGCCTATGCGCGGGCACGGGTCGAGCTCGAGCGCCGCACGGGCCACGTCACGGTCTGGGCGCGCGAGGAGCTCCCGGCCGAGGAGGACGAGGAGCCCGAGCTCGACGAGGACGGCCAGCCGGTCCGGCGCTACAAGGCCCCGGTGTTCGGGCCCGAGTTCGACCACACGCCCAAGGACTTCGGTCGCATCGCGACCGCGACCGCCCGCCAGGTGATCGTGCAGCGCCTGCGTGACGCCGAGGACGACCAGATCCTCGGCACGTTCCGCGGCAAGGAGGGTGAGGTCCTGGCGGGCGTCATCCAGCAGGGCAACGACCCGCGCATGGTCCTCGTGGACGTGGGTGGCACCGAGGCGCTCCTGCCGCCGCACGAGCAGGTGCCGACCGAGGACTACGTCCACGGCGAGCGCCTGCGTGCCTACGTCCTGGACGTGGCGCGCGGCATGAAGGGCCCCCAGATCACGCTCAGCCGGACCCACCCCAACCTCGTGCGCAAGCTCTTCGAGCTCGAGGTCCCGGAGGTCGCGGACGGCTCGGTCGAGATCATGGCGATTGCCCGGGAGGCCGGCCACCGGTCCAAGGTCGCGGTCCGCTCGCGCGTCGCGGGGCTCAACGCCAAGGGCGCCTGCATCGGCCCCATGGGCGCACGCGTCCGCGCCGTCATGGCCGAGCTCCACGGCGAGAAGATCGACATCGTCGACTTCAGCGACGACCCGGCCGCGTTCGTGGCCAGCGCGCTGTCGCCCGCGCGTGTGACGTCAGTCACCGTCGTGGACGCCGAGGCTCGCGCCGCCCGCGTCGTCGTGCCGGACTTCCAGCTCTCCCTCGCGATCGGCAAGGAAGGGCAGAATGCCCGGCTCGCCGCGAAGCTCACCGGCTGGCGCATCGACATCCGTTCGGACGAGGTCGACCACGCCGGAGCGACGAGCGCTCGTGCCGTGGAGGCCTCGGACGACGGGGAGGAGTCGGGCACCGGTGACGGAAACGGGTAACACCAGGTGAGCGGGCGCGCTAGACTGTCCTTGACTGGGCCACGGGTCCGGACACCGTCACACGACCCTTCAGGCGCTCACGCGCCCGTTCGAACGTGCGTCGGCTGCCGGGAACGTGACCTGCGGTCTGTTCTTCTCCGCCTCGTGGTGGACCAGCCCGACGTCCCGGAGCCTCGGCTCCTCGTCGACGTCGGCCGGTCGCTCCCGGGGCGCGGCGCCTGGCTCCACGATGCTCGGCGTTGCCTCGAGCTGGCCGAGCGTCGACGAGCCTTCCCCCGGGCCCTGCGTCTCGCAGGGCCCGTGGATCTCGCCGAAGCCCGAGCCCATCTCGACAGGGAAGGCTGACCCGTCGTCAGTCATCGCCAGTCATCGTCAGTCGGCGGTCCCGGTCGGCGACGCACCACGCGTCGCGGCCGAACCGCGCCAGTACCGCACGAACACCGCACGAATCGTCGACAAGGAAGCGGGTTAGAAGCCGATGGGCACCCGATGAGTACCCAGCGATGAGCACCCAGCACTAAAGACGGTCCTCCCTGTTTCGGGTGGGCCGAGACAGGAGAGTTGTGGCAAAGGTCCGCGTCTACGAGCTCGCTAAGGAGCTCGGGGTGGAGAGCAAGACCATCATGACCAAGCTGACGGAACTCGGTGAGTTCGTCCGCTCGGCATCCTCGACCATCGAACCGCCGGTCGTCCGCAAGCTGCGCGACACCTTCCCGGCCGGTGGCACGGAGAGCGCAAGCGCTCCCGCCAAGCCCGCGCCGGCACGTCCGGCGGCCCCCAAGCCCGTGCCCGCAGCAGAGGCCGCCCCGGCGCCTGCTGCTCCGGCTCCGGCTGCCCCCGCAGCCCCGGCGCCCGCCGCACCCAAGGCTCCCGCACCGGCCCCCGCCAAGGAGGCCGCGGCGAGCCCCGCGTTCGTCGAGCCTGCTGCCGAGGCCAAGAAGCCCGCAGCACCGGCGCCCGCGCCGGCCGCCGAGCGCAAGCCGTCGGCATCGCCCAAGCCGGCCGGTGGCGGCAACGCCCCCGCGCCCGGCCCGCGTCCCGCAGCAGCCCGCCCCGGTGGGTCCGCTGGTGGCGCACGTCCTGGCGCCCCGCGCCCGGGCAACAACCCGTTCGCCTCGAGCCAGGGCATGCCGCGTTCCGGCTCCCCGCGCCCGGGCAACAACCCGTTCGCCTCGAGCCAGGGCATGCCCCGGCCCGGTGCGCGTCCGGAGCGCGCCGCGGACCCCGCGGCCAACGCGAACCCCGCAGCAGGCAGCACGGAGCGTTCCGGCGGACCCCGTCCCGGTGGTCCTCGTCCCGCCCCGCGTCCTGGTGCACCTCGCCCCAACCCGGGCATGATGCCGGGTCGTACCTCGATCGGTCGCCCCGGTGACCGTCCTGCTCCCGGCGGTCGTCCGGGCGGTGGCGGCGGTGCAGGTGGCGGTCGCGGCGGCTTCGCCGGTCGTCCCGGCGGCGCCGGTGGCGGCCCCGGCGGCGGTGGCGCTCCCGGTGGTGGCGGCGGCTTCGCCGGTCGCCCCGGTGGTGGCGGTCGTGGTGGTGCCGGTCGTGGCAGCACGCAGGGTGCGTTCGGTCGTGCCGGAGGGCGCCCCGTCCGTGGGCGCAAGTCGAAGCGGGCGAAGCGCCAGGAGTTCGAGCAGATGCAGGCCCCCTCGCTGGGTGGCGTGCAGGTTCCCCGTGGGAACGGCTCGACCGTGGTGCGCCTGCGTCACGGATCCTCGCTCAACGACTTCGCCGACAAGATCGACGCGAACCCCGCGAGCCTCGTGACGGTGCTGTTCCACCTCGGTGAGATGGCGACCGCCACGCAGTCCCTCGACGAGGACACGTTCGGTTCGCTCGCGGCAGAGCTCGGCTACGTCATCGAGATGGTCTCGGCGGAGGAAGAGGACCGCGAGCTCCTCGGTGCCTTCGACATCGACCTCGATGCCGAGCTCGAGGGCGAGGGCGACGACGAGCTCCAGGCTCGTCCGCCCGTCGTCACGGTCATGGGCCACGTCGACCACGGTAAGACGCGACTGCTCGACGCGATCCGTCAGACCGACGTCATCTCGGGCGAGGCCGGCGGCATCACCCAGCACATCGGTGCCTACCAGGTCCGTCACGAGCACGAGGGCGTCGAGCGTCCCATCACGTTCATCGACACCCCGGGTCACGAGGCGTTCACCGCCATGCGTGCCCGTGGTGCCCAGGTCACCGACATCGCGATCCTCGTGGTCGCGGCCGACGACGGCGTCATGCCCCAGACGGTCGAGGCGCTGAACCACGCGCAGTCGGCCGGCGTGCCGATCGTCGTCGCGGTGAACAAGGTGGACAAGGAGTCGGCGAACCCGGCCAAGATCCGCCAGCAGCTCACCGAGTACAACCTGGTGGCCGAGGAGTACGGCGGCGACACCATGTTCGTCGACGTGTCCGCGAAGCAGAACATGGGCATCGACGCGCTGCTCGAGGCCGTCCTCCTCACGGCGGACGCCTCGCTCGACCTGCGCGCCAACCCGGACAAGGACGCACGAGGCGTCGCCATCGAGGCGAACCTCGACAAGGGCCGCGGCGCCGTCGCGACCGTCCTGGTCCAGTCCGGCACGCTCCACGTCGGAGACGCGATCGTCGCGGGCACCGCCCACGGCCGCGTCCGTGCGATGTTCGACGAGCACGGCAACAACGTCACCGAGGCAGGCCCCGCCCGCCCCGTCATGGTGCTCGGGCTCGCGTCCGTGCCCAGCGCCGGTGACACGTTCCTCGTGGCACCCGACGAGCGCACCGCTCGTCAGATCGCCGAGAAGCGCGAGGCCGCCGAGCGTGCAGCCCTCCTGGCCAAGCGCCGCAAGCGCGTCAGCCTCGAGGACTTCGCCCAGGCGCTCGAGCAGGGCAAGGTCGAGACCCTCAACCTGGTCCTCAAGGGCGACGTGTCGGGTGCCGTCGAGGCACTCGAGGACGCGCTGCTGCAGATCGACGTCGGCGACGAGGTCCAGCTGCGCATCATCCACCGCGGCGTCGGTGCGATCACCCAGAACGACGTCAACCTGGCGACCGTGGACAACGCGATCATCATCGGGTTCAACGTCAAGTACGGCGAGCGCGTCGAGGCTCTGGCGGAGCGCGAGGGCGTCGACGTCCGGTTCTACTCGATCATCTACCAGGCGATCGACGACGTCGAGGCTGCGCTCAAGGGCATGCTCAAGCCCGAGTACGAAGAGGCGCAGCTCGGCACCGCCGAGATCCGCGAGGTCTTCCGTTCCTCCAAGTTCGGGAACATCGCCGGTTCGATCGTCCGCTCGGGCGAGATCCGACGGAACTCCAAGGCCCGTGTCCTGCGTGGGGGAGCCGTCATCGGCGACAACCTCACGGTCGAGTCGCTCAAGCGGTTCAAGGACGACGCCACGGAGGTCCGCGAGGGCTTCGAGTGCGGTATCGGCCTCGGGTCGTTCAACGACCTGCAGATCGGCGACACGATCGAGACGTTCGAGATGCGGGAGAAGCCGCGTAGCTGACGTACCTCTCCGCTGACGCCTACCCGTGAGGTGTGGCGGGTCTACCGCGGGCCTGGCGGCCCGTGCCAGACCCACCACGACCCGCCACACCTCGCGGACGGCGTCGGCGGAGCTGTTCGTTCACGCACGTCGCCCGAAGGGGCCCACCGCGGGCTGAAACCCCGGGGGCTCACCCTGATGAAAGGACTGGACCATGGTCGACAAGCCCAGGGCTCGGAAGCTCGCTGACCGCATCAAGGTCATCGTGGCGCAGATGCTCGACACCCGGATCAAGGACCCCCGTCTCGGGTTCGTGACCATCACCGACGTGCGCGTGACCGGTGACCTGCAGAACGCCTCGGTGTTCTACACGGTCTACGGCAACGACGAGGAGCGGGCAGGGACCGCCGCGGCGCTCGAGAGCGCCAAGGGGATCATCCGCTCCGAGGTCGGCAAGCAGACCGGTATCCGGCTCACGCCGACGCTCGAGTTCCACCTCGACTCGGTGCCGGACACCGCGGCCCACCTCGACGTCGCCCTCCACGAGGCGGCACGTCGCGACGCCGAGCTCGCCGCGCTGCGCGAGAAGGCCACGTACGCCGGCGACGCCGACCCGTACAAGAAGCCTGCTGACGACGCGGCCGAGGCCGACGGGTCCGCAGACTCCGACGAGGTCGCGCCCGCCTGACGGCGAGCACCCGCACCCTCCGAGCGATCGGGTGGGTGCTGCACCACGAGCACACGGAACGGCCGGTCCCTCAGGGGACCGGCCGTTCCGCTGTGCGGATCCGGCGCTCGCCGGACCCGGACCGGGACGGGATCCTGCTGCCCTGGGGCTGGGCAGCGGTCCGCCGCCTTGCCGCACGTCGAGTGTGCAGCTGTGGTCGTCGTCGGGCGCCGGTGACGACCCGAACTGCACACTCGAGGGGGTTCCGGCCGCCGCCGGCGACGTGGCGGCCCGGCCGCGCGCTACGCCGTCGGGCGGGCGGAGCGGCGGGGGAGGAACGTCGCCGCGATCGCGCCCACTCCCACGCTCGCCGCGCCGACCCAGAGCGCCGCGGGCAGGCCCTCCGTGAACAGGTCCGGGGTCAAGGCCCCGCCGGCGGCCTGGAAGACCGCGACCAGGACCGCGACGCCCAGCGCTACGCCCACCTCGCGCACGGTCGAGTTGGTCGAGCTCGCGGTCGCGTTGTCGGACTCGTCCATGTCGACGAGGACGGCGGTCGCGCTCGGCGCGAACGTCAGGCCCATGCCGACGCCCGCGAGCACGAAGGCCGGGACGAGCTCGGCGTACGTCGCGCCCGAGGACACGAGAGCGAGCCAGGCGAGCGCGAGGGTCTGGAGGGTCAGACCCGTCACGAGCAGGGTGCGGATGCCCAGGCGCGGCGCGAGCATGCCCGCGAGCGGGGCCACGAGCATGGGGGCCGCCGTCCAGGGGAGCGTGCGGACCCCTGCCTCGAGCGGGGAGAGGCCCTCGGCGATCTGGAAGTACTGGATGAGCAGGAACACCGCGCCGAACATGCCGAGCGAGAACGCGAAGCCGGACACGTTCGCGACCGCGAAGCTGCGCGAGCGGAACAGGCGCAGGGGGACGAGCGGTGAGCCGCCGAGGCGGGCGAGACGCTGCTCCCAGGCGACGAAGGCCGCGAGCAGGAGGACGGACGCGGCGAGCAGCGAGAGCACGACGGCGGACGTCCAGCCGTCCTCGTTGCCGCGGACGATGCCCCAGACCCCCGCGAAGACGCCGGTCCCGGCGAGCGCGAGGCCCACGAGGTCGATCGGTCCGCGGTGGCCGAACGACTCGCGCAGCGCGACGAACACGAGCGGGACCGCGACGAGCGCGACGGGCACGTTGATCCAGAAGATGGCCTCCCAGCTCATGCCCTCGACGACCGCGCCGCCCACGAGCGGCCCGAGCGCGACGCCCAGGCCCGAGACGCCGCCCCAGATCCCGATCGCGAGCGCTCGCCTGGCGCGCGGCACGGCGTCGGCGATGAGGGCGAGGGACAGCGGCATGATCGCTGCCGCGCCAGCGCCCTGGACCGCACGGGCCGCGATGAGTGCGGAGGGGGTGTCGGCGAGCGCGCACGCGACCGACGCGAGCGTGAACACGGCGATCCCGACGACGAAGACGCGGCGCCGTCCGAACCGGTCGCCGAGCGAGGCGGCGACGAGCATGAGGGTCGCGAACGCGAGCGTGTAGGCGTTGACGAACCACTGGAGCTGCTCGACGCTCGGCCGCAGGGCCCGGGCGATCACGGGCAGGGCTCCGGTGACGACGAGGTTGTCGAGCGTGGCCATGAACATGGGCAGCGAGGCCGCGACCAGGACCAGCGCGAGGGGCCGTCGGCGGCGCGCACCGGGGGTTCGCGCGTCGTCGATCGCGGTGGTGAGGCCTGCGGGGAGGGCGGTGCCGGCGGCGGCAGCGGTGTCGAGGGTGGGGGGCCGGTCGGGTGGGGCGGTCGTGGACATGAGAACTCCTCGGTGAGGTAAGCATCGGATGATTACTAGGATTCCGACGCTAGTTATCAACTGATAACCTTGTCAACATGGAGAGCGCCACCAGTTCCGAGCGGGCCCCGTCCGTCGAGGCGGGGGAGCCGACGCGCCGCATGTCGCGCGACGAGCGCCGCGAGCAGATCCTCGACGCGGCGACCGCGGTGTTCGCCGCGGGCGGCTACGCAGGGACCAGCACCGACCAGGTCGCCCGAGCCGCAGGAGTCTCCCAGCCCTACGTCGTGCGGATGTTCGGCACCAAGCACGAGCTCTTCGCCGAGGTGTTCGACCGCATCGGCAGGCGCATCGTCGGGGCCTTCTCGCAGGTGCCCCGAGGCACTGAGGCCTCTGCCGAGCTCGGCGCGGCCTACGTCCGCCTCCTGGGCGACCGCAACCTCCTGCTCGTCCTGATGCACGGCTTCGCGGCCGGGGCGGACCCGGTCTTCGGGGCACGCTCGCGCGAGATCTTCGTCCAGATCTTCGAGATCTACCAGGACCGCACGGGCGGCACGCTCGAGCAGGCGCGCGACTTCCTCGCCCAGGGCATGCTGCTCAACACCCTCCTCGCGATCGGCGCCCCCGAGCACTTCGGGGACGACCCGCGCCTGGCCGAGCTCATGCTCTGCGCGTTCGGCGACGCGCTGCCCGCGGTCGACCCGGCCGCCCAGGAGGCACCGGACACGGGCCGGGCCGCGCCGCGGCCGGAGTCCTCCCGGCGCTGACGCGACCCACCCGCACGCCCTCTCTTTCCGACCCCCGAGCACGAGGACCACGATGACGCACGACCAGAAGCCGGTGCGCGAGCGCCGCCCCACCGCCCCCGACGGCCTCGTGGTCGTCGACAAGCCCCAGGGCCTCACGAGCCACGACGTGGTGAGCCGCCTGCGTCGGCTCGCGGGGACCCGCAAGGTGGGCCACGCGGGCACGCTCGACCCCATGGCGACGGGCGTCCTGGTCCTGGGGATCGGGCGCGCGACCAAGCTCCTGACGTACGTCGTGGGTGCGGACAAGGAGTACACGGCGACGATCCGCCTGGGCGCCGCCACCACGACGGACGACGCCGAGGGCGAGACCACCTCACGCACGGACGCCTCGGCCGTCACGCGCGAGGCGATCGACGCGGGCGTCGCGCTCCTGACCGGCCCCATCGAGCAGGTGCCGAGCTCGGTGTCGGCGATCAAGGTCGACGGGCAGCGCGCGTACGCGCTCGTACGCTCGGGCGAGCAGGTCGAGCTCGCAGCCCGCCCGGTGACGATCTCGCGCTTCGACGTCCACGACGTGCGACCGGTCCCGGCCGTGGAGCCCGACGACGTCCCCGCGTTCGACGTCGACGTCACGGTCGTGTGCTCCTCGGGGACCTACGTCCGGGCGCTCGCCCGCGACCTGGGTGCGGGCCTCGGCGTCGGGGGACACCTCACGGTGCTGCGCCGCACCCGCGTGGGCGGCTACGCGCTCGACGGGGCCTCGACGCTCGACGAGCTCGAGGCGCAGGTCGAGCGCGACGGCGTCCTCGCGACGCTCCCGCTCGCCGCTGCGGCCCGCGCGACGTTCCCGGCGCGCGACCTGACGCCCGAGGAGCGCACCGCGCTGTCCTACGGCAAGTGGATCGACCCGTCCGCGCAGGACGCCACGACGGCCGCGATCGGTGACGACGGCTCCCTCGTCGCGCTGCTCGAGAACGTGGTGCGCGAGGGAAGGCACAAGGCCAAGCCGGTGATCGTCTTCGCCCCGGCGTGAGCACGAGCGCGGACAGCGGGCGACCGCAGTCCGGTTCGATGGGGAACCCGGGGCCGAGTCGTGGCAACCTTGACCAGGCGCGCCGTGGGTGCGCGCCGTCGTCGGGCCTCCTGAGCGGACCCGCCTCACACATATCTCGAGGAGTACGCGTGCACCTGTGGACGGACCTGGACCAGGTTCCGCCGGGATTCGGACCGTCGGTCGTGACGATCGGCAACTTCGACGGCGTCCACCGCGGCCATGCCGAGGTGCTCGGCCGCATCGTGTCCCTCGCCCGGGAGTCCGGCTCCGAGGCGGTCGCCGTGACCTTCCACCCGCACCCTGCGACGGTCCACCGGCCCGAGCAGGCGCCCGAGCTCCTGACCGGGATCGCCGACCGCATGGAGCTGCTGGAGGCCACGGGCCTCGACGCGGTGCTGCTCGTCGAGTACACGCTCGACTTCGCGCAGCAGACGCCCGAGGAGTTCGTGCGGACCTACCTCGTCGAGGGTCTGGGCGCCCGAACGGTCGTCGTGGGGCACGACGTGCGCTTCGGGCGCGACAACGCGGGCAACCTGGCGACCATGATCGAGCTCGGCCGGACGCACGGCTTCGAGGTCCGCGCGATCGACGACGTCGGGACGGTCGCGTCGGTCGCCGTGGACGCCGGCGTGCCCAGCGGGCGCTGGTCCTCGACCGAGATCCGCGGCCTGCTCACGGACGGCAAGGTCCGCGAGGCCGCGGCGCTGCTGGGACGGCACCACCGCCTGCGCGGCGTCGTGGTCCACGGCGACGCGCGCGGCCGCGAGCTCGGGTTCCCCACCGCGAACCTGGGTGCGATCACCGGCATGGTCCCGGCCGACGGCGTGTACGCGGGCTGGCTGCGTCGCCCCCAGCTCCTCGCGGCGGCGCCCGGGAACTGCGACGGCGTGCTGCCCGCGGCCATCTCGATCGGCACCAACCCCACGTTCGACGGCGTCGAGCGCCGCGTCGAGGCCTACGTCCTGGACCGCACCGACCTCGACCTGTACGACGAGGAGGTCGTCCTGGAGTTCGTCGAGCACCTGCGCCCCACGTTGCGCTTCGACGGCATCGAGGCGCTCGTGGAGACCATGCACGACGACGTCGCGCGCGCCCGCGCGATCCTCGCCTCGGGTGCGGGGTCGGCCGGGCCGGACCCGGACGTGTCGCCGGCCGAGGCGGAGGAGTAGTCGTGTCGGTCAAGAAGCAGCCCGTCCTGGAGACCCGAGCCCTGCGCGTCGGGTACGCCGAGGCGCCCGTGTGCGCGCCCGTCGACCTGGCCGTCCGCCCCGGTGAGCTGTGGGCGATCATCGGGCCCAACGGCAGCGGCAAGTCGACGCTCCTGCGCGCGCTCCTGGGCGTGCTCGCCCCGTTGTCGGGCAAGGTCCTGGCGTTCGGCCGGGACGTCGACGAGCGCGAGCGTGACTTCCGCGCCAAGGTCGTCGGTATCCTCGACGACGACGCCTACTTCCCCGGGCTCACGGCCCGTGAGCACCTCGTCCTGACCGCGCGCGGCCACGGCGTCGCCGGGGCGGGCGAGGTCGTCGACCAGCTCCTCGACCGCTTCGGCCTGAGCGAGCAGTCGGGAGCCATGCCGACCGAGCTGTCCTCGGGGCAGCGCCGACGTCTCCTGCTCGCGGCCGGGTTCGCCCGTCCCCGCGAGGTCCTCGTGCTCGACGAGCCCGAACAACGCCTCGACCCCGGCATGCGCGCCGACCTCGCACGGATCCTCGTCGAGGAGGCCGGGCGCGGAGCCGCCGTCGTGTTCGCGACCCACGACCCCGACCTCGTCGAGCGTACCGGGGCCCGCGGGCTGCTCGTCGGCGACGACGAGTGCGTGCGCCTCGGGCACCAGGCCGCGCTCACCGCGCTCGCCCAGGTCCGTTGAGGACGCGGCGATGAACGCGGCGCAGGGCAGGGGCAGAAAGCGCCCGCACGGCGCGAAGCCGGGATCCCGCGACGCCGCGGCTGCACCGGGCGGTCCCGCCGCGCCCGAACCCGTGACGCCTGAGCCCGTGGTCGAGCACGCTCCCTTGCCGCTGCTCGTCGCCGACCCGGACGAGGAGTTCTCCGGCCGGGAGATCCGGCGCCTCACCGCACGCGTCACGGCCTCACGGGCCGACGCGGGCCCCGGCGAGCTGCTCGGCAACGTCGCCTACGTCGTGGTGTCGATCGCGATCTCGATCGGCTTCGTGATCGGTGCAGCGAACGTGCTCCGCGAGACGATCTTCGTCGACCCCGTCGACGGGCGTGCCCCGGTCCTGACGGCAGCCACGATCCAGGCCCTCGCGTCGGTCGCGCTCCTGGCCCTCATGACGGGCATGGCCGTGCGGCTGGGGCCGCTCGGGACGGGCAGCGCGGGCGTGCGCTGGTGGGTCCCGATGCCCGTCGACCGGCGCGGCCTGCTCACGCCGTCGTACTGGCGCGGGGTCGCGGTCGCGGTCGTCGTCGGCGCAGGAGGGCTCGCGGCGATCGCGCTCGCCTCCGGTGCCGACCCGGGTGTGGCCGGGCGCAGCGCGGCCCTCGGCGGCGCGGCGGGCCTGCTGCTCGTGGGGCTCGCCGGGCTCATCCAGCCGCGGACCCGTGTGGCCGCGACGGTCGCGCGGGTGAGTGACGTGCTCATCGCCGCGGTCCCGGTCGCCGGCGTCGTGCTCGTGGCGGCGGGCTGGTCCGACCTGCGCGAGCTGTCGGTCCCCCCGTGGGTGGTCGTCGTCGTCGGAGCCGGTGCGCTGGCCCTCGCGGTCGTGTGGTGGCGACGGCTCGAGGCGCTCGGGGCGCAGGTCCTGCGCACGCAGAGCGCGGTCGCCGACCAGGCGGGCGGAGCGATCCTGTCGCTCGACACGCGAGAGCTCGGCCGTGCGCTGAGCCGCGCGGGCTCGACCCGCGGCGGCAGGGCCCGCAGGGCCTCACGCTTCGCGACCGTCCGAGGGCCGGTCTCTGCGCTCGTCGCTGCCGACCTCACGCTCCTGCGGCGCAGCCCGTCGGCCGTCGCCCAGCTCGTGGGACTCACGGCGCTCGTGATCGTGGCCCAGCAGGTCCCTGCGTTCGAGGGCGGGTTCGGGTTGTTCGTCCTGCTCGTGGTCGCGGGGTTCAGGGGTGCCCAGCTCGGCGCCGAGGGCGCGCGCACCGCGGAGATGGTGCCCGCGCTCGACGCGATGATGCCGCTCTCCGCGCGCGACGCGCGGCTCGCCCGCACCGTCGTGCCGACGCTGACCGCGCTCCTCGCGCTCGTGGTGGGGATCGTGCCGCTGGTGCTGGGCACGGGGGAGTGGCTGTGGTTCGCCCTGGTGGTCGTCGTCGCGGTCGGCATGGGCGCGGCAGCGATCCGCGGCGCCTACCGCAAGCCACCGAACTGGTCCGGCCCGCTCGTGGCGACCCCCGCCGGTGCGCTGCCGACCGGCGCGGCGTCGATGATCGCCCAGGGGCCCGACGTCGCCGTGCTGAGCGCGATCCCGCTCGGTATCTGCCTCCTCGTGGGCGCGCCCACCCTGACCCTCGTCCTGTTCCAGGGGATCGCGGTGTGGATCGCGCTGGCCGTGGCCTCGCACGTGCGGGCCACGGGGGCCAAGCCGCTGCTGGGCTGACCGGGGCTGGCCGAGGCGGACCGTGGCAGACCGGGTCGAAGGACCCGTGGCGTCCGGACCAAAGATACTGGCGGTGGTGGTGCTCCGCGAGCAACCTGGTCCTGACGACAGGAGTGGGAGCCATGGAAGCAGTCGTGATCTACGAGTCGATGTTCGGGAACACCGCCGAGATCGCGCGGGCGGTGGCCGAAGGGCTGTCCGAGCAGGTGGCCGTGCGGACGGTCGAGGTGTCCGCGACAGCGCCGGCCGACGACGTCCTGGGGGCAGACCTCATCGTGGTCGGCGGACCCACGCACGCCTTCGGCATGTCACGACTGGCCTCACGCGAGGAGGCGGCCGGTCGGCGCCCGGGGAGCCCGACCGTCGAACGGGGCATCCGCGAATGGCTCGACGCCCTGGTCGACGACGCCTCCGGGCGGTTCGGCGCGACGTTCGACACCCGCGTGAAGTCCGTCAAGCACCTTCCGGGCAGCGCTGCCCGAGCAGCCGACCGGGTGGTTCGCCGGCGCGGGCTCTCGCCTGCCGACTCCCCGCACTCCTTCTACGTGGAGGGCATGGAAGGACCGCTGTGCCCGGGCGAGGTCGAGCGGGCGCGCGAGTGGGGGCGTGAGCTCGGCCGGACGGCGCTGCTCGCCCGGCAGAGCTTGTCCTGAGGCGGCGCCTCCACGTCGAGACGCCACGCCCCGGTCCGCCGATGCCGGGTCAGGCCCCGAGCGTCGCCACCTCGTCCGCCTCCAGGAGCCGCCCGTCCGCCAGGTGCACGCGTGCGTCGACCGTGTCGAGCGTGGCCTCGTCGTGGGTCACGACGATGGTCGCGGCGCCCGTCTCCCGGGTGAGCCGGGTGACGAGCTCGATGATCTGGACGCCGCGTTCGTGGTCGAGCGCCGAGGTCGGCTCGTCGACCAGCAGGACCTCGGGGTGGTTCATGAGGGCCCGGGCGATCGCGACGCGCTGGCGCTGACCGCCGGAGAGCTGGCCGGGTCGCTTGGCGGCCACGTCCCGGAGCCCGACGGCGTCGAGCAGCTCGAGCGCCCGGTCACGGTGCGCCGAGGGCCGCTCGCCGCGCAGGTGGCTCATGAGCTCGAGGTTCTCGAGCGCCGTGAGCGACGCGATGAGCTGCGGCTGCTGGAAGACGATCCCGATCCGGTCGCGCCGCAGCCGCGCCGCGTTCGAGGACACGGCCGAACCAGCTGACGACGCCGGCGCGTTGACGACGTCGTCGCCGATGCGCACCTCCCCGGACGTCGGGGTCGTGAGGGTCGCCGCCACTGCGAGCAGGCTCGACTTGCCCGAACCCGACGGGCCGAGCACCGCGGTCGTGGTCCCGGCGGGGACGGTCAGGGAGACGTCGTCGACCGCGGTGACGGTCGACTCGCCGTCGGGGTAGACGAGGGTGACGTGGTCGAGGGTGAGGTCCATGGTGTGCCTTTCAGGAGCAGCTTTCAGGAGCAAGGGGGAGCGGTCGCGAGCGCCAACCCCGCCGCAGGAGCGGCGAGCAGGCGGACGCCTCAGCGGGCCGCGAGCGCCGCGTGCGGGTCGATGCGCGTGATCCGCAGGATCGCCGCGACGGCGCCGACGGTCCCGAGGACCACGAGGACGAGCGCGGGCAGGAGGGTCGTGGCGGGGGAGACGACGACGGGCATGACCTGGGCTGCAAGCGCCCCGGCCCCGGCTGCGAGCGCGGTCCCGATGCCGACGCCGAGCACGAGCAGGACGAGCGCCTGGCCGATCGCGTCGCGCAGCAGGTAGGAGGTCGAGGCGCCGAGCGCCTTGAGCACCGCGACGTCGCCGGCCCGGTTGATGGTCCACACGGTGAAGAACGCGCCCACGACGAGGGCGGAGATCGCGAGCAGGAATCCCTGCATCATCGTGAGGGACATGTTCTCGGCCGAGAACGAGCTGACCGCGGCGCGGGCGCCCATCGGGGTCAGGGTCGCGGTGCCGGTCTCGGACTCGGCTGCGGCGAGGGCGGAGTCGCTGGGGTCCCCGGTGATGGCGACGACGGTCGCGACCTCGTCACCGGACGCGCCGCCGCCGCGGGCTCCGACGGTCTGCCAGTCGGTCAGGTCCATCCAGACGACGGGTGTGTGCGAGAAGTCGGCCTGTGTGTCGAGCACGCCCGCGACGGTCAGGGTCAGCGAGCCCAGGGCGACCTCGTCGCCCTTCTGGGCGCCCAGGTCGTCGGCCGCGCCGCTCGACAGCAGCACGGTCCCGGGGGCGGCCTCGGCGCCGTCGGGCACGAGGCCCGAGCCGGGGCGCGAGCCGAACGCGGTGACGGCGGCGGTGGTGCCTGCCTCGCCGTCGGCGCCTGCGGTGACCGACGCGCGCGTCGTCGCGATCCCGAGAGGTTCGGCCGAGGAGACACCGTCCACAGCGGCGAACGCGTCCCACTGCGCGGCGTCGACCTGGGACTCGGTGAAGGAGGGCTTCGCATCCCCGGTGACGGTGAACGCGAGGCTGTCGACCGGGAGGTCGGTGATGCCCGAGGTGCTCGCGCGGGCCAGTCCCGCGGTCAGCGAGGCCAGGAAGCCCACGAGGAACGTGATGAGGACGATGACGGTGGACATGAGGACGAAGCGTCCCCGGGCGAAGCGCAGGTCGCGCAGCGCGACGAACATCAAGAGCCTCCGGTGGTTGGCGTGGAATCGATCTGCGTCCAGCCTCCCGCCGGAGGGGCTCGCGCGGATCGGGCCCGTGGATGCTCTCCGGTGGCCGCAGGGTGGGTCCGAGGATCAACCTTTCGATGGATCGCGCGCGGCACGGCGCGCCCGCCGCGTCGCTAGGGTGGCGATGTGAAGCCTCGCGCCGTGATCTCCGCCGCCCTCGGGCTCCAGATCGCGCTCGACGTGCTCCTGGTGGCCCTCGTCGGGCTCGCGGTCGGCTCCCGCTGGGCCGAGGCCCTGAGCGACGGGGGACTGGACGCCGGGGCGTGGGGCGCGCTCGCGTGCGGCCTGGGACTCCTGCTCGTCTACGGCGTGGGGCGCTCGCGGATCAACGTGCGCGACACCGCGGTCGACGCCCCGCGCGGCGCCTGGTGGCCCACGGGAGCGTGGGTCGCGGCGCTGATCGTGGGGTGGGCCCTCCTGCTGCTCCTGACCCCGGTCGCGCTGTGGATCGCGTTCCCGCTCATGTTCCTCGAGATGCACGTCCTCGGCCCGCGCCGCGGGATCGTGGCCGTGGCCGCGACCACGGCGTGCGCGATCGGCGGAGCGATCCTGGGCGGGCAGCAGCTCGTGGGCTCGATCCTGGGCCCGACGTTCGGCGGCCTCGTCGCGATCGCCGTCGTCCTCGGCTTCGAGACGATCGTGCGCGAGTCGCAGGGCCGCCAGGAGCTCATCGACGACCTGGTCCGCACGCGCGCGGACCTCGCGGTCTCCGAGCGCGAGGCTGCGGTCGCGACCGAGCGCGAGCGCCTCGCGCGCGAGATCCACGACACGCTCGCACAGGGCTTCTCGTCGATCGAGCTGCTGCTGCGCGCTGCGGACACGGCCCTGGCGGAGGTCGAGGCGCCGGGAGCGTTCGCCGAGGGAGCCCCCGGCCCGACGGCGGCACGCACCGCGCGCGGCTACGTCACCCGGTCACGGGTCGCCGCGCAGCAGAACCTCGCCGAGGCCCGGCGCTTCGTGCGCGACCTCGCACCCGCGGACCTCGAGTCGGCGACCCTGGTCGGGGCGCTCGAGCGCGTCGCCGAGCGCACGGCGCTGGCCTCGGGCGACGACCTGCGCGTGACCGTCGACGTGTCCGGGCGACCTCGTCCGCTGCCCGTGCCCGTCGAGACCGCGCTGCTGCGGATCGCGCAGTCGGCTCTCGCCAACGTCGTCCAGCACGCGGGAGCCTCGCGGGCCGCGGTCACGCTCAGCTTCCTCGGGGACGCCGTGGCGCTCGACGTGGTCGACGACGGTCGCGGGTTCGACCCGCTCGCGCTCCCCGGACCGCGCCCGGGCGCGGACGGGGGCTCCGCCGTCGGGCAGGAGGAGCGTGGCGACGGCGCGACAGGAGCGGCGACGCCCCCGCCTCGCTCAGGGTTCGGCCTGACCGCGATGCGCTCGCGCGTCGCCGAGCTCGGCGGCACGTTCTCTCTCGAGACCGAGCCGGGCGCCGGGACGGCGCTCGCGGTCCACCTTCCGCTCGACCCCCAGGAGACTCGGTGACACAAGGACCGGCGACCGTCCGCGTCGTCCTGACCGACGACCACCCCGTGGTCCGCGCGGGCCTGCGGGCCGTCGTCGACGCCGAGGGGGACATGGAGGTGGTGGACGAGCTCGCGACGGCCGAGGAGCTCGTGCGCCGGGTCGGGGCCGGGCTCGAGGCCGACGTCGTGCTGCTCGACCTGCGCTTCGGCGAGGGGCGCATGGGCGGTGCGCAGGCCGCGCGCGAGGTCACGCGCCTGGGCGGCCCGCCCGTCCTGATCCTCACGACCTACGACTCCGACCAGGAGATCCTCGCGGCGATCGAGGCCGGCGCCATCGGCTACCTGCTCAAGGACGCGCCGACCGACGAGCTGACCGCCGCGATCCGCGCGGCGGCGGGTGGGCAGGTCGCGCTCGGGCCGAGCGTGCAGCGTCGGCTGCTCGGGCGCATGCGGGCACCGGGCGTCTCGCTGTCGCTGCGCGAGCTCGAGGTCCTCGGGCTCGTCGCGCAGGGGTGCTCGAACGACGAGGTCGCGCGCCGGCTGTTCCTGTCGAAGGCGACCGTGAAGTCCCACCTGGTCCACGTGTACGAGAAGCTCGGGGTCGACTCGCGCACGGCCGCGGTGGCCGAGGCGCGCAGGCGGGGGCTGCTGGGGGAGTGAGCCCCGATGTCCCGTGGGCGCGTACCGGTACGCTCGTCCAGGTACCGGGCTCGCCGTCCCGCGAGGTCAGGGCCGTGCCCCGGGCAACCCTGCTAGACTATGGGCGCCGTCAGAACGGCCGCGGAGGCTGGTAAGCCTGCCGAAGAGCCCAGGGATCAAGCCCTGGCGCGCCGCGCAACGAACACTACAAGGAGAGCCGTGCCCCTCGACACTGCCACCAAGCAGCGCATCATGACCGAGTACGCCACGAGCGAGGGCGACACCGGTTCGCCCGAGGTCCAGATCGCGATGCTGACGCAGCGCATCAAGGACCTGACCGAGCACCTCAAGGAGCACAAGCACGACCACCACAGCCGTCGTGGCCTGCTGCTCCTCGTCGGCCAGCGTCGCCGTCTCCTCGGCTACCTGCAGAAGGTCGACATCAACCGCTACCGCAGCCTCATCGAGCGCCTCGGCCTGCGTCGCTGACATTCCCTGACTCAGCCCGGCCCCGGACGGGGCCGGGCTGGTCCGGTGTGAAGCACCCGTAAGAAAACCCACGCCGCCAGCCTTTCGTTCGGTCCTCGGTAGTGGCTCCCGGAACCCGCCAAGAGCGGGAAGACCGTGGGCCTCGATCGAAGACCGCCGAGCGTCGAGTGGATGCACCCTCGACAGGCACCGAAGGCGGCACTTCGAGAGTGAGGAGGGCACCCGTGGAGGGTCCCGAGATCGAATTCACCGAAGCAACGATCGACAACGGTCGCTTCGGAACCCGTACCGTCCGGTTCGAGACCGGACGCCTCGCGCGCCAGGCCGGTGGCTCCGCCGCCGCCTACCTGGACGGCGAGACCATGCTGCTGTCGACCACGACGGCCGGCAAGCACCCCAAGGACCAGTTCGACTTCTTCCCCCTGACGGTGGACGTCGAGGAGCGGCAGTACGCCGCCGGCAAGATCCCCGGTTCGTTCTTCCGTCGTGAGGGTCGCCCCTCGACCGAGGCGATCCTGGCCTGCCGCCTGATCGACCGCCCGCTGCGCCCCCTGTTCGTCAAGGGCCTGCGCAACGAGGTCCAGGTCGTCATCACCGTGCTCGCCATCCACCCGGACGACGCGTACGACACCCTGGCCATCAATGCCGCGTCGATCTCGACGCAGCTCTCCGGCCTGCCGTTCTCCGGCCCGATCGGCGCCGTCCGCGTCGCCCTGATCGACGGCCAGTGGGTCGCGTTCCCCAAGTACTCCGACAAGGAGCGCGCCGTCTTCGACATGGTCGTCGCCGGTCGTGTCGTGGGTGACGACGTCGCGATCACCATGGTCGAGGCCGAGGCCACCGAGGGTTCCTGGAACCTCATCAAGAACGAGGGCGTCGGCGCCCCGACCGAAGAGGTCGTCGCAGGCGGCCTCGAGGCCGCCAAGCCCTTCATCCGCGTGCTCGTCGAGGCGCAGCAGGAGCTCGCGGCCAAGGCCGCCAAGCCCGTGCAGGACTTCCCGACGTTCCCGGACTACCAGGACGACGTCTACGCCGCGGTCGAGGCCGCTGCGACGGCCCGCCTGGGCGAGGCCCTGAGCATCGCCGACAAGCAGGACCGCGAGAACCGTCTCGACGAGATCAAGGCCGAGATCCAGGCCGAGCTCGCCGGTGACTTCGCGGGCCGCGAGAAGGAGATCTCCGCCGCGTACCGCTCGGTGCAGAAGAAGCTCATCCGCGCGCGCATCCTCACGGACGGCTTCCGCATCGACGGTCGTGGGCTCGCGGACATCCGCACCCTCTCGGCCGAGGTCGAGGTCCTGCCCCGCGTGCACGGCTCGGCGATCTTCGAGCGCGGCGAGACCCAGATCCTGGGTGTCACCACGCTCAACATGCTCCGCATGGAGCAGCAGCTCGACACGCTCTCCCCGGAGACGCGCAAGCGCTACATGCACAACTACAACTTCCCGCCCTACTCGACCGGCGAGACCGGCCGCGTGGGCAGCCCGAAGCGTCGCGAGATCGGGCACGGCGCCCTCGCCGAGCGTGCGATCGTGCCGGTGCTGCCGAGCCGCGAGGAGTTCCCCTACGCGATCCGTCAGGTCTCCGAGGCCCTCGGGTCCAACGGCTCGACCTCGATGGGCTCCGTGTGCGCCTCGACGCTCTCGCTCCTCAACGCCGGTGTGCCGCTGCGCGCAGCGGTCGCGGGCATCGCGATGGGCCTCGTCTCCGACACCGTCGACGGCGAGACGCGCTACGCGGCGCTGACCGACATCCTCGGTGCCGAGGACGCGTTCGGCGACATGGACTTCAAGGTCGCCGGTACGCGTGAGTTCATCACGGCCATCCAGCTCGACACCAAGCTCGACGGCATCCCCGCCTCGGTCCTGGCCGGCGCGCTGACCCAGGCACGCGACGCACGCCTGACCATCCTGGACGTCCTCAACGAGGCCATCGACGTGCCGGACGAGATGAGCCCCAACGCTCCTCGCGTCATCGCGGTCAAGGTCCCCGTGGACAAGATCGGCGAGGTCATCGGCCCCAAGGGCAAGATGATCAACCAGATCCAGGAGGAGACGGGCGCGGACATCTCCATCGAGGACGACGGCACCGTGTACATCGGTGCCACCGACGGCCCCTCCGCAGAGGCCGCCCGCGCGGCGATCAACGCGATCGCCAACCCGCACGTCCCCGAGATCGGCGAGCGCTTCGTCGGCACGGTCGTCAAGACCACGTCGTTCGGCGCCTTCGTCTCGCTGTCCCCGGGCAAGGACGGTCTGCTGCACATCAGCCAGATCCGCAAGCTCGTCGGTGGCAAGCGCGTCGAGAACGTCGAGGACGTCCTGTCGATCGGCCAGAAGGTCCAGGTCGAGATCGGCGAGATCGACCCGCGCGGCAAGCTCTCGCTGCACGCGGTCGTCGAGGGCTCGGACGACGCTCCGGCCGACGCCGAGGCACCTGCCGGGGACGACGCCTGACGTGCCCTGGAACCTTCCGCTCGTCCCCTCGGGTTCGCCCGAGGGTGAGCTGACCGCCGGGCAGGACGGGGCGACGATTCGTCGCTCGGTCCTGCCCGGCGGGGTTCGGGTCCTCACCGAGTCGATGCCGGGCCTGCGCTCGGCGACCGTCGGAGCATGGGTCGGCGTCGGCTCGCGCGACGAGACCGACGGTCACTTCGGCTCCACGCACTTCCTGGAGCACCTGCTCTTCAAGGGAACTGCCCGCCGGTCCGCGATGGACATCGCCGAGGCGTTCGACGCCGTCGGCGGTGAGGCCAACGCCGCGACCGGCAAGGAGCACACCTGCTACTACGCCCGCGTGCTCGACTCCGACCTGCCCATGGCGGTCGACGTCATCACCGACATGGTGACCTCGGCGCGCCTCGACGAGGACGAGCTCGAGACCGAGCGCGGGGTGATCCTCGAAGAGCTCGCGATGAACGACGACGACCCGTCGGACGTCGTGCACGAGGAGTTCGCGCAGGCCGTCCTGGCCGGGCACCCCCTGGGGCGCCCGATCGGCGGCACGCCGGACACCATCAACGCCGTGCCGCGCAGCGCCGTCTGGGAGCACTACCAGTGGCACTACCGCCCGGAGACGCTCGTCGTCGCCGCGGCCGGTGGGGTCGACCACGACACGCTGTGCGAGCAGGTCGCGACCGCGCTCACGACCGGTGGCTGGGACCTCGACCCTGCGGGCACGCCTCGCGCTCGCCGCGACAACGCGGACGTGCAGGGCGTGGGGATCGAGGGCGTCGAGCTCACGATCCGCCGCACCGTCGAGCAGGCCAACGTCATCATCGGCGGCACGGGCCTGTCCGCGACGGACGACCGCCGCTTCGTGCTCTCGGTGCTCAGCGCCGTCCTCGGTGGCGGCATGAGCTCGCGGCTCTTCCAGGAGATCCGCGAGAAGCGGGGTCTGGCGTACTCGACGTACTCGTTCGCGTCGGGGCATGGCGGCATCGGGACGTTCGGCCTGTACGCGGGCTGCGCGCCCTCGAAGGTCGACCAGGTCACCGAGCTCATGACGAGCGAGCTCGAGAAGCTCGCGGAGTCGGGCATCACGCAGGCCGAGCTGGACCGGAGCATCGGTCAGCTCTCCGGCGGGCTGGTGCTGGGCCTGGAGGACTCGGGCTCGCGCATGAGCCGCCTGGGCAAGTCGGAGCTCGTGTTCGGCGAGCTGCTGAGCGTCGCCGAGTCGCTCGAACGGATCCGTTCGGTGACGTCCGACGACGTGCGCAAGCTCGCGGAGGAGCTCGCCTCCCGCCCGCGCTCGACCGTGCGCGTCGGTCCTTTCGGGGACTGAGTCTCACAGCGTGAACGAGGAGGGCCGGTGCGCCTCACGCGCCCCGGCCCTCCTCGCGTTGCGGCTAGGGTTGACGCGTGACCTCGAACGACGTGACCCCTCAGAGCTCCCCCCAGCCCTCCCGCGAGACCGCTGCCCCGACACCGATCAAGGTCGCCGTCCTCGGCGCGGCCGGGCGCATGGGTGCCACGGTGTGCGCGGCGGTCGAGGCCGCCCCGGACATGGAGCTCGTCGCCCGGATCGACGCGGGGGACGACCTCGCGCAGGTCGCCGCCGCGGGCGCCCACGTCGCGGTCGACTTCACGGTCCCCGCGGTCACCGAGGACAACGTGCACGCTCTCATCGACCTCGGCGTGCACGCGGTCGTGGGCACCACGGGATGGACGGACGTGAGCCGCGGGCGCCTCGTCGCGCACCTGGGGCGCAAGGCGACCGAGGGTACGAGCGTCGGCGTGCTGATCGCCCCGAACTTCGGCCTGTCGGCCGTGCTCGCCATGACGTTCGCGGCCAAGGCGGCGCGCTACTTCGAGTCGGCCGAGGTCATCGAGCTGCACCACCCGAACAAGGTCGACGCCCCCAGCGGCACCGCGACGCACACGGCGGGCGCCATCGCCAAGGCCCGTGCGGAGGCGGGGCTGGGCGCGAGCCCCGACGCGACCGAGTCCGGCTGGGAGGCGCGCGGCGCCGACGTCGACGGGGTCCGGGTGCACGCGGTGCGCCTGCGCGGCCTGGTCGCGCACGAGGAGATCCTCTTCGGCAACGAGGGCGAGCAGCTCATCATCCGCCAGGACTCGTTCGACCGCGTGTCGTTCATGCCCGGCGTGCTGCTCGGCATCCGTGAGGTCGTCTCGCGCCCGGGTCTGACGGTCGGGCTCGAGAACGTCATGGACCTCTCGTGAGGTCACGCAAGGGCCTGATCGGGGCCGTCGTCGTCACGGCCCTGCTCGCGATCTACGTGTGGGCGATCCTGGGCCGTGCGCAGGCGCTCGTGGGGACGGGCGAGCCCGTGGGGATCGCGATCGGGATCGGCGTCCTGCTCATCCCGCTCCTCGTGATCGGGCTGATCGCGTGGGAGTTCTGGCTCGCGGTCACGGTCCAGAAGATGGCCGACGAGCTCGCCGCCGCGGGCGAGCTGCCCGTCGACGACCTGCCGCGCTCACCGGGCGGACGCATCGACCGCGCCGCGGCCGACGCGGCGTTCGAGGAGCACCGGGCCCACGCGGAGGAGCACCCCGACGACTGGCGGTCCTGGTACCACGTGGCGTTCGCGTACGACGCGTCGGGGGACCGCAAGCGGGCACGCGCCATGCTGCGCAAGGCCGCGGGCATGTACCGGGCCGAGCGCAAGGCCTCCCGCTAGGACGGGACGCACCCGGCCGAGCGGCAAGGCCGGGTGGGGTACGCCGTCGGGCACGGTGGCGTGGACCCCGCGCGGGTGACCTACGGAACCGCCTCAGATCGTGGCGCTCCACCGGTGCTCGACGACGTCGCGCACCCCGGTCGCCAGCGTCCGGGTCCGCTGGTCAGGGCCCAGGCCCGCGCCGCCCAGGAACTGCTCGCGCGCGGTGTCGCCGTCCAGGATCCAGGCCACGACCTCCGCGGAGCCGTCCTGGCGCAGCCGGTCGACGGCCGCGGACAGCAGCCGCGAGCCGTGCCCCCCGCGCTGGTGAGCAGGCAGGACCTCGAGCGCGACGAGCTGGCCCGGGGCGACGGCTGCGAAGCCCACGACGCGGTCCGCAGCGAGGGCCACGAGCACCGCGAAGCCGGGCCCCGGCGGGGAGGACACCGCCCCGGCCCACTGCTCCTGCATCCGGGGGACGTCGAGCGCGTCGAGGACGGCCGCACCGAGCACGTCGGCGTGCGCGGTGCGCCAGGACTCGATCTGGATCGCGGTCATCGCGACCTCGTCGCCGGGGACTGCCGGACGGACGGAGACGTCCGCCGACTCGCTGAAGAGGGCCATTCGCCAGACCCTACCCGAGGCCGTGGCCGGGGAGGCTCGTCACGCGAGGCCGAGTGCCCGCAGCCCCGCGGCGGTCGCCGCCGCGAGGATCACGACGACGAGGAACGGCGCCCGCAGGGCGAGCGCGACCGCCGCGACGCCGAGCGCCGGGAGTCGCGCGTCGAGCGTGATCCCCTGACCGTCCCCGACGGTCTGGACCGCGACGAGCGCTGCGAGCAGGGAGGCCGTGACGAGGGCAGCGGTGCGCGCGACGCGGTCGGACGCGAGCCAGTGCTCGGGGATCAGGTGCCCCGCGAGCTTGAGCCCGAGGCACACGAGCGAGGCCGCGATCACGGTGGCCCACAGGGCGGCGTCGGACATCAGGGCTCCTCGGTGCGGTCGGTCGTGGGCGGGTCGGTCGGGGTGGATGGATCACCCTGTCCGGCCGGGTCGGCCGGACGCGTGCTGGCGGGCGGAGCCTCGGGTGAGGGAGCGGGCGAAGAGGGAGCGGCGCCGTCGGGCACGTACGCCGTGACGGTCACGGGCTGGCGCGGCTGCCGGGCGACCTGCCCGACCACGATGGCCACGGCGGCCGCCGCGAGCACGGGGACCCCGGGCGGTACGAACGGGAGCAGCGCGACCGCCACGACGACCGCGAGCGCGGCGGTGAGCTGCATGACGCGGCTCGCGAGGCGGGGCCACAGGAGCGCGAGGAACGCCGCGCCCGCCGCGGCGTCGAGGCCCCACGCCTTGGGGTCGCCCATCGCGTCCCCGGCGAGAGCGCCGACGAGCGTGAGCAGGTTCCACACGACGAAGATCCCGATCCCGGTCCACCAGAACCCCGCCCGGAAGGCCGCCTTGCTGCGCTGCGCGGTCGCGACGGCCGTCGACTCGTCGATCGTGACGTGGGCCGCGAGCACGCGCCGCCAGCCGTGCAGCGCGAGCAGCGGCGAGAGCTGGGCGCCGTACAGGGTGTTGCGCAGGCCGAGCAGGCCCGCAGTCGTGACCGCGGCGGCCGACGTCCCGCCCGAGGCCACGACGCCGAGGAGCGCGAACTGCGAGCCGCCCGAGAACATGAGCAGGCTCAGGACCATGGTCTGCGGCAGGTCCAGCCCGGCGACCACGGACAGCGCCCCGAACGAGATGCCGTACAGGCCCGTGGCGACCGAGACGGACACGGCCTGCCGGACGGCGGCACGCACCTCGGTGCGTTCGTCGGGTCTAGCCGGGGGCTCGGCGCGCAGGGGTGAGTCGGCCCCGGAAGAGATCGTCACCTGGGTCAGAGCGCGACGTACACGGTCTCGAGGTACTCCTCGAGCCCTGCCTCGCCGCCCTCGCGCCCGAGCCCGGACTGCTTCATGCCGCCGAAGGGTGCGCTCGCGTCCGAGACCAGGCCGCGGTTGATCCCGATCATCCCGGCGTCGACCTCCTCGCCCACGCGCACGGCGCGTGCGAGGTCCCGGGTGTAGGCGTAGGCCGCGAGGCCGTACTCGGTGTCGTTGGCCAGGGCGATGCCCTCGTCGTCGTCGGCGAACGCCACGATCGGGGCGACCGGGCCGAAGATCTCCTCGGTCACCACGCGCGAGCCGGCATCGACACCGGTCAGGACCGTGGGGGAGTAGAAGTGCCCGGGCGAGCGCGGACGGTCGCCGCCCGTGAGGACCTGCGCGCCCTCGTCGGAGGCGACCGAGACCAGCTCGTCGACCTTGTCGACGGCCTTGGCCTCGATGAGCGGCCCGACCTGCACGCCCTCCTCGCTGCCCGGCCCGACGCGCAGCTCCCCGAACGCCCGGGCGAGGCGCTGGCCGAAGTCGCGCGCGACCGCGTCGTGCACCAGGAAGCGGTTGGCCGCGACGCAGCTCTGACCCGTGTTGCGGAGCTTGGCGACGAGCGCACCCTCGACCGCGGCGTCGAGGTCGGCGTCCGCGAAGACGAGGAACGGCGCGTTGCCGCCGAGCTCCATCGAGGTCCGCAGGACCTGGTCCGCGGCCCCCTTGAGGAGCGTGCGGCCCACGCCCGTGGACCCCGTGAAGGAGAGCTTGCGCAGGCGCGGGTCCGCGAGCAGGGGAGTGGTCACCTCCGACGCCGACGACGTCGGCACGACGTTGACCACGCCCGCCGGCAGGCCACGGTCCTCCAGGTGCCCACGGATGATCTCCGCGACCAGGGACGTCGTGAGCGGGGTCAGGTGCGCGGGCTTGATCACGACCGTGCAGCCCGCGGCGAGCGCCGGGCCGATCTTTCGTGTGGCCATCGCGATCGGGAAGTTCCACGGCGTGATGAGCAGCGCCGGACCCACGGGGCGACGCGAGACGAGCTGCCGGTTCGCCCCGCCCGGTGCCGTGCGGACCAGGCCGTCGGTGCGCACGGCCTGCTCGGCGTACCAGCGCAGGAACTCGGCGCCGTACACGACCTCGGCGCGGGCCTCGGCGAGAGGCTTGCCGCACTCGGCCGTGATGAGCGCGGCGATGTCGTCCGCGCGGGCCGTCAGCGTCGTGAAGACCGCGCGCAACAGCTCGGAGCGTTCGCGCGGCGCGACAGCACGCCAGGCCGGGGCCGCGGCGTGCGCGGCCTCGAGCGCGCGCAGACCGTCCGCGGGGCTCGCGTCCGAGACGTCGAACAGGACCTCCTCGGTCGCCGGGTCGGCGACCTCGAACGTCCGACCGTCCTCGGCCGGGCCCCACTGGCCACCGATCAGCAGCCCGGTCGGCAGGTGCGAGACCAGGGCGGGGGACAGGGCGTTCGTGGCGGGCGACATGGTTCGAGTATCACGCGCGCGGCGCGGGTTCGCATCGACGGGTTCTCGTCCGTCGGCGACCCGCCGAGGTGACCTGTGCCTCGAACACCGCAGAACCTCGCGCCCGGCCCGCGCGACCCGTGGACCGACACGCCGTTTCGGTCGCGCGCGCGGTAGTTTGTGCACATGGCACTTCCCCCCACGCAGGCCCGACCGTTCGGCGCCGTCCTGACCGCGATGGTCACCCCGATGACCCTCGCCGGAGAGGTCGACCTCGACGCGGCGGTCAAGGTCGCGAAGCACCTCGTGGACAACGGGAACGACGGGATCGTCCTGAGCGGGACCACGGGGGAGTCGCCCACGACGCACGCACCGGAGAAGGCGGAGCTGGTTCGCGCGGTGGTCGACGCCGTCGGGGACCGCGCGCACGTGATCGCGGGCGCTGGCTCGAACGACACCCAGCACGCCGTCCGCATGGCCGAGCAGGCCGCGGAGGCGGGCGCCCACGGGCTCCTCGTCGTGAGCCCCTACTACTCGCGCCCCTCCCAGGAGGGCCTGTACCGCCACATCACGGCCGTGGCCGACGCCACGCCGCTACCCGTCATGATCTACGACGTGCCCGGTCGCTCAGGCGTCCGCATCGCCCCCGCGACGATCGAGCGCCTCGCCGCGCACGAGCGGATCGTGGCGAACAAGGACGCCTCGGGCGACGTCTACACCGCGGCCAGGCTCATCGAGTCGACCGGGCTCGCCTGGTACAGCGGCGACGACAGCATGCTGCTGTCGTTCCTCGCGCACGGCGCGGTCGGCATCGTCTCCGTGTCCGCCCACGCGGTCGGCTCGCGCTTCGCCCAGGTCGTCTCGGCTTTCGACGCCGGCGACCACGCGGGCGCGCTCGCGGCCTTCCGCACCGCGATCCCCACGATCGACGCCATCAACGGAGCGGGCTTCCAGGCCGTCATGGCCAAGGCCGCGCTCCAGCTCCTCGGAGTCACCGAGAACCGATACCTCAGGCTGCCGTACGTCGCAGCCACGGACGACGAGGTCGCCGTCGTCCGCGCCGGTCTGGAGGCCTCCGGCCTGCTGGACCCGGCGACCCCGCGGCCACGCTGAACAAGCTGAACTACAGGCCAGGAGGCCCCGTGAGCCACCCTCACCCCGAACTGTCCCTTCCCCCCGCGCTGCAGGCAGGTGCCCTGCGCATCGTCGCCCTCGGCGGGCTCGGCGAGGTCGGACGCAACATGGCCGTCCTCGAGTACGACGGGCGTCTGCTCGTCATCGACTGCGGCGTCCTCTTCCCCGAGGACAACCAGCCCGGCGTGGACCTGATCCTGCCGGACTTCGACTACATCAAGGACCGTCTCGACGACATCGAGGCGATCATCCTGACGCACGGCCACGAGGACCACATCGGTGCCGTGCCGTACCTGCTGCGCCTGCGCCGCGACATCCCCCTGGTGGGTTCGCAGCTCACGCTCGCGTTCATCTCGGCCAAGCTCAAGGAGCACCGCATCGCCCCCGTGACCCGCGTGGTCAAGGAGGACGAGACGGTCGCGTTCGGCCCCTTCAGCTGCGAGTTCGTCGCGGTCAACCACTCCATCCCGGACGCCCTCGCGGTCGCGGTCACCACGGGGGCCGGCACGGTCCTGCACACGGGCGACTTCAAGATGGACCAGCTGCCGCTCGACGGCCGCGTCACGGACCTGCGCGCTTTCGCGCGCCTGGGCGAGAAGGGCGTCGACCTGTTCATGGTCGACTCGACCAACGCCGAGGTCCCGGGCTTCGTGACCCCCGAGGTGGAGATCGGCCCCGTCCTGGACAGCGTCTTCGGCGCCTCGGACAAGCGGATCATCGTCGCGTCCTTCTCCTCGCACGTGCACCGCGTCCAGCAGGTCCTCAACGCCGCGCACAACCACGGGCGCCGGGTGGCGCTCGTCGGTCGCTCGATGGTCCGCAACATGGGCATCGCGGCCGAGCTCGGCTACCTCAAGGTGCCGGACGGCGTCCTCATCGACCTCAAGAAGGTCGACTCGCTGCGCGACGACGAGATCGTGCTCATGTGCACGGGCTCGCAGGGCGAGCCCATGGCCGCGCTGTCGCGCATGGCCAACGGCGACCACAAGGTCTCGGTCGGCCACGGCGACACCGTGATCCTCGCGTCGTCGCTCATCCCGGGCAACGAGAACGCGGTCTTCCGCATCATCAACGGCCTCACGCGCCTCGGCGCGCGCGTCGTGCACGGCGGCAACGCCAAGGTGCACGTCTCGGGCCACGCGAGCGCGGGCGAGCTCATCTACTGCTACAACATCCTGCGGCCCAAGAACGTCATGCCGGTGCACGGCGAGGTCCGTCACCTCGTCGCGAACGGCGCGCTCGCGGTCAAGACGGGCGTGCCTGCCGACCGTGTCGTCCTCGCCGAGGACGGCGTGGTCGTCGACCTCGTCGACGGCAAGGCCTCGGTCGTGGGCGCGGTGCCGTGCGGCTACGTGTACGTGGACGGGTCGAGCGTCGGCGAGCTCACGGACGCGGAGCTCAAGGACCGTCAGATCCTCGGCGAGGAGGGCTTCATCTCGCTGTTCGCCGTGGTCGACTCAGCGACCGGCAAGGTCATCGCCGGCCCGCACATCCTCGCGCGCGGTTTCGCCGAGGACGACGCCGTGTTCGAGGACGTCCGCCCGCAGGTCGTCCAGGCCCTCGAGGACTCGATCGCGGGGGGTGCCACGGACGTCCACCAGCTCCAGCAGGTCATGCGCCGCGTGGTCGGCCGCTGGGTGTCGAACCGCCTTCGTCGTCGCCCGATGATCGTCCCGGTCGTCGTCGAGGCCTGACGGTCCTTCCGGGCGCGTCGTCCCTCCCGGACGATGCGCCCGACGGGCTCGGGCGGAGCGCTATCCTGGCGCTCCGTCCGAGCCTCAGGAGGCCGCCTTGTCCTACCAGCAACCTGCCGACGTCCCGCCGTCGCAGGGCTACCAGGGGATGCCTCCGGCACCTCGGCCTCCGGGCGGCTACCCGCCACCGCCGGGCTTCCCTGCCCACCCGGCCCCGCAGTACTCCGGCGGGTACCCGCCGCCCACGGCGGCCTGGGGGCAGGTGCCGCCGCGACCTGTCGCGTCCGGTCTGGGCACGGCGTCACTCGTGCTGGCCGCGCTCGTCGCCCTGGTGGTCGTGGTCCAGTTCCTGGTGTCCGTCCCGGCCGTCTCGACGCTCCAGGCGCTCGTCGCCGGGGAGCAGGTGTCGACCGGGGTGCTCGACGCCTACGACAACCTGTCGACGCTCGTCGTCGTCCTCGAGATCGCTGCGGCGGTCGTGACGATCGTGTGGCTCTGGAAGAGCCGGACGTTCGCCGAGACGGTGAGCCCCGGGTGGCCCCATGCGCGATCACGTGTCTGGGTGTGGCTCGGGTGGTTCGTGCCCGTCGTGGCCTTCTGGTTCCCGTACCAGGTCGTGCGGGACGTGCGTGCTGCGACGCTGCGCGTGCAGGGGCAGGGCCCGGGCGGGTGGTGGGCGGCATGGCTGGCCTTCGGGTTCGCGACCAACGCCAGCGCCCGGCTCCTGGGTTCCGACAACCCGGACGTCTGGGTCGCGCTGCCTGTGTTCGACGGCGTCGCAGCGGCAGCGGTCGTCGTGGCGGCGCTGCTGTGGGCCAAGATCGTCCGTGAGGTGTCCGCCGGCCAGCGTGCTGCGACCGACGGCGTGCCGGCGCCTCTGCAGGTACCGGCGCCCGGCTGGTCCTGAGGACCCGCACCCCGGGGCGAGGTCGTGTCGGTGCGATTCGCTAGCATCGCGGTCATGGCAACCTCAGCAGACTTCGCCGACCTCGCCCCGGTCCTGCTCGTGACCCACGACGCGAGCTCGAGCATCATCTACTCTCCCGGCGGGCCCGAGTATCTCCAGCACAAGGACGCGCTCGAGCGTCACGGCGTCGAGGGCTCGGGCTACGACTTCGCGGGGGCCCTCCAGGCAGTGCTCACCGACGAGTCGCCCGCGACGCTCGACGCCGTCGGGTTCGACCCCGAGGGCGGGATGCTGAGCGTCTACGGCACGGATCTCGACGCGCTCCTGGTCGCGGCCCGGCACCTGTCGCGGATCATCGCCGACGACGCCGCCCTGGATGCCGCCCTCGCACGGTCGGTCGAGCTCGGCCTCGACGACTGACGCCTCCCGTGACCGACGCGCTCACGCTCACCGGTACGCCCGCCACCAGTGCCGTCGCGACCGAGCTGCTGGACGGCTTCCGGTTCGACGACGGGCAGGGCTTCCCGCCCTCCTACCGGCGGCTCGTCCTGCGGGCGGGGTTCTGCCGCCTGTTCGGTCTCTGGCTCGTGTACCCACCCGCCGCGGACGGGTTCGCGGACGGCTGGCAGCACCGCGCCGCGCACCTCACCGACCGCTTCCGTGCGGCCTACCAGGACGGCGAGGCCGAGGAGTTCGACTGGATGGTGGAGCCCGACGGGGACTGGTCGATCGCCCGGCGGCTCGTCGTCTTCGCGTTCAGCGAGAACGGCGACGCTCTGCTCTGGGACACCGTTTCACGGACCGGTGACGGCGAGCTGGCGGTCTGGTCGAGCACGGGCCTCAATGCCCTGACGCACCTCGGTCGGTCGTTGACCGAGGCGCTGCCCAGGCTGCGCGCGTCGAGCGCACCGTTCGCTGAGCGAGCGGTCGCCGACCTCGAGTGCCTGACGCCCGCCCGTACCGGCTAGCGTGCGCGGCGCAGGTGGTCGAGCTGCTTGCGGTGCTCGCCCACGACCCACTCGCCCGTGACGCGGGGGTCCTCCGAGCCGTCGGGGCCGTCTGCGTCGCCGTCGGCGGCCGCCTCCAGGGCGTCCAGGTAGGCCCGGTCGGCGCCGAAGCGCTCCCAGATCGCGTCGCTGCCCGTGGCCACGTGCCCGTGCCCGGGGACCAGGGTGTGCACGCCGTGCTCGGAGACTGCGTGCTCGAGCACGTCGAGACCCGCGCGGTACTCGCCCACGGGGTCGGGGGACTCGAGGTCCAGGAGGGGTACCTCGACGTCCGAGAGCATGTCTCCCACCACGATCACCCCGGCGTCCGGCAGGACGAGCGCACCGTGGCCGGGCGCGTGCGCCTGGTGCTCGACCACGAGCACGACCGGTTCGCCACCCGCCCCCGGCATCGCGGCGGGCATCGCCCCCGCGCCCGACGGCGTAGCGTGCCGCGGTCCGTCAGGCCACGGCAGGTGCAGCACGTCCGGGTGTGCGCCCCCTGTGGAGCCACCCGTCCCGGACACGGGAATCGGCGTGAGGCGACCGAACAGCGTGAGGTCGTGCCCCGGCGCCTCGCGCTCGACCTTCACGAGGTCCTCGGCGAGGCTCCGCTGCTGGGCGCGCACCGCCGTCGGGCAGGCCCAGCGCGGGACGTCGCCCAGCGACCGCGACCACAGGACGTGGTCCCAGTGCGGGTGGGTCGAGAACCCGGCGGTGACGCGCCAGCCACGGTGGGCGATCTGGGCCGCGAGGGACTCGACCTCGGCGACCGTGATGCCCGGGTCCACGACCAGGGCGCGTCCGTCCGGGGCCACGACGACCGTCGTGAGGCTCGTCCAGATCTCGGCCGTCGCGACGTGCACGCCGTCGGCGATCTCGTGCAGCTCGCGCAGCGGGGGAGGGGTGCTCATGTCCCGATCCTGCCCCGGTTCGGCCACCCGTCGCGACCGCTCCCGCCCGACGCGCCCGGGTGCCGTGTCCCGACGCAGGCCGTGAACGCTGCCGGATTCGTCACAGGACACGCACCCTCGGGGTGCGGGGTCGACCTGGCGTGCACGGGTACGGTGGTGCGTACTATGGCGACCCGGACGTCCACCTCGGCGAAACGGCCCACGACCTCCCGCAAGACCACCTCGCGTGGCGCGACGGGCAGATCGGGGGGACCTTCGAGCGCGTCCCGCGCTCCGCGGGGCTCGTCACCACGCAGACCGGCCGCCCGGCCTGCGCCCTGGCCCGTCCGCGCGGTGCGCGGCCTGTGGCTGGGGTGCGCGCACGCGGTCGGCGCGGTCACCCGCAGCATCGGCAAGGGAGCAAGAGAGCTGGACCCCTCACATCGGCGCGACGGCGTCGCGTTCCTCCTCCTGGCACTCGCCGTGATCGTCGCGGCCCGCGAGTGGTGGGGGATCTCGGGCGCGTTCGGCACCGCCGTCCATGCGGTCTCGGCAGGCGTCTTCGGCGTCGCCGCGGTCGCCCTGCCCGTCCTGCTCATCTGGCTGGCCGTCCGGATCATGAGGCACCCCGAGCGGACGCAGGCGAACTCGCGCGTCACGATCGGGCTCTCGTTCATCGTCGTGTCGGTCTGCTCCCTGGTGCACATCGCCGAGGACCTGCCGGCCCCGCGCGACGGCTTCGCGGCCGTCCAGGACGCGGGTGGCGTGATCGGCTACCTCTTCGCGACCCCGGTCCACACGGGGCTCACCGAGTGGTTCGCCGTTCCGCTGTTCCTGCTGCTGGGCTTCTTCGGGATCCTCGTGGTCACCGCGACGCCCGTGCACGCGATCCCGAGCCGCCTGCGCGGCATCTACGACCGGTTGACCGGCAACCACCGGGACGGCGAGGACGGCCGCGGCCCCCACGACGACGACGGTCTGCAGCTCGCCGACGGCGTCTCACGTCACGACGGCACCGACGAGGCGCCGCGCAAGCGCCGCGTCGGACGCGCCCGCAAGACCAAGGCCGAGCGCGAGGCCGAGGCGGCCGAGCGCGAACGGCTCGACGGCGGCTACGTCGGCGACGAGGCGTTCGAGCGCGCCGCGATGCTCGAGGCCGAGGAGGAAGCGGCCCGCAAGAGCGCCCGCGGGCGCCGCCCCGGACCGGTGGGCCCCCCGCCGCCGCCCGACGCGCACGAGGACGCGGCCGACCTGCCGACGCAGGTCATCCCGTCGCTCGGCAGGACGGCCCCCTCACCCAGCGCGCCCCCGCCGCCGCCCAACAACCCCGTGCCTCGCGGCGTCCAGCCCATGCTCGAGGGCGACACGGTCTACGTGCTGCCCTCGGAGGACGACCTCGTCAAGGGGGCGCCCCACAAGGTGCGCTCCGCGGCGAACGACCGCGTGGTCGAGTCGCTCACGCGCGTCTTCGAGCAGTTCGAGATCGACGCCAAGGTCACGGGCTTCACGCGTGGACCGACCGTGACCCGCTACGAGGTCGAGGTCGGTCCGGCCGTCAAGGTCGAGCGCATCACGAACCTGTCCAAGAACATCGCCTACGCGGTGGCCTCGGCCGACGTGCGCATCCTCTCGCCCATCCCGGGCAAGTCCGCGATCGGCATCGAGATCCCCAACACCGACCGCGAGACCGTGGTCCTGGGCGACGTGCTGCGCTCCTCCGTGGCCCGACGCACCGAGCACCCCATGGTCATGGGCGTCGGCAAGGACGTCGAGGGCGGGTACGTCGTCGCGAACCTCGCGAAGATGCCGCACATCCTCGTCGCCGGTGCCACGGGCGCCGGCAAGTCGAGCTTCATCAACTCCATGATCGTCTCGATCCTCATGCGGGCCACGCCCGAGGAGGTGCGCATGGTCCTGGTGGACCCCAAGCGCGTCGAGCTCACGATCTACGAGGGCATCCCGCACCTCATCACGCCCATCATCACGAGCCCCAAGAAGGCCGCCGAGGCCCTCGAGTGGGTGGTGCGCGAGATGGACGCGCGCTACGACGACCTCGCGATGTTCGGGTACAAGCACATCGACGACTTCAACACAGCGGTCCGGGCCGGGAAGGTCAAGCCGCTGCCGGGCTCGGAGCGCAAGATCGCCACGTACCCGTACCTGCTCGTGGTCGTCGACGAGCTCGCGGACCTCATGATGGTCGCCCCGCGCGACGTCGAGGCCTCGATCCAGCGCATCACCCAGCTCGCGCGCGCCGCGGGCATCCACCTGGTGCTCGCGACCCAGCGCCCGTCGGTCGACGTCGTCACGGGCCTCATCAAGGCCAACGTGCCCTCGCGTCTCGCGTTCGCGACGTCCTCGCTCGCGGACTCGCGCGTCGTGCTCGACCAGCCCGGTGCCGAGAAGCTCATCGGCCAGGGCGACGCGCTCTTCCTGCCCATGGGGGCCGCCAAGCCCATGCGCGTGCAGGGTGCGTGGGTCGCCGAGAGCGAGGTCCACGCCGTCGTCGAGCACGTCAAGGCGCAGCTCAAGCCGTCCTACCGGACCGACGTCGCGGCCTCGGCCGCGACCAAGAAGCAGGTCGACGAGGACATCGGCGACGACCTCGACCTGCTGCTGCAGGCCGCCGAGCTCGTGATCACGACCCAGTTCGGCTCGACGTCGATGCTGCAGCGCAAGCTGCGCGTCGGCTTCGCCAAGGCCGGGCGCCTCATGGACCTGCTCGAGTCGCGAGAGATCGTCGGGCCCTCCGAGGGGTCCAAGGCCCGCGAGGTCCTGCTCACGGCCGAGGACCTGCCCGGGACGCTCGCGATGCTGCGCGGCGAGCCAGGGGCCGAGGTCTACGACGGGGAGTCGGGCGGCGATGGGCCGGCGGCAGGGAACGGCCGCGACTACTCCGACGGCGCCGACGGGCACATGCCTCCCGTCGCCCAGGAGTACCACGACGACGCCGACGACGAGGCGGACTGGCGCGAGCGCTGAGTCGTGCCCGCGGACCTCGGCTCGCGGACGGACCTCGCCCGGCCGCTCGGTCGGCTGCTCGTCCAGCGCCGGAGGTCAGCCGGGCGCGGGTCAGCCCGACGCCCCCGTCCGGGCCGCAACGGTCCCGACGGCGGCCACGCCTGCGGTCCGGGACCCGACGGTCGGTGGCGGCCCTGTAGCGACTGGGGGAGAGACGCGTTCTGGGGCGGCGTCCCCGACCGCGGTCCTGACCCGGTCGTACCGAGCGGTGAGGGCGGCCGGGCTGAGGGTGCTCGTGCCGTCTCCCGCGAGGTCGGCGAGCGCCAGGACCGCGTGCTTGCCGAGCCGGTCGACCGTGACCGCCGTCCACTCGAAACCTGTCACGCGGGCCGGGGCGTCCGCGGGCTGGGTGATGGTCGCGGTGACGAGCAGGCCCGAGTCGGTCCGTGCGTCGCAGCAGTCGCCGTCCTGGTTCGAGACGTAGTTGCCGAGCCCGTACGCGACCCACATGCCCTGCCCGTCAGGACCACCCGGCAGAAGAGCGGTCGGCTGCGGGACGTGGGCGTGGTGCCCGAGCAGCAGGTCCACCTGTCCCGAGGCGGCGAGGAGCGTCGCGAGCTCGACCTGCTCGTCGGTCGGGGGCGTCGAGTACTCGACGCCGGAGTGCATGCTCACGATCACCAGGTCGGCCCCCGCCTCGCGCGCGGCCCGAGCACGTTCGACGAGGTCGACGCCGTCGAGCAGCGTGACCGACCAGGGCGCCGAGGCAGGGATCGGCACGCCGTTCGTCCCGTACGTGCCCGCGAGGTGCGCCACGACGATCGACCGTCCGGCCCGCTCGAGCGTGTAGAGGGCGGGGACCGCGGCCTCTGCGGCGCTGCGGGCGGTGCCGACGTGCCCCAGCCCTGCGGCGTCGAGGGCATCGAGGGTGGCGGCCACGCCGGCGCGGCCCTGGTCCACGGAGTGGTTCGACGCCGTCGAGCAGCCGTCCCAGCCCTGCTCGCGCAGGTCGGTCGCGAGGTGCGCGTCGGCCGCGAACAGGGGATAGCCGGTGGGCCGGACGCCCGGAGGGGTGAGCGGGACCTCGAGGTGGCACAGCGCGAGGTCGGCACCGCGGACCCAGGCGTCGGTCCCGGCGAGGACGTCGCTGAAGTCGTAGCCGCCGACCTCGGCCCGAGCCGAGACGTGGACCGGGAGGTGGGGGAGCACGTCACCTGTCGCGACCACGGTGAAGACGGCGTCCGGCTCGGGACGGCGCGCGACCTCCGCGGCCGGCGTCGCCGCGGCCACGGGCGGTCCTGCGGCAGGCGTGCGGCCCGCGTCGAGCACCAAGGCACCGAGCGTCGCGAGCGTTGTGGTCGCGACGCCGACAGCGAGCATCTGGAGAAGGTGGCGCTGCCCGCCGTCGGGCCGCGCATGGCGTGTCACGGCGCCGAGACTAGCCCCTCGGATCGACGGACCGTACATCGGTGAGACCGAGGACGGTCGTTGTGTCCGGGGTTGTCCGTTCGGTCGGAATCCGTCCCTGGTCGGACGAGGGGGCGTGCAGCGCCTACGCTTGTCGTGTGGTCACAGCCGTCCCGTCCCCCTGGAACTCCGCGAACGCGGTCACTATCGCCCGGATCGCCGTGGTCCCCTTCTTCGCGTGGGCGCTGCTCGCCGACGGCGGGCACACGGTCACCTGGCGTCTGGTCGCGACGGCGCTGTTCGTCCTCGCCGCCGCGACGGACCGGGTCGACGGCTACCTGGCCAGGAAGTACGACCTCGTCACGGACCTCGGCAAGCTGCTCGACCCCATCGCCGACAAGCTGCTGATCGGGGCCGCGCTGGTCCTGCTCTCCGCCCTCGGTGACCTGCCGTGGTGGGTCACGATCGTCATCCTCGCTCGTGAGCTGGGCATCACGCTCATGCGGTTCGCGGTCCTCAAGTACACGGTCATGCCGGCCTCGCGCGGCGGCAAGCTCAAGACGGTCCTGCAGTCGGTCGCGATCTCGATCTTCCTGCTCCCGCTCGACCAGATGCCGTCGTGGATCTCGGTGGTCGGCTGGGTCGTCCTCGTCGCGGCGCTGGTCGTCACGGTGGTGACCGGGGTGGAGTACGCGTACCAAGGCTGGCGGCTGCGGCGCGACGCGCTGCGCGCGGCGAAGACGGCCGGGCAGGACTGAGCCGGTACCGATGGCGAGCGCGGACCCGACGCCTGCGACCGACGCTGCGGACCTCCTGACCCTGCTCGCGTCGCGGGGCTGGACCCTCGCGGTCGCCGAGTCGCTGACGGGCGGGCTCGTCACGGCCCGCCTGGTGGCCGTCCCGGGAGCCTCCTCGGTGCTGAGGGGCGGTGTCACGGCGTACGCGACCGATCTCAAGGCGAGCGTGCTGGGGGTCGACGCCGAGCTGCTCGCCGTCCGCGGCGCCGTCGACCCCGAGGTCGCGCGGCAGATGGCACTGGGGGTTCGGCGCCTCCTGGGGGCGGACGTCGGGCTCGCGACGACCGGGGTGGCCGGCCCGGACCCGCAGGACGGCAAGCGCCCGGGGCTCGTCCACGTGGCCGTGGCGTCGCCCGAGCGCACCGAGATCGCCGAGCTGCACCTCGACGGTGACCGGGCGGCGGTCCGTGAGGCCACGGTCGTGCACCTCCTGGCGCTCGCGCGGGGTGTCGTCACCGGGTGATCTCTGTGGAGGTCGGCCGGTGGCCGGACGTGCCATGGGCTGGTCCGCACGAGGGCGAGCGCTGGGGAGCGCGTGGAGAGTTCGTGAACTCCCGGCAACGTCGTGGACGTCTCCCTGGTGCGGGAACAACCCTGGGAGGAAGCGCGTTGAACAGCACGTGATCGCCAAGAGGCCATTCAACAGATCAGCGCATGAGACTACCCCGGGTGCGGGGTACGGTAGGACGATCCCCACGCGAGGAGCGCGGGGAACGACAGGTCAGCGAACCACCACAGGAGCCAGGCAGGCTCCGTCGATCGCACGGGACACGGAAGGGGGCCGCCAGATGATTGTTCTTCGACGAGAGATCGGGGACGTGCTGCGAGACGCTCGCCAGCGACAGGGCCGCACCCTGCGAGAGGTGTCCTCGGCTGCACGCGTCTCCCTGGGATACCTCAGCGAGGTCGAGCGTGGCCAGAAGGAAGCGTCGTCCGAGCTCCTGGGCTCGATCTGCGAGGCGCTCGACATCCCCATGTCGGTCGTGCTCCGAGAGGTCAGCGACCGGGTCGCCGTGGCCGAGGGCCTCATGATCCCGGACACCATCCCCGCCGACTTCGCCACGAGCCTCATGGGTCGCGGTGCTGCGGCCGAGAGCGCGCGACGCATGCGGGAGGACCTCCAGCCGGTCGGCTGACGGAGGCTCAGGGCCTCTGACAGGTCGGACACCAGAAGATCGGTCGCTCGAACGGCGCCTGGTTCGCCGGAGCGACAGCGACGGGCGTGCCACATCGGTGGCACGCCCGTCGTGCTCTGCCGTGGACGTGCCGGCGCACCGTGCCGACGCCCTCCGCGACGCTGCGGAGCATCAGTCCGCGGGTCGTGCGCAGCAGGGCCTCCAGGTCGTGGTCCGAGACGTCGTCGACGGGCGTCCACGGCCACAGCCGCTGGGCGAACAGACCTTCGGCCGTGTAGATGGTGCCGAGCCCCGAGACCCCGCGCTGGTCGAGCAGCGCGTCGGCGATCGGCAGCTGCGCGCTCCGTGGGTCCAGGGACGCGCTCCCGCCCACCGTGACCTGCGCGGGGAACCCGCCCTCGGCGGCGGCCGCGCGCAGTCGGGTCAGCGCGAGCCCCATGCCGGTCTCGGGGGCCGTGAGGAAGTCCGCTGCGAGGATGTCGGGGCCCAGGTGCCCCAGGAGCAGGTGCTCGTCGCGCGTGCGGACCACGTCGAGCATCCCGAGCCGTTCGCCGACGCACGTCCAGGTCTCGTTCGCGAGGACCGCCCGCACCTCGCTTCCCCGCGCGACGGCAGCGGCCGACCCGGTCCGGGCGATGCGCCACTGCCCTTCCATGCGCAGGTGCGTGTGCAGTGTCGTGCCGTCGTCGAGGCGGGTCAGGAGGTGCTTGGCGTACGCCAGCACCTCGGTCACGGTCCGCCCGGTCAGGTCGGTCCCACCCGCCTCGGCCCAGCGCAGCTCGGCACGTTCCAGCGCGCGCCCGCTCAGCGCGGCGTCGAGACGCTGCGCGGTGACCCGGACGACGTCGCCCTCAGGCACGGTGCGCCCCCGTCCGGTGCGCACCCCGGGCGGTGCTCATGCGCGCAGCCCCCGCGGCGTGGGCCGGAACCCGGCCTCCATGAGTGCGGCCGTGACGCCGAACGCGCGCGACGCGGTGCTGCCCGCTCCCGCCAGGGCGTCGATCCCGTCGATCCGCCCGATCACCATCTTGCCGAGCAGCCCGGCCCGGGAGGCGCGCGCCAGCTCGGTGCACGCCGTCGCGAGGCGGCGGGCGGCGGACGGCGAGTCGTCCCCGAAGGAGATCAGCGACCGCCCGCCGCGCTCGACGTACAGCACCAGGTCCCCGCCCACGAGCACGACGACGGAGCCCACCTTGCGCCCGGGACGGTGCGTCGCGCGGGGCGCGGGTCGGGTGGTCGCCGCGTGGGCGGTCAGGAGGGCGGTCGAGGTCGACGCGCGCGAGGCTCCCGTCGCGGCGTCCGTCGCCGCTCTCGCCGAGCCGGGTGCCGCGATCCCGAGCGGGGACCCGCCGCCCGGCTCGTGCGGCACCCGCGGCTCGGGCCACGGCAGTGCCGCACCGTAGGGGTTGGCCGGGTCGGTCGCGGCGAGCAGCAGCGCAGCGAGCTCGCGGCGTCCCGCCGACTCCTCGGCGTGCTCCCGGTCCTGCGCGTCCGTGCGGAGCTGGTCGACCGCTCCCGGCAGCGCGAACTGCGAACCGCCGAGGTGCTCGACGAAGTAGCCGCGCCGGACCGTGCCCGTCGTCTCGAGCTCCGACAGCACACGGTAGACGCCGCGGAAGTAGTTCGTGACGCCCTCCGACGGGGCCGCGCCACGTGTCAGGACGCCGTGACGGTCGAGCAGCACCCTGGTGAGGGCGTGCGTGCGGCGAGTGGGGTCGAGCTCGCGGGCCGGCAGCGCGGACCAGCGCCCCGAGCCGCCGCGCAGGTCGCTCTCGCCGCGGACCGACGCCGACGCGCCCGCGCCGAGCGAGGCGAAGCGTCCCCGTGCCAGCGGGCGGGCGCGGACGGGAGCGCGGGGAGCGCGGTGCGCCCCGCCCCCGGGACCGAGGCGGCTGCGCAGGGCACCGAGGCCGTCGTTCGTGACCCAGCCCGCCCACACCAGGTCCCACAGGGCCTCGAGCGTCGCCGCCTGGGATGCGCCCGCGAGCTCGGCGATGCGCGGCAGGAAGAACCCTCCCGAGCCGGTCAGCAGGTCCGCGACGGCCCGGTGCAGGTCGCTGTCGAGCGGTCCGTCCTCCTCGAGCGGGGTCGCGTCGGGGAGCGTGAGGGGAGCGGCGTCCGCGAGGTGCAGGCTCACGAGCCCGTCCTTGCCCCCGGGCAGCGACGAGTGGCCGCACCACAGGACCTCGCCCGTGGTGGTCAGCTCGTCGAGCAGCGCGGGCGAGTAGTCGGTCACGCGTGAGGGCAGCACGAGCGTCTCGAGGGCCGAGGCGGGGACCGCGGCGCCCGAGAGCTGTTCGACGACGCGCAGCAGCCCGTCGGAGCCCCGCAGCGTGCCGATGCCGTGCCAGCGTGGCAGGAAGACCCCGAGGGCCTCGGGGGCGACGGGCTCGACCTCGGCCCTCAGCGCAGCGAGCGACCGGCGCCGCAGGGTCCGCAGGACCTCGGCGTCGCACCACTCCTCGCCCGTCCCGCCGAGAGACTCGGGGCGGAGCCGCCCGCACACGAGCACGCGCGCGGTCTCGAGCCGGCGCAGCACCCCGGTGGCGACGGCCACCCCGATCCCGAACCGGGCCGCGACCTCGTGCGCCGAGAACGGGCCGTGCGTGCGGGCGTGGCGTCGCACGAGGTCACCCAGCGGGTCGGGTACGGGCTCGGTGAACACCTCGGGGATCCCCGTCGGCAGGGCGACGCCCAGCGCGTCCCGGAGCCGCCCGGCGTCCTCGACCACGGCCCACTGCTGCGCGACGTCGTCGGGCACCCCGGCCAGACGCACCTGGATCACCCGGCGCGCCCCCTCCAGGGTGGCGAGCCATGCGGGCGCCTCGTCGCGCACCTCCTCGCGCGTGCGCCGGACGACCTCCGCGACCGGCAGCGGACCCAGGCGACGCAGCAGGTCCCAGGCGTCCTCCGCGTGGCGGGCCTGACGGTTCGGCACCAGGGCGCCGAGCTCGGCCTCGGTGCGCTCGACCGACTCGGGGTCGAGCAGGTCGGCGAGCTGTGACGCCCCGCCCTCGGTGCCGAGCAGCTCGGCGAGCAGCGTCGGGTCGAGAGACAGCGCGGCCGCCCGACGCTCCGCGAGGGGAGCGTCGCCGTCGTACAGGAACTGGGCGGTGTACCCGAACAGCAAGGACTGCGCGAAGGGGGACGGGGTCGGGGTCGTGACGTCGACCAGACGGACCCGGCCCGCGGCCAGGTCCCGCATGAGGTCGGTCAGCGCCGCGACGTCGAAGTCGTCCTGGAGGCACTCGCGCGCGGCCTCCAGCACGATCGGGAACTCGGGGTACTCGCTCGCGACCGACAGGAGCTGGGCCGAGCGCTGCCGCTGCTGCCACAGGGGCTGCCGCTTGTCGGGGCGCCGCCGGGGGAGCAGCAGGGCCCGGGCGGCGGCCTCGCGGAAGCGCGCCGCGAACATGATCGAGCCGCCGAGCTCGGCCCGTACCTCGTCGAGGACCTCCTCCGGGGCGAGCAGCAGGTCCTCGGCCGTCACGACGGGCGACCCCGCGGTTCCCGGTCCGGCGGCACCCGGTCCGGCGACGCCGCCGGGCTCGTCGCCCCAGCCGCCGTCGCCCAGGTCCGGCAGCCGCAGCACGATCCCGTCGTCCGAGTGCATGGCTGCGGCGTCCAGGCCGTACCGGTCGCGCAGCCGCGCACCCAGGACGAGCGCCCACGGCGCGTGGACCTTGGCCCCGTAGGGCGAGTGGATGACGACGCGCCAGTCGCCCAGCTCGTCGCGGAAGCGCTCGACCACGACCGTCCGGTCGTCGGGCACACGCCCCGTGGCCTCGCGCTGGTCCCCGAGATAGGCCATGAGGTTGTCGGTCGCCCAGGCGTCGAGACCCGCGTCGCGCAGCCGCTCCGCGAGCGGGCCGCCCGACGCGGCAAGGGTCTCGAGCTCGCGCACCCAGGCACCCACGGCCCGGCCGAGCTCGGCCGGGCGGCCCGGCGAGTCGCCCTTCCAGAACGGCAGGCGTCCGGGGGCGCCCGGGGCCGGGGTCACGAGCACGCGGTCCGGGGTGATGTCCTCGATGCGCCACGTGCTCGACCCGAGAGTGAACGTGTCGCCCACGCGCGACTCGTAGACCATCTCCTCGTCGAGCTCGCCCACGCGCCGCCCGCCACGCGCCCGCGAGCCCGTCGCGGCGCCCCCGGGCGCGTCGCCGAGCACCCCGGCCGTGTCCTCGGGGCCCGCCGTCGTAGCGGGGTCCGTCGCGAGGAACACCCCGTACAGGCCCCGGTCGGGGATGGTGCCGCCGCTCGTGACCGCCAGGCGCAGCGCTCCGGGCCGCCCGCTCAGCACCCCAGACGTCCGGTCCCACACGATCCGCGCGCGCAGCTCGCCGAAGTCCTCGCTCGGGTAGCGGCCCGCGAGCATGTCCAGCACGGCGTGCAGCGTCGCGTCGCCGAGCGCCCCGTAGGGCGCGCTGCGCCGTACGAGGGCCGCGAGCTCCCCGACGGTCCAGTCGTCGAGGGCGACCATCGCGACGACCTGCTGCGCGAGCACGTCGAGCGGGTTGGACAGCACGTGCAGGTGCTCGATCTGCCCGGTCCGCATGCGGTCCGCGATCACTGCGGACGGCACCAGGTCGCCCCGGAAGGTCGGGAACACGACGCCGTGCGACACCGCGCCCACCTGGTGTCCTGCGCGCCCGATGCGCTGGAGACCGCTCGCGACCGACGGCGGCGCCCCGACCTGGACCACGAGGTCGACCGCGCCCATGTCGATGCCCAGCTCGAGGGACGACGTCGCGACCACCGCGGGCAGGCGGCCGTCCTTGAGCTCCGTCTCGGTGCGTGTGCGCTCGGCCCGGCTCATCGAGCCGTGGTGCGCGCGCGCGATCACGGGGTCCGTGCCCGCGCCGGCCCCCGACTGGGCCAGCACCTGCGCGGGCTGGAGCGTCCCGACGTCGGGCACGTCCTCGCCCTGCCGCTCGGCCCAGACCTCGTTCATGCGCGCCGTGAGACGCTCGGCCCCGCGCCGGGAGTTGGTGAAGACCAGGGTCGAGCGGTGCTCGGCCACGAGGTCGACCACCCGCTCCTCGACGTGCGGCCACACCGACGGACGCGGCGGACGGGCCGTGGCGGGACCCGAGAGGTCGGGCTCGCCGTCGGGCAGGGGCGCAAGGTCCTCGGCCCCGGTGGCCCTGCCGGGGCCCGGCGCGCTGCGCAGGTCGGCCAGGTCCGGCACGGGGACGACGATGTCGACCTCGATCTTCTTCTCCGAGGGAGGCTGCACGACGACGACCTCCCGCCCCTGGTCCTCCGGGCGGCGGTGCCCCGCGAGGAACGTCGCGACGGCCTCGACCGGCCGGACCGTCGCGGACAGGCCTACGCGCTGCGCAGGCACGGGGAGCAGCGCGTCGAGGCGTTCGAGCGAGACCGCGAGGTGCGCCCCGCGCTTGGTCCCGGCCACGGCGTGGATCTCGTCGATGATGACGGTCTGCACGCCGGCCAGACCCGCGCGCGCCTGGGACGTCAGGACGAGGAACAGCGACTCTGGCGTCGTGATGAGGATGTCCGGGGGAGCGATCCCGAACCGGCGCCGCTCGCTCGCGGGCGTGTCACCCGTGCGCGTGCCCACCACGACGTCCGGGACCGTGGTGCCGAGCCGCACCGCGGCCTGCCGGATGCCCGCGAGCGGGGAGCGCAGGTTGCGCTCGACGTCGGCGGCCAGCGCCTTGAGCGGGGAGACGTACAGGATCTTGCAGCGGTGCGCGGGGTCGTCGGGAGCACCGGTTCCCTCGGGGGCGGGGCCGGGGCTGAGCAGCCTGTCGAGGGACCAGAGGAAGGCCGCGAGGGTCTTGCCCGACCCCGTGGGGGCGACGACGAGCGCGTGCCGGTCGCTCCCGATCGCCTCCCACGCTCCCGCCTGCGCGGCCGTCGGACGCTCGAACGCGCCCTCGAACCAGGCGCGGGTCGGAGCGCTGAAACCGGCGAGAGGATCGGGGGACGTCACCTCGCCATTGTGGGCGCTGCCACCCACAACCGCTCCCCGCCGGGCGCGCGCGGGTCCGGCGGTGTGCGGGGAGGCGCCGCGATGTCGGGGGAACCCCCGGGACGTGGCAGGCTGTCCCCGTGCGGTATCGAGAGTTCTGGCAGCTGGTGGACGAGGTCTTCGGATCGGCCTACGGTCGCGCCCTGACCCGGGACCAGGTGCTGGGCGCCCTGGGCGACCGCACCGCGGTCCAGGCGATCGAGGACGGCGTCGAGCCCCGGCACGTGTGGCACGCGCTGTGCGACGCGCTGGAGGTGCCGGACTCGCAGCGGTGGGGTACCGACAAGCATCGGCAGGCGCCGCCCGCGCGGTAGCCGCGCTCTGCGTGGTGGGGAGGTGCGCTGCCGAGCATCGGCAGGCGCCGCCCGCGCGGTAGGTCCGTCGGCGCGGCATCATGGCCGCATGAGGCACCGTCTCCCGTTCTCCGTGCACGACCTGACGGGGGCCCTCTGGTCGCTCGTGTCGACGACGGCGGGCCTGGCGCTCGCGATCTGGATCGTGCCCGGGGTGCGGATCACGTCGTGGTGGTCGGTGGTCCTCGCGGCGCTCGTGGTCGGTGTCGGTGACGCGTTGCTGCGTCCTGTGTGGCGGGTCGTCGCGGGTCGTGCCGGTGTGCTCGGCGCTCTGGTCTCGGGGTTGGCGGGGCAGGTGCTCGTGGCGTGGCTGGCCCTGACGTACCTGCCGGGCTTCGAGACCGACGACTGGGGCAGCGTCGTGGCGGTGCTGGTGCTGGCGGCGTTCTTCATGGCGATCGGCCGGTGGGCGATCGGCGCGAGCGACAACGAGTACGTGATCGACCATCTGCTCCGGCGTGCGCGCCGGGCGCAGCGAGCGGAGGCGCGTCGTGCCCGGTCCCGCGCAGATGCTCCGGGCGATCGGCTCGCCGCCGAGACGGACGAGCCGGTCGAGGGTGCGCGACCTGCACGCGCAGGCCTCCTGGTCGTCCAGCTCGACGGTGTCGCGCGCGAGACGTTCGACCACGCGGTCCAGGCGGGGCTGGCCCCGAACCTCGCACGCTGGCTCGGGTCCGGCTCCCACCGGCTCGAGTCGTGGTGGGCGCGCGTGCCGTCGACGACCCCTGCGAGCCAGGCCGGGCTGCTGCACGGGACGAGCGAGCACGTGCCGGCCTTCCGCTGGTGGGACCGCGCGCAGGGGCGCCTGGTGGTGACGAACCGGCCGGCGGACGCGGCCCAGGTCGAGGCGCTCATGAGCGACGGGCGGGGGCTGCTCGCGGACGGCGGGGTCGCGGTCTCGACCATGTTCTCGGGCGACGCCTCGACGAACCTGCTCGTCATGAGCCGGGCGGGTGCGGGCCTGGGGCCGGGGCAGCTCTTCGTGCACTTCTTCTCGAGCCCGTTCGTCCTGGTCCGGGCTCTCGTGGCGACCGTGGGGGAGTTCTTCAAGGAGCTCTACCAAGGGTGGCAGCAGGCCGTGCGCGACGTCGTGCCGCGCGTCTCGCGTCTGGGGGCCTACCCGGTCCTGCGTGCGGTCTCGAACGTCGTCCTGCGTGACCTCAACACCTCGCTCGTCGCCGAGCAGCTCGTGCGCGGGGCGCCCGTGGTGTTCGTGGACCTCGTGGACTACGACGAGATCGCGCACCACGCGGGGCCGCTGCGCCCCGAGGCGATGCGGGCGCTCGAGGGGCTCGACCGGGTCGTGGGCCTGTGGGAGCAGGTCGCGCAAGTCGCTCCGCGCCGCTACGAGATCGTCGTGCTGTCCGACCACGGCCAGTCGCTCGGTGCGACGTTCGAGCAGGTCGTGGGTCGTTCGTTCCTCGACGAGGTGCGCCGCCTCATGGCGGTCGTCCCCGCTGCGGGCGAGCGGCGCCGTCGGGCGTCCGGGGTGCGGTCGCCCGCGTCGGCGGACTCCGAGGCGTGGGGCGCGGTCAACACCGCGCTCAACGCGCTCGGGCGCAGCGACGCCGAGGGGGCGAGGGGTGGTCGCGTCATGGTCGGCCCCGACCGCGAGCCCGGGTCCGTGGGCCCGGGCGACCTGCCCGAGGTGGCGGTCGTCGGCTCGGGGAACCTGGGCCTCGTGTGGTTTCCGCGCTCCCCGGCGCGGCTCGTGGGCGACGAGATCCGGGCACGCTGGCCCGCGCTCGTGCCGGGCCTGGTCGCGAACCCGGCCGTGGGGGTCGTCGTCGTGCAGGAGAGCGGGCCCGTGCAGGGCGAGGTGCCCGACGTCGTCGCGTACGGCCCGGCGGGCAGCCGCCACCTGGTCACGGGAGAGGTCCACGGGCAGGACCCGCTCGCCCCGTACGGGCCGCGGGCAGCGCCCGACCTGCTGCGGGCCGCCTCGCTCGAGCACGCGGGAGACCTGCTGCTGGTCTCGAGCGTCGACGACGCGGGGCTGGTGCACGCGTTCGAGGGCCTGGTCGGCTCGCACGGCGGCCTGGGCGGCGCCCAGAACGAGGCCATGCTGCTGTACCCCGCGAGCCTGCGCGTCATGGGGGCACGCGAGGACGTGGGCGGGACCCGCATGCTCGTGGGCGCCGAGGCCGTGCACGGCGAGCTCGTCGGGTGGCTGCGGGAGCTGGGGGTCAGGACATGACCGGGGCGGCGCCCGGGCTGCGGGTCACGTGGCTGGGGCACTCGACGGTCGTGCTCGACGTCACGACGCCCGACGGGGACGTGCGCATCGTGACCGACCCTCTGCTCAGGCGTCACGCCGGGCTGCTGCGCCGACGCGGTGTGCGGCCCGCCGAGGTGTGGCGCGGCGCCGACGCGGTGCTCCTCTCGCACCTGCACCACGACCATGCGGAGCTCGGCTCGCTGCGTCTCCTGGGCGACGCCCCGGTCCTCACGGCGCCTGCGAACGCGCGCTGGCTGCGCGCGAAGGGGCTCCCGGGCGTCGCCCTCGGCGCGGGGCCCGAGCACGACGACCGGCCCCTCGTGGGGCCCGTGCCGGGACGCCCGCGCGGCCCTCTGCCCGCCTCTGCGGGGAGCGAGCACGGGGCCTGGCACGACGTCGGAGCGCACGTCCGCGTGCACCTCACGCCCGCGGTGCACGGGCACCGGCCCATGCCGCACCGGCCCAACGCCGCGGTGGGGCACCTGGTGCAGACGGACCGCTGGACGCTGTGGGCCGTGGGCGACACCGAGGCCTACCCGGGCATGGCGCACCTGCCGGCGCTCGCGGGCGGGCCCGTCGACGTCGCGCTCGTGCCGGTCGCGGGCTGGGGGCCGCGGCTCTCGGGCGGTCATCTGGGGCCGGTCGAGGCCGCGCACGTGTGCGCGACCGTCGGGGTGCGGGTCGCGATCCCGGTGCACTGGGGCACGCTGCACACTCCGGGCGGGCAGAACCTGCCGCGCGGGTGGATGGACCACGCGGGGGCGGCGTTCGCCGCGGCGGTGCACCGGTGGGCCCCCGGGACGCAGGCGGTCGTGCTGCGGCCGGGGGAGTCGTGGGAGGGATAGGGGCGGGGGCGTGGGGCGGGGCGCGCCGACGCGGCGCCGGCCCCGGCGGTTTCCCGCGCGGGCCCGGGGCGGGCGGCGGCGACACGCCGCACCGCGAGGGTTCACTCGAACAGGTGTTCGGGTAGAGTTGTGCACAGCACGAGCTGACCGTCCGTCGTCCACAGGCAGGACCAGGGGGACGGTGAGTGTCAGTGGCGGCACGTACCGTCGGGACACGACACAGGCTTCCTGAACACACTCTCGGCACGGTTCCGTGCCCCGCACGCAAAGGTGAGCGACATGCCCGCACCCGCAGACCGCGAGAAGGCGCTCGAAGCCGCCCTCGCCCAGATCGACCGCAACTTCGGCAAGGGCTCGGTGATGCGCCTCGGCGAGGAGGGGCGTGCGCCCGTCGAGGTGATCCCCACCGGGTCGATCGCCCTGGACATCGCGCTCGGCATCGGCGGACTCCCGCGCGGTCGTGTCGTGGAGATCTACGGCCCCGAGTCCAGCGGCAAGACGACCGTCGCGCTGCACGCCGTCGCGAGCGCGCAGCGCGCGGGTGGCATCGCGGCGTTCATCGACGCCGAGCACGCGCTGGACCCCGAGTACGCGAAGAAGCTGGGCGTCGACACCGACGCGCTGCTCGTCTCGCAGCCGGACACCGGTGAGCAGGCCCTCGAGATCACGGACATGCTGATCCGCTCGGGTGCCATCGACATCATCGTCATCGACTCGGTCGCGGCCCTCGTGCCCAAGGCCGAGATCGAGGGCGAGATGGGCGACAGCCACGTCGGCCTCCAGGCCCGCCTCATGTCGCAGGCGCTGCGCAAGCTCACGGGTGCCCTGAGCCAGTCCGGCACCACGGCGATCTTCATCAACCAGCTCCGCGAGAAGATCGGCGTGTTCTTCGGCACGCCCGAGACCACGACCGGTGGCAAGGCGCTCAAGTTCTACGCGTCGATCCGGCTCGACATCCGCCGCATCGAGACGCTCAAGGAGGGCACCGACGCGGTCGGCAACCGCACGCGCGTCAAGGTCGTCAAGAACAAGATGGCCCCGCCCTTCAAGCAGGCCGAGTTCGACATCCTGTACGGCGTCGGCATCTCCCGCGAGGGTGGTCTGATCGACATGGGCGTCGAGCACGGCTTCGTGCGCAAGTCCGGGTCCTGGTTCACCTACGGCGGCGACCAGCTCGGCCAGGGCAAGGAGAACGCGCGCTCGTTCCTGCGCGACAACCCGGACCTCGCCAACGAGCTCGAGAAGCGCATCAAGGAGAAGCTCGGCGTCGGGGCCAAGGTCGACGCGCCCGCGGACCCCGCAGCGGTCGCCGAGCCGGTCGCCCCCGTGGCGGCCCCCGCCGGTAAGGGCAAGAAGGCCGTCCTCTGATCGTCGACGACCCGCTGGACCGCATGCCCGAGTGGGCGCGTCCCCTTCCCGGTGAGGAAGGGGACGCGCCCGTCGGTGCTTCCGGCACCGGTGGCACGTCTGGGACCGCTGGCACGTCCGGTGCGGGAGGTGCCGCCAGGAACGGAGGGGCGGCCCGTTCGGCGTCGGGTGCCGCTGCGGGGCGGGCCACCGGAGGGAGCTCGTCGCTCGCACGCGGGACCTCGCGGTCGCGGGACGGGAGCGGTTCGTCGGGGCGTGGCGGGTTCGGGCAGCGCAGCTCGTCCGGGTTCGGCAGCAGCGGGCTGAGCGGCGGGTTCGGCTCGACGTCCTCGAAACGGAGCACGGGCGGGGGGCGCCGCAAGGAGTACTCGGGGGAGCGCAAGGAGCGCAAGCCCCGCCCCACGGTCGCCGACCGTGTCGAGTCGGGAGCGCTCGCCGGTGCCGAGCTCACCGAGCACGCACGCGAGGCGATCCTGCGGACCCTGACCGCATCCCCCAAGAGCAGGCGCCAGCTCATGGACGCCATGACCCGCAAAGGCTACCCGCCCGAGGTCCTCGAACCGATCCTCGAGCGCTTCGAGGAGGTCGGCCTCGTCGACGACGCCGAGTACGCCGGGATGCTCGTCCGCACCCGTCACGGGGAGCGGGGGCTCTCGCGCCGCGCCATCGCGCAGGAGCTGCGGCGCAAGGGCATCGACGACGACACCGCGACCGAGGCCCTCGACCAGGTCGACGAGGACGACGAGGCAGAGGCCGCCCGCGACCTGGTCCAGCGGCGCCTCGCCCGCACGACCGGTCTCGACCGCGAGGTCCGCACCCGACGCATCGTCGGGATGCTGGCACGCAAGGGGTACAGCCCGTCGCTCGCGCTCAGCCTGGTCCGTGAGGAGCTGGCCCGCGAGGGGGAGTCGCCGGACGACGACGAGCCCATCGGCGGGTTCGACGACCTCTGAGGACGAGCGACGCCGTCGGGCCCCGATCTTCAGCGCAGCGGTCGTCGCCGGGCCGGGGGGGCGGGGCGACCCGGGGGGCGGCCGGGTGGGGGGGGAAGTGCGGGGCGGCGCGGCCGCCGGGGCCCGGGCCACCCGGGCCCCCCCCCCGGGCCCCCCCCCCCGCGGCCCCCCGGGCCCCCGCGGGGGGCCCCCCCCCCCCGCGCCCCCCCCCCCGCCCGCCGCCCCCCCACCCCCGCCGCCCGGGCCGCCCGGGGGGGGGCCCCCCCCCACGACCGTGCTCGCGCCGTGGTGGGCGTCTACTTCGGTGCAGGCGGGACGACGGGAGCCGTGCCCACCGGGGCCGCACCGCGTGCCCCGACCGCGAGCCCGGGAGTCGCAGCCCGGACCGGACCTGCGGTCCGTCCCTTGAGGCGACGCGCGAGGATCTCGGCGACCTTCGACAGGACGTAGTTGATCGTGATGAACAGGATCGCCGCGACGAGCAGGGACTGGAGGATGTTGCCGTACGCCGACCCCAGGCGGCGCGATTCCTGGAGCAGCTCGGTGTACGTGATGATGTAGCCCAGCGCAGTGTCCTTGAGGACCACGACGAGCTGCGAGACGAGCGCCGGGAGCATAGCGATGAGCGCCTGCGGCACCTCGACCGACCGGAGCGACTGGCCTCGCGTCAGACCGACCGCGAGAGCCGCCTCGCGCTGCCCCGTGGGCAGCCCGTACACGCCCGAGCGGACCAGCTCCGCGACGACCGACCCGTTGTAGAGGATCAGGGCGATCACGACCGCCATGAACGGGGCGTCAGGCACCTTGACCTGGGCCAGGAACAGCCAGAAGAAGATCATCATGAGCAGCACCGGGACGGCCCGGAAGAACTCGACGACCAGCCCCGCGAGCCACCGGACGAGCCGGACCGACGAGAGCCGCCCGATGCCGAACAGCAGGCCGAAGACGATCGCCCCCACGATCGCCACGCCCGCGGCGCGCAGGGTGTCGGCGAGGCCCGGGAGATAGAAGTTCTCCCACGCGTCGGCCGTGAAGATCGGCTGCCACTTCTCGGCGGTCAGCTGTCCCTCACGACCCAGCAGGACCAGGGCGTAGGCCGCGATCCCCGCGACGACGATCGCGCCGACCACGTTGCCGACCACGATGGTGCGGCGCCCCCGGGGGCCCGGGGCGTCGAACAGGACCGTCTGCTGCTGCGCGCTCATCGCTTCACCGCCAGGCGGCGGGACAGTGCCGTCGTCGCGAGGCCCACCGGGATCACGAGGATCACGTAGCCGATCGCGAACGTCAGGAAGATCGCGATGATGACGTCGGAGTCGAACTCGATCATGGTCTTCATGAGGCTGGAGGTCTCCGTCGCGACGCCGGCCGCGGCGGCGACGGTCGAGTTCTTGATGAGGGCGATGAGCACGTTGCCGAGCGGGGCCACCGAGCCACGGAAGGCCTGGGGGAGGATCACGATCCGTGCCGCCGGCAGGAACGAGAGGCCGATCGCGCGGGCCGCCTCGGCCTGCCCGATCGGCACGGTGTTCACCCCCGAGCGGATCGCCTCGCACACGAACGCCGCGTGGTAGACCGCGAGGCCCAGCACCGCGAAGCGGAAGAAGTTGGACGGGAAGTCGTCGGCGAGCTGGATCTTGAGCTGGCCCCAGACCCCGAGCGTCAGGAACACCATGATGATCGTCAACGGCGTGTTGCGGAACAGCGTGACGTACGTGGCACCGGCCCACTGCAGGCTCGGGATCGGCGAGATCCGCATGAGCGCGAGGACCGTGCCGACGACGAGCGCCAGGATCGCCGCCCAGAACGTGAGCTGGATGTTGACCCAGAACGCGCCCAGGACGTCGTACGACTCGAAGAGCCGCAAGAACTGAGAGAGGTAGTCACCCACTACGGGTCACCCTTCGCGAGGTGCGGCGCGGACGCCGCACGAGACCGGACAGGGACGGGTGCCGGGCCGGGCCCGCGTCTGTGACGTGGGCCCGGCCCGGCAGCGGACCTGTCAGGCGCAGGCGTCCGGCGTCGGCGGGTTCTCCGAGGCGTTCGGGGTGTACCCGGTGCCCTCGGTCGCGCTCGTGATCGCTTCCTCCCACGAGCCGTCGTCGATCATCTCGGTGATCGCGGCGTTGATGTCCTCGCACTTGTCGCTGCTCTGCGGGATCCCGACGCCGTAGAGCTCGGTCGAGAACGGCGCCCCGACGACCTTGACCTTGCCCTTGTTCGCGGGCTGCGCCGCGAGACCGGCCAGGATGATGTCGTCCGTGGTGACCGCGTCGACCTGGCCCGAGAGCAGGGCCGTGACGCACTCGGCGTAGCCCGGCTGCTCGAGGAGCTGGACTCCCGCGGCGTACTCGTCCTTGATCCGCTGGGCCGACGTCGAGCCCGTGACCGAGCAGAGGTTCTTGCCCTCGAGGTCCTCTGGTCCCTTGATGTCGGTGTTGTCCTCGGCCACGAGCAGGTCCTGCCCGGCGACGAAGTACGGACCGGCGAACGCGACGGTCTCCTTGCGCTTGTCGGTGATCGAGTAGGTCGCGAAGATCATGTCGACCTGGTCGGTGCTCAGCAGCGTCTCGCGCTGGGCCGACGGTGCCTCCTTCCACTCGATCTGGTCCTCGGAGTAGCCGAGCTTCTCGGCGACGTAGCGAGCGACGTCGGTGTCGAACCCCGTGTAGGTGTCGCCCTCCTTGAAGCCGAGGCCGGGCTGGTCGAACTTGATGCCGATCGTGATCTTCTCTCCGCCGGCGCTGGCGGACGAGCCCTCGGTCGAGCCGCCGCCGTCGTCGCTGCCCCCGCACGCGCTCAGGGCGAGTGCGGCGGTCGCGGCGAGTGCGACGAGTCCTCCGGTACGGGTGCGTGTGCGCATGGTGTCTTCCCCTTCGTCGGTGCCGGGCCGTCACGGGAGTCCTGGTGGTCACCCGCTGCGGCCGGCGGTCGGTGCCGGTCGAGCTGTTCGGTTGCTACAGGTGGGCCGGGCTCGTCGGTGAGCCCGGGGACCGTGGGGCGTGCCTTGTGCTGTGGGGACTGCTGGTCGCGAGACCGGGTCGTAGGAGTGGTTGGGGCGGACGCGCCTGTGCGTCCGCGGAGAGGGTCAGTGGGTCAGGATCTTGGACAGGAAGTCCTGGGCGCGGTGGCTCTTCGGGTTCGTGAAGAACTCCTCGGGCGGGGCCTCCTCGACGATCTGGCCGTCGGCCATGAAGACCACGCGGTGGGCCGCCTTGCGGGCGAAGCCCATCTCGTGGGTCACGACGATCATGGTCATGCCCTCCTTGGCGAGGGCGACCATGACGTCCAGGACCTCGTTGATCATCTCGGGGTCCAGCGCCGAGGTCGGCTCGTCGAAGAGCATGACCTTGGGGTGCATGGCCAGGGCCCGCGCGATGGCCACGCGCTGCTGCTGCCCGCCCGAGAGCTGGGCCGGCATCTTGTCGGCCTGGTTGCCGATCCCGACGCGGTCGAGCAGGGCCAGGGCCTCCTTCTTGGCCTCCGCGGACCGTGTCCGTCGGACCTTGACGGGCCCGAGCGTCACGTTGTCGAGGATCGTCTTGTGGGCGAAGAGGTTGAACGACTGGAACACCATGCCGACGTCGGCACGGAGCCTGGCGAGCTCCTTGCCCTCCTCCGGCAGGGGCTGGCCGTCGATCGCGATCGTGCCGGTGTCGATGGTCTCGAGCCGGTTGATGGCACGGCACAGCGTGGACTTCCCCGAGCCCGAGGGGCCGATCACGACGAGCACCTCGCCGCGCCGGACCGTGAGGTCGATGTCCCGCAGGACGTGGAGGTCTCCGAAGTGCTTGTTGACCCCGTGGAGCTCGACGAGCGGAGGTCCGAGCTCGTCGTCACGCGAGGGCGCGTCGGGTGGTGGCGAGGGTGTGGTGGGCGACGCGTCGGGAGCGTCGCTCGGGGTGGTCGGTTGCGCGTCCATTTCATGAACCTAGGGGGGTTTTGTTGCGCACGCCACTGTTTCCGGCAACAGTTCGGCAACGGACGGGCAACAGATGCCCGGCTGGTGGCGAAAGAGCGTTTCGGTCCGGCGGCTGGCGCGCCGTACCCTTGACGGTGATGTTCTCCACCGCCCTCCGCCCCGAAGACAGCCCCATCGTGGGTCCCGCCGACGCGCCCGGGGTCAACCCGCCAGGGGGCCCCGGGGCTGCGCCCGACGGTCACGCCGAACAGGCGCCGGCGGCGGCGCAGCGGACCTACATGGTCCGCACGCTCGGGTGCCAGATGAACGTCCACGACTCCGAGCACATGGCGGGCATGCTCGAGCAGGCGGGCTACACGCGGGCCGAGGCGGCCGACGAGGCCGCGCACCGCGCCGACGTCGTCGTCATCAACACGTGCGCGGTCCGGGAGAACGCGGCCACACGCCTGTACGGCAACCTGGGGCAGCTCGCGTCGATCAAGGCCAGGCGCCCGGGCATGCAGATCGCGGTCGGTGGATGCCTCGCGCAGAAGGACCGGTCGGGCATCGTCGAGAAGGCCCCGTGGGTCGACGTCGTGTTCGGCACGCACAACCTCGACGCGCTGCCCGTGCTCCTGGAGCGCGCCCGGCACAACGAGGCCGCGCAGGTCGAGATCGCCGAGTCGCTCCAGGTCTTCCCCTCGACCCTGCCGACCAAGCGCGAGTCCGTGTACGCAGGCTGGGTGTCGATCAGCGTCGGCTGCAACAACACGTGCACGTTCTGCATCGTGCCGCACCTGCGCGGCAAGGAGCGAGACCGACGGCCGGGCCAGGTCCTGGCCGAGGTCCAGGCGCTCGTCGACCAGGGCGCGATCGAGGTCACCCTGCTCGGGCAGAACGTCAACAGCTACGGCGTCGAGTTCGGCGACCGCGGCGCGTTCGCCAAGCTCCTGCGCGCGTGCGGGGAGATCGAGGGGCTCGAGCGCGTGCGCTTCACGTCCCCGCACCCGGCCGCCTTCACGGACGACGTGATCGCCGCCATGGCCGAGACGCCCAACGTGATGCCCCAGCTCCACATGCCGCTCCAGGCCGGGTCGGACCGCATCCTACGGGCCATGCGCCGCTCCTACCGGTCGGAGAAGTTCCTGGGGATCCTCGACCGGGTGCGGGCGGCCATGCCCGACGCGGCGATCACCACGGACCTCATCGTGGGCTTCCCCGGGGAGACCGAGGAGGACTTCGCCGAGACGCTGCGGGTCGTCGAGGCCTCGCGCTTCTCCTCGGCCTTCACGTTCCAGTACTCGCAGCGCCCGGGGACCCCCGCGGCCACGCTCCCGGACCAGCTGCCCAAGGAGGTCGTGCAGGAGCGCTACGAGCGTCTCCAGGCGCTCCAGGACCGGGTCAGCGCCGAGGAGTCGGCCCGCCAGGTCGGTCGCACGGTCGAGGTCCTCGTGACCGAGGGATCAGGGCGCAAGGACGGGGCGACGCACCGCCTGACCGGCCGCGCCGCGGACAACCGTCTGGTCCACCTCGCAGTGCCGGACGAGGTCGTCGCCCTGATGGCCGGACGCTCGGACGCCGACGTCACGGCCGACGACCCTCGCCTCGCCGACGACCTGGACCCGCGGCTGCCCCGCCCCGGCGACATGGTCACGGTCGAGGTCACGCGCTCCGCGCCGTACCACCTCGTCGCGGACTCGGTGCTCGACGGCGGCACCTACGCGGTGCGCCGCACGCGGTCCGGCGACGCCTGGGTCGCGCGCGAGAAGACGCGCCTGGGCGGCGGCGACGACCACGGTCACTCGCACGGAGCGCCCGCGGCGGGCGGCCCGGTGAGCCTCGGCCTGCCGAGCCTGCGCCGCCCCTGAGGTCGCAGGGGCCAGGCCGCGCTGCGGGCTCAGGTGGGCGGGAGCTGGCCGCCGATCGTGCTGAAGAGCTGCACCGCGGTGCCCAGCCCGCACGACACGATCTGGCCGAGCTGCTCGTCGGTCGCGCCCTGCTCGAGGTCGACCGACACCTCGGCGTACACCGCGAGGCCCTGGCTCTCCTCGCGGACGTAGACCTTGGGCCAGATGCGCTCGCGGTTCCAGTCGTTGACGGTCTGCAGGAGCGCGAGCCGGGCCGCCACGGGCACGGTCGTCGACCAGCGGCCGCGGACCTGGAGGATCTCCTCGTGGTCGCCCAGGAGCAGGAACCAGAACCGGTTCCCGTCCCACGTGCCCGTGACGTCCCCGTCGTCGTCGATGCGGAAGTGGTAGCCGCGCCGCGAGAGGTAGTCGCCGATACGGCGGGTCGAGAGCGGCGAGGGCACCTCGACGTCGACGGGCACGTCCTCGACGGGCTTGGGCCGGTGGTTGCCGAACAGGCGCGCGAGCCAGCTCGTCCGGGGGGCCGGGCTCATGGTGCCGACCTCGCGGGGTCCGGGTAGAACTCGTCGAGGGCGTCGAAGAACATCGAGCCCGTGGACAGGCCGCACTGCAGGAGCTGGTCGAGCTGGTCGTCGTTCACACCGTGCTCGAGGTCGACCGTGACCTCGGTGAACACGTGGACCATGCCGTTGTCCCGCACGCGCGTGTAGGCCTTGGGCCAGATGCGGTCCGCGTTCCACTCGTTGCAGAACTCGAGGATCTCCTCGAGGCGCTCGATCGTGATGTCCCGGTTCCACTGGCCGCGGACCTGCAGAATCTCGTGGTGGGAGCCGAACAGCAGGAAGTAGAACAGCCGACCGTGCCACAGCCCGCCCACGTCGCCCTCGGCGTCGATGAAGTAGCTGTACCCGGCGTCGGCGATCCACTCGAGCACACGCGCGCGGTGCAGGGGGGTGGGGATCTTGTCGTGCTCGATGTCGGAGATCATGGTCCCCCCGAGCTCGCGGAGCAGGAGGCTCTCGACCGAGGCGTGCAGCGCGGCGTCGTCGAGCGGGGTACCGGAGGTCCCGCCGGCCTCGTCCCAGGCGTGCTCGTCGGGAGCGTCCTTCCTGCCCTGGTCGCCCGAGTCGTCTCGTCCTGCCTGGTGTCCCCGTCTGCCGCCGAAGAACCTCATGTGCCCACCCTACCTGCGCCCGCTGGGGATCGTCCTGCTCGGGGGGTAGCGTGGCGCGCGTGATCGTTCGCGCCGTCGCCCTGCCCGGTACCCCGCTGCTCGTCCCGGGCGTCGCGGGCGCCGCAGAGGTTCTCGCCGAGTCCCGCGCCCAGGTCCTCGTGGCGCTCCGCGAGCTCGTGCGGGACGCGCGGCGCGTCGTCGTCCTGGACTGCGAGGCTCGGCGGGAGGGGGAACGGCGGGGCGAGATGCGTCCGGGCCTGGAGGCGGCCGGGGTCGCCCCGCGCTGGTGGGGCTGGGCCCCTCGGGCGTCGGCGCCCGGGCTGCCCGCTGCGGGCGTCCCCGCGTCGGTCGCTCTCCTCGCCCTCGACGCGGCGGGCTGGGAGGGCCCGGTCGAGGTCGTCGAGCTCGGGAGCGCGACCGTCCCCGCGGCCGCGGTCGGGCTCGCGCGGGACGTCCTGACGGAGCCGGGCACGGGACTGGTCGTCGTCACGGGTGCGCGGGCCCCGCTGCCCGACGGCGGCGCTCGCGCCCCGAGCGTGGGCGCGGAGGGCAGCACGTCGGACGGCGACGGTGCGGCGGTCAGCACGGCCGAGGACGCGGTGCTCCACGCGCTCGGCGAGGCCTGGGACGCCGACGCCCGGCACGCGACCGGGGAGTACGAGGGGCGCCGCTACGCCGTCGTGAGATTCCTGGTCCCTGCGGACGAGCGGGTTGCTACCGTGCGCCGGTGACCTCACCGCTGCGCGTCGTCGCCCTGCTCTTCCCCGGCTGCACCCAGCTCGACCTGACGGGTCCCGCCCAGGTCTTCGCGCGCCTTCCCGGCGCGCAGGTGGACCTGGCGTGGCGCGACACCGAGCCGGTCGCCACGGACTGCGGGTGGTCGATCGTCCCGACGACCACGCTCGCCGACGCGCCCCCGGCCGACGTGCTCTTCGTGCCGGGCGGGGACGGGACGTTCGACCTGCTCGAGGACGAGGACGTGCTCGCGTTCCTGCGACGGCAGGCGGCCGGCGCACGCTGGGTGACCTCGGTGTGCACCGGGTCCTTCCTGCTGGCCGCCGCCGGCCTGCTCGACGGCTACCGGGCCACGACCCACTGGGCCTCGTTACCCCTGCTCGCGGAGCTCGGGGCCGAACCCGTCGCCGAGCGGGTCGTCGTCGACCGCAACCGCGTCACGGGTGCCGGGGTGACCTCCGGCATCGACTTCGCGCTCGTGCTCGCGGCCCGCGACCTCGGTGACGACGTCGCCCGTCGGCTGCAGCTCATGCTGGAGTACGACCCCCGACCGCCGTTCGACGCCGGATCGCCCGCGACGGCCGACCCGGCCGAGGTCGCCGCGATCCGGTCGGCGGTGCGGGAGGCACGGCTGGGGCGCGTTCAGGCAGCCGCGGCCGCCGGTACCCGTCGCGTCGCCGTCGCACCGTTCGGAGCGACCTGACCGGAGCGGCAACCTGACCGGAGCGCCGCGGGCAGGGTGACCCACGGGACGCACCGGTGCGCCGACCGGTCCGGCAGGTCCGGACAGGTCGGCACACCGAGCGCCCGAGGTCAGCGGCGACTGACCGCCTCCGCCACCTGACCGGCCTCGTCGTCGCGGCCCAGGCGGCGCAGGACACCGACGAGCTCGTTGCCCACGAGCGCCCGGGAGGCCTGGTCGTGAGCGAGCCGGAACCCGTCGAGCGCCGACTCGAGCGAGGGGGCGGCGCCCTCGAGGTCGCCCGCGTCGGCGCGCGTGGTCCCGGCCAGCCAGAACGCGTGCGCGGCGCCGCCCAGGTCGCCCGCGCGGGCGTACTCCTCGGCGACGGCCTCGGCGGCCGAGGACGCGCGCTCGTGCTCACCGAGTGCGGCCAGGAGCCGGGCGCGCGTGTCGAGGAGCTCGCGGCGCTCGCGGGCCGCTCGCTCCTCCTCCGTCGCGGAGACGGCTCCCTCGGCCGGGCCGGACGCGGCCTCCGCGAGAGCCTTGTCGACGGCGGCGAGACCCGCTCCCGCGGTACCCGCCTGCGCGGTGAGCCGGGCGTAGGCCCGCACGACCGGGCTCCGGTACGCAGGGGCCACGCCGCCGGCCCGCAGGAGCGCCACGGCGCGAGGGAAGGCTGCGAGGGCGCCCTCGACGTCCTGCTCGGCCGCCGCGAGCTGCGCGGCCTCGGCCAGGGCGAAGCCCGCCTGGTCGAGCGCGCCGTCGGCCTCGAACCGTGCGGCGGCCCGCTGGTACACGCCGGCGGCCCCTGCGGGATCGTCGGTGCTGAGGGCCTCGGCGTGGGCGACGAGCGCGGCGGCGTCGTCGGCCTGCACCGCGTCGGTCTCGAACGCGGACGCGGTGTCCGCGACGAGGGCCGAGATGTCGGCGGGCCCGCCCGTCGCGACGCTCCGTGCGGTCCCGGCCGGAACCGTGGGGCGCGGGCTCGTCACCGCGACCGGCAGGTCGGTCTCCGTCGCCCCGAGCACGCTCAGGCTCACGGGCAGGAGCGTCGGCGTGCTCGCCCACACCTCCTCGGTGCGCCGTGTCGTCGCGTCGGTGCCGTTGCGGGCGTCGAACGCCGCGGCGATCTCGAGGGCCTGGGCGCGCACCCAGGCGTCGAGCCCGGCGACCGTGGACGCCGGGACCTCGCGCAGCGCGACAGGACGCTCACCGTGCTCCGCCGCGAGCAGCGACGTCGCCGTCCCGACGCTGAGGAGGAACGCCCAACGGTCGCGAGGGGAGTCCGCGCTCACGAGGTGGTCCTGGTGCTCCACGATCCGGGTCACAGCACGCTCGACGTTGCCCGTCCGCGCGAGGAACTCGATGTGGCGGCCCTGCGGTCCCTCCATCGAGACCCCGTTGTCGAGGTGCCGCAGGCCCCGGCGGTGGGTCGCCGCCGCCTTGTCCGCGTCCCCGGTCTCGAGATACGCGAGCTGGAGCCGGGAGAGCATGTCGCCAGGCTCGGTCGCGCACTCGGGGGAGCCTGCGAGGACCTGCTCCAGGAGACGGATGCCCTCGTCCAGGCGCCCGGCGTCGAACAGGTAGGCGGCGCGGTCGCCGGGTTCGCACGCCTCGCACTGCGAGAAGTCGTCCCGGGGCGTCGCGACCCAGGCCTCGTACGCCGTCGCCGTGTCCTGCGTCCCCCGGGCGCGAGCCCACTGGAAGCGGGACATCGTCACGGCGTTCATGCCGTTGCCCGCGACGGCGTACCGGCGCTCCATGTCGTCGAGCGTCCGCTCGATCTGCGCGGCGGGGACCGCGGGGAAGTCCATGAGGTTGCCGACCATCCACTTGAACGACCAGAACAGCGAGTGCGTGTCCTGCTCGTCGAAGTGCTCGGGGTGCTCGTCCCACCACCGCAGGAGCTGCGTGAAGGGCAGGTAGGCCTTGGTGACCTCGTTGCCCCACACGTAGGACTCGACCAGCACGAACAGCGCGTACGCCCTGGCCTCGACGGGACCGTCGGCCGTGATCCGTGCGAGCTCCGCCTCGGCGGCGGTGCTCCTGGCGACGCCGTACGGCATCTCACGGACGTGGAACAGCGCTTCGTTGGCCTCGTGGACCGTGCGGGTCATCGGTTCTCCTCCAGGGGTGTCGTGCCGGGGCGCAGCGCGCGGTCGAGCAGGACGCCGAGCGAGCCGTTCATGAGGGTGGCCTCCGAGGCTCGCAGGGGCCGCCCGGACAGCAGCAGAGCGGTGACGTACAGGGACTGGGCGCCCGCCTCCAGCACCTGCGGGTCCGTCGTCGCGAGCAGCGACCGGACGGTCTCGTTCGTGTCGTTGAGCACGAGCCGGCGTGAACGAGCAGGACCGGAGAGCTCGGCGAGCACCTGGCCCCAGACGTCGTCCGCCGCGTCGGCCGTGGCCCGGGCCTCGCGCTGGTGGTCGCCGTCGCGGTCGTGCAGGAGCATCGCGGGCAGCGCCGCGGGCTCGAAGGCACGCACGACCGCCTCGCAGTCCTGGGGTGCGAGCGCTTCGTCGACGGCCTGGACGGCGTCCGCGACCTCGAGCTCGCGCAGCGGGTCGACCTCCAGGAGCGCCTGGGAGACGTCGTCCGACGTCACGGGTGCCAGGCGCCACTGCGGGAAGCGGCGGGAGATGCGTTCGAGCAGGTCCGCGTCGTAGACGTAGCCGCCGTTGACGAGGCCGAGCCCCTGGGCCGCCGCGACGGGCGCGACGCGCCGGAACTCCTCGACGCTCGGGGTCCACAGCATCCGGGCCCCTTCCGGCAGGGTCGCGGCCAGGTCCGTGAGCGTGCCGGTCCCCTCGGTGGTCTCGAACGGCAGGACCCGGGCCGCGAGATCGAGCATGTCGTCGTCCTGGAGGGCGAGCGCCCGCACGGCGAGGTGGTGCACGCGCAGGAACGCGCGGCTCGTGGGCGAGCTCTCGGCCAGCGTGGCGAGCGCCCACTCCCGGACCTGGGCACCCAGGGCCTCGCGTGTCGCGAGCAGGACCTCGTCCTCGTAGAGGCCCTCGCGCGACGCGGTGGGGCGCAGCGCGGAGGCGTCCAGGACGCAGCGGACGAAGAACGCCCACGGCGGCAGGAGGTCGTCCACCCGCGTCCCCAGGAGCATGCGCTTGAGGTACACGCGGTGGCTCGACGGGGTCGTGGGCGAGACCGCCGCGGGCAGCACGTACGCGACGCCCGTCAGGCCGGCGAGCGGGAGGTCGAGGTCGATGCGGGCCAGCGGCGTGAAGCCGAGCGTCTGCTCGGCGTACCGCGTCAGAGCGGCGTCGCGCTCGGCGGGCGTCGCGTGCCGCTCCTTCCACGGGAGGTCCGCACCGCTCAACCGGCGCCAGACCGTGGGAGAGGCGTCGTCCGTCCCCGTGGCGGCGGCGGAGTCGCCGTCGGTCAGGTCGAGACGGAGCTCGACCTGGAGGTCGACAGGAAGCAGCGACCCGAAGTCCTGCGCGAGCGCCGTGACGGTCTCCGGCGCGAGCCAGTGCTCCATGTCGCGGCGCGGCCGCAGACGGACGACGCTGCCGGGCTCGGCCGGGACCGTGGGGTCCTCGTCCGGGACCTCGGTCAGCTCGTAGCTGCCGTCCGCGAACCCGCGCCAGCGCACCGGGGCGGGAGCTGCGCCGTCGGGCAGGATGCGCGCCGAGCGGGACGTGAGCTCGATCTCGTCGGCGACCATGAACGCGGACAGGAGACCGATGCCGAACTGACCCAGGAACTCCTCGCGGCCGGTGCCGAGCTCGACGTCGCGCTTGGAGCTGCGCCCGATCGTGGCGAGCAGCTCGGCCGCCTCGGCGAGCGTCAGGCCCACGCCCGAGTCGGCGACCTCGAGCGACCCGTCGGGCAGGGGACGCAGCCGGATCGCGGCGGGCACGTCGTCCCCGCCGAGGTCCCGGCGCGCGGTGACGGCGTCCACGCCGTTCTGCAGGAGCTCGCGCAGGTACACGCGCGGGCTCGAGTACAGGTGGCGCGCGAGCAGGTCGACGACGCCGTGCAGGTCGACCTGGAACGTGCTCGTCAAAGCGGCCGGTCCTCGACGAAGGTGTTCGCGTCGGACGCGTCCGCGTCGGGGGCGGGGAACTGCTCGTCGAGCTGCTCGAAGAACTGGAGCCCCGAGTACAGGCCGCACTCGACGAGCTGGCCGAGCTGGTCGTCCGCGACGCCGAACTCCAGGTCGGTCGCGACCTCGGTGTAGATCGCGACGCGCTCGCCCTCGACCCGGCAGAAGACCTTGGGCCACACCTTGCGCTGGTTGAAGTCGTTGGCGAGCATGACGAGGCCCACGTGCTCCTCGGCGGGCAGCGTGCGGTGCCAGCGCCCGCGGACCTGCAGGATCTCCTGCTTCGAGCCCTGGACGAAGAAGTAGAAGACGTTCCCGTCCCAGCCTCCGCCGAGGTCGCCGTCGTCGTCGATCCCGTAGTTCCAGCCCTTGCCCGCCAGGAAGGCCTCGACCCGGTCGCGCGACAGCGGTGCGTTGGGGGTACGGTCCGTGCTGCCGGGCTTGGTGAAGTAGCTCATGTCTCGTTCCTCGTCGTCGGTTGCCGCTGCGGTGCGGCGGCGAAGGCCGTGCGGGCGGGCGCCTGTCCCTGTCCGTCCACCCTGAGGAGCCTACGCACGACCACCCACACCGGGACAGGGTGGATTTGTCCGACCAGGCTCCCGGCCCTGCCGCCGGGTACGGTTCTCGGATGCTCATCGTCGCCGTCGTCGGCCCCACCGCGACCGGGAAGTCGGACCTCGCCCTCGACCTCGCACAGGCCCTGGCCCCCGCCGAGATCGTCAACGCCGACGCCTACCAGCTCTACCGCGGCATGGACGTGGGGACCGCGAAGGTGCCCGTCGACGAGCGGCGGGGGATCGCCCACCACCAGCTCGACGTGCTCGACCCCGCCGACGACGCGTCGGTCGCCGACTACCAGGCCGCGGCCCGCGCCGACCTCGACGCGATCGCGGGGCGCGGCGCCCGACCGGTCGTCGTCGGCGGGTCGGGGTTGTACGTGCGTGCGCTCCTCGACGAGATGAACTTCCCCGGCACGGACCCCGACGTCCGCGCCCGGCTCGAGGAGCGTGCCGAGCGCGAGGGCACCAGGGCCCTGCACGCCGAGCTCGCCCGGCTGGACCCCGCGGCCGCGACGTCGATCGGTCCGGCCAACACCCGGCGCGTCGTGCGGGCGCTCGAGGTCGTCGCGATCACCGGGGAGCCCTTCACGGCGAACCTGCCACGCCAGGAGTACGTGCGCCCGGCCGTGCAGATCGGGCTCGACTGCGACCGCGAGACGCTCGACGCGCGCGTCGCGGGGCGCGTCGAGCGGATGTGGGAGCACGGGCTCCTCGACGAGGTCCGGGCGCTCGTCCCGGGCCTCGGACGCACCGCGGAACGGGCCGTCGGCTACGCCGAGGTGCTCGCGCACCTGCGCGGGGAGATCTCGGCCGACGAGGCACGCGAGCAGATCACCGCGAACACGCGCCGGCTCGCCCGCAAGCAGATGGGCTGGTTCGGCCGCGACCCGCGCGTGCACTGGCTCGACGCGCAGTCGCCCACGCTCCTCGCCGACGCGCTCGAGATCGTCCGGGCCGCCGACGACGGCACCCTGGGCGCGCGCACGGACGACCGCCCGACGCGCCGTAGTCTGGGCTCATGAGCCCCACGCCGCCCCGTTCGACGACCCGTTTCGCCAAGGGCCACGGGACCCGCAACGACTTCGTCCTGATCGCCGACCTTGAGGGCAGCCGCGACCTCGACGCCGACCAGGTCCGGGCGCTCGCGGACCGCCGGTCCGGGATCGGCGGCGACGGCGTGATCCGGCTCGTGCCCACCGCGTACGTGCCCGAGTCCGCGCAGGTCCTCGCGGAGGACCCCGACGCGATCTGGTTCATGGACTACCGCAACGCCGACGGATCGATCGCCGAGATGTGCGGCAACGGGGTGCGGGTCTTCGCGGCCTTCGCCGAGCGGCTCGGGCTCGTGGACCTCGGCATCGCCGAGGCCCGACCCGGCGCCGACGACGCGCAGGAGGCGGCGGTCGTTCCGCGCGTCCTCGCGGTCGGCACGCGTGCGGGCGTCAAGTACGTGCGCAAGGAGGCGAACGGCTGGTACGCCGTGGACATGGGCCCGTGGTTCCTGCCGGGCGGCCGTACGGCCCTCGACGAGGGCTTCGACGCCGCCGTCGCGATCTCGGGCTGGGAGGTCCCGCGTCCCGCGTTGAGCGTCGACCTGGGCAACCCGCACACGGTCCTCGCGCTGCCGCAGGAGGACGAGCTCGAGGCCGCCGACCTCACACAGGCCCCCACCGTCTCGCCGGAACCCCCCCACGGCACGAACGTCGAGCTCGTCGTCCCGCTCGGCGAGGAGGTCTCGGTCGACGGGACCGTCGTCGGGCGGCTGCGCATGCGCGTGCACGAGCGCGGCGTGGGGGAGACCGAGTCCTGCGGGACGGGGGCCTGTGCCGCCGCGCTCGCGGTCCGTGCGTGGGGCGGCCCGTCGTCGCCCGACGTGTGGCTCGTCGACGTGCCGGGCGGCACGGTGCGGGTGACCGCCCTGGAGGGCGGCCGGGTCGAGCTCGCCGGACCGGCCGAGATCGTCTTCGGGGCGGAGATCGACCTGGCGGCCTTCACCCGCTGACCACGGCACCGCGGGCACCGTCACGTGGCCCGACGGCGTCGCGCACCCGCGCGCTCGGTGCGCGACGTCCGTGGTCGCCGCGCGCGCGGCGACGGGTCGGCGCGGCGGGCGCTCAGCCTGCGCGCGTGACCTCGAGCACCCGGAACCCCTTGGCGCTCGCGAGCTTGCTGACCGTCAGGTCGTCGTCCAGGTGCTCGTTCAGCCAGGCCATGAGCGAGTCCGCGCCGAGGTTGCGCTGCACCACGAGGTAGGCCTCGGTGCCGGGCTCCAGGCGCGGCAACCAGTGCAGCAGCATGTCGTGCAGCACGTCCTTGCCGACCCGGATGGGAGGGTTGGACCAGATCGCCGCGAACCGGACGTCGCCCGGGACGTCCTCGGGGCGCACCGCGCGCACGTTCTCGATCCCCAGCCGTGCGGCGTTGCGGCGCACGAGGTCGAGCGCGCGCTCGTTGACGTCGACGGCCCAGACGGTCGCGGCGGGCGACTCGAGCGCCATGGTCAGCGCGACCGGGCCCCAGCCGCAGCCGAGGTCCAGGAGGTGAGCGGCGCCGTCGGGCCCGGGCGTCACGGGCGGCAGGTCCGGGACCGAGCGCAGGAGGACCTGCGTGCCCAGGTCCAGGCGCCCGGGGGAGAAGATGCCCGACGCGACCTCGACCGTGACCTCGCGGCCCGCGAGCCGGACCGTGAGCTCCCGGCGCTCCTCGGCGGAGGCGGGCTGCGCCGTGAAGTAGTGGTCGGGGGAGGGCTCGGGCGTCGCCTCGGGGGCCATGTCGGGTGGTGTCACGAGGACCGATCCTATCGGCCGGCGCACGACCCGCCGCGGTGGCCCTGGGCGCGCCGGACGGGCCGTTCCCCGCTGCGCCCTGGGATGAACCGCCGCCCCGCAGGGCGAATTGGTTCGCGCCGGGACGATCCGGCGTGCCACGCTTGTTGTACGACATGCCGACCGGAGCGTCTCCGGACGGAACGACCGGCCCAGGTCACCTCGACCCGGCGCCCGGACCCTCAGCTGAAAGGCGGCCCATGACCCAGACCCCCGCGAACCCCACCCCTGAGACCGAACCGGAGACCGTGCGCCCCGAGCGCGACATCGCCGGAGACGTCGTGGCACGGGTGCTCGCACGGGCGGGTACCGCGCGCGCCGAGGGAGGCACCCAGCACTCCGTCCACGACGGCGAACAGCTCGAGCTCGCCGAGCGCACCGCGCTGCGACGGGTGGCGAACCTCTCGACCGAGCTCGAGGACGTCACCGAGGTCGAGTACCGGCAGCTGCGACTGGAGAAGGTCGTGCTCGTCGGGCTGTACAGCGGCAGCGGCGAGGCCGCGGCGACCGAGGCCGAGGTCTCGTTGCGCGAGCTCGCGGCCCTCGCCGAGACGGCCGGCTCCCAGGTGCTCGACGGCGTGCTCCAGCGCCGCCAGAAGCCGGACCCCGGGACCTACCTCGGGTCGGGCAAGGCCGAGGAGCTCGCGTCCGTCGTGGCCGTGAGCGGCGCGGACACCGTCGTGATCGACGGCGAGCTCGCGCCCTCGCAGCGCCGTGCGCTCGAGGACATCGTCAAGGTCAAGGTCGTCGACCGGACCGCGCTCATCCTCGACATCTTCGCCCAGCACGCCAAGTCCCGGGAGGGCAAGGCGCAGGTCGAGCTCGCGCAGCTCGAGTACCTGCTCCCGCGCCTGCGAGGCTGGGGCGAGTCGATGTCCCGCCAGGCCGGTGGCCAGGTGGGTGGCGCCGGTGCGGGCATGGGCTCGCGTGGACCCGGTGAGACCAAGATCGAGCTCGACCGGCGCCGCATCCGCGACCGCATGACCAAGCTGCGCCGCGAGATCGCCGCGATGGCGCCGGGCCGCGAGACCAAGCGGTCCTCGCGCAAGCGTCACGCGATCCCGTCGGTCGCGATCGCGGGGTACACGAACGCGGGCAAGTCGAGCCTGCTCAACGCCCTCACGGGCGCGGGCGTGCTCGTCGAGAACGCCCTGTTCGCGACCCTGGACCCCACGGTCCGGCGCGCGCAGACCGAGGACGGGCGCGTGTACACGCTCGCCGACACGGTCGGGTTCGTGCGCTCCCTGCCGCACCAGCTCGTCGAGGCGTTCCGCTCGACGCTCGAGGAGGTCGGCCAGGCCGACCTGCTGCTCCACGTCGTCGACGCGTCGCACCCCGACCCCGAGGGGCAGATCGCGGCGGTCCGCCACGTGCTCGCCGACATCCCGGGCATCGACCAGGTGCTCGAGGTCGTCGTGCTCAACAAGGTCGACGTCGCCGACCCCGACGTCGTCGCCCGCATCCGCGGGCGCGAGCGCCGCACGATCCTCGTCTCGGCGCACACCGGGCAGGGGATCGACGACCTGCTCCAGCTCATCTCCGACGAGCTGCCGCGTCCCGACGTCTCGATCGACGTCGTGGTGCCCTACCACCGCGGCGACCTGGTCAACCGTGTGCACCTCACGGGCGAGATCGACCTCGAGGAGCACGTCGAGACCGGGACGCGGCTCCTGGGCCGCGTCGACGAAGGGCTCGCGCTCGAGCTCAACACGGTGGCGGTCCGGGCCTAGCCGCCCCTGGGGCCACCGTCCCGGCGCTCCGCGAGCCCGGTCGTGTCGGTGGCCCCACGTAGACTTCCGGGGTGCCCGAGGAGACCACCACCACCCTGACCACGGGCCCCGCGACCCCTGACGTCGAGGAGCTGCTCGACCTCGCCGTCGGCGCCCTGGGCGGCGGCCGCCGCGCCGGGCAGCACCAGATGGCCGTGAACGTCGCGCGGACGATCGACGGCTCGGGCGGCCCGGACCACCTGCTGGTCCAGGCCGGGACGGGAACCGGCAAGTCCCTCGGGTACCTCGTGCCGGCGGTCCGGCACGCGGTCTGCGAGGACGAGCGCGTCATCGTCTCGACCGCGACCCTCGCCCTCCAGCGCCAGATCATCACGCGCGACCTGCCGCTCGTCGCCGAGGCCGTCGCCGACCGCCTGCCGCGCCCTCCGCGGATCGCGCTCCTCAAGGGCTGGCACAACTACCTGTGCCAGCACAAGATCGAGGGCGGTTACCCGGCCGACGAGCCCACGCTGTTCGACCTGCCCACGGGCGGCGAGCGCGCGGGCGTCGCCGAGCACCCCGCGCCCGGCGCGGCGTCGGGGGCCGCGGCCCTGGGGGAGCAGGTCGTGCGGCTGCGCGAGTGGGCGCAGGAGACCACGACCGGGGACCGGGACGACCTCGTGCCCGGCGTCTCCGACAAGGCCTGGCGGCAGGTCTCGGTCACGGCGCTCGAGTGCCTGGGCGCCAAGTGTCCCCTCATCGACGACTGCTTCCCCGACCAGGCGCGCACGAGCGCCCGGGAGGCCGACGTCGTCGTGACCAACCACGCGATGCTGGGCATCGCCGCGTCGGGCTCGCCCGGCGTGCTGCCCGAGCACGGCGTCGTGGTCGTCGACGAGGCGCACGAGCTCAGCGACCGCGTCACGGCCGCCGCGACCGCGGACCTCTCCGTGCCGATCATCGAGCACGCGGCACGCCTCGCGCGCCGGCACGGAGGAGTCCAGACGACCGACCTCGACCTCGCGACAGGGGCGTTCGGGACCGTCGTCGCCTCGCTCCCCGCGGAGCGCTTCCCCGACGGCCTGCCCGACGACGCGCGCTCTGCCGTGGCCGCAGTCCGCGACGCCGCGCGCACCGTGCTGAGCGCGCTCAAGCCCGACACCTCGGGCGGCCCGGCGGCCCAGCCGGACACCGGCATGAAGATGGCCCAGGCGACCATGCTCCAGGTCTTCGAGATCGCCGAGCGCATGGCCCAGGACCCCACCGGCCACGACGTCCTGTGGTGCTCTCGCGCGGGCGAGGACGGGCGATGGAGCGGGGACGGCGTGAGCAAGCTGCACGCCGCGCCGCTCGCGGTCGCAGGCCTCATCCGCACCCACCTCCTGACCGAGCGCACGGGCGTCTTCACCTCGGCGACGCTCGCGCTCGGCGGCACGTTCGACCCCGTGGCCCGCTCGCTGGGCCTCGACGACGACGGCGCCACCTGGACCGGCGTGGACGTCGGCAGCCCGTTCGACTACCCCCAGCAGGGCATCCTCTACATCGCCAAGCACCTGCCCCAGCCCGGCCGCGAGGCCGCGACGGACGGCCAGCTCGACGAGATCGCCGACCTCATCACCGCGGCCGGGGGCAGAACTCTCGGGCTCTTCTCCTCGCGGCGGGCGGCGCTCGCGGTCGCCGAGGCCATGCGTGAGCGCCTCGACGTCCCGGTCCTGTGCCAGGGGGAGGACCAGCTGCCGACGCTGGTCAAGGAGTTTGCCGCGGACCCCGCGACGTGCCTGTTCGGCACGCTCTCGCTGTGGCAGGGCGTGGACGTCCCTGGCCCCAGCTGCCAGCTCGTCCTGATCGACCGGATCCCCTTCCCACGTCCCGACGACCCCGTGAAGTCGGCTCGCGCCCGCGCGGTCGAGGCCGCGGGCGGCAACGGCTTTATGCAGGTGTCGGCCAACCACGCCGCGCTGCTGCTCGCGCAGGGCGCCGGACGGCTCATCCGGTCGACCGCCGACCGCGGGGTCGTCGCGGTCCTCGACCCGCGCCTGGCGACCGCCCGCTACGGCTCCTACCTCACGAGGTCGATGCCGGACTTCTGGACCACGACCGACCGCCGTGTCGTCCTCTCTGCGCTCGAGCGCCTGTCCGCCCTAGGCTGAGACCTGGCAGTCCACGCAACGGACGTCGTGACGCTCGTGCAGCGACCGACGCCCGGCGCTCAACGTCCAGGAGGCACAGTGCCCGCCCGTACCACCAAGCTCGCGATCGTCGGCGCAGGTTCCGTCGGATCGACCCTCGCCTACGCGGCGCTCATGCGTGGAGCCGCTCACACCGTGAGCCTGCTCGACATCAACAGGACCAAGGTCGAGGCCGAGGTCCTCGACCTTCAGCACGGCATCCAGTTCATGCCCATGGCCAAGGTCGAGGGCTCCGACGACGTCGCGGTGTGCGCCGACGCCGACGTCGTGGTCTTCACCGCCGGGGCCAAGCAGAAGCCCGGACAGACGCGCCTGGACCTCGCCGAGGCGACGATCTCGCTGGTGCGCAAGATCCTGCCCGGGCTCGTCGAGGTTGCGCCCAACGCCGTCTACATCATGGTGACCAACCCGGTCGACGTGGTCACCTACGCGGCCCTCAAGTACTCGGGCCTGCCCCCGAACCAGCTCTTCGGGAGCGGCACGGTCCTGGACTCGTCCCGGCTGCGCTTCCTCGTCGCGCAGCACTGTGGCGTCGCGGTGCAGAACGTGCACGCGTACATCGCGGGGGAGCACGGGGACAGCGAGATCCCCCTGTGGAGCTCGGCGACGATCAGCGGGGTGCCGCTGCTCGAGTGGCAGGGCCTCAAGGGGCGTGGCCCGCTCACGGCCGAGGTGCGCGAGGACATCGCGCACGAGGTCGTGCAGTCGGCCTACCGCATCATCGAGGGCAAGGGTGCGACGAACTACGCGGTCGCGCTGGCCGCGACCCGCATCATCGAGGCCGTCCTCGACGACGAGCACCGGGTCCTGCCCGTGTCCTCGCTCCTCGAGGACTTCCACGGGATCAGCGACGTCTGCCTCTCCGTCCCGTCGCTGCTCGAGCGACGCGGGTGCGGCGAACGGATCGAGGTCCCGCTGTCCGACCACGAGCTGGCAGGTCTGCGGGCGTCCGCGGAGTCGGTGCGGGCCGTGGCGAAGAGCTTCGGGCTGTAGCCGCCCCTCCGGTGCCCTGCGCAGGGCACCGGAGACGACGAAGGGGACGACCCACGTGGGCCGTCCCCTTCGTCATGTCTGCCGCCGGTGACCGTGCCGCGGTCGCCGTGCCGGAGTGGTCACAGGCTCCGCAGGACCGAGACGACCCGGCCGAGAATCTGGGCGTCGTCCCCCGAGATGGGCCGGTACGCCGCGTTGTGCGGCATGAGCCACACGTGCTTGTCGATGCGCTTGAACGTCTTGACGGTCGCCTCGCCGTCGATCATCGCCGCGACGATCTCCCCGTTCTCGGCGACGGGCTGGCGGCGGACCACGACCCAGTCCCCGTCGCAGATCGCGGCGTCGATCATCGAGTCGCCGGCCACGCGGAGCAGGAAGAGCTCGCCGTCACCCACGAGCTGGCGGGGGAGCGGGAACACGTCCTCGACGACCTGCTCGGCCAGGATGGGTCCACCGGCCGCGATGCGTCCCACGACGGGGACGTACGACGGCGTGGGACGCTCGGGCGAGTCCTCGGACGCGTCGATGCCCTCGACGCGCGGGAAGGCGCTGCCGGGGAGGGCGGCGATGGCTCGCGCGTCGTCGTGCTGGACGACCTCGATCGCACGCGGTCGGTTGGGGTCGCGGCGCAGGTAGCCCTTGCGCTCGAGCGTCGTGAGCTGGTGCTTGACGCTCGACGGGCTCGTCAGGCCCACGGCCTCGCCGATCTCGCGCATGCTCGGTGGGTAGCCCCGCTGGTCGACCGACGCCCGGATCGTCTCGAGCACGAGGCGCTGGCGTGCTGTGAGGCCGTCGCCGCCCGTCGTGCCGTCGGGCAGCTCGTGCACCTTCGCGAGCCTGCCCGTGGTGTCGGCCACCCGTCCCGCCATCGTCGTCTCCGCCCTGCTCGGCCGTCTCGGTCCCTGTCCTGCGAGCGGCACCGCGAGCGGCACCGGCTCCTGCGCGTGGCCGACCGGGCTCTCGGCAGCCCGTGCGCGGGAGGACCCGCGCGACGAGCGTCCGACATATCGGACGACCAGTACTCGAACAGCGTAGGTCACACGACGACACGAATCAAACACATGTTCGAGCATGTCTCGACATCCGCAGCCGACGGTGATAGAAATCGTACAGATGTTCGACGTACAGGTGTTCGAACCGACCGGGGAAGGCGGTTCGGGCACCACGGGCGAAGGAGTGGGAATGAGTGCGATCAGTGCGATGGGCGCCTCCGAGGGTTGGCGCGTCGAGCGACGCGGCGGCACGCAGGTCGAGGCGCCGTTGAGGCTGACGACCCGGGGCCGCGTGGTCCTCGTGCTGCTCGTCGCAACGGTGGTCGCGCTCGTGACCCTGTGGGGCGCTCGCGCGGTCGCGTCCGGGCCTGGCGAGCCGGTCGAGGTGCGGGTCCATGTCGTCGCAGCCGGCGAGACCCTGTGGCAGCACGCGTCCGCGCTGGCCTCGGGGGGCCGGGACGTCCGTGACGTCATGGCGGACCTCGCCGAGCTCAACAACCTGTCCTCGACCGGGCTGCAGGTCGGTCAGCAGCTCCTGCTCCCGGTCGACCCGGACTTCGGGCGTTGACCCGCGGCGGGGTGGCGCTGCCGTGGCTGCGGGCCGTTCCGGCTCGTCGGGAACCGGCGCGTCGCTCGGCGGGGTGCGCCCTCTCGACGACAGGGCTTGCGCGATCGCATTAGGTTCCCCTAAGTTAGTACTGCCTCACCAACCCGGCTGGGGGGTCGGTCGGTGAGGGGAGGCGCGCCACGCGCGTCTCCGCAGTTGCGTCGACGTTCGCGAGGCGAGTCGCGGACGTGAGATGGGGACGGGGGCGTCCCGACGGAGGTGGCCGGTCATCGGCCACCTCCGTTCTCATGTGCCACGACAAGTCGTGACCGTCCCGCGTGGCGGGGCGCCTTGCGTCCTGTCGAGGTCGAGACATAGGTTCGGGACGCACCGTCCGCGGCGCCCGCCCCGGACCTCTCGTGCAGACCCACAGGAGTAGCGCCTCATGCACTGTCCGTTCTGCCGGCACGCGGACTCACGGGTCGTCGACTCACGGACCTCCGACGACGGTGCGTCCATCCGTCGGCGCAGGCAGTGCCCGGCGTGCAACCGCCGCTTCACCACGATCGAGACGGCGAGCCTGTCGGTCGTCAAGCGCTCGGGCGTGACCGAGCCCTTCAGCAGGGAGAAGATCGTCACGGGCGTGCGCAAGGCGTGCCAAGGGCGCCCTGTGAACGAGGACGACCTCGCCGTGCTGGCGCAGAAGGTCGAGGAGTCGCTCCGGGCCGGCGGGAGCGCGGAGCTGGACGCCTACGAGATCGGGCTCGCGATCCTCGGGCCGCTCCGAGAGCTCGACGAGGTCGCCTACCTGCGGTTCGCGAGCGTCTACCAGGCGTTCGACTCGCTCGAGGACTTCGAGACCGCCATCAACTCGCTCCGGGCCGAGCGTGAGGAGCGTGCGGCGACCTTCGGCGAGGCCGACGTGCGCCCGACGGGCGACGAGCCTGCCGACGACGCCGTGCCCGACCGGGCCTGATCCGTCGGACACGACCAGCCGACGTCTCCGCGCGGTCGGCTGGCGGCTAGAGGTCGCTCGAGCGCGCTGCCCAGATGTTGATGCCCGTGTCCAGGGGGCGGCGGCTCCCGTCGGGCACGACCTCGGTCGTCACGGCGTCGATCGCCGCGAGCTCGTCGGTCGTGAACGGCGATGCGTCGAGCGCGGCGAGGTTCTCGTCGACCTGAGCCGTCGTCCGTGCTCCTACGAGGACCGACGTGACGCGCGGGTCGCGCAGCGTCCAGGCGACCGCCGTCCGGGCCAGGGGTTCCCCGCGACCGCTCGCGACCTCACGCAGCGCACGGATCCTCGCGAGGTTCTCGGGGGCGAGATGCTCGGGACGCAACGAGACCGAGCGGGCAGCGCGTGAGTCCGACGGCACTCCGTCGAGATACCGGTCGGAGAGCATGCCCTGGGCCAGCGGCGAGAAGGCGATCAGGCCGGTCCCCGAGTCGCCGGCGACATCGAGCAGGCTGCGTCCACCCGGGCCCGGTGCCTCGATCCACCGGTTGAGCATCGAGTACGACGGCTGGTGCAGGGCAAGCGGCAGGCCGAGGTCGTCGGCGACCGCGAGGGCCTCGGTCGTGCGCTCGGCCGAGTACGACGAGATGGCCGCGTAGGTGGCCCGGCCCGAGGACACGGCCGTCGCGAGCGCGCCGATCGTCTCGTGGAGCGGGGTCGTCGGGTCGAACCGGTGGGAGTAGAAGACGTCCACGTGGTCGGTGCCGAGGCGGCGCAGCGACGCGTCGAGCGACGACAGCAGGTACTTGCGCGAACCGCCCTCGCCGTACGGTCCGGGGCCCATGCGATAGCCCGCCTTGGTCGAGACCAGCAGCTCGTCCCGGTGTCCTCGGAGGTCGGTGGCCAGGAGGCGGCCGAAGGCGGCCTCCGCGGAACCCGGCGGCGGGCCGTAGTTGTTCGCGAGGTCGAAGTGCACGATCCCGCGGTCGTACGCGTGCAGGACCAGCTCGCGCTGCGCCGCGTACGGGGTCGACTGCCCGAAGTTCTGCCAGAGTCCGAGGGAGAGGCGGGGGAGGGTCAGGCCGGAGCGTCCTGCGCGGGCGAAGGGCATCCCGGAGCCCGGCTCCGGCGCTTTGTGCGACATGTCTCGACCGTACCCGGTCGTATTCGCTGGCGTTACCCCGCCGGGTGCGACAGGCTGGGGCACGGGAGCGCCCGACGGCGCACCTGTTCCACCGAGAGAAGGAGGCCCGCCGATGACGACGTCGAAGGACGAGACACCCGGGACCACGCCCAGCGAGGACGCCAAGGCGAAGTTCCGCGAGGCGTTGGACCGCAAGAACGCCGCGAGCCACCGCACCGCGGACGGGGGCTCGAACACGGGCTCGGTCCACGGGTCGGAGACCGTCGGACCTGTGCAGCGCACGTTCCGCCGCAAGTCCGGCTGAGTGTCGGCCGGGAACCAGGAGGTTCCCCCGCACCTGCACGACATGAGGAAGGGGACCAGCCCGACGGGCTGGTCCCCTTCCTCATGTCAGGACGGCGGCGGTCAGGACAGCACGCGCAGCTTGACGGTCGCGTCCATGGCCTGCAGCTCGGCGATGGCGGCGGGCAGGAGCTCTGCACCGACGTCGGTCACCACGTAGCCGAGCTCGCCGCGCGTCGCGAGCATCTGGCCCTCGATGTTCGTCCCGTGCTCGGCGAGGACCGCGTTGACGGCCGCGAGCACGCCTGGCGTGTTGCGGTGCAGGTGGGCGATCCGGCTCACGCCGGTGCTCTGCTCGAGCGCGAGGTTCGGCATGTTGACGCTCAGCGTCGTCGACCCGGTCGCCAGGTAGTCGCGGAGCTTGCCGGCGACGAACTGGCCGATGGACTCCTGCGCCTCCTCGGTCGAACCGCCGATGTGCGGGGTGAGGATGACGTTCGGCAGGCCTCGCAGCTCCGAGTCGAAGTGGTCGCCGCGCTTCTTGGGCTCCTCGGGGAACACGTCGATGGCCGCCCCCGACAGGTGCCCCGAGAGGATCGCCTCGCGCAGGGCGACGGTGTCGACGACGAAACCGCGCGACAGGTTCAGCAGGATCGAGCCCTGGCGCATGCGTGAGAGCTGCTTCTCGCCGAACAGGCCGGCGTTGCCGCCGCGCCCGTCGACGTGGAGCGTGACGACGTCCGCCGTCTCGAGGAGCTCGTCGAGGCTGTCCATGCGCCGCGCGTTGCCCAGGGCGAGCTTCTCGGCGGTGTCGTAGAAGACGACCGACATGCCCAGGGCCTCGGCGACGACCGAGAGCTGCGTGCCGATGTTGCCGTAGCCGATGATGCCCAGCGTGCGACCGCGGACCTCGTGTGCGCCCTCGGCGGACTTGTCCCAGACGCCCTCGTGCAGCGCACGGTCGCGCTCGGTCAGACGGCGGGTCAGCGCGATGATCTCGGCGAGCGCGATCTCCACGACCGAGCGCGTGTTGGAGAACGGCGCGTTGAAGGTCGCGACGCCGTGGGAGGCCGCGGCCTTGAGGTCGATCTGGTTGGTCCCGATGCAGAACGCGCCGATCGCGATCAGGTCCGGGGAGGACTCGATCACGCGGGCGGTGACGTTGGTCTTGGACCGGATCCCGAGGATGTTCACGCCCTCGAGGGCTTCGATCAGCTCGGACTCGTCCATGGCCCCGGTGCGCACGGTCACGTCGATACCGGCGGACTCGAGGATCGAGGTGGCGAGAGGGTGCAGGTTTTCAAGGAGGAGGGCACGTAGCACGTGTCTATGGTGCGCCGAGTTGTTGCGAGCACCAAACGAGTCTTGTCCCTCGGACGACGTGATCTCCTCCGGTCAGTCGGCGAGGCCCCGGGGGAGCGGGCGGGAGTGCACGACCACGAGCCGCTGGGTCGGACGGGTCATCGCGACGTAGAGCTCGGACGCGCCGGAGGTCGCCGCGAGGACGTCGGCCGGCTCCAGGAGGACCACCGCGTCGAACTCGAGCCCCTTGGCCTGGGTCGGACTCATGACCGCAAGGGCCGCGCCCAGGGCGCCCTCGACCTCGGCCGCGGGGCCCGTGAGCAACGGGTCGACGGCGTGGGCACGGGTCAGGTGCTCGCGCACGCCCGCCACGCGGTCGGCCGGGGCGACGACCGCGACCCTGCCCGCGCCGTCGGGCCCGACGAACTCCGCGAGAGCCGACCGGACCCGGGCGGCGACCTCGGCCAGGAGGTCCTCGCCGTCCGGGACCGGGGCAAGGACGAGCGCTCCCGGCACGTCGCGCGCCGAGGTGAGCGACGACGTCGGGAGGCGGTGGGCCGCGGCGAAGCGCTGCGCGGTGTCCGCGATCTGCGTGGGCGTGCGGTAGTTGACCGTGAGCGTCGCGAGGCGCCACGAGGTGCGCAGCAACGGGTCGAGCATGCTCGCCCACGACCGGGCCCCCGCGAGGGAGGACGTCTGGGCGACGTCGCCGACGATCGTCATGGACCGCGTCGGGCAGCGACGGACCAGGGCCCGCCACGCCATGGCGGACAGCTCCTGCGCCTCGTCGACCACGACGTGCGCGTAGGTCCACGTCCGGTCCTGCGCGGCACGCTCGGCCGTCGTCAGGCGCGAGCCACCCCCGGCGAACCGGTCGGCGAGGACCTCCGCGCCCACGATCCCGCCGCCTGCACCGGACGACTCGAGGACCTGACGCGCGTAGTCCAGGCTCGCCGCCCGTTCCGCGGCCTCGGCCTTGGCCTGGGCGCGGGCGGCCTGGTCGTCCTCGCCCAGGAGCTCGGCGGCCTCGTCCAGGAGCGGGACGTCCGCGGGGGTCCACGGCGAGCCCTTGGGACGCGCGAGCGCGGCACGGTCCGCGCGTGGCATGTCGGGGGCGGCCTCCGCGAGCCGGTGCGGCTTGATGAACAGGTCCTCGATCAGGCGCTCTGGCGTCAGCGGCATCCACGCGAGGTTGAGCGCGATCCGGATCTCCCGGTGGTGGCGAAGGTCGTCGATCACCTCGGCCCGCTCCTCGGGGGCGACCGGCCCGCCGAGCTGCGTCACGTACTGGTCAGCGAGGCGGCCCAGCATCTCCCGTACGAAGGGGACCCGGGCGAGGTTGTGCGGCTTGTGGGTGCGGTGGGCCTTGGCGATCGCGTCGCGCACGTCCGCGCGCCGGATCACGAGGTCGTGCCCGTCGATGCGCAGGTGCTGGTCCTCGGCGGGGACGCGCTGGCGGGCCCGGACCGCCCGCTGGACGATCCGGGCCCAGGACGCGCGGCCCTTGATGCGGGCCACCTCGGGAGCCTCCTCGCCGTCGGCGACGAGGCCCGGGAGGAGCTCGGCGACGGTCGTGCTGACGACGCCCGTCTCGCCGAGCGAGGGCAGGACCTGGTCGATGTAGTGCAGGAAGGACAGGCTCGGCCCGACGAGCAGCACGCCCGAGCGCTCGAGCAGGCGCCGGTGCGCGTACAGCAGGTAGGCGGCGCGGTGCAGCGCCACGGCGGTCTTGCCCGTGCCCGGCCCGCCCTGCACCACGAGCGCCCCGGCGAGCTCGGAGCGGATGATCGCGTCCTGCTCGGCCTGGATCGTCGCGACGATGTCGCCCATGCGGCTCGTGCGGCCCGCGGCCATCGCGGCGAGCAGAGCGCCCTCGCCCGACAGGGACGACTCGGCGACCGTTCCCGAGGTGAGGTCGAGGACCTCGTCCTCGATGCCCGTGACCGAGCGCCCCTGGGTCACGAGGTGACGGCGGCGCCTGACCCCGTCCGGGTGCGCCGCGGTCGCGCGGTAGAACGACTGCGCGGCCGGAGCGCGCCAGTCGGTGAGGATCGACGTGTGCTCCTCGTCGGACAGCCCGATGCGCCCGACGTAGCGGGTCGCGCCGTCCTCCAGGTCGAGGCGGCCGAACGCGAGCCGGTCCTCGACCGCCTCGAGCTGGGCCAGCCGGTCCTCGTAGAGGGTCGCGAACGCGTCGCGTTCGCTGCGGTTCTGGGGAGAACCGGAGGGTCCGGACCGGCGAACCCCCGCGAGCCGCGAGCGGGTCGAGGCGCGCAGCTCGTCGAGACGCGCGTAGAGAGCGTCGACGACGCTCTGCTCCGTGGTGATCTCGTGCTGGCGGTGCGACGTCGGGACGTCCTCCGGCCGGACCTTCTCGCCGGTGGTCGACGCCCCGCTCGTCCGGTCGCTCGTCTCGCGCACGCTGTTCCGTCCTGTCGTCTGGTCCCTCGCGGTCCGCTCGCGCGCCCCGCGACGCAGCCGTCCATTATTGCCGATCCCGCACGTACCGGGCACCACCCGCCCCGTGCGTGGACACGCTCTCCCGAGAGCGCACGGGCCCCGCGGTACGGGCCTCACCTCCCAGCACGAGGCGCCTGCTTCCTCTACGATCGGGAACCATGGCGACTGACCGGAGGCGCGCGTCGTGGTGACTGAGCCCTTGTCGCCCCGTCCGCAGAGCGGGACCCCAGGTGTCCTGTCCCCGGAAGACCTCCTGCGCGTCCTGCTCGTCGAGGACGACGACGGGGACGCGGTCCTCGTGGAGGAGCTCCTCGACGACGCACGGGTCAAGGTCGAGCTGCACCGGGCGAGGACCCTCGACGTCGCCCTCGAGATGCTGCGCCTGCACGACGTGCACTGCGTGCTGCTGGACCTCGGCCTCCCGGACGCGGTGGGACTGACCGCGGTCGAGCGGCTCCAGTCCCGTCAGGACCCGCCCGCGCTGGTCGTGCTCACCGGGCACACCGGGATCGACCTCGGGGTCCAGGCGGTGGCGGCAGGCGCCGACGACTACCTGGTCAAGGGCGAGGTCGACGGAGACCTCCTGGGCCGCTCGGTCCGCTACTCCGTGCAGCGCCGCCGGTCCAAGGAGCAGCAGCGTGCGCTGTACCGCAGCGAGGTGCGCGCCGCCGAGACCGCCCGGCTCGAGCACGCCCTGCTGCCCAAGCCGCTCGTGACCGACGAGACCATCGCCGTGATGGTGGGCTACATCCCCGGCGGCAACGGTCTGCTGGGCGGGGACTTCTACGACGCCGTCGAGCGGCCCGACGGGAGCGTCCTGTGCCTGATCGGTGACGTGGCGGGGCACGGCCCGGACGAGGCGGCGCTCGGCGCGACCCTGCGCACCGCGTGGCGCACCCTCGTCCTGTCCGACGTCGAGCCCCCCGAGATCCTGCCCCTCGTCGAACGTGTCCTGGTCCCGGAGCGTGCTCGGCCCGAGGTGTTCGTGACCCTGTGCCAGGTCGTCATCTCCCCGGACCGGGCGAGCGTCGACCTCTACCTCGCGGGCCACATGCCCCCCCCTGCTCCTGCAGGGCTCGTGCACCGAGCTCCCGACGACCTCGCGCGGTCGGGCGCTGGGCATCCCTGTCACGGGTGGGTGGCGGGCAGAGCGCGTGCCGCTCGACGCACCCTGGGCGCTCATGCTCTACACCGACGGGCTGATCGAGGCGACGCTCGCCGAGGACCCCCAGGCCGACGCACCGCCTGCCGGCGGGACGCCCGGTCGGCGCGAACGCCTCGGCGTCCAGGGGCTGGTCGCGGCCGTCGACACCGAGCTCGCGCACGGCGGGGAAGGGCTCGTCGAGAGGCTCTTCCGTCGGGTGCGCACCCTGCACGGCGGACCCCTCGCGGACGATGCGGCGGTGCTCGTGATCGGGTGGGGCGGCCCCGACCAGGACGCCCGGGGCGAACGGACCGCGACGCTCGCCGACTCGGACGGGTGGTCGCAGTGACGGGACCGTCCCCGGACGACGAGCCGCCCGCGAGCACGGACGGTGCGCCGCCCTCGACCCCGGACGACGAGCTGCTGGACGCCGAGGTCCCCGACGCACCACCGCCCGGCCCGTCGCTGCGGCGACGGCTCGGCGGTCTGCTGGTCCTCGCCGCCGCGATCCTCCTCGTGGTGGTCTGCGTCTCTGTGATCGCGCTCGTCAACGTGGTGCGCTACCAGGACGAGGTCACCAACCCCTACTTCACAGCCGTCACGGAGGCCGACAGCGCGTACGTGACCCTGGTCGACGCCGAGTCCTCGGTGCGCGGCTACCTGGCCACCGGGAGCGCCCTGAACCTCGAGGCCTTCGACCGGTCGCTGGCGAAGGAGGGGGGCAGCGCGATCCACGACGACGCCACGGCCGAGCGCATCACCAGGTCGTCACCGGTCGCCACGGCGCTCGACGACGCGACGCGGGCCGTCCACGCGTGGTCGGTCGAGTTCGCGCAGCCCACGGTCGAGAAGGTGCGCCAGGACGGCCCGGACGCCGTGACGACGGACGACCGGCTCGAGGGCGCCCGGCTCTTCGCGGAGGCCCGGACCGCGACGGGCGAGTACATCGCCGTGCTCCGTGAGGTCCGGGAGGAGAAGGTCCGCTCGCTCGAGGTGTGGACGCAGGTGCTGTTCGGCTCGGTCGTCGTCCTCGTCGTCGCGGCGGTCCTCGTCGGAGGCTTCCTCTGGAGCGTGCTCAAGCGATGGATCACCGACCCGGTGACGACGCTCGCCCACCAGGTCCGGGTCGTCAGCGACGGGAACCTGCGCCAGCCCGTGGCCGTCCAGGCACCGGGGGAGATCGGGGCGCTCGCGGTCGACGTCGAGCACATGCGCAGGGAGCTCGTGAGCCAGGTCGCGGAGATCCGCACGTCGCACGCGGAGGTCGAGCACTCGCACGAGCTCCTCGCGGCCCAGGCGCAGGAGCTCGCCCGCTCGAACCGCGACCTGGAGCAGTTCGCCTACGTCGCGTCCCACGACCTGCAGGAGCCGCTGCGCAAGGTCGCGTCGTTCACCCAGCTCCTGCAGAAGCGGTACGGCGGCCAGCTCGACGACCGGGCCGACCAGTACATCGATTTCGCCGTGGACGGGGCGAAGCGCATGCAGCGCCTCATCCAGGACCTGCTGGGCTTCTCGCGGGTCGGTCGTACGGGCGCCGAGAGGGGGCCGGTGGACCTCGAGAAGGCCTTCGGGGTGGTGCTCTCCGACCTCGAGGAGAAGATCACGACGACGGGCACGACCGTGACGCACGACCCCTTGCCCACGGTGCGCGGCGAGAAGGGGCTGCTCGAACAGCTCTTCGTCAATCTCGTCGGGAACGCCATCAAGTTCCGGGACCCCGAGCGACCGCCCGTGGTGCACGTCGCGGTCCGTGCGCTCGACAACGCCTGGGAGTTCGCCGTCGCCGACAACGGGATCGGGATCGACGCCCAGTACGCGGAGCGGGTCTTCGTGATCTTCCAACGGCTGCACCCCAAGGACGTCTACGAGGGGACCGGTATCGGGCTCGCGCTGTGCAAGCGGATCGTCGAGTACCACGGGGGCAGGATCTGGATCGAGCCGACCGTCGGCGGCGGCACGACCGTCCGGTTCACGATCGCGCACCAGTACGACCCGGTCGGGAGCGCGCCGTCGCCGTCGGCCCGGTGAGGCGCCCGTGGAGCGTTGTCCGGCCCTCACGGCGCGCGCAGCCGCGCCCGTCCGGTCCTCGTCGACTAGGCTCGCGGCGTGGCTCCGGAGGACCGGGGCCCGACGACGAGGAACGGCGTGGTGGACGAGATGAGCAACGGGCACAAGGTGATCGACGTCCTGCTGGTCGAGGACGACCCCGGTGACGTGCTCATGACGCGTGAGGCCTTCGAGGACCACAAGGTCACCAACCGCCTCTCGGTGGTCAGCGACGGCGTCAGCGCGATGGCCTTCCTGCGCAAGGAGGGCGAGTACGCCGACGCCCCGACGCCCGACCTCATCCTGCTCGATCTGAACCTGCCCCGCATGGACGGACGCGAGGTGCTCGGCGAGCTCAAGTCCGACCCGGCCCTGCGACAGATCCCCGTGGTCGTCCTGACGACGTCGGAGGCCGAGGAGGACGTCGTGCGGTCGTACTCCTTGCACGCGAACGCCTACGTGACCAAGCCGGTCGACTTCGACCGGTTCATCGACGTCGTGCGCCAGATCGACGACTTCTTCGTCACCGTGGTCCGGCTGCCCGCCCGCTGAGATCCTCGCGCGGCTGCGTGACCGGTGCTCTGGCGCGCCTGCCCGGCCGGGACTGCGCGCGCGCGGCTGATACCTGCGCGCTCGTGCGGCCGGGACGACCCGGCCCTCTGGGCGGGAAGCATCGGGCGGCCCTCGGTGTTGTCGTGATCGAACCGCCCGAGAACCGTGCCGGCACCGCCCGGCCGCCGACCTGGGCGGGCGAGGACGACGACGGAGGAGCATCTGGTGTTGGACCCACGAGAGATCTACGAGGTGGACGAGGCCGCTGTGGCGCGCGTCCTGCCCGCGGCGACGGGGACGCAGGGAGAGGCTGCCGTCCGTGCGACGGGCCCGGTCATGCTGCACTCGGTGCGCGGGTTCGTGGACGCGGGGACGGCCGGCGAGCTCGCGGTCGAGCACCTGCTCGAGGAGTTCGAGGTCACGCGACTGGTCACGTTCGACGTGGACCAGCTCCTGGACTACCGCTCGAAGCGCGTGACGATGGTGTTCGACGCGGACCGGTGGGCGTCGTACGACGAGCCGTTCCTCGCGATCGACCACGTGCGCGACGCCGAGGGCACGGGCTTCCTGCTCCTGCACGGCATGGAGCCGGACCTGCAGTGGGAGCGCGTGGTCGCCGCGCTGCGCGAGCTCGTGCACCGTTTCGACGTGTCGCTCGTCGTGGGCTTCCACGGCATCCCCATGGGCATCCCGCACACGCGCCCGCTGTCGGTGACGGCGCACGCGACGCGGCGCGAGCTGATCGAGGACCACACGTCGTGGTTCGGCACGGTCAAGGTCCCCGGCTCGCTGGCCTCGTTGCTCGAGCTGCGCCTGGGGGAGTCGGGGCACGACGCGATGGGTTTCACGGTCCACGTGCCGCACTACCTGGCGCAGTCGCCGTTCCCGCCCGCCGCCGTGGTGGCGCTCGAGAACGTCCAGCGCTCGACGGGCCTGGACCTGCGGGTCGCGGCGCTCACGGCGGGGGCCCAGGAGGCCGTGGCCGAGGTCGAGCGGCAGATGGCCGAGTCGGAGGAGGTCACCGCGGTCGTGCGTGCGCTCGAGGAGCAGTACGACGCGTTCGCCCGTTCGGTGGGCCGGACGAGCCTGCTCGCGGAGTCGGCCCCTATTCCGACTGCTGACGAGCTCGGGGCCGAGTTCGAACGCTTCCTTGCCCAGCAGACGGGGGAGTGACGACCGCTCGCGGAGGTTCTGCGGAGGTTGTGCGGACGAATCACGGTATTTCCTCGGCGCCTGACGTGGCGAACTTCACCTTCACCGTGCAAAACTAAGTCTCGTTGCAGTGACGTGCTCGAGACATGCCTTCGCGTGAACCGGTATCGGCGCAGCAGGATCCCGGTCCGCCGGGGTCGTGCCAGTCCAACCGGCGGTCGCCACGACCGGACCTCGCGGAGCGCGTCGCGGGTCCGCGTGGCTGCGGCTCGATGAACGGGCGAAGGGTCCGTTCGCGGATGTCCCCGCATGGACAGAAGGTACGAGGAACAGCATGGCGCAGGGTTCTGTGAAGTGGTTCAACGCTGAGAAGGGCTACGGGTTCATCGCCCAGGACGGCGGCGGCGCCGACGTCTTCGTCCACTACTCCGCGATCGAGGCCCAGGGCTACCGGTCGCTCGAAGAAGCTCAGCGGGTCGAGTTCGAGATCACCCAGGGGCCCAAGGGCCCGCAGGCGGAGAACGTCCGCCCGCTCTGATCTCCCTGATCGTGTGTCGACTCTCGCGGGTCGGCGACGGAGGCCGCACCCCGGCGTGGGGTGCGGCCTCCGTGCTGTGTCAGTCCTTCTCCTGCCCGACGGCGTCGCGCCCGTCCGCCGCCGGCGCACCCGGGCGGGTGGCGTCGTCGGGCGACGACGAGGCGGGACCGGCGGACGGGACGGGCTCCGGCGGGTCCTCGAGCGGCGCCGCGGTGCCGGCGAACCGGCGCACCTCCTCGCCCGTGAGCAGCGTGGCCGGTACAGGCAGGCTCCGCAGCGCGCGTGCGAGCGTCGCGTCGCGCAGGTCGAGCCCGGTCGGGGCGGAGTCGTCGGACGGACCGGTCGAGGTGGCGGCCGCGCTGCGGACCGCGACCAGGACCAGGTTCCCGTAGCGGCGGCCCTTGAGCTGTCCTGGCTCGGCGATCAGTCCCACGTCGCCCCAGACGCCCCGGTCGGTGGCGCCGTCGGTGACGAGGGCCGAGACCGCCGTCGCCACCTCGGCCCGGACGAGCGCGAGCGGCGGGCGGTCGGCGCAGTTCGCGAGGTAGACGCCGCCGGGACGCAGCACGCGCAGGACCTCGCGCACGAAGCCGGTCGTCGTGACGTGCTCCGGGGTCGTGTCGCCTGCGAAGACGTCGCGCACGACGACGTCGGCGCTCGCGTCGGGCAGGGTCGCGAGCTCCGCGCGAGCGTCGCCGGCGCGCAGCCGGAGGCGCGGCGCGCGGGGGAGGGCGAACCACTCGCGCACGCGCGTGACGAGGTCGGCGTCGAGGTCGACCGCGACCTGCCGGGAGTCCGGCCGCTCGTGCTCGACGTACCGGGCGAACGCGCACCCCGCGGCGCCCAGGTGCACGACCCGCAGCGGCCCGGAGGGGAGTGCGGCGAGGACGGCCGCCATCTGCTGCATGTACTCGAACGTGAGCAGTCCCGGGTCGGCGAGGTCCAGGTGCGAGCTGGGCACCCCGTTGACGAGGAGGGTGACGCCGGTGCTGCCGTCCGGGTCCGGTACCAGCCGGGCGGTGCCCGTCGAGGTACGGACCTCCTCGGTGGGCAGGTCGCGGGTGGTCTCGGCGCCCTGGTGCCGGGCGCCCGCGCGGCCGCGCCGTGACGACGGGCCGGTCTCTGTGGGTGGCGAGGTGGATGCTGAGGTACGGCGGGACGAGCGCCCGGTGGTCTTGCGGCCCATGGGGTCAACCGTAGGCGGTCCGTGACCGAGGGGCGTCGTCGCGTCGACGGGGGCCCGCCGGATGGTCGCCCGGAGGATTGACAGGATCGAACAGGTGTTCGATAGTTGGCATGGAGGTGTTCCGATGACCACGCAGCACAGCGCGCTCCCTGGAGCAGGATTCGTGGCCCCCGAGGTCGTGCGCCTCCTGGCCCGTGCCGACGCCGAGCTCGTCGCCGCCGGGCTCACGGCGGACCCGGCCGAGCGGTTCGTCCACTCGCACCTGGGTGCGCTGCGTTCCGCGGCCGCGGTCGTCGCGCTCCGCGGCAGGCCGTCCCCCCGGTCGCGCGCCCGGTCCGTCTGGGACATGCTCGCGCTCGTCGAGCCGGGGCTGTCCGCCTGGTCGGTCTACTTCGCGGGCGGGGCGCGGATCCGGGCGGCCGTCGACGCCGGGCGCTTCGACGCGGTCGAGGCCCGGCAGGCCGACGAGATCATGGCCTGCGCCGAGGACTTCCGCGACGAGGTCGCCATGCTGGTCGACCCCGGGGTCGGTTTCGTGCGCCACCCCTCGCTGCGGGTCGCGGCTTCATGAGCACCGTCCGGCGGAGCGCACGGTGAGCCGCGGCCCACGGGCCGCTCTGGCCCGCCGTGACTGGGGCGACGACGAGTCGGGCTGCTCGATCATGCACGTGGACATGGACGCCTTCTTCGCGTCGGTCGAGCTGACGCGCCGGCCGGAGCTCGTGGGGCGCCCCGTGATCGTCGGCGGTGCCGAGCGCAGCGTCGTCCTCGCCGCGACGTACGAGGCCCGCGCCTTCGGCGTCCACTCGGCCATGCCCATGGCGCTCGCTCGCCGGCTGTGCCCCCAGGCCGTCGTGCTGCCGCCCGATCATCGTGCGTACCAGGACGCCTCGCGGGCGGTCATGGAGATCGTCCGCGAGATCACGGCGCTGGTCGAGCAGATCAGCATCGACGAGGCGTTCCTGGACGTGAGCGGTGCCCGGCGCCGGCTCGGCGCGCCCACCCTCATCGCCCGGGACCTGCGGGCGAGGGTCCGGGAGGAGGTCGGCATCACCTGCTCGGTGGGGATCGCCGCGACCAAGTTCGTCGCCAAGCTCGCGTCGACGCACGCCAAGCCCGACGGAGTCCTCCTGGTCCCGGCCGCCTCGACCGTCCCGTTCCTGCGCACGTTGCCGGCCGGCGCGCTGTGGGGGGTGGGGGAGCGGACCGAGAAGACGCTCGCCGGGTGGGGGATCACGACCGTCGCGGAGCTCGCCGACACGGACGTCGCGACACTGCAGGCCGCGGTCGGCAAGGCTGCCGGGGCGCACCTGCACGACCTCGCCTGGGGTCGGGACCCTCGTCCCGTCGAACCAGGGCGTGCCGAGCAGAGCATCGGTGCGGAGACGACCTTCGCGCAGGACCTCTACGACTTCGTGATCATCGGATCGGCCCTGCTGGGGCTCGCGGACCGGTGCGCCACGCGTCTGCGCAGCCAGGGGTTCGTGGCGCGGACCGTCTCGGTCAAGGTCCGGACGTCGGACTTCCGGACGCTGACGCGTTCGCGGACGCTCTCCTCGCCCACCGACGTCGCGCAGGAGATCCACTCGGTGGCGCTCGAGCTTGCCCGAGGGGTCGACCGGCGTGGCCTGCCCGTCCGGCTCGTGGGTGTGCGTGCGGAGAACCTCGAACGTCGCGGCGCCTCGGTCGAGCAGCCGACCCTCGAGGAGTCGGTGCAGGAGGCCTCCGGTGCGCAGCGTGAGGCCGAGAGGGCGCTCGACCGGATCCGCGACCGTTTTGGGGTGAATTCGATCGGGCCGGCGTCCACCCGCAGGCGCTCGACTACCACGCGGGCAGATGTCGAACTATCCTGAGGGGGACACATATCAACCGCTGAGAACCGGGGGTGCCCATGCCTCTGTCAGAGTACGAGCAGCGCGTACTGGAACAGATGGAAAGAGCGCTGACCTCGGATGATCCGCGGTTGGCGACGACGCTTCAGTCGAGCCCCCGCAAGTCGGGCCTGCGCTACGTAGCCGCAGGCATCGGCGTGGTCGGGGGACTGCTGCTCCTGGTCTTCGGTGCGGCGTCCGCCTCACCCGTCCTGGGAGTGGTCGGATTCGTGGTGATGTTCGCAGGAGTCGCGTTCGCGTTCTCCGCGCCTCGCAAGTCGACGACCGGACCGGTCGGGGTCGTGGACGAGCACGGCAAGGTCACGCCACCCAAGGCCTCCGCGAAGAGCGGGAAGAGCGGGGCGCCCCGTCAGGGCTTCCTCAACCGACTGGAAGAGCGTTGGGACCGTCGACGCGAGCAGGGCGGTCGCTGAGCTCGTCCCGGACTCCCGCGACCACCTTGTCCCGCAGAGCGGCGAGGTCGCCCGGCGGCGGAGGTGACCAGGTGCGCGCGTAGCGCTCCAGCTCCACCTCTGCGGCCAGGGCGACGAGGGCGTCGGTCGTCGCGTCCGGCAGGTGTCGGCCCGTCCTCTCAGCAACCTGAGCCGCCACGACGGCAGGAACCCGGCGAAGCGTCACGGAGTCGTGCCAGCTGATGCCCAGGTCGTCGAGCTGCCGGACGAGGTCCGTCCACGTCGACTCGACGTCGGGCTCCGCCGAAGCCCCGCCGCGGCGGCGCGCCACGAGCCACCCCAGCCCCGACAGGACGAGGACGGCCACGAGGGCGAGCAGGCCCATGCTCCAGCCGCGTCCAGAGGACGCCTCGTCGCCGAGCGAGCCGGAACCGACCCCCGGGGCCGGCGCCGTGGACTGGACCGCTCCCGGCGTCGCGTTCGGCCCGGCCTGGCTCGTCGCCGCGTCACCCGGTACCGCGGTCGAGTCGTCGCTCGAGGGTCCGAGCAACGGGTCGGCCCATGCGGGCACCGGCCCGGCCTGTACCGCGGGCGTCGGTTCGAACCGGACCCACCCCTGACCGGGGAAGTACAGCTCCGGCCACGCGTGCGAGTCCTTGCCGGTCACCTGGAAGACGTTGTCGCTCGCCCGTTCGCCGGGCAGGAAGCCCACGGCCAGGCGGGCCGGGATCCCGACGGCTCGGGCCATCATCGTCATGGACGTGGCGAACTGGACGCAGTACCCCTCCCGGTCCTGGAGGAAGTTCCAGACCGTGTCGTCGGTCGCGCCCTCGGGGACCTCGGTGGAGTAGGTGAAGTTGCTCCCGTCGCGGAAGTAGGACTGCAGGGCGACCGCGGCGTCGTAGCGGGTCGTCGTGCCCGCCACGATCTCCTCGGCGAGGGCGCGGACGTCGTCCCGGTGCGCGCTCTCGGGCACCTCGACGACGTTCGGGTCGTCGAGGTCGTCGCCGGTGCTGGCGCGCAGGGCGTCAGCGGTGAGGTCGCGGGCGAAGACCTCGAACGAGTAGGTCATGCCGGGCGTCGTCGCTGAGTTGCCCGTCACCTCGTCACGAGAGTCGTCGTAGAACCACTCGCCGTCGACGTCGACGGACCGGGGCTCGGTCGGAAGGACGAGCTTCTCGTCGCGCAGGGTCCGGAGCGTGACGGCGACCGTCCTGGGTTCGGTCGGCCCGGCCCCGGAGTCGTCGGGCCACAGGACCTGCCCGGCGTCGACCGGGGGCCCTTGCCGCGAGTCGCCGCGGCGCCAGCTCTTCCCGTCGAAGCCGGTGAGCGTGAACATGCGCAGGGGGCCGATGCCGGTGCTCGCGCCTCCCTCGTCGATCTCCTGCGGGAACTCGTACGTCAGCGCGACCTCCTGTGAGCGGGCGCCGAGGTTCTCCTCCATGTCGAGGTCGCTGGCCAGGCGCACGGTCGGGCCGGCGCTCGTGAAGAAGGACGACCACGGCGAGCTCAGGACCTGGGGGATCGCGCCGGCCGCGGTACCCGCGACCAGGGCCAGCACGGCGATCGCAGCAGTGGCACCAAGGATCCCGCCAGCGCGCAAGGTCCGCGCGGCGGGCCCGACGGGTGCGGGCACGGCGCCTCGGCGACGGGCCACACGGTGCGGGTTGTCGACCGCGACCAGCAGGAGGAGCGCGACGACCGTCACGACGAAGACCGGCGGCGGGATCGAGCCCTCGATGACCAGCGGAGGGATCCACAGGGCCAGGAGCGGCAGCGCGGCCGCGGCCGGGAAGCGGAGGCCGGCCACGACGAGGTCGGTGGCGAGGAGGACGAGGATCGTCCCGGCCACCGCGATCAGGGCGAGCGGGAACGAGGGGTCGATCGGGGCGACCTCCTCGGCGACCAGCCGTTGCCCTGCGCCGAGGCGTGCGAGCAGCCGGTCGATGCTCGCGCCGCTGATCGCCAGGTCGATGCCGCGCGAGGTGGGTCCGCCGAACACGGCCAGGAGCCCCCAGGCGCCGACGACCAGGCCCACGAGCGTCGGGACGACGCCGCGGAACCCGATGTCGTGGCGTCCGGGCCGGGCTTCGTGGCCACGTTCCAGCAGGAGTCGGGTGCCCCCGGTCACGAGGGTGAGCGCCAGCACGAACAGCGTGCCCGTCCGGGTCCACTGCCCTGGTCCGATGAGCACGGTGAGCGCTCGGAACGAGGCGAGCGTGGCGACGGCGACGAGGACGGAGGTGGCGACGATCCGCAGGACGACGTCGCGGGAGACCGCGCTCGTCGCTGGGGTGGGCGTGGCGGTCACCGGTGCTCCTCCATGAGTCGGTTCCATGCTGCGCCGACCGTGGTCTCGCGCGGGTCGACGGAGACGGCGAGCCAGCCGATCGCGCGCAGCATGGACAGCGTGTCCTGGACGGCGCTGCCCAGGCCGTCCCCGTCCGGCGCGACGACGAACGCCCAGTGGTTGCCGTCGCCCGCCAGCGGGGCGACGGACGGACCGGAGATCGCCCCGAGGGGGCCCAGCACGGCGACCGTGAGCTCGCCGGGGCGACGGGAGGCCCGCAGGGCGTCGGCGGTCGCGGCGAGTGCGCGCTCGGCGTCGCGCGGGTTCGCGTGCCCACCGAGGTCGATCGTGTCGTCGAGGATCTGGGCCGCGCCGTCGCTCGTGCGTCCGGTGGAGTAGGGGTAGGCGTCGAGGGTCGGGGCCGCCGACGACGCGACGAGGCGGACCGGGTGCCCCGCCCCCAGGAGCGTGACGGCGACGGACGCCGCGGCCTCGACCGCCCACTCGCCGTCCTGGGCCGCCATCGAGGACCGGTCCGTGTCGGGCGGCGGGAGGACACCACGGTCGAGGAGCACCGTGACCGACGCCATGCCCGCGTTCTCGTCGGTCCTCACCATGAGCTGCCCACGCCGGGCGGCCGTGGCCCAGTGGACGCGACGCGGGTCGTCGCCCGCGACGTACTCCCGCAGGACGCTGTCGTCGCTCGACGAGGTCCGTGCGCCGTTCCTGGACCGGGCGAGGTCGCCGAAGGCTCGCGATCCTCGTACCGCCAGCTCGGTCGTGCGGGGACGGACCGAGACGGTGCTCGCCTCTCCGAGGGGCTGCCCTGCGCGGACGAGGCCGAAGAGGTCCACCCTGCTGGTGAGCACCGGGCCGAGGGGCCAGCGGCCCCGGTGCTCGGGACGGATCCGGTAGCGGACGGCGATCCGGTCGGGATGGGAGACGACCTGTGCGCGCAGAGCGTCGTGCTCGCAGAGCTCGGCGGCGGCCTGCTCGCTGATCTGCAGCCGGGCGAGCCGGCCGAGGGACGTCGCGTTCGGCGAGACGGGGGAGACGAGGAGCCGGGTGGTGACCTGGGTGCCGCGGACCGCGGGATCCGGTTCGATCCGGCGAGAGACGCGCAGGGCACCCCGGCCGCGATCGATCCGGCGCAGCACCATCCAGGCCCACGCCGTCGCGACGACGAGCAGACCCGCGGCGCCAAGCCCGACGACGTCGGTCAGGCCGAGCGCCGTGCCCGTGCCGACGAGCACGAGGCTCGCCGCGAGGACGGCGGTCCCTCGGGCGGTGGGCCGGACCTGCGCGGCCCTTCCCCGGCGCGGTAGCGGACGCCGTGAGCCGGACACGTCAGCGACGTTCCGTCGTCGAGTGGGCGGGGATCGGGGTCGCCTCGACGATCCCGCGGACGACCTGCTCGGTCGTGCGCCCCGCGAGCCGGGACTCGGTCGACAGGATCAGGCGGTGCGCGAGCACGGGCTGCGCGAGCAGCTGGACGTCGTCGGGCAGGACGTGGTCGCGGCCCGCCATCGCCGCGACCGACTTCGCGGCCCGCAGCAGCTGGAGCGAGGTGCGGGGCGACGCACCGAGCTTGAGGCCCGGGTGCTCCCTGGTCTGGGTCACCAGCTCCAGGACGTAGCGCTTGACGGCGAGCGAGGCGTAGACCGACCGCACGACCTGGGCGAAGCGCAGGACCGTCGAGCCGTCGACGACCGGTTCGATGTGCTCGAGGGGGGTGTCGGACTCCTGGCGGTCGAGCATCTCGAGCTCGGCGTCGAGGTCCGGGTAGCCGACGGTGAGCCGGGCCATGAAGCGGTCGCGCTGCGCCTCGGGAAGGGGGTAGGTGCCCTCCATCTCGACCGGGTTCTGCGTGGCGACGACGAGGAACGGGCGAGGGAGCCGGTGGGTGGTCCCGTCCACCGTCGTCTGACCTTCCTCCATGCACTCGAGCAGTGCGGACTGCGTCTTGGGCGATGCGCGGTTGATCTCGTCACCGATGACGATGTTGGAGAACACCGGACCCCGGCGGAACTCGAAGTCGTGGGTCTCCGTGCGGAAGATGTTGACCCCGGTGAGGTCGCTGGGGAGCAGGTCCGGGGTGAACTGGATGCGCCCGACCTGGCAGTCGATGGTCCGCGCGAGCGCCTTGGCGAGGGTCGTCTTGCCGACACCGGGGACGTCTTCGAGGAGGAGGTGTCCCTCGGCGAGGAGGACGGCCACGGTGAGGTGGACGAGCTCGGGTCGCCCGGAGATCACCGACTCGATCCGGGTCCGGATCCGCCCTGTCGCCTCGACGAGCTCCCCGAGAGGATCGATCCCGTCGCGCCGTGGCGCGGTGGAGTAGTCGGTGAGCACGAGAACCTCCGTTGGTCACGCCTGGCGTCTGGAAGGTCGAGCCTAGTTGACCATTCTCCCCACTTCCCCCCACGTCCGGATCCCGGGACCTGCGCCAGGGGTGCGCGGCAGGGGGACGAGCCGGGCGTACTGCGCGAAGCCCCCGTGCGGTCGCGGCGCGCGGCGCGTCGCGCTCCACATCGGTCCATGCGTCCTGACCTGCGGAGATTCTGCGAAGAGGGGTGAAATGGGCTCCATATCTCGGGCCTGGTGGAGGCTTGTGGAGTACTGTGGAGGACGAGGGAGCGGGAGGGGAGGTGGAGTCTGGTGAACGAGTCGTTCGGCGGTTCTCCGAGCCTGCTCCTCGGGACGTACACCCCTCGGCTGGACGACAAGGGGCGGCTCATCCTGCCTGCGAAGTTCCGCGGTCAGCTCGCCTCCGGGCTGGTCATGACCAGGGGGCAGGAGCGGTGCTTGTTCCTCCTGCCGATGGACGAGTTCCGTCGGATGTACGACCAGATCCGCCAGGCCCCCGTCACCAGCAAGCAGGCGCGGGACTACCTCCGTGTGTTCCTCTCGGGGGCCAGCGACGAGATCCCGGACAAGCAGGGCAGGATCTCGATCCCTGCCGCGCTGCGGACGTATGCAGGCCTCGACCGCGACGTCGCCGTGATCGGCGCCGGCACCCGTGTCGAGATCTGGGACGCCGCGGCCTGGGAGGCGTACCTCGCCGACCAGGAGGCCGAGTACGCGGCGACGGCCGAGGAGGTGCTTCCAGCGTTGCGCTTCTGAGCCCAGGGCCCCCGGGGTCCGCCCGGCACGAGACACCGAGCACGGACAGCACGAGCAGCAGGTGACGAGGCTCCGCACGATGAGGCCTCCTCCCGCCCGGTCTGGCGCACTTCCCCGGCGCCAGAAAGGACGCGGAGGGAGACCTGATCGGGCGGGACCGCGAGACAGCAGGACGGCGTTCCCCGGCAGCACCGCAAGGACAGCAGCGACAGATTGCTGGCAGACCGCACGACAGACAGGCCCGCACCACATGCTCCACCCCTCATCGACCCGACGAGGACCCACCAGGAAGGAGGCGTCATGACCACACCTCGCAGCACGTCAGGAACAGGAGCGGAGGACCGCCACGTCCCGGTCCTCCTGCAACGGTGCGTGGACCTCCTCGCCCCCGCCCTCGCCGAGCCCGGCTCGGTGCTCGTCGACTGCACCCTCGGGATGGGCGGCCACACCGAGGCGGTGCTCGAGCAGGTACCCACCGCGCGCGTGGTGGGGATCGACCGAGACCCGCAGGCCATCGCGCTCGCCTCCGAGCGGCTCGCCCGGTTCGGTGAGCGGTTCCAGGCCGTGCACGCCGTGTACGACGAGATCGGGGAGGTCCTCGCGAACCTGGGCCTTCCTGCCGTCCAGGGCGTCCTGATGGACCTCGGCGTCTCGTCGCTGCAGATCGACGAGTCGGAGCGCGGGTTCTCCTACGCCCAGGACGCGCCGCTCGACATGCGCATGGACACGACGACGGGACTGACCGCTGCGGACGTCCTCAACACCTATGACGAGCGCGACCTGACCAGGATCCTGCGTGAGTACGGGGAGGAGCGCTTCGCGCAGCGCATCGCGCGGGCCGTGGTGCGTCGTCGGGAGGTCGAGCCCTGGACGCGCAGCGCCGCGCTCGTGGACCTCGTGCGGGCCAACATCCCTGCCGCCACGCGCAAGACCGGGGGCAACCCTGCCAAGCGCACCTTCCAGGCGCTGCGGATCGAGGTCAACGGCGAGCTCGAGGTGCTCGGGCGTGCGGTCCCGGCGGCCGTCGACGCCCTGGCGGTCGGCGGCCGGATCGTCGTCGAGTCCTACCAGTCGCTCGAGGACCGCATCGTCAAGCGGGAGCTCGCTCGCGGTGCGACGTCGAGCGCGCCCGCCGGGCTGCCCGTCGAGCCCGAGACCCACAAGCCCTATCTCAAGCTGCTCGTCCGCGGTGCCGAGGAGGCGCCGCCGGAGGAGCTCGAGCGCAACCCGCGCTCGGCCTCGGTACGACTGCGCGCCGCCGAGAGGCTGCGCCCCACACCCGACCACCTACGCCACCGCCCGCGAGGGGAGAACAAGCCATGAGCCCACGACAGGCCACCGCTCGGCCTCTGACGTCGACCAGCCCGGCCCCTGCCCGCAGGCCGTCGCTCACCGCCCTGCCGGGGGGTGCCGCGGGTCGGTCCCACCGCCCTCGGCTCGAAGCCGTCCGCGCCCCGTTGCAGGTGCGCTCGCGGGTTCCCTTCCTGGTCCTGTGCATGTCGATCCTCGGGGCGGCGCTCCTGGGTGCGCTGCTGCTCAACACGACGATGGCCAAGGGGTCCTACCAGCTCTCGGACCTGCGGACCAGGGCGGGCGTGCTCGAGCAGGACACGCAGTCGCTGCACTCGCAGCTGCAGGCCGCGGCGACGTCGCTCCCCGGCCGGGCCGCCGCGCTGGGCATGGTCGAGTCCGATGCGCCGACGATGCTGCGCCTGTCCGACGGCGCGATCGTGGGAGCGCCGGAGGCAGGGAGCACCCCGTGACCGGTGGGGCGGACCGGCAGGGGCGCGGCGAGCAGCCGCGCCGGGTCGGTTCGTCCCGCACGAGCGCGTCGACCCGGTCGTCGGGCGCGGCAACGGGCCGAGGCGGCACCCCGCGACCGTCGACGGGGGAGGCGCCGCGCAAGCCCGGCCGGGCCGTGCGGAAGTCGTCGCCCGCGCGCGGTGCGACCGGCACGCAGGGCTCGGCCGTGGGGCACTCCGGTTCGGGACGCGGTACGGGTCTCGGTCGACCCGCCGCCGCAGCCGTGCCCGCCCCGGGCCGTCCGGAGCATCGCCAGCGCTGGATCATGGGCATCGCGCTGGCCGTCCTGCTGGTCTTCACGGTCCGCCTGGTGTACGTCCAGGTCGTGATCGGTCCGAGCCTCGCCCAGGCCGCGGAGAACCAGCGCACGCAGTCGCACGTGACGATGGCGCACCGAGGAGACATCACGGACGCCGACGGCGTCGTGCTGGCCACGTCGATCGACCGGTACACGGTCTCGGCGGACCAGAAGACGATCCCGGACTTCGAACCGTCGGCACGGCACACGGTGGACGGGAAGCAGGTCGAGGGCAAGGGAGCGGTCGCGCTCGCCAGGCTGCTCGCTCCCATCCTCGACCGCTCGGCGCCGGAGCTCGCGGCCCAGCTCAGCGGGACGAACGGTCGGGTCAACCGCAACGTGGTCCTCAAGAAGGACGTGGTCCCGGAGGTCCAGCGCCAGATCGTCGAGCTCGGCGTCTCGGCCTACATCAGCACGAAGCTCACCACGGAGCGCACCTATCCGGCGGGAACCACGGCGGGGAACATCGTCGGGTACGTCGGCGCCAAGCCGTCGGAGGACGGCACGACCGAGCAGGTCGTGGGGCTCGGGGGGATCGAGGCGACCTACGACGACCTCCTCACGGGGACCCCGGGCACCGAGCTCTTCCAGCGGGCGGGCGGCGCGGGCGGCGTGCGCATCCCGGGCAGCACCCGGGAGAGCGTCGAGGCCGTGCCGGGAGAGTCGGTGGCCCTGACCCTCGTGCGCGACATCGGGTGGAAGGCGCAGGACTCGATCGACAAGGCGGTCGCCGAGACGGGGGCCGACTACGGGATCGCGGTCGTCCAGGACGTCAGGACCCAGGAGGTCCTCGCCCTGGCGGACTCGGGGGCGATCGACCCGAACGACCGGTCCAGCTCACGCGTCGCGGACGGCAGCCGTGCGGTCAAGGACGTCTTCGCCCCGGGCTCGACGGGCAAGGTCGTCACGATGGCGGCCGTGATCGAGGAGGGGCTCGCGACCCCCGCGAGCCAGTACGAGGTCGGGTACACCTACACGACGGCGAACGGCGAGACCTTCAAGGACTCGCACCAGCACGGCGTCGAGAAGCTGACGCTCGCGGGGATCCTCGCACAGTCGTCGAACACGGGGACCGTGATGGTCGGCCAGGACCTGCCCAAGTCGGTCCGCGAGGACTATCTGAGGGAGTTCGGGTTCGGGTCGAAGACCGGTCTCGGACTCCCGGGCGAGTCCGCTGGCCTGCTGGCCCCGGCCGAGAAGTGGGACGGGCGCACCGAGTACGCGGTCCTGTTCGGTCAGGGCTTGGCGGTCAACGCGGTCCAGGCCACGAGCGTCTTCTCGACGATCGCGAACGGCGGCACGCGCGTGGCCCCGACCCTCCTCAAGGGCACGACCGGTCCGGACGGGGTCTTCACCCCGGCCCCACCGCGAGAGACGACCCAGGTCGTGTCGGAGTCGACCGCGGACCAGGTCCTGCACATGATGGAGGCCGTGGTCCAGGACGGCTCGGGTGCTGCGGCGGCGATCGACGGCTACCGGGTCGCGGGCAAGACGGGCACGGCGGAGGAGGTCGGTGCGGACGGCCGGCTCACGGACATCATGGCGTCGTTCATCGGCGTGGCCCCCGCGGACGACCCGCAGTACACGGTCGCGGTCTTCCTCAAGAACCCCCGCACGACGATCTACGGCGGGCTCGTCGCGGCCCCGGTGTTCAAGGACGTGATGGGCTTCACGCTCCAGCACATGAACGTCCCGCCGAGCTCGAAGGTCGAGGAGCCCTACGCGACCGAGTGGTGAGCATGGCGACCGGTCGGCGGGCGGCTCCGTCGTCGGGTCGCGAGGCCGGGGGAGAGGGTGGGACGTAGGACCGGCCCGCCACCCACGGGCCCTCGGCCGCGCGGTCCGTGCGCGGGTTTCGCGGGACCGCCCTGTGGGGGTTCCCACACGGGCGGCCCCGGTGTGCGCCGAGGACGCCCGGCGCGCGTGAAGGTCCCGTGAAGTACCCGGTCCGGGCGTCCTCGCCGACCGGGCGAGACCCCGACGCACGGTAGGTTCTACTCGTGACATCCCCGATCGACCGCCTTCGTCCCGCCACGTCCGTGCACCGCACGGCCCGGGAGCTCGCGACCACCTTCGGCCTTGCCGCCGCCGCTGGGGGGACGGCGTCGGACCAGGGACCGGACGCCCTCGGTGCGGCCGAGATCTGGTCCGTGGCCTCGGACAACCGTGTCGTCGCCGACGGCGACCTCTTCGTCGCCCTGCCCGGCGCGGGCACGCACGGTGCGAGGTTCGCGAGCGACGCGATCTCCCGTGGCGCACGGGTCGTGCTGACGGACCCGCAGGGAGCGCGACTGCTCGCCGACGCGGGGGAGAAGCGTGTGCCGGTCCTCGTGACCGAGGACCCCCGCGCCGTCCTGGGGCGCGTCGCGGCCTGGGTGTACGGGGAGCCCGCGACGCAGCTGACGACGTTCGCCGTGACGGGCACCAACGGCAAGACGACCACGACGTACCTGCTGGACCACGTCCTGCGCACGCTCGGCTGGAAGGGTGGACTGATCGGCACGGTCGAGATGCGCTCGGGCGACCGGGTCCTGCCGAGCCGCCTGACGACGCCCGAGGCGGCCGACCTGCAGGCCCTGCTCGCCACGATGCGCGAGGACGGGGTCGGGACCCTCGCGATGGAGGTGTCCTCGCACGCGCTGTCGCTGCACCGCGTGGACGGCATCGTGTTCGACGTGGCGGGCTTCACGAACCTGAGCCAGGACCACCTCGACTTCCACGGAGACCTCCAGGAGTACTTCGAGGCCAAGGCCGCGCTCTTCACCCCGCAGCACGCCCGTCGGGGCGTGGTCGTGGTCGACGACGCCTGGGGCCGGCGCCTGGCCGAGGTCGCGACGATCCCGGTCTCGACGCTCGCCGTCACCGGCGGTACCGACACTGCCGACGGCGCGGGGGCTGGGGCGGACTGGACCGTGTCCGACGTACGTGCCGTCGACGCGGCCGCAGGGACGGGCAGCACGTTCGTGCTGCGCCACCGCGACGGTCGCGAGCTGCGGACCTCGACCACGCTGCCCGGCGGGTTCAACGTGGCCAACGCGGCGCTCGCGCTGGCGATGGTCCTCGAGGCGGGCGCTGACCCGCGCGACGTCGCTGCGGCGCTCGAAGGGGCGGGCGGCGTGAGCGCCCAGGTCCCCGGGCGCATGGAGGTCGTGGGCACCGCGCCCCGCGTCGTGGTCGACTTCGCGCACAACACGGACGCGCTCTCGCTCGCCCTGGCCGCCCTGCGCCCGACGACGACGGGACGCCTCGTCGTGGTCTTCGGCGCGACCGGCGACCGGGACAAGGGCAAGCGACCCAGCATGGGCGCGGTCGCGGTCGAGGGCGCCGACGTGGTCGTGATCACGGACGACGACCCGCACGGGGAGGACCCCGCCGCGATCCGCGCCGAGGTGCTCGCCGGGGCGAGGGCGGCACAGCAGGCCGCCGAGGTGGACCAGGTCGCCGGGGCGCGCGACGGCGTCGGGCACGGGGGAGCGCCTCGCGCGCACACCGTGGTCGAGGTCGCGCCGCGGGCCACCGCGATCCGTGACACGATCCGTGAGGCCGCCCCCCAGGACACGGTCCTGGTCGCGGGCCGAGGCCACGAGGTCTGGCAGGAGATCGCCGGGGTGGACCACGCCCTGGACGACAGGGTGGAGGCGCGTGCCGCACTGGCTGCGCGCCACGAGACGACGAAGGAGCACGGAGAATGATCGAGCTGACTGCGGCGGAGGTCGCCGCAGCGACCGGTGGGCGGCTGGCCGCCGACCCGGACGTGAGGGTGACCGGCTCGGTCGTCGTCGACTCCCGCCTGGTGCGCACGGGGTCGCTCTTCGTGGCGCTCCCCGGTGAGCACGTCGACGGGCACGACTTCGTGCCGGTCGCGGTCGACAAGGGGGCGGCGCTCGTCCTGGCCGCGCGCGACGTCGACGCGCCCGCGGTCGTGGTCGAGGACGTGCAGACCGCGCTCGGGGCCCTGGCGCGCGAGGTGCTGCGGCGCCTGCGTGCCGCGGGCGACCTCCAGGTCGTCGGGATCACCGGGTCGGTGGGCAAGACGACCACGAAGGACCTCCTGGGCCAGCTCCTGACGCCCCACGGGCGCACGGTCGTCCCGAGGGGATCGTTCAACAACGAGATCGGTCTGCCGCTGACCGTGCTCGAGGCCGACCCCTCGACCCGCTACCTGGTCCTGGAGATGGGCGCGAGCGGAATCGGTCACCTGACCTACCTGACCCGGATCGCGCCCCCGGACGTGTCCGTGGTCCTGGCGGTGGGCAGCGCCCACCTGGGGGAGTTCGGCGGGATCGAGGCCGTGGCCACCGCCAAGGCCGAGATCGTCACGGGCCTCGCCCCGGGAGGGACGGCCGTGCTCAACGCGGACGACCTGCGCGTCGTCGCGATGGCGGGCGTCGCGCCCGGGCCCGTCGTGACGTTCGGGACCATCCCTGCGGCCGACGTGCGCGCCGAGAACATCGGGATGGACCGTGCCGGGTGCGCGTCGTTCGACCTGCGCGTGCGCGGCACCGAGGAGACCTTCCCGGTCCAGCTCCGGCTCGTGGGCGAGCACCACGTCGCCAACGCGCTCGCGGCCGCCGCCGCGGCGATCCGGCTCGGTCTCGACCCCCGGCTCGTGGCTGCGGGCCTGGCTGAGGCGACCGCGATCAGCCCGCACCGCATGGCCGTCACGCAGCGCGCCGACGGCATCACGGTGATCGACGACTCGTACAACGCGAACCCCGACTCGATGCGTGCGGCCCTCAAGGCCCTCGCGGTCATGGCAGGGCGCGAGCGCAGGTCGGTCGCGGTCCTGGGCGAGATGCGAGAACTCGGGCCCGACTCGCGCGCCGCTCACGACGAGATCGGCCGTCTCGTGGTCCGATTGAACATCAAGCTGCTCGTCGTGGTCGGTGACGGTGCCGGCGGTATCCACGACGGCGCCACCCAAGAGGGGTCCTGGGGCGATGAGACTCGGTTCGTGCCTGACGTCGAGGCCGCGTCCGCGCTGCTGCGCGACGAGCTGCTGCCGGGCGACGTGGTCCTGGTGAAGTCCTCGAACGGCTCGGGCCTGTGGCGCCTGGGCGACGAGCTCGCGGGTGAGGTGCGCGCATGATCGCGATCCTCGTCTCCGCGTGCGTCTCGCTGCTCGTGGCCCTCCTGGGCACCCCGCTCTTCATCAAGTTCCTGATCCACCGCAACTACGGCCAGTTCGTCCGCCAGGACGGCCCGACGGCGCACTTCACCAAGCGTGGTACGCCCACCATGGGCGGGGTCGTCATCATCGGGGCGACCTTGATCGGCTGGGCGATGTCCTACGTCGTGTCGTCGATCGTCTCGGACACGCCGAGGACGCCGAGCGTGTCCTCCCTCCTCGTGCTGTTCCTCATGACAGGGCTGGGGCTGGTCGGCTTCTTCGACGACTTCACGAAGATCCGCAAGCAGCGCAGCCTGGGCCTGTCCCCGCGGGCCAAGATCGTCGGCCAGGGGGTCGTGGGTATCACGTTCGCGGTCCTGGCCCTCCAGTTCCCCAACGAGAACTTCCGGACCCCGGCCTCGACGCACATCTCGTTCCTGCGGGACACGAACCTCGACCTCGCGTTCGCGGGGGCCACGGTCGGCCTCGTCCTGTTCGTCCTGTGGGCCAACTTCCTCATCACGGCGTGGTCCAACGCGGTGAACCTGACGGACGGGCTCGACGGCCTGGCCACGGGCGTGTCCGTGATCGTGTTCGGCAGCTACATCCTCGTGAGCATCTGGCAGCTCAACCAGAGCTGCCAGATCCTCGACGCCGCCGGGCCGCGCTGCTACGAGGTCCGTGACCCGCAGGACCTGGCGATCGTCGCCGCCGCCATCATGGGCGCCTGCGTGGGCTTCCTGTGGTGGAACGCGAGCCCCGCGAAGATCTTCATGGGGGACACCGGTTCGCTCGCTCTCGGCGGTGCGCTGGCCGGCCTGACGATCCTGTCCCGCACCGAGGTGCTCGCGGTGATCATCGGTGGCCTGTTCGTCATCATCGTGCTCTCCGACGTCATCCAGATCGGGTACTTCAAGATGACCGGCAAGCGCGTCTTCAAGATGGCACCGCTGCACCACCACTTCGAGCTGTCCGGCTGGGGCGAGGTGACGATCGTCATCCGGTTCTGGTTGATCGCGGGGCTGTTCGCGGGCCTGGGCCTCGGGATCTTCTACGCCGAGTGGGTGGTCAGCTAGTGTCCGACGCCGCCCATGCGCTGCGGGTCCCGTGGGAGCGGGCACGCGTCCTGGTCGCCGGGCTCGGTGTCTCGGGGCGTGCCGCGCTCGCCGCGCTGACGCCTCGAGCGGCCTCGGTCGTCACGGTGGACCGCGCGGCGCCCGACGCCGACGTGCAGGACGCCGCACGCGTCGACCTGTCGACGATCGACCTGGTGGTCGCGTCGCCGGGGTGGGCGCCGTCGTCGGGCCTGCTGGTCGCTGCCCGGGAGGCCGGTGTGCCCGTCTGGAGCGAGGTCGAGCTCGCGTGGCAGCTGCGCACCCCGCGCGCCGACGGGTCGTACGCGCCGTGGCTCGCGGTCACGGGGACGAACGGCAAGACGACCACGGTCGAGATGCTCACGTCGATCCTGTCCGCCGCGGGGCTGCGCGCCGCAGCGGTGGGGAACGTCGGCACGCCGGTCGTGACCGCCGCGCTCGACCCCGACATCGACGTGCTCGCGGTCGAGCTCTCGAGCTTCCAGCTCCACTTCACGCACAGCATGTCGGCCCGGGCCGCGGCCGTGCTCAACGTCGCGCCCGACCACATCGACTGGCACGGCTCGCTCGACGCCTACGCGGGCGACAAGGGCCGCATCTACGAGCGTGCCCAGGTGGCCTGCGTGTACAACGTGGCGGACCCCCGGACCGAGCACCTCGTCCGGGAGGCCGACGTCGAGGAGGGAGCCCGGGCGGTCGGGTTCACGGTCGGGGCGCCCGCGCGCGCACAGCTCGGCGTGATCGAGGACGTCCTCGTGGACCGTGCGTTCCACACGGCGCCGGACGACCCTGCGCGGCACCGCAGCGCGCAGGAGCTCGCGACGTTCGCGGACCTCGCGCACCTCGCAGGCCCCGACGGCGTGGTGCCCGTGCACGTCGTCGCCAACGCCCTCGCGGCCGCCGCGCTCGCCCGGGCGCACGGGGTCGACGCACGTGCCGTCCGGGACGGCCTGCGCTCGTTCAGCCCGGGCGCCCACCGGATCGCGCACGTCGCGACGGTCGACGGCGTCTCGTACGTCGACGACTCGAAGGCGACGAACGCGCACGCCGCCGCCGCGGCGCTCGGCGCCTTCGCGCCCGGGTCCGTGGTCTGGGTCGCGGGCGGACTGGCCAAGGGGGCGACGTTCGACGAGCTGGTGCGCGTCCGCCTGTCGAGGCTGCGCGCGGTCGTGCTGATCGGGGTCGATCCCGAGCCTCTGGCGGGTGCACTGGCCCGACACGCACCCGATGTCCCCGTGGTCCGTGTCGATCCCGGTGACACTGGGACGGTGATGCAACGCGCGGTGTCCAGCGCCCGCGGACTCGCCGTCCCCGGGGACACGGTCCTGCTCGCGCCCGCGTGCGCGTCGATGGACCAGTTCGCGTCCTACGCGGCCCGCGGCGACGCGTTCGTGCGCGCTGTCCACGACCTGACAGGTTCCGAGACCGAGCTGGAGGGGTAGCCCAGTGGCCCAGACGACGAGTGGGCGCGGGCCTGCGTCCCGCTCGGCCGCGGGCCGCTCCACGCCGAAGCCTCCGGCCCCGGGCGACGCCCGGCCGGCGACCGCTCGCCAGGCCGGGAAGCCTGCGCCTTCGAACCCGGTCCGCGCCAAGGGGAGCGAGACGGGGGGAGCCACCAGGACCCGCCCGAAGGCGGGCACCGGCGGCTCCGGGACGCCCCGGACCGCCGGGACCGGCAAGCCGACCGGCACCACCAGGACCTCCGCCAGGGCCAGGCCCTCGGCTCGCGCGACGGGCACGGCCGCGACGGGGCTGCTCGGGCGACGCAAGGACGCCACGACGGCGAAGGCGGGCACCCCCCGTCGGCGGACGCGGGCGACCAGGAGAACGACCGTGCAGGAGCGCGCCTGGCTCGGTCAGTGGGACAGCGCGGTGACGAGCTACTACCTGCTGGTCGGCGCGACGACCCTGCTCGCGATCATCGGCCTGGTCATGGTGCTGTCGAGCTCGGCGGTCACGGAGATCGCCGCGGGCCGCTCGCCGTACGAGGCGTTCTTCACCCAGGCGCGGTTCGCCCTCATGGGCCTGCCCGTGCTGCTGGTCGCGACCCGGTTGCCCACGAGCTTCTACCGGCACGCCGCCTGGCCGCTCCTGGGTGTCAGCCTGCTCCTCCAGGTCCTGATCTTCAGCCCGCTCGGCAAGGAGGTCAACGGCAACCTGAACTGGCTGAACTTCGGCTCGTTCTACGTCCAGCCCTCGGAGCCGGCCAAGCTCGCGCTCGCGGTGTGGCTCGGGGTGGTGCTCGGCCGCAAGCAGCGGCTGCTGGGCTCGTGGAAGCACGCGATCGTCCCGGCGGTCCCGGGCGCGCTGCTGGTCATGGGCCTGGTCCTGGCGGGCCACGACCTGGGCACCATGCTCGTGATCCTGCTGCTCGTCGCGGGCGCGTTCTTCGTCGCCGGTGTCGACTGGAGGCTCCTGGCGACGGCGGGAGGAATCGCCGCGCTGGTGGTCGGCGTCGGGTTCGTGGCCATGCAGGAGAGCTCCAACCGCACGAGCCGGTTCCTCGCGACCTACGCGGGCGTCTGCGACACCACCGACGCGAACGTGGGCACGGGGTGCTACCAGTCGGTCCACGGACTGTGGGCCCTCGGCACCGGCGGGTTCGGCGGCGTGGGCCTGGGGGCGAGCCGCGAGAAGTGGAGCTATCTCCCCGAGGCGCACAACGACTTCATCTTCGGTGTGATCGGCGAGGAGCTGGGCCTGCTCGGCACGCTCCTCGTCCTCGCGCTCTTCGCGGTCCTCGGGCTCGCGATGAGCCGCGTGATCCGCCGGCACCCGGACCCGTTCGTGAAGATCACGACCGCGGGCATCGCGTGCTGGATCGTCGGGCAGGCGTTCATCAACATCGGGGTCGTGATCGGCATCGTCCCCGTGATCGGCGTCCCGCTGCCCCTGGTCTCCTCGGGCGGCTCGGCACTCATCACGACCATGGCCGCGCTCGGCGTCGTCATCTCGTTCGCGCGCGACGAGCCGGGGGCGCGCGAGGCGCTCAGCGCCCGGGGGAGCGTCGTGCGCAGGTCGCTCGCCGTCGTCGGGCACGCCGGGCGACGCGCCCTTCCGCACCGACGCTCCCAGCAGCGATGACCCGGGCCGGCACGGGCGCGGCGCCCGGGCACCGGGGCTCTCGGCCGGTGCGCACGGCTACCCTCAGGACTCCGGGCCTTCCCGGGACAGACAGCAGCAGCGACAGCAAGGACAGGTGACAGGTACGTGGTGAGCTCTTCAGTCGGCTCGGTGGTGCTCGCAGGCGGCGGGACGGCGGGGCACGTCAACCCGCTGCTCGCGGTCGCGGACGAGCTGCGCGCACGCAACCCCGAGGCGGTCCTGACCGTGCTCGGGACGGAGAGCGGGCTCGAGGCGGACCTGGTGCCGGCGCGCGGGTACCCGCTGCGCTTCGTGCCCAAGGTGCCGCTGCCGCGCCGTCCCAGCGGCGAGTGGGTCGCCCTGCCGGGCAGGCTCAAGGCCGCGGTCGAGGCCGCGGGGGCCGTGATCGACGAGACCCGGGCCGAGGTCGTGGTGGGCTTCGGCGGCTACGTCTCGACCCCCGCGTACATCGCGGCGCACCGCCGTGGCGTCCCGATCGTGATCCACGAGCAGAACGCGCGCCCGGGTCTGGCGAACCGGGCGGGGGCCCGCTGGGCGACGTCGGTCGCGCTCACGTTCGAGGGGACCCCGCTCAAGGGCGGCGTCGTCACGGGGCTGCCGCTGCGCTGGGAGATCGCCGACCTGATCCGCGACCGCGGGGTCGACGCCCCGACGGTCCGTGCGAACGCCGCGGCGTCGTTGGGCCTGGACCCGGCGCGCCCGACCGTGGTCGTCACGGGTGGTTCGCTCGGCGCGCAGAGCCTCAACGAGGCGGTGTCGGGCGCGGCACGCGAGATCCTCGCGACGGGGGCGCAGGTCCTGCACCTGACCGGCCGGGGCAAGGCGGACGCGGTGCGTGCCGCGGTGGCGGGGCTGGAGGGCTATGACGTGCGCGAGTACCTCGCGGAGATGCACCTCGCGTACGCGGTCGCGGACCTCGTGGTCTGCCGCTCGGGTGCGGGGACCGTCAGCGAGCTCGCCGCCCTGGGCATCCCCGCGGTCTACGTGCCGCTGCCCATCGGGAACGGCGAGCAACGGCTCAACGCCGGGCCGCTCGTGCGGGCCGGGGGCGGCATCCTCGTCGAGGACGAGGCGTTCACCGCGCAGTGGGTGGCCGTGAACGTCCCGGCGCTGGTCACCGACGGCGACCGCCTGCGCACCATGGCCTCGCTCGCCTCGCGTGCCGGGGTCCAGGACGCGACGGCACGGGTCGCCGACCTGGTCGTGAAGGCAGCAGGGAGCTCGCGATGACGGGCCCGGGCGGCGGCCGGCCCGCGGTGGCACCTCCGGCGCTCGAGGACCTGGGGACCGTCCACCTGGTCGGTATCGGCGGCGCGGGCATGTCCGTCGTGGCCCGCCTGCTCGTCGCGCGCGGGGTGCGGGTCCAGGGGTCGGACGCCAAGGACAGCGCCGTGGTCGAGGCGCTGCGCGCGGACGGCGTCACCGTCCACGTGGGGCACGAGGCGGGCAACGTCACCGGGGCCGACACGCTCGTGCTGTCGAGCGCGGTGCGCCCCGACAACCCCGAGCTGGTCGCGGCGCGAGCCGCGGGTCTGCGCGTGCTGCACCGTTCGGAGGCGCTCGCCGCGCTCATGGCGCGGGGGCGCTCGGTGGCGGTCGCGGGCGCGCACGGCAAGACCACGACGTCGGCCATGGTCGCGACGACCCTGCGGTCGGCGGGTCTCGACCCGTCCTTCGCGATCGGGGGCTCGGTCATCACGAGCGACGGCGCGATCCCCGGCGGGCACCTGGGTGCAGGCGACGTCGTGGTCGCGGAGGCCGACGAGTCGGACGGCTCGTTCCTGAACTACGCCCCGACCATCGCGGTCGTGCTGAACGTCGAGCCCGACCATCTGGACCACTACGGCTCGCGCGAGGCGTTCGAGCAGGCGTTCGTCGCCTTCGCGCAGCGCATCGCGCCGGGCGGGTTCCTCGTCGCGTGCGCGGACGACCAGGGCGCTCGAGCCCTGGCCGACGCGCACCACGCGGCAGGCGGCCGGGTCGTCACGTACGGCACGTCGCCGGGCAGCGACGTGCGGCTGTCGGACGTCCGGCCCGACGGCGCCGCGGGGGTGGCCGCGCGGCTCACCGTCGCCCGTGACGCAGAGGGCGGGGCCGCCCGACCGCTCGCCGGTGCGCCGGACGGGGACGCGAGCCTGGGCCTCGACCTGCGCCTGCAGGTGCCCGGTGCGCACAACGCGCTCAACGCTGCCGCGGCGGTCGCGACCGCGATCCTGCTGGGCGTGAGCGCCGAGCGGGCGGTGTCGGGCGTCGGGGAGTTCCTGGGGACCGGTCGACGCTTCGAGGCGCGGGGCGAGGCTGGCGGCGTGCGGGTGGTCGACGACTACGCGCACCACCCCACCGAGGTCGCAGCGCTCCTGGCCGCGGCTCGGCCCGTGGCGGCCGGTGGTCGGGTGCTCGTGCTCTTCCAGCCGCACCTGTTCTCCCGCACGCGTACCTTCGCACGGGAGTTCGCCGACGCGCTGTCCCTGGCCGACGAGGTCGTCGTCACGGGCGTGTACGCGGCGCGGGAGGACCCCGACCCGACCACAGGTTCGTGGACCATCACCGACCTCATGGCCGACGGGTCGGCCCGGGGCGTCGAGGACCGGTTCGAGGCGGCTCGCACGATCGCCGCCTCGGCGCGTCCCGGCGACCTGCTGCTCACGGTGGGGGCGGGGGACGTGACCGAGCTCGGCGCGGTGGTGCTCGACGCGCTCTCGGGGCAGGAGTCCGCCGCGCCCGCGGGGGAGGGCGACGACTGATGCGTCCGCCGTCCCGTCCCCGGCCCGCCGCGCCTCGTCCGGCCGCGCGTCCTGCGCAGCCTCGGCCGACGCAGCCGGCAGGGCCTCTCGCTGACCGTGGTGCGGGCGGACCCGCACGGCCCGTCGAGGCGACCGAGGCACAGGGCTGGGACGACGTGGGGACGACCGGCGGAGCCTCGGGCACTCGTCGCTCCGCGAGTACGGTGGGGACGGACGACGACGTCGCGACGCAGCCGCTCGTGCTCCGCGGCAGCGAGCTCGCACGTGCCGAGCCTCCGGGACGGACCGCAGGACGGGAGCGTCCGGCGTCGGCCCCCGTCCCCTTCGTCAGGGCGGTCGGCGGGCAGGGGAGCCGACCGGTCGACCGGGTCGTCTCGACCGGGATGGCGGACCGTCTGGCCGAGAAGGCCGCGATGCGTCGGCACCGGCTCAGGAACCGGGTCCTGGGGTGGGCCGCGGCGGTGCTCGCGGTCGCGGTCGGGGTGTGGGTCGTGCTCTTCTCGCCGCTGCTCGGGACGGACCCGGCCAAGGTCGAGATCTCGGGGGAGGGGACGGTGATCGACGTCGCCCAGGTCGAGCAGGTCGTGGCGCGGGTCTCGGAGGTCCCGTTGCCCCGGGTGGACACGATCGGTCTGCGGGACGCGATCCTCGACCTCAACGGTGTGCGCGACGCGCGCATCCTGCGGGTCTGGCCCGACGGGCTGAGCGTGACCCTCGAGTCGAGGGAGCCCGTGGCAGCCGTCCCTCACGAGGGCGCCTTCGCCCTGCTGGACCGCGACGGGGTCCAGGTCGGTACGGTCGACGCGGTGCCGGAAGGCTTGCCGGAGATCGGTGTGACGCTCGACGAGCAGGGTGCGCGGTCGTTGCGTGCGGCTCGTATCGTGCTCAACGCGCTCCCTCCGGAGCTGCGCGCCGAGGTCGCCGAGGTCACGGCTCCGACGCAGGACGCGGTCACCATGACGCTGCGCGACGGCGCGGTCGTCGAGTGGGGCAACGAGGAGGATGCGGCGCTCAAGGTCCGGGTGCTCCAGGCGCTGCGGGCTTTGCCGGAGAACCAGGGGGTCACGCTCTTCGACGTGTCGGCCCCCACGATGCCGATCAGTCGGTGAGCGGTCGGGGACGGTGTGACATGGACCATGGCGCAGGTTTTCGCCGACACGCGCGGGCGGGTCGTTGATACGGCAGGGACGGGCACCTACCGTCGACACAGCACAACCTGACATAACTATAACCCTCTAGTTGAGGGTGAAGGTTGAGGGCTACAGGATCGAGAGGCATTGACGTGGCAACTCCGCAGAACTACCTAGCAGTGATCAAGGTGGTCGGCATCGGCGGTGGTGGCGTGAACGCCGTCAACCGGATGATCGAGGTCGGTCTCAAGGGCGTCGAGTTCATCGCCATCAACACCGACGCGCAGGCGCTGCTGATGTCCGACGCGGACGTCAAGCTCGACGTCGGGCGCGAGCTCACGCGCGGCCTCGGGGCGGGTGCCGACCCGGAGGTGGGCAAGAAGGCGGCCGAGGACCACGCCGAGGAGATCGAGGACGTCCTGCGGGGCGCCGACATGGTCTTCGTCACGGCGGGCGAGGGCGGTGGCACCGGGACCGGTGGAGCGCCCGTCGTCGCCCGCATCGCCCGCTCGCTCGGCGCCCTGACCGTCGGTGTCGTCACGCGACCCTTCACGTTCGAGGGGCGTCGTCGGTCCGTCCAGGCGGACCAGGGGATCGAGGCCCTGCGCAACGAGGTCGACACCCTCATCGTCATCCCCAACGACCGGCTCCTGTCGATGTCGGACCGCAACGTCTCGGCGCTCGACGCGTTCCACTCGGCAGACCAGGTCCTGCTCTCGGGTGTCCAGGGCATCACGGACCTCATCACGACCCCGGGCCTGATCAACCTCGACTTCGCCGACGTGAAGTCGGTCATGCAGGGGGCGGGCAGCGCCCTCATGGGCATCGGGTCCGCGCGGGGCGAGGACCGGGCCGTCCAGGCCGCCGAGCTCGCGATCTCCTCCCCGCTGCTCGAGGCGAGCATCGACGGCGCGCACGGAGTCCTGCTGTCGATCCAGGGTGGCTCCGACCTCGGGCTCTTCGAGATCAACGAGGCCGCACGGCTCGTCCACGAGGCGGCGCACACCGAGGCGAACATCATCTTCGGTGCGGTGATCGACGACGCTCTGGGTGACGAGGTCCGCGTGACGGTCATCGCGGCCGGGTTCGACGGCGGCACGCCCCAGATCCGCAAGGACGCCCGCGCGCTGGGCCAGGTCGCCGGCACGCCCGCGGCCCCGCCCGCACCGGCACCGCTGCCCGCGGCGGTGCCGACGGCCACGGGAAGCCACACGCTCCCGCGCCCGGTGGTCCCGATCACCTCGGAGCCCGACGACGTCCCGGTGACCTTCGGGGGCGGTGCGGCGACGGTCTCGGCCGGCTACGCGCCGATCCCGACGTTCAGCGTCGTCCCGACCGAGGAGAACGTCAACGCCGAGCAGTCGGCGGCCGAGCGGTCCGCCCAGGTCGAGGTTCCCCGCCTGTACGACGAGGAGCCCGTCCGGCGCAAGGTCGAGGACCTCGACGTCCCCGACTTCCTGAAGTAGCCCGTGCTCGATCCTGCACTCCCCGCACCCCCGGTTCTCGAGGTCGACCTCGGGCCGGGGGTGCGTGCTGCGTTCACGGGCCGTGCCGGTGGGTCCTCGCCCGGACCCTGGTCCGGGCTCAACCTCGGGCTGGGGGTGGACGACGACGCCGAGCGCGTCCTCGCACACCGTGACGCGGTCGGCCGGTGGCTCGGCGCGCCACTGGTCTTCGGCACCCAGGTGCACGGCGCCGACGTCCGCGTGCTCTCGGCGGCCGACAGGCTGGCGCGGGTCGAGGCAGGGACGGGCGCCGCCACGTGCGGCGAGCAGGACGCTCTCGTGACGGCCCAGCCGGGGCTCGGCCTCGGGGTCCTGGTCGCGGACTGCGTCCCGGTCCTGCTCGCGGACCCGGACGCCCGGGTCGTCGGGGTCGCCCACGCGGGGCGCCAGGGCCTGCTCGACGGGGTCGTCGGTGCGGCGCTCGAGGCGCTCGTCGCCCAAGGTGCACGCGTGGACCAGGTGCGCGCCGTCGTCGGGCCCGCTGCCTGCGGGCGGTGCTACGAGGTGCCCGAGCAGATGCGCGACGAGGTCGCCGCGGTCCGTCCCGGCACGTCGTCGACCACGAGCTGGGGGACCCCGGCGCTCGACCTGCCCGCAGGGGTCGTCGCGGAGCTGCGCGCCGCCGGCGTGCGCACCGTCGTCGAGACCGGGATCTGCACCCTCGAGGACGAGCGCTTCTACTCCCACCGTCTCGCGACCCGCGGCGGCACCACGACGGGGCGGTTCGCGGGCGTCATAGCCCTCGAGTGACCGGACGCCGGGCCTCGGCGTGCCGTTTCTCACCCCCCGGCCCGTTGTCGGTTCCTGGGCGTGTCGCATCACGCGCGTGTCCGGGGCTGGGTTAGCGTGCAAAGCACGGAACCAGCAGTCGACATGAGGACGGAGAGAGGGCGATGGCCGGAGCACTTCGCAAGACCATGCTTTACCTGGGCCTCGCTGATGATCGAGGCGAGGGCGACCAGGAAGAGTTCATCGACGAGTACGACGACTTGGGGGCCGACGTGCCGACCGACTACCAGGCTCAGGTGACCCCGCTGCACCGGACGGTCGCCCCACGAGAGGTACCCCAGACGAGCATGTCAGCAGCCGAGCTCCGCCGGATCACCACCGTGCACCCGCGCTCCTACAACGACGCCCGCGTCATCGGGGAGGCGTTCCGTGGCGGCACCCCCGTCATCATGAACCTCTCCGACATGGACGACGCGGACGCCAAGCGGCTCGTCGACTTCTCCGCGGGCCTCATCTTCGGGCTGCACGGAGCCATCGAGCGAGTCACCAACAAGGTCTTCCTGCTCTCTCCCGAGCACGTCGAGATCACCGGTGAGGAGCAGGCTCCCGAGCCTCCGGTGAGCCGGGCCGGCTTCTTCAACCAGAGCTGACCGCGGACTCTGGCACAGTTGACCCTGTGAATTTCGTCTTCGATCTGCTGGCATTCGTCCTCGGCCTCTACCTCGTGGTGCTCATCGGACGGGTGGTCTTCGACTGGGTGCAGGTCTTCGCCCGGGACTGGCGCCCGCGCGGTGTCATGCTCGTGCTGGCGGAGGCCATCTACACCCTGACCGACCCGCCGCTCCGAGCGCTGCGCAAGGTCATCCCGCCCCTGACCCTCGGTCAGGTGCGGATCGACCTCGGCTTCATCGTGCTCTTCCTCGCAGTGTCGTTCGCTGCACAGATCCTCGGCTCGATCTAAACGTGTAGAAATCCTGACAACCCGGCGATCTCTCGGCCGGTGGCCCCTCAAGGGTCCCCGGTCGGAGGCCGCCTCCGCTGACAATCTCCGCTACTTTGGACTGTGGCGATCTCGAGATCGCCCGGACTGACGGCGCAAACGCATTGAGGTGAGACGATGGCACTGCTGACAGCAGAGGACATCCTGAACAAGAAGTTCTCCGCGACGAAGTTCCGCGAGGGATACGACGTCGAAGAGGTCGATGACTTCCTGGACGAGGTGGTGAGGACGCTCAACTCCGTGCAGGAGGAGAACGACGACCTCAAGACCAAGCTGGCCGCAGCGGAGCGACGCGTCGCCGAGCTCAGCCGGGCCGACGCCTCGGCGCCGTCCAAGCCGGCCGTGGTCGAGACCCCGTCCGCGCCGGAGCCCGCACCCGTCGTGGCGAGCGTCGCGCCCGCCCTGGGCAAGCCGACGGCCGAGCCGGAGTCCGCCACCGGCATGCTCCAGCTCGCCCAGAAGCTGCACGACGACTACGTGCGCTCGGGCCAGCAGGAGGGCGACCGCCTCATCGCGGAAGCGAAGGAGGAGGGGACCCGGATCGTGCAGGAGGCCGAGGAGACCTCGCACCGCACGCTCTCCCAGCTCGAGCAGGAGCGTTCGCTCCTCGAGCGCAAGATCGACGAGCTCCGTCTCTTCGAGCGGGACTACCGCACGCGCCTCAAGAGCTACCTGCAGAACCTCATGGGGGACCTCGACAACCGCGGCAGCGCTCTCCCGCCCCGCAGCGGTTCCGGCGCGGGTCGCTCGAGCGACCTCAGCGCGGGCATCTAGTCCACCTGCCACCTGGCAGACGATCACACCAGGCGTGCGGACCACAGGGTTCGCCGCCGGTCGGTCCGTGACGACGCACCACACCGGTCCATCCGGCGTGGTGCGTTGTGCGTACCGGCAGGCGGCGTCTACTCTCACCGCAACTCGAACCGGAGGGGCGACATGACCAAGCTCAGCACCGCGACGCGCGCGGTCGTACGACAGCAGTTCCCGAACCTAGCTCGCGACGTCAAGTCCTTCCCCGTGCGTGACGGCGAGGAGCCGTGGACGCTCAAGGAGGCGGAGGAGCAGGCAGCGACCCTGCTGGAGGAGCGCGAGCGCCTCGAGCGAGAGCTGACCGAGGCCGACCAGGAGCTCTCGGAGCTCCTGCGCAACTCGGGGGACGGTGCGGGCGACGACCAGGCGGACTCCGGGTCCAGCGCGCTCGAACGTGAGCAGGAGCTCACCCTCGTCAACAACATGAGGGACCTGCTCGAGCAGACCAAGCACGCGCTCGACCGCATCGCGGCCGGGACCTACGCGACGTGCGAGGCGACCGGGCTCCCGATCGGCAAGGCGCGCCTGCAGGCCTACCCGCGGGCGAACCTGTCCGTCGAGGCGAAGCAGCGCGAGGAACGTCGCTGACGCGACCGCCCGGCGCACGCGAGGAGGCCGCCGTCCCCACCGGGGACGGTGGCCTTCGCCGTCCCGGATCGTTGACCAGCGGCTGGACATGGCAGACTTGCCGCCGATGCCATCGACTCCCTCTCCCCAGCAGCCCGTGCCCGCCGACCCGTCCGCGGGTGGCACCGAGGTCGTGTCCGCGGCCCCCACCACGGACGTCCGGCCGCGCACGACCGTGGCCCCGCGGCGCCTCGTCCTGTGGGTCGTGGTGCTCGCGGCCCTCGTGATCCTGGTCGACCAGGTCACCAAGATCTGGGCCGTCGCAGAGCTCGAGGGTCGCGAGACCATCGAGCTCCTCGGCGAGTGGCTCCACCTGACGTTCATCCGCAACGAAGGGGCGGCGCTCGGGATCGGCTCGGGCTACACCTGGATCCTGACGATCGTCGTCACGGTCGTGATCGTGTTCATCCTGCGCAGCATGCGCAAGATCGGGTCACGCGGCTGGGCCGTCGCCCTCGGGCTGCTGCTCGGTGGGGCGCTGGGCAACCTCATCGACCGGATCTTCCGCGAGCCGGGCTTCGCGCAGGGCCACGTGGTCGACTTCATCGGGTACGGGGACCTGTTCATCGGGAACGTCGCGGACATCGCGGTCGTGGCGGCCGCGGTGATGATCGCGATCCTGTCGGTCCAGGGGATCGGCATCGACGGGCAGCGCCACGTCGACCAGGAGCAGGAGCAGGAGCAGGCGAAGGACGACGCCGACGAGGAGGGGGGCGCCGCCGAGCGGACCACCGACGCTCCCGAGCCGGGCGCTCCCACGAAGACCTCCCCGAGCGCCGGACCCCAGGGTTCCGGCGCGCCGGGCACGGCGGCCACGTCCGGCCCGACGGCCGGGACGGAGTCCTGATGGGACAGGTGCGCTCGCTCCCGGTCCCGGACGGGCTGGCCGGCGAACGGGTCGACGCGGCCCTCGCACGCCTGCTGGGCCTGTCCCGCACGCGTGCGGCCGAGGTCGCCGCCGCGGGTGGGGTGCGCGTCGACGGTCGGGAGCTCGGCAAGTCCGACCGCCTGGTTGCCGGGGCCTGGCTCGAGGTCGAGATCCCCGACGAGCCCGAGGCGTCCACGCCGCAGATCGTCGCCGAGCCCGTCCCGGGCATGAAGATCGTGTACGACGACGACGACGTGGTGGTCATCGACAAGCCCGTCGGCGTCGCGGCGCACCCCTCGCCCGGCTGGACGGGGCCGACGGTCGTCGGCGCCCTGATCGCCGCGGGGTACCGCATCTCGACGTCGGGGGCCGCGGAGCGCCAGGGCATCGTTCACCGGCTCGACGTCGGCACGTCCGGGCTCATGGTCGTGGCCAAGAGCGAGCTCGCGTACTCGGTGCTCAAGCGCGCCTTCAAGGAGCGCACGGTCGAGAAGGTCTACCACGCGCTCGTCCAGGGGCACCCCGAGCCGACGACCGGCACGATCGACGCGCCCATCGGGCGCCACCCGTCGGCCGACTACAAGTTCGCGGTCACGGCCGAGGGCAAGCCCTCGGTGACGCACTACGAGGTCCTCGAGATGCTGCCGGCGGCCTCGCTCGTCGAGGTGCACCTCGAGACCGGCCGCACGCACCAGATCCGCGTGCACTTCTCGGCGCTTCGCCACCCCTGCGTGGGGGACCTGACGTACGGTGCGGACCCGGTGCTGGCCAAGAAGGTCGGGCTCACGCGGCAGTGGCTGCACGCGGTGCAGCTCGGTTTCGAGCACCCGGCGACGGGGCAGTGGACGCAGGTCACGAGCGAGTACCCCGACGACCTGGCGCGAGCGCTCGAGGTCGTGCGCGGGGCGTACTCCTGACCGGGCCGGCGGGGTTCGCCGGTCCACCGACGGAAGGACGACGATGCTGACGACAGAACGGGTCCGTACGCCCGAGCAGCTCACCGAGGCGCACGCGCTGCGCCTGGCGGTCTTCGTGGACGAGCAGCACGTCCCGCTCGCCGAGGAGATCGACGACGCCGACTTCGCGCCGACCACGACGCACGTCGTGGTCCGGGACCCTGCGGGGGACGTGGTGGGGACCGGGCGACTGCTGACCGATCCCGCCCACCCGGGCGAGGTGCACGTCGGGCGCGTCGCGGTGGCGCGCGCTGCGCGAGGCACCGGCGCGGGTGCAGCGGTCATGCGGGCGCTCGAGGAGATCGCGCTCGCCGAGCACGCGCCGGACGGCAGCGTCCGGATCGAGCTCAGCGCGCAGACGCAGGCCACGGGCTTCTACGAACGCCTCGGCTACCAGGTGTACGGGCCCGTCTACCTCGACGCGGGGATCGACCACCGCGACGCCGCGAGGATCCTGCGCTCGCACGACTGAGGGGCGTTCCCCGACGCGTGCCGCGCCGATCGCCACGGGCCCGCCGAGGCGCTCCGCGGAGGCACGCGGCGCCGTCGGGCAGGGGACGAGCGTCGACCTAGGGCATGAGACGAGGCACACGCCGGTGTCGGCAGGCGACACGCCGAGAGGCGTCGGTGGCTCGATCTAGACTCGTCGCATGCCGTCTGCCGTCGCCCCCGGAAGCACCCAGAAGTCCGACGACTTCGTCCACCTCCACGTCCACACCGAGTACTCGATGCTGGACGGCGCCGCGCGGCTCGGAGACCTCTTCGAGGAGACCGCGCGACTGGGGCAGAAGGCCATCGCGACGACGGACCACGGCTACATCTTCGGGGCGTTCGACTTCTGGTCCAAGGCGACCCAGGCGGGCATCAAGCCCATCATCGGCGTCGAGGCGTACGTCACGCCGGGAACGAGCCGCTTCGACCAGACGCGCGTGCGCTTCGGCGAGAAGGGCCAGGAGTCCGACGACGTGTCGGCCCGTGGCGCGTACACGCACCTGACGATGTGGGCCCGCAACAACGAGGGCCTCCACAACCTCTTCCGGGCGAGCTCGCTCGCCTCGCTCGACGGCCAGATGGGCAAGTGGCCCCGTATGGACCGGGACCTGCTCGAGCGCTACGGCAAGGGCATGATCGCGTCCTCGGGCTGCCCGTCGGGCGAGATCCAGACCAAGCTGCGCCTCGGCCAGTGGGACGCGGCCGTGCAGGCCGCCGGCGAGCTCCAGGACGTGTTCGGCAAGGAGAACTTCTACGTCGAGCTCATGGACCACGGGCTCGACATCGAACGCCGCGTCATCAAGGACCTGCTGCGCCTCTCGGAGACCATCGGCGCCCCGCTCGTCGCGACGAACGACCTGCACTACGTGAAGAAGGAGGACAGCCACTCCCAGGAGGCGCTGCTGTGCATCAACTCCGGCTCCACGCTCGCGGACCCGGACCGCTTCAAGTTCGACGGCGACGGCTACTACGTGAAGTCCGCCGCCGAGATGCGCCACATCTGGAAAGAGCTGCCCGAGGCCTGTGACAACACGCTGCTCATCGCCGAGCAGTGCGAGGTCAGCTTCGACACGTCCGCGAACTACATGCCCAACTATCCCTGCCCTCCGGGCGAGGACGAGACCTCCTGGTTCATCAAGGAGGTCGAGAAGGGGCTGCACTACCGCTACCCGGACGGCATCTCGGACGCCGTGCGCAAGCAGGCCGAGTACGAGACCCAGGTCATCGTGCAGATGGGCTTCCCGGGCTACTTCCTCGTCGTCGCCGACTTCATCAACTGGGCCAAGGACAACGGCATCCGCGTGGGGCCGGGACGTGGCTCGGGTGCGGGCTCCATGGCCGCGTACGCGATGCGCATCACGGACCTCGACCCGCTGCAGCACGGCCTGATCTTCGAGCGCTTCCTCAACCCGGACCGTGTGTCCATGCCCGACTTCGACGTCGACTTCGACGAGCGTCGTCGCGGTGAGGTCATCCGCTACGTCACGGAGAAGTACGGCGAGGACCGCGTCGCCCAGATCGTCACCTACGGCACCATCAAGGCCAAGCAGGCCCTCAAGGACTCCTCGCGCCTCCTCGGCTTCCCCTTCGCGATGGGGGAGAAGCTCACCAAGGCCATGCCGCCCGCGATCATGGGCAAGGACATCTCGCTCACGGGGATCTTCAACCCCGACGACAAGCGGTACAACGAGGCCGACGAGTTCCGCCAGATCCACTCGGCGGACCCCGACGCCCAGCGCGTCGTCGAGCTCGCCAAGGGCATCGAGGGCCTGAAGCGCCAGTGGGGCGTGCACGCGGCCGGCGTCATCATGTCGAGCGAGCCGCTCATCGACATCATCCCGATCATGCGGCGCCTGCAGGACGGCGCGGTCATCACGCAGTTCGACTACCCCACGTGCGAGGGCCTCGGCCTGATCAAGATGGACTTCCTGGGTCTGCGCAACCTCACGATCCTCGACGACGCGCTCGAGAACATCGTGATGAACGGCAAGGACCCGGTCGAGCTCGAGGCGCTCACGCTCGACGACCCCAAGACGTACGACCTCCTGGGCCGCGGCGACACCCTGGGCGTGTTCCAGCTCGACGGCGGCGGCATGCGGACCCTGCTCAAGCTCATGCGCCCCGACAACTTCGAGGACATCTCGGCCGTGGGCGCGCTGTACCGCCCCGGCCCCATGGGTGCCAACTCGCACACCAACTACGCGCTGCGCAAGAACGGGATGCAGGAGGTCACTCCCATCCACCCCGAGCTCGAGGAAGCCCTCGAGGACATCCTGGGGACCACGTACGGCCTGATCGTGTACCAGGAGCAGGTCATGGCCATCGCGCAGAAGGTCGCCGGGTACTCGCTCGGCCAGGCCGACATCCTGCGCCGCGCGATGGGCAAGAAGAAGAAGTCCGAGCTGGACAAGCAGTTCGAGGGCTTCTCCAACGGCATGAAGGAGCGCGGCTTCTCCATGGCCGCGGTCAAGACGCTGTGGGACATCCTGCTGCCGTTCTCGGACTACGCGTTCAACAAGGCGCACTCCGCGGCCTACGGCGTGGTGTCCTACTGGACCGCGTACCTCAAGGCCAACTACCCGACCGAGTACATGGCCGCGCTGCTCACGAGCGTGCGCGACGACAAGGACAAGTCGGCCCTCTACCTCAACGAGTGCCGCCGCATGGGGATCACGGTCCTGCCGCCGGACGTGAACTCGTCGTCGGCCAACTTCACCGCCGTCGGCAAGGACATCCGCTTCGGCCTGACGGCGGTCCGCAACGTGGGCGCGAACGTCGTGGACGCGATCGTCGCGACGCGCGAGGACAAGGGGACGTTCGCGTCCTTCACCGACTTCCTCGACAAGGTCCCCGCCGTGGTCTGCAACAAGCGGACCATCGAGTCGCTCATCAAGGCGGGGGCGTTCGACTCGCTCGACCACGCGCGGCGCGCCCTGCTCGTGGTCCACGAGCAGGCCGTGGACTCGGTCATCAGCGTCAAGCGCGAGGAGGCCAAGGGGCAGTTCGACCTCTTCGCGGACCTCGGCGGCGAGGACCCCGCCATGTCCTTCAGCGTCGACGTGCCCGACATCCCGGACTGGGACAAGAAGCAGCGGCTCGCCTTCGAGCGCGAGATGCTCGGCCTCTACGTGTCCGACCACCCGTTGTCGGGGCTCGAGCACGTGCTGACCCGCGCGGCCGACACGTCGATCGCGGCCCTCATGGCCGACGAGGCCAGGCCCGACGGCTCGACGGTCGTCATCGCCGGGCTCATCACCTCGCTCCAGCGCAAGATGAGCAAGAACGGCAACCCGTGGGCCGCGGTGACGATCGAGGACCTCGAGGGAGGCGTCGAGGTCATGTTCTTCGGCGAGACCTACCTCGCGTACTCGACGATCCTCGCCGAGGACCAGGTCGTGGTGCTGCGCGGGCGGGTGCGACGCCGCGACGAGACCATGCAGCTCCAGGCCATGGAGGTCTCGCTCCCGGACATCTCGACGGTCGCCGAGACGCCGGTGCTCGTGAGCCTGCCCGAGTCTCGCTGCACCCAGCCCGTGGTCGAGAAGCTGCGCGAGATCCTCTCGACGCACCCGGGGGTGACCGAGGTCCACCTCAAGCTCACGAGCCCCGGGCGGACCAAGGTCATGCGGCTCGAGGACACCCTGCGGGTCGCGAAGAGCCCGGCGCTGTACGGCGACCTCAAGGCGCTGCTCGGCCCGACGTGCCTCACCGTGTGAGCCCGGACGTGGGCCGGGAGGACGCGGGCGGGTACGTCCCGGCGGCGGACGGTTCGCCGGGGCGGTTCCAGGTGGTCCCGGCGGCCTACGTGCTGCTGCGCCGCGGCGACGAGGTCCTGCTCCAGCTCCGGCAGAACACCGGGTACATGGACGGTCACTGGGCCGCGGCAGCGGCCGGGCACGTCGAGCAGGGGGAGAGCGTGCTGGCGGCTGCCCGGCGTGAGGCGCGCGAGGAGCTGGGCATCGAGGTCGCGACGACGGACCTCGAGCCGCTCACGGTCATGCACCGTACGCGCCCGGACGGGGGACCGGTCGAGCAGCGGGTCGACTTCTTCTTCACGTGCCGCACGTGGTCCGGCGAGCCCGTGATCGAGGAGCGGGAGAAAGCCGCCGACCTGCGCTGGTTCGCGCTGTCGGACCTGCCCGAGCCCCTCGTGCCGCACGAGGCCGTGGTGCTCGACGCTCTCGCGCGAGGCGTCGTGCCACCCGTCACGACCTACGGTTTCGAGGCCCCGGAGGACACGTAGACTCGCGGTCGTGATCCACCTGACCCCCGAGCAGCGCGTCTTCGTGACCGAGCGCCACCTGGCGACCCTGACCACCCTGCGGGAGGACGGCAGCCCGCACGTCGTCCCCGTGGGCTTCACGTGGGACCCCGAGACCGGGGTCGTGCGCATCACGACCAACGACACGTCGGTCAAGGCCCTCAACGCAGAGCGCCTCACCTCCGACGGCGCCCACCCCCGGGCCGCGGTGTGCCAGGTCGAGGGCGGGCGCTGGATCACGCTCGAGGGCACCGTCTCGGTCTCGCGCGACCCCGACGAGGTCGCCGAGGCCGTGCGGCGGTACACGCGGCGCTACAAGGAGCCGCGCGTCAACCCGCGCCGCGTCGTCCTGCGGATCGTCGCGGACAAGGTCATGAGCTCGAGCTACATGGCCTTCTGACCGGGCCGCGGACGGTCGGGGCCCCGTGCACCGTGGTCAGCCGACGATCGCGCCGATCTGACCGGTCGGGACGTCGACCGTCACGACGTCGCCCTTGTGCAGCTGGCGCCCACGACGCGTGTCGACCTCGCCGTTGACCTGGACCTCTCCCTCGGAGATGAGGTCGCGCGCGTGGGCGCCGGACTCGACGAGGCTCGCGAGCTTGAGGAACTGGCCGAGGCGGATGACGTCGTCGGTGATCTCCACCGTGGGTGTCGTGGTCATGAGAGCCATTCTCTCGCGTCCGGGGCGTGCCGGAGAACTGCCCACCTGCTGAATGGCCTGGAGGTCGGTTCGCGGCCCGGCCTACGATGGGTCGGTGATCAATCGCATCGACCTGCGTGGTCGTTCCCTGTCTCCCCGTGAGCTCACGGAGATCCTGCCTCGTCCGGAGATCGGCGTCGAGGACGCCGCGGAGAAGGTCGCCCCGATCCTGCATGACGTCCGCCTGCACGGCGCCTCCGCGCTGCGGGACCTCTCGGAGCGGTTCGACGGCGTGCGACCGGTCCACCTGCGGGTCCCGACCGAGCGCCTGTCGGCCGCGCTCGAGACGCTCGACCCGCTCGTGCGCGACGGTCTCGAGGAGGCGATCCGCCGTGTCCGCACGGTGCACGCCGCGCAGCGCCCCCAGCCCTTCTCGGTCGACCTGGCCCCCGGGGCGCAGGTCCGCCAGCGCTGGATCCCCGTGCGTCGCGTCGGGCTCTACGTGCCCGGCGGGATCGCGGTCTACCCGTCGTCGGTCATCATGAGCGTCGTCGCGGCCCAGGAGGCCGGTGTGCGCGAGCTCGCGGTGGCCTCGCCTCCGCAGCGCGAGAACGACGGCCTGCCGCACCCCACGATCCTCGCGGCGTGCGCGCTGCTGGGTGTCGAGGAGGTCTATGCGGTCGGTGGTGCGCAGGCGATCGGCATGTTCGCGTACGGCGCCACAGGCAGTGAGCCGCAGGACGGCGACTTCCTGTGCGAGCCCGTCGACGTCATCACGGGTCCGGGGAACATCTACGTCGCGGCCGCCAAGCGCCTCGTGCGTGGTGTCGTCGGGATCGACTCCGAGGCTGGTCCCACAGAGATCGCGATCCTCGCGGACGGCGGCGCGGACCCGACGCACGTCGCGCTCGACCTGATCAGCCAGGGCGAGCACACACCCGACGCCGCAGCTGTCCTCGTGACGCCGTCGGTCGAGCTGGCCGCGGCGGTCGACGCCCGCCTCGTGGACCTCGTCCCCGAGACCAAGCACGCGGCACGCGTGGCGCAGGCGCTGTCCGGGCCGCAGTCCGCGATCATCGTGGTCGACGACCTCGAGCAGGGCCTCGACGTCGTCGACTCGTACGGTGCCGAGCACCTCGAGATCCAGACGGCCGACGCCGCCGCCGTCGCCGAGCGGGTGCAGAGCGCGGGCGCGATCTTCGTCGGCCCGTACTCGCCCGTCCCGCTGGGCGACTACATGGCGGGGTCCAACCACGTCCTGCCGACCGGCGGGTGCGCGCACTACTCGAGCGGGCTCGGGGTGCACAGCTTCCTGCGCGCGGTGCAGGTCGTCGAGTACTCGGCCGACGCGCTCCAGGAGCTGGCCGACCGCATCGTGGCCGTCGCGAACGACGAGGACCTGCCCGCGCACGGCGAGGCGATCAAGGCGCGCTTCCAGTAGTCGCGGCACCACCCGAGGCGATGAGAGCGGGGGGGGGGGGGGGGGGGGGGGGGGGGGGGGGGGGGGGCCGGCCCCCCCCCCGCCCGGGCGGCGGCCGGGGCCGGCGCCCCCCCCCCCCCCCCCCCCCCCCCCCGCCCGGCCCCGCCCGCGCGCCGCCCCGGGCGCGCCCCCCCCCCCCCCCCCCCCCCCCCCCCCCCCCCCCCCCCCGCTCTCGTGCGGCGTCGGCAGTGCCGTCAGGGCCCTCAGCGCACCCCGAGCACGAACGGGTAGACCGTGGCGGCACCCGCCTGGCGCAGCAGGCGGGCGGCGACCGTGAGGGTCCAGCCCGAGTCGGTGTAGTCGTCGACCAGGAGGATCCGGCGCCCCGCGAGCCCGGCCAGCGCGGGCCCGGACAGCTCGAGCTGCAGCCGTTCGACGACCCCCGCCAGTCGCATTGCCGAGTTCACGTCGTGCCGGCCGGGCTGCTCGCGGCCCGGCACAGGACCGACCGACCCGACGAGCGGGCGGTCGAGGTAGCGCGCGAGCCCGCCGGCGAGGTGCTGGACCAGGTGGGGGCGCGTGGCGGACCGGACGGAGACCACGCCGTCGAGCAGGAGTCGGCGTGCGGGGGCCGTCTCGTCGGCCGGCCCGTCCGCCGCCGCGACGCCGTCGGCCGCCCCGGTCACGTCGGCGCCGTCGGTCGTCGGCGCGGCCGCGTACAGCGCGTCCCACTCGTCGAGCACGCGCGCGGCGGCGCGCCGCAGCGCGACGGGGGTCTCGCCGTCGGGCACGCCGGGCGCGAAGAGCTCACGCAGCGGGCCCGACCAGCCCAGCCCGTCGAGGCGCGCGACGGCGCGCCCCGGGGACGCGAGCTCCTCGGGGGACAGGCGGCCCTTGAGGTCGAGCCCCATCCGGTCGAGGCCCGTGGGCCACTGGCGTCGCGCGACGACCTCGACACCCGGGCGGTCCATGTCGGCGCGCGCCGCGGAGACGGCCTCGGCGTCAGGGGCGGCGGGCAGGTCGACGCCGCCGCAGCGGTCGCACCGTCCGCACGTCCAGCCCTGCTCGAGCTCGGGGTCGTCGAGCGTCGCGCGCAGGAACGCCATGCGGCAGCCGCTCGTGGCCTCGTAGTCGATCATGGAGCGCTGCTCGGCCAGCCGGGTCTGCTCGACGCGCGCGTAGCGGTCGGCGTCATAGACCCAGGGCTGCCCCGTAGAGACCCAGCCGCCCTTGACGCGGCGCACCGCGCCGTCGACGTCGAGGACCTTGAGCATGGTCTCGAGGCGCGAGCGCTTGAGGTCGACCTGCGTCTCGAGGGCCGCGACCGACTGCGTACCGCCGCCCGCCTCGAGGGCTGCGAGCGTCTCGCGGACCTGACGCTCGGCGGGGAACGCGAGCGAGCCGAAGTACTCCCAGATGCGCCGGTCCTCCTCGCCGGGCAGCAGCACCACGACCGCGCTGTCGACGCCACGTCCGGCACGACCGACCTGCTGGTAGTACGCGATGGGGGACGAGGGCGCGCCGAGGTGCACGACGAACGCGAGGTCCGGCTTGTCGAAGCCCATGCCGAGCGCCGAGGTCGCGATGAGCGCCTTGACGCGGTTCTCCTTGAGGTCGGCCTCGAGCTGCTCGCGCTCGGTCGTGTCCGTCTGGCCCGTGTACGCGGCCACGGCCAGGCCTGTCGCGCGGAGCTGGCTCGCGACCTGCTCGGCGGCCGAGACCGTCAGGCAATAGACGATCCCCGAGCCGTCGACGTCCTGGAGGGTCTCCGCGAGCCACGCGATGCGGCTCGGCTGGTCCGGCAGGTTCAGGACGGCCAGGTGCAGCGACTCGCGGTCGAGGCCGCCGCGCAGCACGAGAACGTCCTCGCGGGGGCCACCGGCCGCACCGGCGACGGTGCCCTCGGCTCCCGTGCCGACCGACGCCCCCGTGACGCCGAGCTGCTCGGCGACGTCCGCGGTGACACGCTCGTTCGCGGTCGCGGTCGTCGCGAGCACCGGGATGCCCGGGGGAAGGTCCGCGAGCAGGGTGCGGATGCGCCGGTAGTCGGGCCGGAAGTCGTGGCCCCAGTCGGAGATGCAGTGCGCCTCGTCGATCACGACGAGGCCCGCGTCGGCCGCGAGCCGGGGGAGCACCTCGTCGCGGAAGCCGGGGTTGTTGAGCCGCTCGGGCGAGCAGAGCAGCACGTCGACCTCGCCCGCGGCGATCGCGGCGTGCACCTCGTCCCACTCGGTCATGTTCGAGGAGTTGATCGTCACGGCGCGGATCCCGGCGCGGGCCGCGGCCGAGATCTGGTCGCGCATCAGGGCGAGCAGCGGCGAGACGATGACCGTGGGGCCCGCGCCGCGCGAGCGGAGCAGGGAGGTCGCGACGAAGTAGACCGCGGACTTGCCCCAGCCGGTGCGCTGGACCACCAGGGCCCGACGGCGGAACGCGACCAGTGCCTCGATCGCGAGCCACTGGTCGTCGCGCAGCGCGGCGTCCTCACGGCCCACGAGCTTGCGGAGCGCGGCCTCGGCCTCCTCGCGCAGGTCCTTGCCCTCGAGGAGCCCGCGCAGCATGGCGACCTTGGCGAGCCGCGCGGCATCGGCGGCATCGGGGGCCGACGCCGGGTCGGCCGCGTCCACCGCCGCGGGCGTGTCGGACCGGGCGACGGAGGGAGCCGGGGCCGCACCGGGAGCAGCGGGCCGGCGCACCGGAGCGGCTCCCGCGTCGTCGGGGACCGGGGGCTCGTCGTAGAGGTCGGCGGGGGGTTCCGACGCGAAGTCGGCAGGGAGATCGGCGTACGGGTCGTGCTGGTCACGGGGGAACGAGGTCACCCAGCGATCGTAGGCGCTGGGTGGGACAGTGCGCGGTCGTGCACAGGTGGCGCCCGGCGCGTCCGACGGGAGTCCGCCGTTCGCGCCGGGCCCTCAGCGATGGGTGGGGGTCCGCCAGCGGCCCTCTCCGGGGCTCCTCAGGAGCGCATGTCCATCACGACGCGCCCGTCGATCGCGCCCTTCTCCATCTCGCTGAAGATGTCGTTGACGTCGCTCAGCGGCCGGACGGTGTAGGTCGGGGTGATCTTGCCGCGCGCGAAGAAGTCCAGCGCTTCGGTCATGTCCTTGCGGGTCCCCACGATCGAGCCGCGGACAGTGAGCCCGAACAGGACCGTCGTGAAGATGTCGAGCGGGAACTTCTCGGGGGGCAGGCCCACGAGGGACACGGTGCCGCCGCGGCGCAGCGCACCGACGGCTTGCGGGAAGGCGTGGGCGTTGACGGCCGTCACGAGCGCGCCGTGCACGCCGCCGCCGGTCCTCTCCTGGATCTCTGCCGCGGCGTCGGCCGAGGTGGCGGCGTTGACCGTGACCTCGGCACCGTGCTTGCGGGCCAGGGCGAGCTTGTCGTCGTCGACGTCGACCGCGGCGACGCGGCGCCCCATGGCCACGGCGTACTGCACGGCGATGTGCCCCAGACCGCCGATGCCGGAGATCAGCACCCACTCGCCGGGCTGGGTGTCGGTCTGCTTGAGGCCCTTGTAGACCGTGACGCCCGCGCACAGGATGGGGCCGACCGCGGAGTCGTCCACGCCGTCGGGGATGATCGGGGCGTAGCGGGAGTCGACGAGCATGTACTGGCCGAACGAGCCGTCGACCGAGTAGCCGCCGTTCTTCTGGTTCGGGCAGAGGGTCTCCCAGCCGGTCTCGCAGTACTCGCACTCGCCGCACGCGCTCCAGAGCCAGGCGTTGCCGACCTTGTCGCCGACCACGACGCGCGTGACCTGGTCGCCGACGGCCACGACGGTGCCGACGCCCTCGTGGCCGGGCACGAACGGCGGGGACGGCTTGACCGGCCAGTCGCCGTGGGCGGCGTGCAGGTCGGTGTGGCACACGCCGGTGTAGTCGACCTTGACGAGCGCTTCGTGGGGTCCGGGGGTGGGGACCTCGACGTCGTCGATCGTGAGCGGCGCGGCGAACGTGTGGACGACGGCTGCCTTCATGGTGCTCATGACTCTCCTCCAGGAGCGGACACCGGGGGTGGGTCGAGCCGTCGACTGGCGCGTCAGGCGCGACGGGACGCGCTGCGCGTCCGAGGATGTCCGGCTCCTCGACCGTATCCGAGGGGGTCTGCGGGTGCGCGGCGAGCGCGGGGGAGCGCGCGCGGCGGGGTCGCGAAGAGCGTCACATGCGATGTCTGCGCAGGTCAGACATGCTTCCGCGACCGCCCTGACGCCCGACGGCGCTCGACCACGAGCGCCAGCAGCGCACCGACGAGCGCGACCCACTCGGCGACCGCGGCCGTGACCTGCTGGACCCCGCCGACCGTCTCGTTCACGCTGAAGAAGCCGACAGTCGTCGACAGGTAGAACGCGCCCAGCGTCGCGACCGAGAACCCGATCGCCCCCAGGAGCGGCAGCCAGTGGCGCCACACCAGGACCAGGAGCCCGAGCGCGAAACCTGCGACGGCGTTGAGCAGGAACAACGGACCCACGACCTCGATGTCCTGGTAGCCCTGGACGTAGAGGAACAGGTGCACGTCGGCCGACAGCAGCAGCCCCGCGGCCGTCACGCCGCGCAGCAGCCACGCGCCGCGCGGCAGCGGCGGAGGCACGGGAGGCGTGCCCGACGCCGGGGAGCGCCCTGCGGTCGAGCCGGTCGAACCGGTCGAGCCGTCGGCGGGAGGAGGTCCGGACGCGTCCATGAGGTGCTCCGAGTGCTCTGGTGCAGGTGGGCTGCGTGGTCCGGCGCGGGCGGGGTGCCCGTGCCGGGCGGGCGGTGCCGCGCTCGCGCGCGGCACGAAGCCCGATGCTTCAATTGAAGGACCGATCGACCCGGGACGCACGGCGGAGGGTGACCATGAGGACCTCGACCACGCAGGTGACCTCGGCGCACGCGGCGACACCCCCGCAGGCAGCGACACCCCCGCACGACCTCCTCTCGCGGCGCTCGCTCCTCGTGTCCGCGGGCACGGGCGCGGGTGCGCTGGTCCTCGCGGCCTGCTCGGGCGGCGGGGGCGGGACCGCCGGGACCACGGGCGAGGGCGGGGCGACGAGCGCGACGTCCGCGGCGCCGTCGGGCACGGTCGTCACCGCCACGGGCGACGTGCCCGTGGGCGGCGCGGCGTCGGTCCAGGTCGACGGCGCGCCCTACCTCGTGACCCAGCCCGAGGAGGGGACGTTCGAGGCCTTCAGCGCGATCTGCACGCACCAGGGCTGCACGGTCGCGCCGGGGGACGGCGAGCTCGACTGCCCCTGCCACGGGTCCCGCTTCGACCTGAGCACGGGCGACGTCCTCGGCGGCCCGGCGCCCTCGCCGCTGCCGCGGCTCGCCGTCACGGTGAGCGGGACCGACGTCGTCACGACCTGACGCGCTCCTGGCCCCGGCCGCGGCGCCCCGTCACGCGGCCGCCGGGACCGCCCGCCGCGGGCAGCCTCACCGCCCGCCTGCCGGACGTCCACCGCTCCCGCACGAACGGCTTCGTAGACTGTCCTGGTGACCACTCCACTCCTCGAGTCCCCGGACGGCGCACCCCAGGCGGGTGCCTCCTTCTCGCAGCCCCGCGCGCACGCCGCCTCCGAGGTGCACCTGCCGGTACGGGCCGAGCACGCGGGGATCGAGCCGTACGGGGCACCGCAGCTCGACGTCCCCGTCCTGCTCAACGTCAACGAGAACCCCTACGCGCCCTCGGCCGAGGTCGTCGCGACCATCGCCGCCGACGTCGCCGCTGCTGCCGCGACCCTCAACCGCTACCCGGACCGCGACTTCCTGGGGCTCCGCCAGGACCTCGCCGACTACCTCGCAGGGGAGTCGGGAGTGCGCGTGGCTCCCGAGCAGGTCTGGGCCGCGAACGGCTCGAACGAGATCATGCTCCACCTGCTCCAGGCCTTCGGCGGACCGGGCCGCACCGCGCTGTCCTTCGCGCCCACCTACTCGATGTACCCCGAGTACGCGCGCGACACCTCCACGGCCTGGGTCACCGGGCGCCGCGAGGAGGACTTCACGCTCGACGCCGACGCCGCCCGCGCGGCGATCGTCGAGCACGCGCCGTCCGTGATCCTCCTCGCCAGCCCCAACAACCCGACCGGTACCGCCCTGACGCGCGAGGTCGTCGAGGCCGTGTGCGAGGCGGCGCTCGCGGTCACGCCGCGCGGCGCCGAGCCGGGCACGTCCGCGGTCGTCGTGGTCGACGAGGCGTACGGCGAGTTCCGTCGCGCCGGTGTCCCCTCGGCCCTCGAGCTGCTCGAGCGCTACCCGAACCTCGCGGTCACGCGCACCATGTCCAAGGCGTTCGCGCTGGCCGGGGCCCGCGTGGGCTACCTCGCCGCGTCGCGCCCGCTCGTGGACGCGCTGCGCGTCGTGCGCCTGCCGTACCACCTGTCGGCCGCGACGCAGGCGGTCGCCCGCGCGGCGCTCAAGCACTCGACGTCCCTGCTGGCCCAGGTCGACGACCTGCGGGCCGAGCGCGACGCCACGGTCGCCTGGCTGCGCGCCCAGCGCCCGGCCGCCCTGGGCGGCGCGCCCCTGCGGGTCGCCGACTCCGACGCGAACTTCGTCCTGTTCGGCACCTTCCCGGACCGCCACGCGATCTGGCAGGGCCTGTTGGATCGAGGCGTCCTCATCCGGGAGACTGGTCCCGACGGATGGCTGCGGGTGTCGATCGGCACGCCGCAGGAGATGACGGCGTTCAAGGACGCCCTGGTGGAGGTGGCAGGACTGTGAAGCGCACCGCGCGCATCGAGCGCGCGACGTCGGAGTCGAGCGTCCTCGTCGAGCTGGACCTCGACGGGACCGGGAAGACGGACATCTCGACGACCGTCCCGTTCTACGACCACATGCTGACGGCCCTCGGCAAGCACTCGCTCATCGACCTCACGGTCAAGGCCACGGGTGACACGCACATCGACGCGCACCACACGGTCGAGGACGTCGCGATCACGATCGGCGAGGCGCTCCGGATCGCGCTGGGCGACAAGGCCGGGATCTCGCGCTTCGGCGACGCCATGGTCCCGCTCGACGAGGCGCTCGCGCTCGCGGTCGTGGACGTGTCGGGCCGCCCGTACCTCGTGCACGAGGGCGAGCCCGCGGGGCAGGAGTACCACCTGATCGGTGGCCACTTCACGGGGTCGCTCACGCGCCACGTGCTCGAGTCCATCGCGCACCACGCGGCCATCTGCATCCACGTGCGGGTGCTCTCGGGCCGCGACCCCCACCACATCGTGGAGGCGCAGTTCAAGGCCCTCGCCCGCGCGCTGCGGTTCGCCGTGGCGCCCGACGCCCGGGTCGACGGCATCCCGTCGACCAAGGGCGCCCTGTGACCTCCGAGCCGACCACCCCCGCTCAGCCCGACGGGCCTGAGCACGGCGATCACCCCCGCGACCCGCGGACGACCGAGACGGACGACATGACCACCCCGCAGAACCCCGCCGACGAGCCCGAGCTGGACCTGGAGATCCCGGACGACATCTCGAGCCTGCTCACCCCGTCCTCCGACCCCGAGGTTGCGGTCCTCGTGACGCAGATCGCGGGCGCCGAGCCGCTCGCCGCGGCGTGCTCGATCGCGCAGATCGAGGTCGACGCAGTGCCCACCGGCATCGGTGCGCTCGCCGTCCTGCGCGACCTGTCGGGCGACGCCCCGCAGCGGGCGGCGGCCGCGATCTCGACTCTCGTCAAGGGCGTGCCCCTGATCCTCCTGACGCGTCGGGGCGAGCAGCTCACCGCGACGCGCTGGGAGGACGGGGTCGAGGGCGACACCCTCGCCCCCGGCCTCGTGCTCGGCGGTGCCCCCGAGGAGCTCGAGGACCTCGTCACGGGTCAGGCGACCGTCGCGGACCTCCAGGGCGTCGTCCCCAGCTCGGACATCTCGCGCTGGAAGGCCATGCGCCTGCTGACGGCCTCCGCCCGCAAGGCGCGCAAGAAGTGAGCGAGGGGCCCTCGGTCGTCGTCCTGGACTACGGTTTCGGCAACGTCCGTTCGGCGGTGCGCGCGCTCGAGCGGGTCGGCGCGCGCGTCGAGCTGACCGCGGACCGTGCGCGCGCGTCGGAGGCCGACGGGCTGGTCGTGCCCGGCGTCGGGGCCTTCGCCGCCGTCATGGCGGGGCTCAAGGCCGTGCGCGGCGACCAGATCGTCGAGCGCCGCCTCGCGGGCGGCCGTCCCGTGCTCGGGATCTGCGTCGGCATGCAGGTCATGTTCGACGAGGGCGACGAGCACGGCACCCTCACCGAGGGGCTCGGCGAGTGGCCGGGCATCGTCGACCGCCTCGAGGCGCCCGTGGTCCCGCACATGGGGTGGGACACGGTCGAGGTGCCCGAGGGCTCGGTGCTGTTCGACGGGGTCGCCGACGAGCGGTTCTACTTCGTGCACTCCTATGCGGCCCGCCACTTCTCGCTGGGCGTCGACGAGCCCGTGGGCGCGGCGTTCCGCGCCCCGCTCGTCACGTGGTCCGCCCACGGCGGCCGGTTTGTCGCGGCCGTCGAGAACGGTCCGCTCTCCGCGACGCAGTTCCACCCGGAGAAGTCCGGCGACGCCGGTGCCCGACTCCTGGAGAACTGGGTCCGTTCGCTCTGACCTCCCGTGCGGGCGGGGCCGGCCCCGCCCGTTGACCGACCGTTCCAACGCGTCACCCGGCGCCCGCGCGCAGCGCTCGCGCCCCACCCACTCGTGAATCCTCGGAAGGACCACCTCATGACCGATCGTCTCGTCCTGCTGCCCGCCGTCGACGTCGCCGCCGGGCAGGCGGTGCGCCTCGTCCAGGGGGAGGCGGGCTCGGAGACCTCGTACGGCGACCCGCTGTCGGCGGCGCTCGACTGGCAGGCCGGCGGCGCCGAGTGGGTGCACCTCGTGGACCTCGACGCGGCCTTCGGTCGCGGCTCGAACGCCGAGCTCCTGGCCGACGTCGTGGCGCGCCTCGACGTCAAGGTCGAGCTCTCCGGGGGCATCCGGGACGACGAGTCCCTGGCCCGTGCGCTCGCGACGGGCTGCTCGCGCGTGAACCTCGGCACCGCGGCCCTCGAGAACCCCGAGTGGACGGCCAAGGTCATCGCCGAGCACGGCGACGCGATCGCGGTCGGGCTCGACGTGCGCGGCACGACGCTCGCGGCCCGCGGCTGGACGCAGGAGGGCGGGGACCTGTGGGAGGTCCTCGAGCGCCTCGACGCCGCCGGCTGCTCGCGCTACGTGGTGACCGACGTGACCAAGGACGGAACGCTGCGCGGCCCGAACATCGACCTGCTGCGCGAGGTCGCCTCGCGCACCGACGCCCCGGTCGTCGCGTCGGGAGGTATCTCGAGCCTCGCGGACCTGGAGGCGCTGCGCGCGCTCGTGGGCGAGGGCGTCGAGGGGGCCATCGTCGGCAAGGCCCTGTACGCGGGCGCCTTCACGCTGCCCCAGGCCCTCGACGTTGCAGGCCGTCCGTGACCTCGTCGACCTCGCCCTCCCCGGCTCCCGAGGACCCGCACGCGGGGCACGCGCACGGCGCGTCGCCGTTCTCGAAGGGCCCGGCGGGCGAGGGGACGGGCAAGGCGCTGCCTCCGTCCTCGGGCTTCTCGGACGACGACGGCTCGGCCGACCCGGCACTCACGAGCGTCCTGGCGGACTTCTCGGCGGGGACGGTGGGCCTCACCGAGGTCGTCGCCCGGCTCGGCCGCACGCGGCTGCTCATCCCCATCCTGGCCGAGCTCGAGAAGTCGGGCGTCGGCGAGCACGGGCAGAAGGTCGACAAGGAGGCCTCGGCGGGCGTCGTGGCGCTCGAGGCTCCCGACGGACGGCGGGCGCTCCCGGTGTTCTCGAGCGTCGCGAGCATGGCCGCCTGGCGGCCTGACGCTCGCCCGGTCCCGGTCGACGCGCCACGCGCCGCCCTGTCAGCCGTGAGCGAGGACTGGTCCCTGCTTGTCCTCGACCCGTCGGGACCGGTCACGGTCCTGGTCCCGCGCCCCGCGGTGTGGGCGCTCGCGCAGGGGAAGCAGTGGGCGCCCGCGGTCGCGGACGGCGTGGTCGCGGCCGACGTCGCGGCGGAGGTCGCGGGAGCGGTCTCGGGGATCGAGCACGTCGCGGCGGTCCGCGCCGAGACGGGTCGCAGCGCCGAGGTCGCCGTCGTGCTCTCGATCGACTCGGGGCTCGACCGGCGCGGCCTGGACGCCGTGCTGGCGCAGGTCAACGCGGCCCTCGCGGGCAACGACGTGGTCTCGGAGCGGGTCGACTCGCTCGAGCTGCGCATCGGGCGCGCGGACTGACCTGCGGGCGTGGCGTCGTCGGGCGCCTTGCGGGGGCATGCGTGCCCCGCGGGCGCCCGACGACGAAGCCCGCCTCGCGCTGCGCAGCTCGCGCACGCGGTGCCTCAGCGGCGACGGCGTCCCAGGACCCAGCCGCCCACGAGCGCGACCACCATGGCCACGACCTGGCCCCCCAGGATGACCCGGTTGAGGTCGAGGGCGGGGTGCCAGCGCGTGCCGTCGGGGCCCACGGAGTAGACGCCGACGGGACGCACGTGCACGCCGTAGCCCCCGCCGCCCCCGGCTCCCTCTCCCGAGCCCTCGCCCTGCCCGGCGTCGTCGGCCGAGGGACCCGTGGACCCGTCGAGCGCACCGACGCCGTACCCGTAGCCCGTCCCGGTGCCGCCCCACACCTTGGCCACGGGGATCACGAGGGTCCCGTCGCGCTCGTAGGCGTCGCCGAAGACCTTGCGCACCGAGAAGGCGTCGCTCGCCGCGCGCGTGATGAAGGAGGGTTCGGGCCGACCGGCCGCGTCCTTGCTGCTGTCGCTGCTCATGCCTCGCAGCCTACGAGCAGGGCGGCAGGGTCGCGAAGGCTGACGAGTCGTCGAGCATCGCGCGCAGCGTCGAGACGGGTACGAGGAGCGACGCGTCGGTCGACTTCGCGTAGACCACGCCGATCACCTCGCCGGCCTCGTTGAGCGCGGCCGAGCCCGAGCTGCCGGGCTCGACCTGCGCGTCGGTCACGAGCACCTGGCCGAGGTTCTCGTGCAGGGGATCGGTGGCGGTCCCCACCACCTTGCCCTGCGTGACCGTGAGCTGACCACCCTCGGGGTAGCCGACGACCGTCACGGTGTCGCCCTGGGCCGGGTCGGCGGCGGCGAGCGTCGGGGCCGAGGGGAGGTCGTCGCTCGTGCGCACGATCGCGAGGTCCGCGAGCCCGGCTGCGCTCGCCGTCTCGACCTGGATGTCGCGGCCGTCGTACGTCAGGACCTGGAGGGACTTCGACCCCTCGACCACGTGCTTGTTGGTGATGAGCGTGCGGTCGTCGAGCGCGAAGCCCGAACCGGTCGAGAGGGACGAGCACCCGACGTTGCGGATGCGCACCGCCATGCGCTTGACGGCGTCGAAGCCGTCGGGGGACAGGTTCTCCGACCCGACGGGATCGGCCTGGGGGGCCACGCTGGGCACGACCGAGGTCGGCATGGGCTCGGGCAGCTCCGGCAGGACCCCGCACCCTCCGGCCAGGGCCGCGACGAGCGACACGGTGACGGCCGCTGTCACCGGGCGGGCGGCCGACCGGCGCCCGTGGCGTCGCGTGCGTCTCACTTCTCGAGCTCCTTCTGGAGCTCGGTGTTGGCGGCGGTCGCAGCGTTGCACAGGTCGTCGACCTGGGTCGCGAAGCGCGCGAGGTCGTCCGGGTTGTAGGCGTCACGGTTGTTGAGGTAGCCGATGAGCTCGTCCTGGGCGGTGGTGCACTGGCCGAGGGCACCGGCGACGGTGCCGGCGGCCTCGGAGATGCGTGCCTGGTAGTCGAGGTACTGCTGCGAGGCCACGTTCTCGTCGCCCAGCTGGGCCTTCTCGTTCGCGAGCGCGGTGATCCGGTCCTGGGCCGTCGTGAGCTGGGAACGCGCGGACTCGAGCTCGGCGTTCGCGCCGTCGAGGTCGGCGTCGAGCTGGGCGACCTGCCGGCCGAGCTCACGGGACTCCTCCTCCCACTGCGCGCTGCGGTCCTGCCAGCTCAGGGTCGTGACCAGGAGGTACGCCGCGAGGCCCAGTGCGACGACGAGTGCCGCAGAGAGCACGACGATCGCGACGGTCTTTCCGCGCCCCGGCCGGGGCCGTGCGGGTCCGGCGTCGGGTCCCGTCCTGTCCGCGGCGGACAGGTAGGCCTGCGTCTGCGGGGCGGGCCCGTGCGGGAGCGAGGTCGTGGCGCCCGGCGTGAACGTCGGCGGAGCGGGCGGCGGGCCGGGAGTTCCGCCGGGCGGGGGCACGACGCCGTCGCCCCCGTGCGCGCTGGACGGCGGGGGAGGCGTCGGCTGCCCGCCCGGCGGGGTGCTCAACTGACCGCGCCCGTGTACTTCTCGCCCGGACCCTCGCCCAGGGCGTCGGGGTAGACCGAGGCCTCGCGGAACGCGAGCTGGAGCGAGCGCAGGCCGTCGCGGAGCGAACGGGCGTGCTGGTTGCCGATGTCGGGGGCGGAGGCGGTCACGAGCGCGGCGAGGGCGTTGATGAGCTTGCGCGCCTCGTCGAGGTCCAGGTGCTCCTTCTCGACGGCGTCCTCGGCGAGGCCGCACTTGACCGCGGCGGCGCTCATGAGGTGGACGGCGGCGGAGGTGATGACCTCGACGGCCGCGACGTCGGCGATGTCCCGGGTGGCGTCCTGGGCGATGGGGTCGTTCTCGGTAGTCATGTGCTCATCCTTCCAGAGGGAACGTGCGCCCGGGACCTGTGCGGGGCGCCCGGCCGGGCCGGACGCGGGGTGCGACGGGGCCTGACGGGTCGCTTCGGCGTCGGGCCAGGAGCGGGAGACGAATAGTGTGCCAAGCGACGTCGTTCGACGCCGCCCGGCGCTGTGGGCGGGCGGCGGTCACGAAGATGCCCGGAGGCCGGGCCCGCGAGGAGCGGACCCGGCCTCCGGGCTTCGACGACGGGGCCTTCCTGCCCGACGACGTCGCGCCGGGCAGGAGCGCGGGCGTCAGGAGTGCGCGGGCTCCGACGTGACGCCGGGCTCGTCGGCCGCGAGCGGGGCGACCTCGAGGGCGCTGCGCAGAGCGGCGCCCAGGGTCGCGTCCACGTTGGTCCAGTACTGGATCGCACGCTCGCGGATCGCGATGCTCTGCACGCCGCCGACGGCCCCCGTGATGGTCTCGAGGAAGCGCGCCTTGGCCGCGTCGTCGAAGACCTCGCGGTAGAGCGTGCCGGCCTGGCCGAAGTCGTCGTCCTCGGCATGCAGCGTCGCCGCGGCGCGCGTCAGCTCACCGTCCGACTCCCAGGACCCGACGCCCGCACGTGCCTCGTCGGCCACGGGGCCGCCCAGGCTGTTGGGGGCGTAGACCGGCGTCGTGGGCGCGTTGAACCCGTGACGCTGCGCGCCGTCCTGCGAGTAGTTGTGCACCGGCGCGGCGTGCGGCGCGTTGACCGGGATCTGGTGGTAGTTCGTGCCCACGCGGTAGCGCTGCGCGTCCGGGTAGGAGAACACGCGGGCCATGAGCATCTTGTCGGGGCTGATGTCGATGCCCGGGACCGTGTTCGCGGGCGAGAACGCCGCCTGCTCGATCTCCGCGAAGAAGTTCTGCGGGTTGCGGTTGAGCGTGTGCGTCCCGACCTTGATGAGCGGGTAGTCCGCATGCGGCCAGACCTTCGTCAGGTCGAACGGGTTGAAGCGGTACGTCTTGGCGTCCTCGTACGGCATGACCTGGACGTGCACGTCCCACGACGGGAAGTCGCCGGCCTCGATGGCCTCGTACAGGTCGCGGCGGTAGTGGTCGGCGTCGGCGCCCGCGATGAGCTCGGCCTCCGAGCCCTCCATCTCGACGTTGCCCTGGTTCGACGTGAAGTGGTACTTGACCCAGAAGCGCTCGCCCGCGGCGTTGATCCACTGGTAGGTGTGCGAGCCGAAGCCCGGCATCTCGCGCCACGAGCGCGGCAGGCCGCGGTCGCCCATGAGGTAGGTGACCTGGTGCGCGGACTCGGGGGACAGGGTCCAGAAGTCCCACTGCATGTCGGCGTCGCGCAGGCCCGAGCCCGGCAGGCGCTTCTGCGAGTGGATGAAGTCGGGGAACTTGATGCCGTCGCGGATGAAGAAGACGGGGGTGTTGTTGCCGACGATGTCGTAGTTGCCCTCGGTCGTGTAGAACTTCACCGAGAACCCGCGCACGTCGCGCCAGGTGTCGGGGGAGCCCTGCTCGCCCGCGACGCTCGAGAAGCGCTGCAGCGTCTCTGTGCGCGCGCCCGGCTGGAACACGGCCGCACGGGTGTACGCCGACACGTCCTCCGTGACGACGAACTCACCGAACGCGCCGCCGCCCTTGGCGTGCACGATGCGCTCCGGGATGCGCTCGCGGTTGAACTGCGCGAGCTTCTCGACCAGGTAGCGGTCGTGCAGCGCCGTCGCGCCGTCTGCGCCCGCCGTCAGCGAGTGCGCGTCGCTCGGGACGGGGGTGCCCGTCTGGGTCGTGGTGAAGGGGGTGTTCGTCATCGTCTTCTCCTTCAGGTGAGGGCTCTGAGCGCCCTGGGGCCTGTATGTGGGTAGGGGGCGGTAGGGACAGGTGCTCCGGGGGAGCGGTGAGGAGGTGAGGAGGTCGGGCCGGGACGCGCCCGGGTCCGAGGTCGACCGGTGTCAGTCCGCGCAGTCGGGACACAGGCCCCAGTACGTGACCTCGGCGGTGTCGATCGTGAAGCCGTTGTTCCCGCTCGGGGTCAGGCACGGCGCGTGCCCGACCGCGCAGTCGATGTCCGCGACGGCGCCGCACGAGCGGCACACCACGTGGTGGTGGTTGTCGCCCAGGCGTCGCTCGTAGCGGGCCGGGTGGCCCGCGGGTTCGATGCGGCGCAGGAGGCCGTGCTCGGTGAGGGTGTTCAGGACGTCGTAGACGGCCTGGACGGACACCGTGCCGAGGACCTCGCGCGTCGCCCGCAGCACGTCGTCCGCGTCGGCGTGCTGCTGCCGGGTGACCACGTCGAGGACCGCGAGGCGGGCGGCGGTCACCCGGAGCCCGCTGTCGCGGAGCTCGGTCTCGTGGTCCGCGGGGCGGACCGTCTTCTCGGTGGGCACGTCCTCACTCTACCCACATTTTCTGGAAGAGTTCCAATGATGGAGGATGTCCAGCGTGTGGCGCGCCGGTGGACGGCGGGTGCTGGGAGGGTGCGCCGCGTCGGGCGTCGGGCGTCGGGCGTCGGGCGCGGCGACCGCGGCCGTCGGTGCATGATCCGGGGGTGCGCGGAGCTCCCCGGACGTGCGTGCTATTCTTGGTGGCTGACCGACCCGTAGGTTCTCGTCGAGGCTCCAGAAGGTGCTTCGGAGAGCGAACTGCGGGTGCGCAAAGTGGATTCCATCCCACCTGAGCTTCAACTGCTGACGATCGTCACGACAGAGGCCGGGTCTCGGTCCGGAGCGTCGCCGTTCTTCACGGTGGCGCGACGGTGTGTTCGTCGCACCCGCGACGACCCGATCGATGGCCTCCTCCCTGCGCTCTGGGACGGGGGCCTTTCCCGTTCCTGGTGGTCTACCGACGACTTCCTAGGAGCATCACATCAGCGAGCCTCGCATCAACGATCGGATCCGTGTCCCCGAGGTCCGACTTGTCGGCCCAGGTGGGGAGCAGGTCGGCGTCGTCCGCATTGAGGTCGCCCTGAGCCTTGCCCAGGACGCTGACCTCGACCTGGTGGAGGTCGCCCCCGACGCACGCCCGCCGGTGTGCAAGCTCATGGACTACGGCAAGTTCAAGTACGAGTCGGACATGAAGGCCCGTGAGGCTCGCCGGAACCAGGCGAACACGGTCCTCAAGGAGATCCGTTTCCGTCTGAAGATCGACCCGCACGACTACGGCACCAAGAAGGGCCACGTCGAGCGCTTCCTCGCCGCGGGCGACAAGGTCAAGGTCATGATCATGTTCCGTGGCCGTGAGCAGTCGCGCCCGGAGATGGGTGTCCGTCTCCTGCAGCGCCTCGCCGACGACGTCGCCGAGCTCGGTTTCATCGAGAGCATGCCCAAGCAGGACGGGCGCAACATGGTCATGGTGCTCGGCCCGGTCAAGAAGAAGGCCGAGGCCAAGAGCGAGCAGCGCAAGCGTGCTCAGGAGGCCGAGCCCCGCCCGACGAAGTCGGCCGCCAAGTCCGCTCCGGTCGAGGTCTCCGAGGAGCCCGCGGACGGCGGTGACGTGCCCTTCGAGGTGCAGGTCGCCGAGGCCGCCGAGCTCGTCGCGTCGGCCGAGGCCGCTGCCGCGGCCAAGGCTGCTGCCGCTCCCGAGCCCGCGCCGGCCCCCGCCGCTGCTCCGGCAGCAGCGCCCAAGGCTGCCGCCCCCAAGGCCGCACCCCGTGCGTCCGCCCCGAAGGCCGCGCCCAAGGCCGCTGCTCCCGCAGCACCTGCGGCCACGCCCAAGCCCGCGACGGCTCCCAAGCCCGCGACGGCTCCCAAGCCCGTCGCGGTGCCCAAGCCGGCCGCACTGCCCAAGCCTCCGGCCCCCCGGCCGGCAGCGCCCAAGCCGAGCGCGGCCAAGCCGAAGCCCGGCGGCAAGCCCAGCTGACCAACTGACACCGAGCCAGGCCCACCGGCCACGGCCCGAACACGTCGGGTCCCTCCCGGGATCTCGACCAGACAAAGGAGAAACGGCAGCCATGCCGAAGAACAAGACGCACTCCGGCGCCAAGAAGCGGTTCCGCATCACCGGCAGCGGCAAGGTCATGCGCGAGCAGGCCAACAAGCGCCACCTGCTCGAGCACAAGTCGAGCACCCGCACGCGTCGCCTGTCTGCTGACCAGGTCGTCGCCCCCGCTGACGTCAAGAAGATCAAGAAGCTGCTCGGTAAGTGATCTGCCTGGTGGTCGCGCCCCTGGCGCTGACCACCGCTGAGTCCCTACCTGAGCCCCGAACTGCAAGGAGCATCACGTGGCACGCGTGAAGCGGGCGGTCAACGCCCAGAAGAAGCGCCGTACAACTCTCGAGCGCGCTGCGGGTTACCGCGGCCAGCGTTCGCGTCTCTACCGGAAGGCGAAGGAGCAGGTCACCCACTCCCTCGTCTACTCCTACCGCGACCGCAAGGCGCGCAAGGGCGACTTCCGTCGTCTGTGGATCCAGCGCATCAACGCTGCGTCCCGCGCGCAGGGCCTGACGTACAACCGCCTCATCCAGGGCCTCAAGGCTGCTGGCATCGAGGTCGACCGTCGCGTCCTCGCTGACCTCGCGGTCAACGACGTCACGGTCTTCAACGCGCTCGTCCAGGCTGCGAAGGACGCTCTGCCTGCCGACGTGAACGCCCCGAAGGCTGCTGCCTGATCATCGAGCAGCGACTCTTCTCACCGGACGCCCGCACAGTGAACGATCTGTCCTCAGGTCGCCCCGTACCGTTCTTCCGTCGCGTTCCCGAGGTCTCGAACCCTCGGAGCGACCGGGTCAAGGCGGTCCGGGCACTGTCCGGGCGTCCGGCGCGTTCGCGCCACCAGCAGTTCCTCGTGGAGGGACCGCAGGGGGTGCGTGAAGCCGTCCGGCACGGCGCGCGCCTCGTCCGCGACGTGTACGTGACGTCGTCGGCCGCCGACCGCTACGCGGAGATCGTCGACGACGCGCTCGCCGAGGGCCTGCACGTGCACCTCACGACGCCCGACGCGTTCGAGGCCATGAGCTCCGACGCCCAGGGCATCCTCGCGGTCGTCCGGACCCAGGACCTCACGCTCGACGACGCGGTCTCCGCCTCGCCGCGGCTCGTCGCGGTCCTCGCGACCGTCCGCGACCCCGGCAACGCGGGCACGGTGATCCGTGCCGCTGACGCCGCCGGCGCCGACCTGGTCGTCCTCGCGGGCGAGAGCGTCGACGTGCACAACCCCAAGGTCGTGCGCTCGACGGCGGGCTCGCTGTTCCACGTCCCCGTCGTGACGGGCGTGAGCCTCGCCGAGACGGTCGACGCGCTGCGCGGCGCCGGGCTGGCCGTCCTGGCCGCCGACGGCGCCGGGGACCACGACCTCGACGGCCTGCTCGACGTCGCCGGCAGCGCCCCTGGCGAGACTCCCGACCTCTCGCGGCCGACCGCTTGGATCTTCGGCAACGAGGCCTGGGGCCTCCCGCCCGAGGACCGCGAGCTCGCCGACGCGGTCGTGAGCGTCCCGATCCGGGGCCAGGCCGAGTCGCTCAACCTCGCGACGGCTGCCACGGTCTGCCTGTACGCGTCGAGCCGCGCGCACCGCCCGCGCAGTGTCGGCACGTCCGCCCCGACCACCACCGTCGGCGACGCGGACGGGACCCTGTGAGGGGACGGTCGGCGCGACTGTTCGCCGCCCTGTACCCCTCCGACGAGGCACTCGACCACCTGGGGCTCGCGCTCTCCGCCCTCGGCGCGGTCGCCCTCGACGACGGGCGGCCCTCGCTGCGCTGGACCCCTCGCGACCTCATGCACCTCACGGTCGCCTTCTTCGGAGAGGTGGCGGAGGGTGCTGCGGACGACCTGGCCGGGGCCCTCGACGAGGTCGCCCGGGACGCGGAACCGCTGTCGCTGCACCTGCGCGGTGCCGGGACGTTCGAGGACCGCATCCTGTTCGCGGGCGTGGGCGGCGACGCGGAAGCCCTGCGACGCCTGAGCGCCGCGACCGCGGAGGCGGCCTCCGACGTCGGGGTGCGGCTCGACCGGAGGCCCCGCCAGCGCGCTCACCTGACCGTGGCGCGCGCCTCCGGCCCGCGCAGGACCGGCCGTCGCAGGTCCGACCCGCAGCCCACCGGCCCAGGACTGGGCGAGCTCGCCCACGCCCTGGCCGTCTACGAGGGGCCGCGGTTCACCGCGGACGAGCTCTGCCTCGTCGAGTCGACCCCGGGGGCGGGGCGCAGCGGCGGCCCGCTGTACCAGGTCGTGCGGACGTTCGGTCTCGGCGAGCATCGCTGACGCAACCGTTCGACACGCCGGGTGGTCCGCCCGGGATGCCCAGGCTCTCCCACGCCCGCGAGGCGGCGATGTGGGACCATGAGGACATGCAGCGCGATGATCGCCGATTTACGTGGCCCGCTCGAGGGCCGCGCGGCTGACGCTGCGCACGTCGACCACAGGACACCGCGCGGTGGCCTCGGATCGACCGGTCGTGCCCCGGCGGGCGCTCTAGAATCTTCAGTTGGACGCGCGAGGTGACCTCTGCGCGTCCGATCCCGATCCCGCCAGGAAGGCACGCATGTCCACCCCTGATCCGGTCCAGCCCGCCGCGCCCTCGCCGCTCGACGGCCCCGCGCTCGAGGCCGTCCTCTCCGAGGCCCTCGCCGCCGTCGAGGCCGCCCGCGACCTCGACGAGCTCAAGACGGTGCGCCTCGAGCACACCGGCGACCGCAGCGCCCTCGCGCTCGCGAACCGCCAGATCGGCCAGCTCGCGCCCGCCGACAAGGCTGCCGCGGGCAAGCTCCTCGGCCCGATCCGCGGCCGCCTCAACCAGGCGCTCGCCGCGCGCACCCAGGTCCTCGAGGCCGAGCGCGACGAGCGCGTCCTGGTCGAGGAGTCGGTCGACGTGACGCTCCCCGTCGACCGCGCACGTGCAGGCGCCCGTCACCCGCTCGAGACGCTCCAGGAGCGCGCCGCCGACTTCTTCACGGCCATGGGCTGGGAGATCGCGGAGGGCCCGGAGATCGAGGCCGAGTGGTTCAACTTCGACGCGCTCAACTTCGGTCCTGACCACCCGGCCCGGCAGATGCAGGACACGTTCTTCCTCCAGGCCCCCACGGGACCCGACGGCGAGCCCGGCGAGCCGTCGAACCTCGTGCTGCGCACGCACACGTCGCCCGTGCAGGCACGCACACTCCTCGAGCGCGAGCTGCCCGTGTACATCGCGTGCCCCGGCAAGGTGTTCCGTACCGACGAGCTCGACGCGACGCACACCCCCGTCTTCCACCAGGTCGAGGGCCTCGCGGTCGACAAGGGCCTGACCATGGCGCACCTGCTCGGCACGCTCGACCACTTCGCCAGGGCGATGTTCGGCCCGGAGGCCCGCACGCGCCTGCGCCCGTCGTTCTTCCCCTTCACCGAGCCCAGCGCCGAGATGGACCTGTGGTTCCCCCAGAAGAAGGGCGGGGCCGGCTGGATCGAGTGGGGCGGCTGCGGCATGGTCAACCCGAACGTCCTGCGCTCCGCGGGGATCGACCCCGAGGTCTACTCGGGCTTCGCGTTCGGCATGGGCATCGAGCGCACGCTCATGCTGCGCCACGGAATTGCTGACATGCACGACATGGTGGAGGGCGACGTCCGCTTCTCGACCCAGTTCGGAATGGGGATCTGATGCCGAACATCGTCATCGACTGGCTCGGCGAGCACGTCGAGCTGCCGGCCGACCTGACGGCCGAGACGCTGGCCGCCGCGCTCGTGAAGGTAGGGCTGGAGGAGGAGGCGATCCACGGGTCGTCCGTCACCGGTCCGCTCGTCGTGGGCCAGGTCGTCTCGGTCCAGCCCGAGGAGCAGAAGAACGGCAAGGTCATCAACTGGTGCCAGGTCGACGTCGGGACGCACAACGTCGACGGCGTCCCCGTCGCCGAGGGCGGGACCCCGCGGGGCATCATCTGCGGCGCGCACAACTTCGGTCCGGGTGACCGCGTCGTCGTCGCGCTGCCCGGCGCGGTGCTGCCCGGACCGTTCCCCATCGCGAGCCGCAAGACCTACGGCCACGTCTCGGACGGCATGATCTGCTCGGCCAAGGAGCTGGGTCTGGGGCAGGACCACGACGGCATCATCGTGCTCGACCGCTACGGGTACTCCCCGGAGACGGGCTACGACACGACGCCTGGCACGGACGCGCTCGAGCTCCTGGGCCTGGGTGACGAGGTCCTCGAGATCAACGTCACCCCGGACCGCGGGTACTGCTTCTCCTACCGCGGCGTGGCCCGTGAGTTCTCGCACTCGACAGGTGCGGCCTTCACGGACCGCGGGCTCCCGACGGGCGACCTGCCCGGTGTGACGCCCGACGGCTTCCCGGTCGAGGTCGAGGACGGCGCCCCGATCCACGGCGTGGCCGGTTGCGACCGGTTCGTCACGCGGATCGTGCGCGGCATCGACCCGCAGGCGCCGACCCCGGCGTGGATGCAGCGCCGACTGACCCAGGCGGGCATGCGACCCATCTCGCTCGCGGTCGACATCACGAACTACGTCATGCTCGACCTCGGTCAGCCCCTGCACGCCTACGACCTCGCCAAGGTCGCCGGGCCGATCGTCGTGCGCCGCGCGACGCCGGGGGAGCGGCTCACGACGCTCGACGACGTCGACCGTCGCCTCGACGTGGAAGACCTGCTCATCACCGACTCGCCCGAGGGGACGCGCGGCTCGCGCGTGCTCGGGATCGCGGGCGTCATGGGCGGTGCCTCGAGCGAGGTCAGCGAGACCACGACCGACGTCCTGGTCGAGGCCGCGCACTTCGACCCGATCACCGTGGCCCGTTCGGCACGCCGTCACAAGCTGCCGTCCGAGGCGGCCAAGCGCTTCGAGCGCGGTGCCGACCCGGCGCTGCCGCCCGTCGCGGCCCAGCGCGTCGTCGACCTGCTCGTCGAGCTCGGTGGCGGCACGGCGGACGACGCCGTGAGCGACCTCAACGCGGTCGCCCCCGTCGCACCGATCGTCTTCCCGATACACGAGGCCGAGCGCCTCGTGGGCGTCGCGTACACCTCGGAGCAGGTGCGCGGCGTGCTCGCCGAGATCGGCTGCACGGTCCGTGACCTCGACGGTGGCACGACCCTCGAGGTCACCCCGCCGACCTGGCGGCCCGACCTGACCGGTGCCGCAGAGCTCGTCGAGGAGATCGCGCGCCTCGTCGGCTACGACAAGATCCCGTCGATCCTGCCGCCCGCCCCGGCGGGTCGCGGGCTGACGACCTCGCAGCGGCTGCGTCGCTCGGTCGCGCGAGCCCTCGCGGAGGCCGGGTTCGTCGAGACGCTCAGCTACCCGTTCGTGAACCCCCAGTCGCACGACGACCTGCGCCTGCCCGCGGACGACGACCGTCGCCGTGCGCTGAGGCTCGTCAACCCGCTCGCGGACGACCACCCCGAGATGCGCACGAACCTGCTGACGACGCTGCTCGGCACGCTCAAGCGCAACGTGGGGCGCGGGAACGCGGACCTCGCGATCTTCGAGATCGGCCTCGTGACACGCCCCGTGGCCGGTGCGCCGGCAGCCCCGCAGCTCCCGGGCGGCGTCCGCCCGAGCGAGCAGGACCTCGAGACCCTGCAGGCCGCGGTGCCGCCCCAGCCCCGCCGGGTCGCGGGCGTCCTGACCGGTCAGCGCGTGGCCTCGGGCTGGTGGGGTGCGGGTCGCGCGGCCGACTGGACCGACGCCCTGGCTGCCGCCCGGCTCGTGGCCGAGCGCGTCGGCGCCCAGGTGAGCGTGGTGGCCGACCACGACCACGCGCCGTGGCACCCGGGCCGGACGGCGAGGCTCGAGCTGGCGGACGGGACCGTCGTCGGGCATGCCGGTGAGCTGCACCCCAAGGTGCTCGAGACGCTTGGCCTGCCCGCGCGGACCGTCGCGTTCGAGGTCGACCTCGACGCGCTGATCGCCGCCGCCCCGGGCCAGCCCGTCCAGGCGGAGCCCGTCTCGTCGTTCCCGCTCGCGAAGGAGGACCTGGCGCTCGTCGTCGACGCCTCCGTGCCGGCCTCGGCCGTGCGCGCCGCGATCGAGGAAGGGGCGGGCGACCTGCTCGAGGAGCTCGCGCTGTTCGACGTCTACACCGGCCCCCAGGTCGGCGAGGGCAAGAAGTCCCTCGCGTTCTCGCTGCGTCTGCGCGGCACCGACCGCACGCTCACCGCGGAGGACTCCGCGGCCGTGCGCGCCGCGGCGGTCGCCGCGGCGCACGAGAAGGTCGGGGCCGAGCTTCGTGGCTGACGTCACCACCGTGGTCCCCGCGCGCACCGCCCTCGTCACGGGTGGTGCGCGCGGGATCGGCCGCGCGGTCGTGCTGGGGCTCGCCGGTGCGGGCCTCGACGTCGCGGTCCTGGGCCGGGACGCGTCCCGCGTGGACGACGTCGTCGCGCAGGTCCGCGCGCTGGGTCGCCGCTCCGTGGGCCTGGTCGCGGACGTGGGCGACCCAGCCGCGGTGGACGCGGCCGTCGCGCGGGCCGAGGCGCAGCTGGGCGGGATCGACCTCCTGGTCAACAACGCCGGGCGCATCGACGCCGAGGTCCCGCTGTGGGAGGCCGACCCGGACGAGTGGTGGTCCGTCATGGAGACCAACGTGCGCGGGCCGTTCCTGCTCGCGCGGGCGGTCGTCCCCGGGATGCTCGCGCGGGGCGGGGGACGGGTCGTCGACCTGAACTCGGGCGCAGGGTCGCACGACATGGACGGCGCGACCGCGTACAACGCGAGCAAGACCGCGCTGCTGCGCATCGGGTCGAACCTGCACCTGTCGGGCCGGACCCGCGGGCTGCGGACGTTCGAGGTCTCGCCGGGAGTGGTGCAGACCGACCTGACCGCGTCGATGGACATGCACGTGGGGCGCACCGAGTGGACGCCCGTCGAGCGCACGGTCGAGATGATCGTCGCGATCGCGGCCGGCGAGCTCGACGCGTGGTCGGGGACGTTCGTGCGGGTCACGCACGACTCTCCGGCGTCGCTGCGGGCAGCCGCCACGGCCGGCTCCGGGGACGCCGTGCCGGGGCCTGAGGCCCGCCGGCTGCGTGTGACGCGCTTCGGCGACGACGACCCGATGCCCGGAGCGCTCCCCGCTCGCTGACCCCGTCCGCACTGACCGGCGGTCAGTGGTGGTGGCCGTGCCGGCCGAGGGTCTCCACGGCGGTGGCCCCCGGCCGGGTCCACTGCGGCACGGGACGCGTGGTCTCGCTCCAACCGGTGACGCCGTCCGCGTCCGAGCGCCAGAACCAGCCCGGGTCGCGCCCCTCGGGCCATCCGTCCGGCTGCGCCTCCCAGGCCTCGCCACGGCCGTAGGGCGTCATGTCGAGCAGGGCGAACGCCGGGTTGGTCGGCTCGGTGCCGCGGCCTGTCGTCCGGTAGGTGAGGAACACGTCGTCGCCGTCGCGCAGGAAGCACGAGAGGTACCCCATCTCGCCGCCCACGGGCGCGTCCAGCTCGCGCACCGAGTACCAGGGCTGGGTGTAGCCCATGAACTCGACGAACGGGGCGACCTCGTCCCACGCCCCGGTCGTGACGATGGCGAACGAGACGCCGCGCGCGTTGAGGTAGACGGCGTCCTTCAGGTTCCAGGCCGTCCAGGTGCAGCCCTCGCACTGGCCCTGGTGCGGCGCGCCGTCGTGCCACATGTGCTGGTAGACCACGAGCTCGTCGCGGCCTCCGAAGAGGTCCAGGAACGGGACGGGGCCGTCGGGACCGACGACCTCCACGGTGCCGTCGATCCTCACCATGGGCAGCCGCCGTCGGGCGGCCGCGATGGCGTCTCCCTCGTGCGTGTGCGCCTTCTCGCGGACCAGGAGCTCGTCCCGGGTGGCTTCCCAGGTGGCCAGGTCGACGACGGGCGGTCGGCCGGACAGGGTCGTGGTCGCGTCCTCGGGCGGGGTCGTCATGGTGTCCTCCGTGCGGGCTCGGGCAGGGACGCACGGCGCGCTCCTGCGGTCACGAGGGCAGACTCGGGACCGGGCCGGAACTCATCGTCGGTGGTGGCGCGTCGTCAGTGGTTGCGGCGCCCCCGCGAGGCGCCGAACGGCCCGCCCACGAACAGCCCCAGCCCGAGCACGAAGCCGAAGTCGTACCAGTTCCCGTTGTTGTGGACCTCGTAGATGTTCACCGTGTCGGTGAACAGCGAGACGACGAACGTGACGGGCACGATGACGCCCTGCCACAGGCCGAGCCAGAACCCGGCCGGGCTGCCGTCCGCGGTGGGCGTGCCGACGTCGGGGTTGGGGCCGGGGGCGCAGGCCGCGAGCGCGAGCGCCCCGACGACCAGCGCGGCGGCGAGGGCGATGCGTCGGGCTCGTGGTGACGTGAGCGCGGTGGTCACGGTGGCGTGGGGCGAGACGTCGTGCGTCGGGTGCATGGCCGACCTCCTGGTGGCTGGAACGGACGGTCGCCCCCCAGCATCCGCCGTGGGACGCCCCGGCTCAACCGGAGGCCCGCCCCGGCCCCCGCCGGCGCCTGGACGACAGCCACGCCTCGACCGCGGTCACCCGGTCGCGGGCAGCCGCCGCGTCCCGCCGATGACGAGCGTGACGTCGACGTCGACGTCCGCGAGCCCGGCCTCGTCGAGGGCCGTGCGCAGGGTGCCGGGGTCCGCCTCGGGGGCCGGGCCGATCGCCTCGATCCGCAGGACGGACCCGCTGAAGGCGATCCCGGTGATCGTCCACTGCTCCTGCTCGGCCCACGCCGCGGCGACCGGTGCGGCGGCGATCTTGTCCGCGTTCTGCCGCAGGACGTGCTGGCTGATCGCGCTGAGCGGCACTGCGACGACGAGCAGCGCTGCCGCTACCGTGACGAGGCTCGCGCCGCGCAGGGGGCCCACGAACCTCTCGGCCTCGCCCGCGGCCGTGCGGACCTGGAACAGCAGGAAGACGAGCGTGCCGGTCGCGATGATCGCGGCGACGTTGGTCGCGAACAGCAGGAGAGCCCCCAGTGCCTGGTCCGGGGCGCCCGACTCGAGCGTGAGGCCGACGACCGCGAGCGGCGGGACGAGCGAGATCGCGATCGCGACGCCGGGCAGCGCGTCCGACACGTCGGCGCGCACCAGGGCGAACGCCCCGACTGCTCCGGTCGCGAGCGCCGCGAGCAGGTCGATGAGCTGCGGCGTGACGCGGCCCGCGACCTGGCTGTTGGTCGCCGCGACGATCTCGATCGGGACGAACAGGCCGACGAGGTAGCCGGTCGCGACCACCCCGGCCGCGCCCGCGACGACCAGGAGCGCCGACGAGGTCAGGTTCCGGTGGTCGTTGAGGACGATCGCGAGCGCCGTCCCGACGATGGGCGTCATGAGGGGAGCGACGATCATGGCGCCGATCACGGTGGCCGTGCTGTCTGCCGCGACGCCCGCCGACGCGATGACGGCCGCGAGGATCAGCAGGGTCCAGAACGTGGCCTGCCGGGACCGCGCCGTCGGGCCCTCGGAGATGAACAACGCGGTGGTCATCCGCTGGATGTCGGCCGTCGTGACGCGCATGCTGCCTCCTGGTGCTGTTCGTGCCCCCAGCATCACAGGGGGTGCTCGCCCGCGCTCGGTACGCTGCCGGACATGTACGCCGTGACCCCACCCCATGCCCAGGGCTTCCTCGACGTCGGCGACGGCCACGAGATCTGGTGGGAGGTGCGGGGCAACCCGGACGGCAAGCCCGCGGTCGTGCTGCACGGTGGGCCGGGGTCCGGGTGCACCCCCGGGTCGGCGCGGCCGTTCGACCCCGAGCGGTACCGCGTGGTCCTCCTCGACCAGCGGGGTTGCGGTCGGAGCCGGCCGCTCGCGAGCAGGGACGACGCCGACCTGTCGACCAACACCACGGCGCACCTGGTCGCGGACGTCGAGCGGCTGCGCCAGCACCTGGGCATCGACGCGTGGCTGGTCCTGGGGACCTCGTGGGGTGCGACGCTCGGGCTCGCGTACGCGGTGACGCACCCGGAGCGCGTCACCGAGGTGGTCCTGGGCGCGGTCACGAGCACCACGGCCCGAGAGGTCGAGTGGATCACGCGTGACATGGGGCGCATCTTCCCCGAGGAGTGGGACCGGTTCGTGGCAGAGGTGCCCGTGGCGGAGCGTGACGGCAACCTCGCGGCGGCCTATACCCGCCTGCTCGCGTCCCCGGACCGTGCGGTGCGTGAGCGCGCGGCGGCGGCCTGGTGCCGCTGGGAGGACGTGCACGTCTCGCTCGTGCACGGGTTCGAGCCCTGGGACCGCTACGAGGATCCCGGCTTCCGGCTGCTGTTCGCGCGCCTGGTGACGCACTACTGGGCGAACGCGGCCTTCCTGCCCGACGGCGCCCTGCTGGCCGGGGTGCGCGGGCTCGGCGCGGTCCCGGTGGTCCTGGTGCACGGGCGTCAGGACGTGTCGGGCCCGCTCGACGTCGCGTGGCGCCTGCACCGAGCGTGGCCGGGGAGCGAGCTCGTGGTGCTCGAGGGCGCAGGCCACGGGGGCCCGGGGTTCCCGGAGGCGCTGGTCGCGGCGACGGACGGGTTCGCGGGCTAGCAGCCGCACCGCTCGGCTAGGGTGAGGCCCAGCCTGTCCCCGCAGTCGACGACGACCTCCGAGGTGACCGACATGCCCCGCCGTACCGCCCTTCTCGTCGGAGCCCTGGCCGTGTCGTGCGGCTCGCTCGTGCTCGCTGCCGCGCTCGGCGCGGCCGGACCGGTCGCCATACCCGCTGAGGGGCCGTGGTCCGTCCACGTCGAGGGCCCGTCCGAGGGGGACGCGGAGTGCGCGGCGGATCCGGCAGTCGCCCTCGCGCTGACGCCGGCGATCATGCCCCCGGTCGGGACGTCGTTCAATCTGGTCCCCGACGCCACCCGCGCCGACCTGGAGCGTGTCGTGTCCTGTCTCGAGAAGCACGTGTCGACGTCGCGGATCAGTGTCGTGCCGACCGGGACCCCGGCGGCCCCCTGACCGGGTCGACGGACGGGCCGACGGTGCTGGTGCCACGTGGCGAACGCCTGCCCGCGGGTGTGCCGTCCGCCCGCTAGAGTTCGCTGCGAAGACACGGGGTGCCCGCTCCCACGAGCCGGGCTGAGATCACACCCGTCGAACCTGATCTAGCTAGCACTAGCGAAGGGATGTCGGCAATGTCGCTTGCTGCCACCACACCTGTCCTGCCCACGACTGGCCCCACGTCCGCGGCGGCCCGGGATGCCGCGCACGGCGCGTCGCCGGGGGCTGCCAAGCCCTCCCGACCCCGGGTCCTGTCGATCGCGGGCACCGACCCGACGGGAGGCGCCGGGATCCAGGCCGACCTCAAGGCGTTCGCGGCGCACGGCGCGTACGGCATGGCGGTCACCACCGCCCTGGTCGCGCAGAACACGCACGGCGTCCGTACGGTCCACGTCCCTGGCGCGGACTTCCTCACCGAGCAGCTCGACGCGGTCTCGGACGACGTGGTGATCGACGCCGTGAAGATCGGCATGGTCGCCGACGAGCCCGGCGCGCGCGCCATCGCGGCGTGGCTGAGGCGCGTGCAGCCGCCGTTCGTCGTGCTCGACCCCGTCATGGTCGCCACGAGCGGGCACCGCCTCCTCGACGAGGGGGCCGAGCAGGCCGTGCGCGAGCTGGTCGCGCTCGCCGACCTCGTGACGCCGAACCTCCCCGAGCTCGCCGTCCTCGTGGGCGAGCAGGCCGCGACCACCTGGCCCGACGCCCTCGCCCAGGCGAGGCGCCTGCACGTGGCGAGTGGCGCCGTCGTGCTCCTGAAGGGCGGTCACCTCACCGGGGAGGAGTCGCCCGACGCCCTGGTGGGCGCTCGCGGGCCCGACGACGTCACGACCTTCTCGGCGCCCCGCATCGACACCGTGCACACTCACGGGACCGGGTGCTCGCTCTCGGCAGCGGTCGCCGCGCTGCGACCCCGGAGGGACGGCTGGGAGAGCGCGACGCGCGACGCCAAGAACTGGCTGACCGGCGCGCTGCAGGCCGGGGGAGCGCTTGCGGTCGGCACGGGCCGCGGGCCCGTCGACCACCTGGCGCACCTGCCCGCGCTCGGGCAGCGGGTGTTCTCGGAGGAGGCCTGGGAGCGCATCGCGGGCTGGCGCGAGGCCGTCGAGCGGATGGGGTTCGTGCGGGCGCTCGCGGACGGGAGCCTCTCGGCGGGGGACTTCGGGTTCTACCTCGCGCAGGACGCCGCGTACCTCGCCGAGTACTCGCGCGTGCTGTCGCGGGCGAGCCAGCTCGCACCGACGCCCGAGGCGCGGCAGTTCTTCGCCGGTGCCGCGGTCACCTCGCTCGAGGTCGAGCAGGCGCTGCACCGCGACTGGTTGGGTGCGCACGCCGGGATGGACCGCGGGGCGGTCGAGAGCATCGACCCGTCGCCCGTGACGGCCGCCTACACCAACCACCTCCACGCGGCCTCGAACGGGTCCTACGCGGAGACGGTCGCGGCCCTGCTGCCGTGCTACTGGCTCTACTCGCACATCGGCGACGTGCTGGTGCGCCAGGCGGGGGAGCTCGACGGGCACCCCTACGCGCGGTGGATCTCGCTCTACGGCGACCCGGCCTTCCAGGAGGCGACGCGCGCCGCGTGCTCGTTCGCCGACGAGGCCGCGCGCTGGGCCTCGCCCGCCGAGCGTGAGCGGATGCTGCGCGCGTTCGAGGTGTCCTCGATGCACGAGTACCTGTTCTTCGAGCAGGGGCTGACCCGGGCGACCTGGCCGGCACCACCCCGGGCGGCGCGCTGAGGTCCCGGCGCGGGAATCGCTAGACGCTCTGTGCGCCGCCGTCCGGGTACCCGCAGTCGTACCCCGGCGGCCACCAGCGCCACGTCGTGGTGACCTCGCTGGTGGAGACGCCCGCGGGGCGGTCTGCCAGGCACTGCGTGCGCATCTGGTCGAGCCCGACGGTCAGGTAGTACACCGCGAGGACTCCCGTGAAGACGACCAGGAGGACCGTCAGCGCCAGGCGCAGGCGGCGGTCGGAGCGTCGGGCGGTTTCGTCCTCGCCGGGTCGTGGCGGGACCCAGTCCCAGCTCACGAGGCGAGGTCCGTCGCCGGGTCGGTGGTTGCGTCGGTGCCGGCTCCGGCGTCGAGGCCGGTGCCGGGGACGAGCAGCACCTTGCCGGTCGTCGCGCGCCCCTCCAGGGCGCGGTGCGCGTCGGCGGCGCGCGCGAGCGGGAACGTCGCGCCCACGCGCACGTCGAGGTCGCCCGACGCGACGAGCGCATACACCTCGCTCGCCCGGTCGAGGAGCTCGGAGCGCGTCGCGGTGTAGTCATCGAGCTTGGGGCGCGTCGTGAACAGCGACCCGCCCTTGTTGAGGCGCTGCAGGTCGAAGGGCGGCACCTGGCCCGAGGACCCGCCGAACAGCACGAGCATGCCGCGGCGGCGCAACGACGCGAGGGACGCCTCGAACGTGTCCTTGCCGACCGAGTCGTAGACGACGGCGACGCCGCGGCCGCCCGTGAGGTCGCGCACGATCGCGGGCAGCTCGGTCGTGAGGTCGTCGAGCTCGGCGTAGTTCACGACGTCGGAGGCTCCGGCCGCGCGCGACAGCTCGGCCTTGGCCTCGGTCGAGACGGTCGTGATGACGCGCGCACCGCGGCGCACCGCGAGCTGGGTCGCGAGCAGCCCGACGCCGCCGGCCCCCGCGTGCAGCAGGACGTCGTCGCCGGGCTGGACCGGATAGGTCGACGTCACGAGGTAGTGGGCCGTGAGCCCCTGCAGGCCGACGGCCGCCGCGACGCGCAGGTCGACCGACTCGGGCACCGGGATCGCGACGTCCGCGGGGACGACCACCTGCTCGGCGTACGACCCGAACGCGTTGGTCCATGCCACGTGGTCGCCGGGCTCGAAGTCCGCGACCCCCGGGCCGACCGCCGCGACGACGCCGGCACCCTCGGTGCCGACCACGTGCGGGTACTCCATCGGGTACACCCCCGCCCGACGGTAGGTGTCGATGAAGTTGACGCCGGCCGCGGCGACGTCGACGAGGAGCTCACCGGGGCCCGGGACGGGGGTAGGGAGCTCGACGAGCTCGAGGACGTCGGGGCCACCTGCCTGGAGTGCCTGGATCGCGCGCATGGGGTCAGCCTAGGTGGCAGGACCCCGGTCGGTGGCTGAGGTCTCGCCGAGTGTGCAGTTCGGGCTGTCCAGAGCGCCCGTCGACAGCCCGAACTGCACGCTCGACGACGCCGCACCTCAGGTGGCCGCCGGACCCGCAGAGGCGCGCCACCGTCCATGGCGGCGCTCGACGTGGATGGGGTGGTCGAAGCAGCGCGAGACGGTGGTCAGCACCTCGTGCCCCAGCACCGCGACCTCGCCGCGCGTGGGGTGGTTGCGCGCGCCGCACATGCTGAGGACCCTGCTCCTGCCCGCACCGTTGGGGCCGATCAGCGCCCAGTGCTCGCCTGCGCGGACCGGGAGGTCCACGTGCTCGAGGATCGTGCGCCCGTCGCGGACGAACGCGACGCCGCGCAGGTTCAGCACGAGGGGGTGCCCGCCGAAGGGGGTGGGGCGTCAGCAGGCGGGACGGCCCGGGCATCCTCGCGGTCCTGGGACGGGGTCCTGGTCGGGGAGGCGGGAGAGGTGGTCTCAGTGCTCACGGACGACCTTCGCGTGGACGGAGTCGAGGTGTCGGCGGCTCGTCGCGGCGGCACGGTCGGCGTCGCGGTCCCGGACGGCGTCGAGGATCGCCTCGTGGGCGTCCTGGTCGTGCCGGTGGCGCTCGCCCGCGCCGTCGAGCTCGATCATGTCGACCATCGCTCGGCGCAGGCGGGGGAGGAACGTGGCGAACAGGTCGGTCAGGACCGCGTTGTGCGCGGCGTCGACGACCGCGCGGTGGAAGACCAGGTCGGCGTCGACGTAGTCCTGGGCGCTCGCGGTCGTCGGGACCTCACCACGACCTGCGAGCGCCGTGGTCATGGCGCGGAGGTCGGCCGGGGTGCGGCGGGTCGCGGCGAGCCGGGTGGCCTCGGTCTCCAGGGCGCCGCGGACCTCGAGCACGTCGACGACCTCACCGCGCCGCAGGACCTCCTCCCAGTCGTCGCTCGCCTCGGCCCGGACGACGTAGACGCCCGAGCCCTGGCGGCTCTCGAGCACGCCCTTGCCCGCGAGCTGGCGGATGGCCTCGCGCACGGTCGAGCGCCCGACGCCGAGCTCGGCCGCGAGCGCCTGCTCGCCCGGGAGTCGGTGGTCGAGCGGCCACGTGCCGGTACGGACGCGGTCGAGCATGACCTCGGCCGCCTGGTCGGCGAGGGGGAGCCGGCGGAGCGTGGGCATGGGAGCCAACCTCTCAGGTTGTCTGAGGACTTGATCGCGGCTAGCGTACCTCCCATGTCGTGGAGCGCACTCCTTCTTGGTCGCCGCGGCGGGGCCTGAGCCGACCGGCTCCCCGCCGTGGGGGTCTGCCGTGCGCCGGTCGGACCCCGCCTGCCGTGCACCGCGCGGCCAGCCCCCCGGAGCCAGACGCCCATGACCACCAGCCCCTTCCCCACGCTGCGTACCCCTGACGGTGCGCACGTCCCCGGCCAGCCCGGGTGGAACCGCCAGCGCGCCTCGCGCATGCCCTCGCACCGCTACCAGGACGTGTTCTCGCGCGTACCGGTCCCGCTGAGGGACCGCCGGTGGCCCGGCAACCGGCTCACCGTGGCACCGCTGTGGGTGCCCGTGGACCTGCGCGACGGCAACCAGGCCCTGACCGAGCCCATGGACCCGGCGCGCAAGCGTCGCTTCTTCGAGCTGCTCGTCGCGATGGGATACACCGAGATCGAGGTCGGCTACCCGTCCGCCTCGCAGACCGACTTCGACTTCGTCCGTCTGCTCGTCGAGACCGACCTGGCGCCCGAGCACGTGACGATCGTGGTCTTCACCGCGGCGCGGGCGGACCTGATCGCCCGGACGTTCGAGTCGGTCCGTGGCCTGCGCAACCCCGTCGTGGTGCACCTCTACACCGCGACCGCGCCGACCTGGCGCGACGTCGTGCTGGGCAAGGGACGGGCCGAGCTCTCGGACCTGATCGCCGCCGCGGGCACCGAGGTCCTGCGGCACGCGGGGGACGATCCGCGCGTCCGCTTCGAGTTCTCGCCCGAGGTCTTCAACCTCACCGAGCCCGACTACGTGCTCGAGGTCTGCGCGCGCATGACGACCCTGTGGGACGCCACCGCGGAGCGGCCCGTGATCCTCAACCTCCCGGCGACGGTCGAGGTCGCGACCCCCAACGTGTACGCCGACCAGATCGAGTACGTGCACCGTCACCTCGACCGGCGCGACGCGGTGATCCTGTCCGTCCATCCCCACAACGACCGAGGCACGGGCGTGGCGTGCGCGGAGCTGGCGGTCCTGGCAGGTGCGCAGCGCGTCGAGGGCTGCCTGTTCGGCAACGGCGAGCGCACGGGCAACGTCGACCTGGTGACCCTGGGGCTCAACCTGCACGCGCAGGGGGTGGACCCCATGATCGACTTCTCCGACATCGACGAGATCCGCCGCACGGTCGTCGACTGCAACGGCATCGGTGTGCACGAGCGCCACCCGTACGCGGGAGACCTCGTGCACACGGCCTACTCCGGGACGCACCAGGACGCGATCCGCAAGGGGTTCGCGCGGCACCGCGCGGACGCGCGCGCCGCGGGCGTCGACCCCGCGGACGCTTCCTGGAAGGTGCCGTACCTGCCCGTGGACCCTGCCGACGTCGGGCGCTCGTACGACGCGGTGGTGCGCGTCAACAGCCAGTCCGGCAAGGGTGGCATCGCGTACCTGCTCGAGTCCGCGTACGGCCTGGAGCTGCCTCGGCGACTCCAGATCGACTTCGCGGGCCGCGTGCAGCAGCACGCGGACGACAGCGGGGGAGAGGTGACGGCCGAGCGCCTGTGGCGCCTCTTCGAGGAGGCGTACGTCCTGCCCGACGACGGAGGTCGCCAGATCCTGCCGCTCGCCTGGTCGGTGGCGCAGCCCGAGGCGGACGGCGACCGCGAGCGCCTGGACGTCGTGCTGTCCCTGGACGGTGAGCGGGTCGAGCGGTCCGCGGTCGGTGCGGGACCCGTCGACGCGCTCGCGAGCATCCTGGCCGGGCTGGGACTCCCGGTCGAGGTGCTGGGGCTCACGCAGCAGTCCGTCACCGCTGGCAGCGACGCGGGGGCCGTGACCTACCTGGAGCACCGCACCGCGGACGGCTCGGTCGCGTGGGCCGTGGGGAGGGACGCGTCGGTGCTGGGGGCGAGCGTGCGGGCCCTGGCCGCGGCAGCGAGCCGCTCCTGACCTGCGCTCACGGCACGGCGGGCGGCGGCGCGAGGGCAGGTGCCCGCCGCCCGCCCGCTCAGCCCCAGCGCGCCACGGTCCCCTCGCCGACCTGGAGGAGCGCTCCGTCGATCGCGGCGAACCACCCGAGGTCCGACAGACCGTCGACGACCCAGGCCTCCTGGCCCGTCCTGAGGTCGTGGGCCGTGAGGCGGGTGCCGTCCGTGGACTGGTCACCGCGCACAGTGACCTCGATTAGCCGCGTGCCGTCCGTGAAGGCGCCGACCGAGAACCGGTCGCCGTAGCCCGCCTCCGTGTCCCAGAGCGTCTGCCCGGTCGTGGGGTCGAGCGCCCACCGGTACAGGTAGCTCGCGACGACGACCTGCTCGCCGGCCTGCACCAGCACCTGCTCGGCGGGGACGTCCGCCGTCCACAGGGCGTGGCCGTCGTGAGGGTCGACCGCGACGAGCCGGCCGTCAGAGGAGAGCAGCGTCGCCGCGAGCGCGGCGCCGTCGGTCGAGACGGGATAGAGGTAGCGTCCCGGGCTCTCCCACCGGACCGTGCCGTCGTCGTCCAGCGCGTTCGTGGTCTCGACGTCCCCGGCGATCGAGACGAACCCGCCCGACGCGACCGGGACGACGCCGATGCTCGCGTCGCCCGGAGCCTGGAGCCGGACGCCGTCGGCGGAGAACAGCGAGCGTACCCCGCAGCCGGAGACCTGGACGACCCCTCCGGCGTAGCGGACCGTCAGGCTCTCGACGTCGACGGTGTGGGACTCGACGCCCTCCTCGTCGCTGAAGCGGGCGACGCAGTCGCCGGTCGTACGACTTGGGACGACGAAGTCGACCTCGTGCTCCCACCGGACGGCGCCCGTGGAGGCGTCGACGACCGAGACCTGCACGCCCCTGCCGGCGGGGACGACGGCGTCCTCGAGGCTGCCGTCCGTCGGCCGGACGCTGACGGACGCCCCGGGGAGGTCGGCCGACCGCTCACCCACCCGTTCGGCCAGGACGACCGACCCCGCGGGGCCGGGCGCGACGTCGGCTCCCGTGCTGAGGAAGTCGTCGAGCGGTAGCTCGCCGAGGACGTGCCCGTGGCCGTCGAGCACCGTCACCTCCCGGTCGTCGCCCCCCGACAGGCACACGAGCGGGTCGTCCTGGTCGACGGCCGCCTGCCAGCCCACGTCCGTCCCGCACACGAGGTCCGTGCCGACCTCGCGCGACCACTCGAGATCGCCCGTGCCCAGGTCCACCCGGGAGACCGTCCCGCGGTCGAGGAGCACGAGCCCCGCAGCGCCCCCGGAGACGAGACGACCCCCCGGCGTGTCCAGCGACCACAGCTCCTGAGGCGCTGCCGCGCCCCACGGGGACAGGCCACCGGGAGAAGCGACCAGGCGGTCGGCGGCGCGCCGGTCCTCGATCTCTCCGCCGAGCGCGAGCCCACCGGCGACCACGACGAGGGCGGTACCGGCGGCGATCCATCGACGTCGCAGGCGGCGGTCGCCGGGCTGGGCGGGTCTGGTGTCCTCGAACGTTCCGGACGCTCCGGGCTCTTCGGGCCCGACCTGCGTCTCGTCACCCTCGGCCGGTTCCTCCTCGAACTCCATCGTCCGCATGCCTGACCCACCCCTGCGACTCCGCGACATGCCGAGACCCTAGCGGTACGGGGTACGTCCGGCTGACCCGTCCGGGGCGTCCGCGACCTGGGGAGCCGACCAGTATGCTGACGCCGTGATGACACCGGTCCTCGCACGTCCCCAGTGGTCCGTCGTCGCGCTCCTCGGGATGCCGGCGCTGGTCGGCTTGGCGCACGCGACCTGGTGGATGGAGTGAGGGCCGACGACGGCCGCGGGCGCGACCGGTGTCTCGCCCCACTGCGGGGGGCCACGTCCATGAGCCGATTCTTCGCGCTCGTGGTCGGCGTGCCCTTCTTCCTCATCGGCGCGGGCGGCCTGATCGAGACCGGGCCGGACCTCTTCTTCGGTGCAGTGGCGCTCGGGGCCGCGGTGTTCATGGTCCTCGGGCTGCGGACGGGAGTCTTCGTCGGCGCGGGCGAGGTGTCCCTGCGAGGGTGGTGGCGGACGGTGCGGCTGGCCCCGGGGGACGAGCTGGTGGTCGTGCCGTACAGCAGCCTGTGGAACTGGGGGGCCGAGAGCGCGATCCTCTCGATGCTCGCGCTGCGACGTGGGCGGAAGGTGGTCCCGCTGCAGTTCACCGTCGGACCGGTCGTGCGAGTGCGCCGTCTCGCGTCCGTCGTCGACGAGTGTCGTCGACCCGCGCGCTTCCACGGGCAGTCCGACCAGCAGGTCTGACCGGCGGCGAGGCGCCTGCCGGCCTCGTGTCGGTGCCGCGTGGCACGCTGCCTGCATGGCTACCCATGCGCACGGCATCCATCACTCGATCGACTACCTCGAGCTCTCCGTCACGGACATGGCGGCCGCACAGTCGTTCTATGCGGAGGCCTTCGGGTGGGAGTTCGTCCCCTACGGGCCGGGCTACGCGGGTTTCCGGACCTCCGCGGAGGAGGGCGAGGCGGAGGCCGGCGGGCTGGCGCTCGCGGACCAGGTCACGCGCGGCGGCCCGCTGGTCCTCCTCTTCTCGGCCCACCTCGACGAGTCGCTGCTGCTGGTCCAGGACGCGGGCGGGGAGATCGTCGAGGGTCCGTACGACTTCCCGGGCGGCCGACGCTTCCACTTCCTGGACCCGAGCGGCAACGAGCTGGGCGTCTGGGGGGCTTGAGGCCGCAGCGGGACGCACCGGGACGAAGAGGTTCCGTATCAAGTGCATAACTATGTATAGTTCTGCATATGACGATCACAGTGGCAGTCGCCGGGGCGTCCGGCTACGCGGGCGGAGAGATGCTCCGGCTGCTCGCCGGGCACCCCGAGGTCGAGATCGGCGCCCTCACGGCGCACTCCAACGCGGGGTCGCTCCTCGGGCTGCACCAGCCGCACCTGCGCTCGCTCGCGGACCGCGTGCTGCTGCCCACGACCGTCGAGCACCTGGTGGGCCACGACGTCGTCGTGCTCGCGCTGCCGCACGGCGCGTCGGGTGAGATCGCCGCGCAGCTCCCCGACGACGTCCTGGTCCTCGACCTCGGCGCGGACCACCGGCTCGCGTCCGCCGCGGACTGGACCGCGTTCTACGGCTCCGAGCACGCGGGCACCTGGCCCTACGGCCTGCCCGAGCTCCTGATCACCGAGCAGACCGGCGCGGGCGTCGAGTACACCAAGCAGCGCGAGGTCCTCGCGGGCGCGCGCCGCATCGCCGTCCCCGGCTGCAACGTCACGGCCGTGACCCTGGGCCTGCAGCCCGGCGTCGCCGCGGGGCTGCTCAGCCCGGTCGACGTCGTCGCGGTCCTCGCGAACGGGTACTCGGGCGCGGGCAAGTCGCTCAAGACGCACCTGCTCGCCTCCGAGGCGCTCGGCTCCGCCCAGCCCTACGCCGTGGGCGGCTCGCACCGGCACATCCCGGAGATCGCGCAGAACCTGCGCTCGGCCGGCGCCGACGAGGTCACGATCTCCTTCACGCCCACCCTCGTGCCCATGGCGCGCGGCATCCTCGCAACCGCGACGGCTCGACTGGCCCCGGGCCACGAGGACCTGAGCGTCGCCGACCTGCGCCAGGCCTACGAGCAGGCGTACGTCGGCGAGCCCTTCGTCGAGCTCCTGCCCGAGGGTCAGTGGCCCACCACGGCCATGACGCTGGGCGCCAACACGGCCCTGGTGCAGGTCGCGATCGACCGCGCCGCGGGCCGCGTCGTGACCGTGACCGCGATCGACAACCTCGTCAAGGGGACCGCCGGCGGCGCCGTGCAGTCCATGAACATCGCCCTGGGACTGCCGCAGACCCTGGGCCTGACCACCGAAGGGGTCGCACCGTGACCGTCACCGGACCGCTCGGCTTCCGGGCCGCAGGAGTCGCCGCCGGGCTCAAGTCCACCGGGAAGAAGGACGTCGCGCTCGTCGTCAACGAGGGCCCGCTCGACGTCGCCGCGGCCGTCTTCACGTCGAACCGCGTGTTCGCGGCCCCCGTCGCATGGTCGCGCCAGGCCGTCGCCGACGGCATCGCGCGCGCCGTCGTCCTCAACTCGGGCGGCGCGAACGCATGCACCGGCCCCGAGGGCTTCGCCGACACCCACCGCACGGCCGAGTACGTCGCGGACCTCCTCGAGGTCTCGGCGGGCGACGTCCTGGTCTGCTCGACGGGCCTCATCGGCGAGCGCCTGCCCATGGGCAACCTCCTTGCGGGCTGCGACGCCGCGGCCGGCGCTGCCGACGCGGACGGCGGCCCCGAGGCGGCCCTCGCGATCATGACGACCGACACCGTCCCCAAGACGGTCCTCGTCACGCGCGACGTGACCGACGCGCACAGCGTGGACGGCGCCACGAGCTGGTCGGTGGGCGGCATGGCCAAGGGGGCCGGCATGCTCGCACCCGGACTCGCGACCATGCTCTGCGTGCTGACCACCGACGCCGTCGTCGACGCCGCGACCGCGGACGCCGCGCTGCGGGCCGCGACCGCCACCACGTTCGACCGGGTCGACTCCGACGGCTGCATGTCGACGAACGACACGGTGATCCTCCTGGCCTCCGGTGCGTCCCAGGTGCCGGTGACCCTCGAGGACCTCACGGCGGCCGTGACCGAGGCGTGCGCGGACCTCGCGCGGGCCCTGGTCGCGGACGCCGAGGGCGCCAGCCACGACATCGCGGTGACCGTCACCAACGCGAGCGACGAGACCGCGGCGCTCGCGGTCGCCCGCGCCGTGACCCGCTCCAACCTCTTCAAGGCCGCGGTGTTCGGCAACGACCCCAACTGGGGCCGCGTGCTCTCGGCCGTCGGGACCGTCCCCGAGGACGTCGCCCCCTTCGACGCGCTCGCGCTCGACGTGTCGATCAACGGCGTCCAGGTCTGCCGCGCCGGGGGAGTGGGCGAGCCCCGCGAGCTCGTGGACCTCGCCTCGGAGCGCGAGGTGCACGTCGAGGTCGACCTGCACGCGGGCGACGCCCAGGTCACGGTCTGGACCAACGACCTCACGCACGACTACGTCCACGAGAACAGCGCGTACTCGTCGTGAGCGCCCAGAACCCCGAAGGCATCGCCTTCGATACTCGCACCGACCTGACCCCCGGCCAGAAGGCCGAGGTCCTGCTCGAGGCCATGCCCTGGCTGCAGGAGTTCCGCGACGCCCTCGTGGTCGTCAAGTACGGCGGCAACGCCATGATCGACGACGAGCTCAAGGCCGCGTTCGCGCGCGACATGGTGTTCCTGCGGCAGGTCGGTCTGCATCCCGTCGTGGTGCACGGCGGCGGCCCGCAGATCTCCGCGATGCTCGCGCGACTCGGCATCGAGAGCGAGTTCCGCGGCGGCCTGCGCGTGACCACGCCCGAGGCCATGGACGTCGTGCGCATGGTCCTCACGGGCCAGGTCTCGCGCGAGCTCGTCGGGCTCATCAACGCGCACGGCCCCTACGCGGTCGGGCTGTCGGGCGAGGACGGGGGCCTGCTCCAGGCGCAGCGCCGCCACGCCATGGTCGACGGCGAGCCCGTGGACGTCGGGCTCGTGGGCGACGTCGTCGAGGTCCACCCCTCCGCGGTCCAGGACCTGCTCGACGCCGGACGCATCCCCGTCGTCTCGACCATCGCGCCCGACATCGACGACCCGACCCAGGTCCTCAACGTCAACGCCGACACGGCCGCGGCGGCGCTCGCGGTCGCGCTCGGCGCCAAGAAGCTCATCGTCCTGACCGACGTCGAGGGCCTGTACACGTCGTGGCCGGACAAGAGCTCGCTCGTCGCCGAGATCACGCGCTCCGAGCTCGCCGACCTGCTGCCCTCGCTCGAGGCCGGCATGGTGCCCAAGATGGAGGCGTGCCTGCGTGCCGTGTCCGGGGGCGTCCCGCGCGCGACCGTGATCGACGGCCGCGTCGCGCACTCGGTCCTCCTGGAGGTCTTCACGACGCGCGGCAACGGGACCATGGTCGTCCCGGACGCGCTCGCCTCCACCCCCGCCGCACCCCTCCCCGTCCCGCAGGAGCAGTCATGAACGGCACGACCGGCGAGGTCTCGCCGACCCACCCCGCCGAGGTCGCCACGGCGACCACCGCCGACGCCGCCCGGAGCGCCGAGGGGGCCGCGGACACGACCCTGGCGGGCCCGGGCAGCGTCGCGCAGTGGACCGAGCGCTACACGCACGCGGTCATGGACACGTTCGGCGCGCCGCAGAAGGTCCTGGTCCGCGGCGAGGGCGCGTACGTGTGGGACGCCGACGGCAAGCGCTACCTCGACCTGCTCGCGGGCATCGCGGTCAACGCGCTGGGCCACGCGCACCCCACGCTCACGGCGGCGGTCAGCGCGCAGCTCGGGACGCTCGGGCACGTGTCGAACTTCTTCGGGTCGCCCACGCAGATCGCGCTCGCCGAGCGGCTCCTGGACCTCGCGCAGGCCCCCGAGGGCTCGCGCGTCTTCTTCACCAACTCGGGCACCGAGGCCAACGAGGCCGCGTTCAAGATGGCGCGCCGCAACCGTGACGGCGTCGCCGGCCCGGGCACGCGGACCAGGATCCTCGCACTCGAGGGGGGCTTCCACGGCCGCAGCATGGGCGCGCTCGCCCTGACGTCGAAGGCCGCGTACCGCGAGCCCTTCGAGCCCCTGCCGGGCGGTGTCGAGTTCGTCCCGTTCGGCGACGTGGCCGCGCTCGAGCAGGCCTTCTCGCCCGACGCGGTCGCCGCTCGCGGCGAGGTCGCGGCACTGGTCGTCGAGCCGGTCCAGGGCGAGGCGGGCGTGCGCCCGCTGCCCCCCGGCTACCTGGTGGCCGCGCGCGAGCTGACCGCGGCGTCGGGCGCGCTGCTGGTCCTCGACGAGGTCCAGACGGGCGTGGGGCGCACGGGTTCGTGGTTCGCGTTCCAGCAGCAGCAGATCGGCGGGGGCATCACGCCCGACGTCGTCACGCTCGCCAAGGGGCTCGGCGGCGGGTACCCCGTGGGTGCCGTCGTGGCGTTCGGCGAGCGGGCCGCGACCCTCCTGGGGCGCGGTCAGCACGGCACGACGTTCGGCGGCAACCCCGTCGCGGCGGCCGCCGCGCTCGCGACGCTCGGCGTGATCGAGCGCGACGGCCTGCTGGCCAACGTGCGCACGGTCGGCGAGGCGCTGCGCGACGGGATCGCCGCGTGCGGCAACCCCGTGGTCGCGGGAACCCGTGGCCTGGGCCTGCTGATCGCGGTCCAGCTCTCGGCGCCCGTCTCCGCGGAGGTCGCGCGCCGAGCCCTGGACGCCGGGTTCATCGTCAACGCGGTGCAGCCCGACGCGATCCGCCTCGCCCCGCCCCTGATCCTGACGCGCGACCAGGCGAGCGAGGTCGTCGCGTTCTTCGCGGGGCTCCCCGCGGACCTGGTCGGCCCGGGCGCCGCACAGGCCGCCCCCACCACCCCGTCCATCACCCCAGCCACCCCTCCGAAGGGCTGACCGTGACCTCGACCGCCTCCGTCCGGCACTTCCTGCGCGACGACGACCTGACCCCCGCCGAGCAGCGCGAGGTCCTCGAGCTGGGCCTCGGCTTCCGCGAGGACCGCTTCATCCGCACGCCGCTGCGCGGGCCGCAGGCCGTCGCGGTGATCTTCGACAAGCCCTCGACCCGTACGCGCGTGTCGTTCTCGGTGGGCATCGCCGAGCTCGGCGGCTACCCGCTCGTGATCGACGCGGCGTCGAGCCAGCTCGGTCGGGGCGAGCCCATCGCGGACACGGCCCGCGTCCTGGACCGCCAGACGTCGGCGATCGTGTGGCGGACGTTCGGCCAGGAGCGCGTCGAGGAGATGGCCCGGGTCGCGACCGTCCCGGTCGTCAACGCGCTGACCGACGAGTTCCACCCGTGCCAGATCCTCGCGGACCTGCTGACGGTCGCCCAGCTGCGCGGCGGCGTCGACTCGCTCGCCGGGACGTCGCTCGTCTACCTGGGTGACGGCGCCAACAACATGGCGCACTCCTACCTCCTGGGCGGCGTGACCGCAGGTATGCACGTGCGCATCGGCGCCCCGGCCGGCTTCCTGCCGGACCCGGCCGTCGTCGCCGACGCCGAGCGCATTGCCCGGGACACGGGCGGTTCCGTGCTCGTGACCACGGACGCGGTCGAGGCCACGCGCGGTGCGGACGTCGTCGCGACCGACACCTGGGTCTCGATGGGCGACGAGGCCAGCGCGGCCGAGCGCGAGCTGCCGTTCGTCCCGTACCAGGTGAACGCCGAGCTCATGGCGGTCGCCGCCGACGACGCGCTCGTGCTCCACTGCCTGCCCGCGTACCGCGGCAAGGAGATCACGGCGGAGGTCATCGACGGCCCGCAGTCGGCCGTCTGGGACGAGGCCGAGAACCGCCTGCACGCCCAGAAGGCGCTGCTGACCTGGTTGCTGGACCGCTCGTGACGACCGCCCTCGGCCCGGGGAGCGTGCCCACCACCAAGGCGGCACGCCATGCGCGCATCGCGCAGCTCGTCGCCCGGCACGAGATCCACTCCCAGGCCGAGCTCGCCAAGGCGCTCGCCGAGGACGGCGTGAGCGTCACGCAGGCCACGCTCTCGCGCGACCTCATCGAGCTGCGGGCCGAGAAGGTCCGCAGCGCGTCGGGCGCCCTGGTCTACGCGGTGCCCGGCGAGGGCGGCGACCGCTCGGTCCAGGTCGCGAACGACGCCGAGTACGTCGCGGCCCGGCTTGCGCGGCTGTGCGCCGAGCTCCTGGTCTCGGCCGAGGCGTCGGGCAACCTCGTCGTGCTGCGCACGCCGCCCGGCGCCGCGCAGTACCTGGCGTCGGCGATCGACCACTCGGTGTTCGTCGGCGTCCTGGGCACGATCGCGGGCGACGACACCGTCCTGGTGATCTCGCGCGACGTCGACGGCGGCGAGGACCTGGCCGCGCGCTTCCTGGCCCTGACCAACCCCGTGGTGCCCGCCACCACCACGACCCCAGCACCTCCTGGCTAGCGACGGCCCTCACGGGCCGCGCAGCGACCACGGCGACCGCCGAGCCTCGGCGGCTGCCACACTTGGACCCATCACCCCACGCAAGGAAGAGAACAAGTCATGACTGAACGCGTCGTGCTCGCCTACTCGGGCGGCCTGGACACCTCCGTTGCCATCGGCTGGATCGGCGAGGCCACCGGGGCCGAGGTCGTCGCCGTGGCGGTCGACGTCGGCCAGGGCGGCGAGGACCTCGAGGTCATCCGCCAGCGCGCCCTCGACTGCGGCGCCGTCGAGGCCTACGTCGCGGACGCCCGCGACGAGTTCGCCGAGGAGTACTGCATGCCCGCGCTGCGCGCGAACGGCCTGTACCTCGACCGTTACCCGCTGGTCTCCGCGATCTCGCGCCCCGTGATCGTCAAGCACCTGGTGCGGGCGGCCCGCCAGTTCGGCGCGACGACCGTCGCGCACGGCTGCACGGGCAAGGGCAACGACCAGGTCCGCTTCGAGGTCGCGACGACCTCGCTCGCGCCCGAGCTCAAGACGATCGCGCCGGTCCGCGACCTCGCGCTGACGCGCGAGAAGGCCATCGCGTACGCCGAGAAGCACTCGCTCCCGATCGCCACGACCAAGCACAACCCGTTCTCGGTCGACCAGAACGTGTGGGGCCGTGCGGTCGAGACGGGCTTCCTCGAGGACATCTGGAACGCCCCGACGAAGGACGTCTACAACTACACCGACGACCCGACGTTCCCGCCCGTCGCGGACGAGGTCGTCATCACGTTCGAGCAGGGTGTGCCGGTCGCGCTCGACGGCGTCCCCGTGACCCCGCTGCAGGCCATCCAGGAGATGAACCGTCGCGCCGGCGCCCAGGGCGTGGGCCGCATCGACATCGTCGAGGACCGCCTGGTCGGCATCAAGTCCCGCGAGATCTACGAGGCCCCGGGCGCGATCGCTCTCATCGCGGCGCACCAGGAGCTCGAGAACGTGACCCTCGAGCGCGAGCAGGCCCGCTTCAAGCGTGGCGTCGAGCAGCGCTGGACCGAGCTGGTCTACGACGGCATGTGGTTCAGCCCGCTCAAGAAGTCGCTCGACGTCTTCATCGACGACACCCAGCGCTACGTCTCGGGCGACATCCGCCTCGTCCTGCACGGCGGCCGTGCGACCGTCACGGGCCGCCGCAGCGAGTCGAGCCTGTACGACTTCAACCTCGCGACCTACGACGAGGGCGACTCGTTCGACCAGTCGCAGGCCAAGGGCTTCATCGAGATCTTCGGCCTCACGGCCAAGCTCTCCGCGGCCCGCGACGAGAAGTTCGGCAACGGCGTGGACTTCGGCACCGGGAGCCTGTGAACCATGAGTGACGAGATCACGTCCGGCGCCGCTGCGGGCGACTCGGCCGAGGTGGAGGGCGTACCGAGCGTGTCGGAGGCACCGGTGAGCCTGTGGGGCGGCCGGTTCGCCGGCGGCCCTGCGCAGGCCCTGGCCGCCCTCTCGCAGTCGACGCACTTCGACTGGCGCCTCGCGCAGCACGACATCGCGGGCTCGCGGGCCCACGCCAAGGTGCTCGCGGCGGCGGGTCTGCTCGACGACGACGAGCTGACCGCGATGCTCGAGGCGCTGGACGTGCTCTCGGCCGACGTCGGGTCGGGGGCGTTCCTCCCGGTCCTGGCCGACGAGGACGTGCACACGGCCCTCGAGCGCGGGCTCATCGAGCGCGCGGGTCCGGACCTCGGCGGCAAGCTGCGCGCCGGGCGTTCGCGCAACGACCAGATCGCGACGCTCGTGCGGTCGTACCTGCGCGAGGAGGCCCGGGCGATCGGGCTCCTGGTGCTCGACGTCGTCGACGCCCTCATCGAGCAGGCCGAGGCGCACCCCGGCGCCCCGATGCCGGGCCGCACGCACCTGCAGCACGCGCAGCCGGTGCTGCTCGCGCACCACCTGCTGGCGCACGCGTGGCCGCTGCTGCGCGACGTCGACCGCTTCATCGACTGGGACGTGCGGGCCGGGCGCTCGCCCTACGGCTCGGGTGCGCTCGCGGGCTCGTCGCTGGGTCTGGACCCGGCGGCCGTCGCGGCGGACCTGGGCTTCGACGGCCCGGTCGAGAACTCGATCGACGGCACGGCCTCGCGCGACGTCGTCGCGGAGTTCGCGTTCGTCTCGGCGATGCTGGGGGTCGACCTCTCGCGCTTCGCGGAGGAGATCATCATCTGGAACACCAAGGAGTTCGGCTTCGTCCGCCTGGACGACGCCTACTCCACGGGGTCGAGCATCATGCCGCAGAAGAAGAACCCGGACATCGCCGAGCTCGCGCGCGGCAAGGCCGGGCGTCTCATCGGGGACCTGACGGGGCTGCTGGCCACGCTCAAGGGCCTGCCGCTCGCGTACAACCGCGACCTGCAGGAGGACAAGGAGCCGGTGTTCGACCAGGTCGACACCCTCAAGGTCCTGCTCCCCGCGTACGCGGGCATGGTCCGCACCCTGACGTTCGACACCGAGCGCATGGCGTCGCTCGCACCGCAGGGCTTCTCGCTCGCGACCGACGTCGCGGAGTGGCTCGTCCGTCAGGGCGTGCCCTTCCGGGTGGCTCACGAGGTCGCGGGCGCGTGCGTGCGGGTCTGCGAGGAGCGCGGCATCGAGCTGTGGGACCTGACGGACGCGGACCTCGCGGACATCTCCGAGCACCTCACCCCGGGGGTGCGGGACGTGCTCACGGTCGAGGGTTCGCTCGCCTCGCGCGACGCGGTGGGCGGTACGGCTCCCGCGCGCGTGGCGGAGCAGCTCGAGGAGGCCAAGGTGCGCTCGGCGGAGTACCGCTTCTGGGTGCAGGGCTGAGGTCGCCGTGAGCGTGAGCGCTGTGGTCCTCGAGGACCTCGTGGCCCGCGTGCACGACGGCGCAGCGCGCCTCGGTCAGGGACGTCCGGCTGGTCCGGGCGTCCCTGGCGGGGCCGGGTGCCGCCTGGTCGTCGTCGACGGGCCGGCGGGTTCTGGCAAGACGACCCTGGCCGCGCAGCTCGCAGCGGCCCTGCCCGCTCAGGTGATCCACATGGACGACCTGTACGAGGGCTGGACGGGCATGACGGCGGGCGTCGGGCGGCTCGTCGAGCAGGTCCTCGACCCGCTGGCGGTGGGCAGGCCCGGGCGGTACCAGCGGTACGACTGGACGCTCGAGGACTTCGCCGAGTGGCACGACGTCCCGCTCGCCCCGTTCCTCGTGGTCGAGGGCTGCGGCGCGGGTGCCCGGCGGATCGCCGACCTCACGACGACGCTCGTCTGGGTCGAGGCCGACGACGAGGTCCGCCTGGCGCGCGGCCTCGCGCGCGACGGCCAGGAGGCCCGCGTGCACTGGCTCGAGTGGATGGCCTCGGAGCGAGAGGTCTACGCGGCCGAGGGCACGGCCGCGCGGGCCGACGTGGTGCTCGACGGGTTCGGCGAGCCGGTCCCGTCGCGTCCCCGTGCTCACGAGCGCGCGGGCGACGCCTGACCGTCCACCGGCAGGCGAGAAGTCGAAACATGCGCGGCGTAGATTGCGGGGGAGACGCCCGCCCAGCCAGGAGGCCCACGTGACCGAGTCCCGTTCCAGCACGGACCTCGACGCCCCCGCACCGGACGTCCCCGCGCGTGGGTGGTTCGCCCGCCCGAGCCTCGAGGTCGCGCGCGACCTCCTGGGGGCCTCGATCACGCACCGCACGCCGGAGGGCAGCGTCACCGTCCGCCTCACCGAGGTCGAGGCCTACGACGGCGAGCAGGATCCGGGGTCGCACGCCTTCCGCGGACGCTCCGAGCGCAACCGGGCCATGTACGGCGAGCCGGGTCACCTGTACGTCTACCGGCACCTGGGCCTGCACCACTGCGTCAACGTGGTCTGCGGCCCCGTGGGATCCGCGTCGGCGGTCCTCCTGCGCGCGGGCGAGGTGACCGACGGCGCCGAGCTCGCCCGGGCGCGACGGCTCGCCGTGGGCGTGTGCGACTCGGACCGTCAGATCGCGCGCGGTCCGGCGCGTCTCGCGGTGGCGCTCGGCCTGGACCTGGCCCACTACGGGCTGGACGTGACGGACGAGGCGGGCGACGTCGTCGTGCACCGGGACGTGCGGACCCTGCGACCCGCGATCGCGACCGGACCGCGCGTCGGTGTGAGCGGCGACGGCGGAGACGCGAGCGTCTACCCGTGGCGCCTGTGGCTCACGGGCGACCCGACCGTCTCGGCGTACCGTCCCGCGACGCGCCGCACCCGCTGAGGTGCCCGCTCCCGGGCGGAGTCGGTGCTGGAGGGCAGGACACGGCAGACTAGGACCTCGGGCGCGCGGAACGACGGCGCGCCCGTCCCACGCCCGCGCCGCACCGCGCGCGGGCACGACGAAGGAGATGCAGTGAACGACGTTCTCGACGAGTTGCAATGGCGAGGCCTGGTGGCGCAGTCCACCGACGAGGCCGCGCTGCGTGCTGCGCTGGCCGAGGGACCCGTCACGTATTACTGCGGCTTCGACCCGACCGCACCGAGCCTGCACCACGGTCACCTGGTCCAGCTCATCCTGCTGCGCCACCTGCAGCTCGCCGGGCACCGCGCCATCGCGCTCGTCGGTGGCGCAACGGGCATGATCGGTGACCCGCGCCAGTCGGGGGAGCGGATCCTCAACACCAAGGACACGGTTGCCGAGTGGACCGAGCGCCTCAAGACGCAGGTCTCGCGCTTCCTCGACTTCGAGGGCGACAACCCGGCGCGCGTCGTGAACAACCTCGACTGGACCGGCCAGCTCACGGCGATCGACTTCCTGCGGGAGATCGGCAAGCACTACCGTCTGGGCACCATGCTGGCCAAGGACACCGTGGCGCGCCGTCTGAGGTCGGACGAGGGCATCAGCTTCACCGAGTTCAGCTACCAGATCCTCCAGGGGAACGACTACCTCGAGCTCTTCCGGCGGGAGGGCGTCACGCTCCAGACGGGCGGCAACGACCAGTGGGGCAACCTGCTCTCGGGCGTCGAGCTGATCCGCAAGGCCGAGGGTGCGTCGGTGCACGTCCTGACGACGCCGCTCATCACCAAGGCGGACGGGACCAAGTTCGGCAAGACCGAGGGCGGGGCCGTGTGGCTCGACCCCGACATGATGAGCCCGTACGCGTTCTACCAGTACTGGGTCAACGCGGACGACGCCGACGTGGTGGGCTGGCTGAAGATCTTCACGTTCCGTAGTGCGGAGGAGATCGCCGACCTCGAACGCGCGGTCGCCGAGCGTCCCGCGGCGCGCGAGGCGCAGAAGGCGCTCGCTGCCGACGTCACCACCCTGGTCCACGGTGCTGCGGCGACCGAGGCGGTCATCGCGGCGAGCCAGGCGCTCTTCGGTCGAGGGGACCTGGGTGCCCTCGACGCCGGCACGCTGGCGGCGGCGGTGGCGGAGCTCCCGCGCACGACGGCGGCGCCCGGCGAGCTGGTCGTCGACCTGCTCGTGGGGTCGGGACTCGTGGCTTCCAAGGGCGCGGCTCGTCGCGCGATCTCCGAGGGCGGCGCCTACGTCAACAACGTGAAGGTGACGTCCGAGGACGCGGTCCTCGAGGCGGACGACCTCCTGCACGGGCGCTTCGCCGTCCTGCGCCGGGGCAAGCGGACGCTCGCGGTGGCCGAGGTGGCGTGACGGACCTGCGTGCATGACGGCGGGGCCAGGGGAGCCCTCCCCTGGCCCCGCGGTCCTTGTGTGGGGCCGGCCGGGCACCGTGAGCGAGCCGTCGGGCCGGTGCGGCCCGGGGGCGCCGGGTGCGGTGACCAGGGTCACCGCACCCGGGTTTGACCTTGCCCGTCACCTCGACGTAATCTTCTGGATGTCAGCCCGACAGGGAGGAACAGACACCACTGCGAAGCTCCTCGGAGCCGCCGCGAAGTGGCTGGTCCCACGGGCAGGCCACCCACATGAACTTCAGATCCTGGATCTGTCGACTCGTGAGGGCGCCGGAGAAGAGTTGCGGTAGACACCGGGACTCAGAACTGGTAAGGTAGAGAAGTTGCCCCGAGTGAAGGCCCCTGGTGGGTTGGAGTCGGTGCGTGTCGGTTGCTTGAGAACTCAACAGTGTGCTTGATAGTTTATGCCAATTGTCCTGCGTGGGCGTGTGGCGCGCATCGTTTGGTGTGTGTTGTGTGTTCGTGTGGAGACTGCTTATTTGGTATGAATTGAAAACGTCATGTTTTCGGTTTGT